>NZ_JAMXRX010000005.1:0-329289 GCF_024124605.1 Halomonas sp. CnH100-B | reverse complement strand
AACGGCTGGGTTTTTTGTTGCGCGCTCGAAAGCGCGCCATGACCAGCCCCGGGCATCCTGTGCTCGGGGCTTTTTGGTTGTGTGGTCTCTGGAAAACGCGGGAGGGAAACAAAAAAGCCGCTTATCAGAACAGAAGCGGCTTAGGAAGCGCGGTACGAATTAGCGGTGGTACTGCTTTTCGCGTTCAGGTTGCCAGAGAATCGCGTCTACTCGTAAATGTGCGTTTTGCTGGTTGGGTAGAGGCCAGTCGATGGTGTCGCCTACTTTAAGCCCTAGCAGGCTGGCACCAATGGGCGCCATGATCGAAATGGCGTCTTTCGTCGTGCCGAGCGAGTGCGGATACACCAGCGTACGCACCATCTGTTGGTTGCGAGTGAGGTCAGTGAACTGAATTTGACTGTTCATACTGACGACGTTATCGGGAATTTCTTCAGGATCGACCACTTCTCCGCGACTGAGCTCCTCTTGTAAAAGCTCAGCCACCATTTGATCCTTCTCGGTGGCGTTATCGATCAAGCGCTGCAGACGATCTGCGTCGAGCCGATTGATCAAAAGCGGAGGACGCTGCCCCATGATGCTCTCCTTGGCAAACGCGGCCGGACGAGACGGCGCGCGCTGTTAGTCAAATGGTGCTGTCCGGCATAAAAAAAGCCCCTCCATGAAGGAAGGACTCGAGATACCGTCCGAATAGTGTACGACACTTCTAATGAAAAGACGACGCGCTTAGAGTGACGCGCCCAAAGTGCTATGATGCAGGCCGCCGCGTGAGCAAGTATGTGATATCGCGTTTATGGGTTGCAGATTATGTTGAGGTGAAAGGTGAGTGATACGGTACCCATGTCATGGCTTGTTTACTGCCGGCCCGGGTTTGAAAACGATGCGTTGGCTGAAATGCAGCACCATGCGCAGCAGCTGGGCGTGCCCTGTGATCCGGTGCGGGGTGAGGGCTGGGTAAGTGTCACGCGCCAAGACGGAGAAGCCATTAACGATTTACATCGTCAGGCTGCCTTCAAGCGACTCATATTCGCCAGACAAAGTTTAGCGGCACTGCCTGCGTTGACGCTATCTCGGGATGACCGCCTCACGGCCATTCTCGAACAGATCAAAGCAAGCCGTTGGAGTTTCGAAGAGATCTGGCATGAAACGCCGGATACGAACGAAGGGAAAGCCTTAGCGGGCTTGATCAAGGCGTTGACCAAGCCCCTACAGAGCATGCTGAAGAAAAGAGGCGCACTGCGTGGCAAGGCGGGTGGGCGTCGCTTGCACGTGTTTTGGACGGATGGTGACCGGGTTCAGTTAGGGATGAGTTTTCCCGATAACCGCAGCGAGTTAATCAATGGCATTCGTCGGCTGCGCTTTCCTTCTCGTGCGCCCAGTCGTTCGACATTGAAGTTAGAAGAGGCTTGGCACGAGTTCATCCCTCGCGACGAGTGGGAAGAGCGTTTAGCCGCACACATGCAGGCGGCAGATTTGGGGGCAGCTCCGGGCGGCTGGACATGGCAACTGGTACAGCGCGGTATGTATGTCTATGCCATCGATAATGGCCCGATGGACAAGCAGCTCATGGCCACCGGCCAGATCGATCATCTACGCGAGGACGGCTTTACCTGGGAACCGCCGCAGCGGTTGGATTGGCTGGTGTGTGACATCGTCGATAAGCCGGTGCGCGTTTTGGCCATGGTAGAGCGTTGGTTAACGCGCAAGTGGTGCCGCGAGGCGATCTTCAACCTCAAGCTGCCGATGAAGAAGCGTTGGGACGAGGTGACCCGCTGCCTGGCAACGCTGGAAGAGGCGTTAGCAGCCTCGGGTGTCAGCGCCACGATTCGATGCCGCCACCTCTATCACGACCGCGAAGAGGTGACGGTATACGTCAGGCTAGCTCACTGACGTGGGGGACGACGGGTTAGTAGCCCGGCTCATAGAGTCGAATAGTTTCATCTTCAGTGAGTAGCGGTAAAATACGCTGCATCGCCATGGCGCGCTCTTCGCTGGCGTGCCACTCTTTCCAGGCACGCAGGTCGCGCCATTTGGTAATCATCAGACGGCGGTCGGTGTGGCCAAGCTCCACCAAGGTTTCACCACCAACGAAGCCCCGGACGCCCAAGGAGACACGCATCGCCTCGCGTGCTGCGTGTTCATATTCCTCTTCCAAACCGGGCATGATGCGTCGTTCAATGATGATTTTTATCATAGGTCTGTTTCCTAACCGAGAGAGTCGATGACTGATACTACGAATGATCCCGCCGCGTTCGATACTGCATTGGACACTACCGGACTTTACTGCCCGGAACCGATCATGCTGATGCATAACAAAGTGCGTGATATGGCCTCGGGCCAAATTTTGAAAGTCGTGGCGACCGATCCTGCCACGACTCGCGATGTGCCAAAGTTTTGCCAATTTCTCGGCCACGAACTGTTGCATCAAGAAAGTGGGGACGATCAGTACGTCTACTTTATCCGCTTGGCATGATCCTGTAGAGCGAGACAAGGCGTTTACCGACTAAAGGGTGAACGCCTTGCGGAGAAGGGTTATGGACTGTCACTACTGGGCACGACCATCATGGCAAGTGCCTCTAACGTGGCGGGGTCCTCTTCCAGAATACGGTTAGCGATATGGCGCTGGAAGAAGTAGACGGTTTGGTGTTGTGAGTGCGCATCGTAAAGGCATGCATCGCCGAGTAGAATCGGCGTCATGGTGGCCTTTTGCTCATCTGCCAGCACCGCTTCGATGTTACCGTCGCTATATAAACGCCATCCGTACACGGGTTTCATGTGCCAAGGTGCATGGGGGTGGTTCATGCAGAGGGCGTGAGTCCCTAGAGTATCGGGAAGCTGCTGAATGAGCGTGATATCGCCCGACGACTCATACTCGAAGTAGCTAGCTGCCGCAGTCAGCTCGTCGTATTTGTGATCGGGAGGGAGGTCGAAGATTTCGTCTGTTTCAGGGTCACGATAACCGATAAAAACGCCGCTCTCATGGCTATCCAGCTCATGGCACGCGACGAGCGACTCCATCCATGGGACGAGTCCTACCACGTTGCCATCTTCCCTCAGCCCCCAAGCAAGAATCGGCAGGCCATAGTAGGTGTCGGGACTCGCAGCGAGCTGGTAGACCATCTCCAATCCATCTAGCTCTGGGGCTAAACGAACTAAACACTTGCGCGCCTGCTGACGCTGACGCACGGTTTCCAGGTCGATGACCTGGGCAGAGCGAGTTGACAGGGGTGCGCCCATGGTGTCCCTCCTTGTACTGCGTGGTCACGACGTTGGCAGACAGCGGTAACCGCCTGCCGCACACTTCACCAATAGCACAGCTTGACCGCGAGGTTAAGCGTAAACGTCATTTTTAATCCGACACGCAGGGGGAAAAGGCGCTTTTTAACGCGGTATGCTTGTCCCACGCGGTTTGAAACTGCTGCCACGGAGCTTCCGGGCGGTGTAAAGAGAGCCAATTCTGTTGATACGCGGCAACCGAATCAGGAGGGGTGACGGGATGAGCCTCAATCAACTGGTTCACGCTGACGAGCCACTGTTGGGCGTTTTCTGCCAACGTCTCGATCCAAACAGGCGTTTCCACCGACAGGCAGGCCTCGTCGTCAGCCGCTGCCGCGAGCATGTGGTTGGCTTCGCTCAGTCGCTGTTCGGCGAGCAGTAGCGAGCGCAGCATCTCGGCGCTCAACGGTCTCTCTTGAAGGGCTTTCAAGTGATTTTCTAGCGTTGAAGAGTCCTGCTCCCATGTCTGACTGAACTGCTGATCGACCATTCGTTGCAGGTAGCTGAGGGCCGCTTGCTGCTCGCTGATATCGATGCTTGCCTGTGGAGGCAAGGGGCTGCTGGCCCTTGAAAAACTCTTTTCCCACTCTTCAGAATCAAAAATCGCGTTCCAACTGACGGCGGGTAGCTGCTCGGTTTTCAGCTCGGTCAACTGCGCCAAGCGCGCTTTGTCGTCGTCGCTCAGGGTATCGGGGATGTCGCTATTCCAACAGGCGTCCAGACGCTGCCAAAGGGCGCGTTCGTACAGCCAGTGTTGGCTAGGAGGTGCTACGCGGCCCAGCTGATTGTTACGGGCAGCAACCAAGGAGGTGATTTGGCACTCGCGCAACGCATAGATGTTGAGCATTCCATCGCGAATTTCTGGTACCTCGATCAAGCGCTGCTGGCGTTCAGGGAAGGCGTCAATGTTGCGCGGTTCGGATGGCGCTGGCGGCGACGTATCCAGCGCAGCGGCCAATTGCTGATGATACTGTTCCCAGGCATGTTCAGCGCTATGGTCGCCACAGCCAGACAGCAGCACTCCAGTGGCAGCGATGAGCCACAAGAGACGGGAAGGTAGGGGCATAGATCACTCCTGTTGACTGATTCTTTTTAATCGCCAAGCCAGTAAACATGCAGCCGTGCTGAGACCCGCAATCAGCCCAATCCAGTAGCCGTGTACACCCATAGGTTCAGACATGCTCCCTAGGCCGTAGGTTCCTAGCCAGTGTCCTCCGCCCAAGCCCACGATCCAATACGAGAGTACGGTAATCACCATGACGATACGTGTGTCTTTGTAGCCTCTGAGCGCACCGGCTAAGTTGACCTGTAAGGAGTCGGAGAGCTGGAAAACCACCGCCAATGCAATGATGGTGAGCGCTAATGCCTGAATGTCCGCATTCGAGGTATAGAGTGATATGACTGGGGCGGCTGAAAACCACAAAAGTGTGCTATTGATGGCCGCGACGATGACACTGATGACGATGCCATTCCAAGCCACTTTGCGCGCCATGGCCAAACGCTTTTGCCCCAGCGTGTTTCCCACCCGTACGGTTAGCGCCATGCTTAACGACATCGGTAACATGAACAGGATGGTCGTGTAGCTGAGGGCGATTTGGTGAGCACCAACGGTGACTTCACCGAAGCTGGCAATGAACAGTGCGATCAGCGTGAACAGCGTTACTTCGACAAAGATGGCCACACCAATCGGTACGCCTACAACGACGAGTTCGCGAATGCCCGCCAAATTGGGCGGCGTCAACTGCTGCCACAGCGCGACACTGCGGTACGTCGTGCCGCGGCGAGTATAGAGCGCCATGGTGATGGCCATGGTCCACATGGAGATGGCGGTGGCAATGCCGCAGCCCAATGCGCCGAGGGCGGGAAGCTGCTGCCAACTGCTTGGAAGGCCGGAGCCGAATAGGCTCACTAAACCCTCGCCGCCGTAAATGAGTAAATAGTTACAGGGAATATTAACGCTCAAGCCGACCAAGCTGATCCACAGGGCCGGGCGAGTATGGTTCATGCCGTCAGAAAAGGCCCGAAGCGCTTGAAAGAGAGCAATGCCCGGCATGCCAAACGCCACCGCACTAAGATAGGCGGCGGACTCCCGGGCAACGCTAGGCGGCACGTCCATGCGTTCGAAAATCGGCGCTACGGCGACCCACAATAACACCGCCGAGACGCACCCTAAGGCCAACGCCACCCACAGCGCTTGATGTACGGCGGGGCGAATGGCGCCATGGCGTTGTCCACCTAGCAAGTGTGCCACGATCGGGGTCAAGCCCATGAGCGTGCCGGTCATGAAGAGCATCAACGGCATCCATAAGCTCGACCCGACCGACACCGCCGCCAGGTCGGTGGCGTTGTGCCTGCCCGTCATCATGACATCCACCACGCTCATGCCCGCCTGGGCGAGCTGAGCGCCACAAATGGGCAGTGCCAACGCGACCAGGGTGCGGGTTTCAGGCCAGTAGATCGTTTTTATATCGCTAGTAAAGCCGCCCAAGGTATGGCTCCTCTTTAGCAAAGAGACCTAAGAAAGGCCGATAGAGTAGCAGGAGTCGCTGTGGTTTGCCGTCTCCTCTTTAGCCTAGTGGAGGGGCACAGGTATACTGCGCGAAATGAATGACGAAAGTGGCAACATGGTGACACACGAGAAAGAGCGTTGGACCCTGGACGATATCATGGCGCTGTTCGATGGCGTGTTTATGGAACACTTTCACACGCGACTCATCAAGGGCGGTGATGAGCCTCTTTATCGCCCCGCGAATGTCGAGTGTCCCTATCATCAGGTGATTTTTGCTCGTGGCTATTTCGCGAGCGCGCTGCACGAGATCAGCCACTGGTGTATCGCAGGAGACAAGCGGCGGCAGCTTGAAGATTATGGGTATTGGTACCTGCCGGACGGGCGTAATGCCGAGCAGCAGCGAGCGTTCGAGCGAGCAGAAATTGCGCCCCAGGCACTCGAGCAGCTGTTCACCCACGCGTGTGGGCGTACCTTCCATGTCAGTGTCGATAACCTGGGCGGTGACGTCGACGTGGATCGCGATGCCTTCGCCCAGAAGGTCGCTGCGAGAGCCCAGCGTTATATGGACGAAGGGCTGCCAGCGCGTGCCAACGCCTTTCATACAGCACTGACGCACTACTACCAGCAGCAAGGCTCGCGCGATGACGCCATCGCCAAGGGGAAAGCGTGTCTAGCCGCGTGTCGGGTTGCTTAATCCTGCTCGTTTAGCTGGCGGTGTAGCGTCAGCATCACTTCGATTTCGTGCTCTGGACGCATTGGCTCCAAGCCAAGATCGTTGAAGGCATCGCTGCGCAGGCGGTGCCACTCTCCGGGGCCGAGATGATCGTACAGTACCTTGGCGGGGGCCAGTTCGACGAACGGGTCCAAGCCGTAGGTATCGAATAACCGTGCCAGTGCGGCGTCGTCATCGCCGTTATCGCTGGTATAGAGCGTCGCCGAGAAGTGGTCGTTCTCCAGCTCGCGGATCACGTCCAGCGGGCTGACCCCCAAGCTCTCCAGCTCTTCGATGCTGTAAGCGCCCATGACGTTGCTATCTTCATTGATCCAGCTATCGTCCGGCTGAATCAACGTTTGCTTGATACGCCCATCGGGTAACGACCAGGCGATGGAGAGCGGCAGGCCATTATCTTCGCCTGTTTCGATGGCAATGAAGCCAGGATAGTCAGCCACGCAGTTGCTCCTTTTAAGCGTCCGCATCGATGCGGAAAAAACGCTGGGCGGTGCGCGTCGTGGCAGCCCCCAGCTCGGTGTCACTCACATCATGCCAACGGGCGATCTCTTGCACGATCCACGGCAGCAGGGCCGGTTCATGGCGACGGCCCTTCAACTTGGTCGGCAAATTGCGGGGCAGCAAATAAGGGCAGTCGGTTTCGACCATGAGTCGCTCCAGAGGAATGTCCCGCACCAAGTCACGTAGATGGTGCCCTCGGCGCTCGTCGCAAATCCAGCCGGTGAGGCCGATGTGAAGGTCGAGATCGAGATACCCATGTAGGGTCGCTCGATCCGCCGTGAAGCAGTGTATCACTGCATCGCTAATGTCATCTCGCCAGCTGCGCAGGATATCGCGCATGCGCTCGCCGGCATCCCGCTCATGTAGAAACAGTGGCAGGCCACTGTCGGCGGCCAGCGCCAGCTGGGCTTCGAAGGCGAGCTCTTGCGCTTGCGGCGTGGAGAAGTTGCGATTGAAATCCAGCCCGCACTCGCCAACGGCCACCACTTCAGGAAGGCGGTAGAGCGCCCGCATGTCTTGTGCCACCGTGTCGTTCCAGCTAATGGCGTCATGGGGGTGCACGCCCGCCGTGGCGTAAACACCCTCGAACCGCTGGGCCATCGCCACTGCCTGCTTGGCATGGGCCACGTCGGTGCCGGTCACGATCAACGTCCGCACCTGTGCGGCCCTGGCTCTGACGATCACGTCGTCTAGGTCGCGCTGAAAGCTCTCATGGGTCAAGTTCGCGCCAATGTCCACCAAAGGAGTTTCCGGGCGAAACCGTAGCGCCTCGGGCAAAAACGTATCGGCTGTCGTGGTCGTCAAGCGTGTCCCCTTGTCCAGATGGTGAAAGGCGTATTGTAAAGGTCGGTACGCGCCTCGGCTAATACCAAAGGTGTGCCCGTTCGCATTGCGTCGCCCTACGCGGTGGTGAACACTGCAACGGTGAGTCTCTATGAACAATAACGACATCAAGGAGTGACCATGGCAACGATAACCCCCAAGATATTGCCGGCGACTGCTTCCGCCACACAGCCGCCTCTATTGATCAAAGAGCTGCTGGAATCGGGTGTTCGCATGGCGGGTAACAATCACATCGTTTACCGCGATCAATGTCGTCATGACTATCGTCGCTTTCAAGAGCGGGTGCATCAATTGGCTCATGCGCTCACCGCCCAAGGGGTGCAGGCAGGGGATGTGGTCGCCGTGCTCGACTGGGATAGCCATCGTTATCTGGAGTGTTTTTTTGCCATTCCCATGATAGGCGCGGTACTTCACACCGTGAATGTCAGGTTAGCGCCAGAGCAGATTCTCTATACCATGGAGCACGCGGAAGACGTGTTCGTACTGGTGCACGAAGACTTCGTTCCCTTGCTAGAGCCGCTTGCCGCTCGGTTACCGAACATTCGAGGGTACATGCTCTGCCAAGAGAGCGAACAGTCTGTTGAGACTTCGCTGCCACTGGTGGGCGAGTTTGAAGCCTTACTCGCTCGACAGCCGCCCCATTATGACTTTCCCATCTTTGACGAAAACGTGGTAGCCACTCTGTTCTACACCACGGGCACGACAGGCAACCCCAAGGGAGTTTTCTTTACCCATCGTCAGCTCGTGTTGCATACCCTGAGCGAAGCCAGCACCTTCCAGGCGCCAGGGTTCGAGCTGCTCAATCGGGATAAGGTGTACATGCCCATTACGCCCATGTTCCATGTGCATGCGTGGGGCGTGCCTTATACCGCGACCCTGTTGGGGGCCACGCAGGTCTACCCCGGCAAGTACGAACCCGACATGTTGGTCAAACTGTTGGTGAGCGAAAAAGTCGATTTTTCACACTGCGTACCGACGCTACTCAACATGGTGGTGAGTGCTGATGCCATCGCGACGAAGAAGATCGATATTTCGGGTTGGAAAGTGTTGGTGGGAGGAAGTGCGTTGACCCAAGCGTTGGCCAGTCGTGCTTGGGCGCTGGGCATCGATACGCGCAGCGCTTACGGCATGTCGGAGACCTGCCCGCTATTGACCGCCGATATACTACCCAAAGACGTCGCCGATGCCGATTTCGAGCATCAGCTGCCCTGGCGCTGCAAAGCAGGGTTACCCGTGCCATTCGTCAAACTTCAAGTCGTCGATACCGATGGTGAGCCACTTCCCCATGATGGCCGCAGCATTGGCGAGGTGCGCGTGCAAGCACCCTGGCTGACCCAGGCGTATTATAAAGAGGACGCGCGCAGTGAGGAGTTATGGCGCGATGGCTGGCTACACACCGGGGATGTGGGATCGCTCGATGAGCACGGTTTTTTATCGATCAGTGACCGCATGAAAGATGTGATTAAAACCGGGGGCGAATGGCTCTCATCGCTGGCCCTCGAAAGCTATATCAGCCAGTGCCCCGGCGTGGCAGAGGTCGCGGTGATTGGTGTGGCGGACGATAAATGGGGCGAAAGGCCCGCCGCGCTCGTAGTGCCCAGCGATCATAAAACGCCGCTTACCGTCGAGGCGATTCAAGGTTTCATGGAGCAGTTCGTGGCGCAGGGAGAACTCAACCGCTGGGGGGTTCCATCCCTGATTCGTATCGTTGATGAGATACCCAAAACCAGCGTTGGCAAGTTGGATAAAAAGCGTATCCGCACCGAGATGTAACCCGCCAACACGCGCCTGCGATGCCCACCGCAGGCGCTCCTGCCATCGAGACGTCATTCGGTTACCCCGTAAGCCCGGTCCATGCGTTACACTGTGCGCCTCACGACGAAGGAGGACACTGCGTGACCTTGTTACGACTCGAACAGCTGCAACTCGCTTACGGCACCCAAGTACTGCTTAACCGCGCCGACCTAACGGTTGAAAGAGGCGAGCGGCTGGCGCTGGTCGGGCGCAACGGCACCGGTAAATCCACCCTGCTCAAGCTCGTGGCGGGCGACATTCAAGCGGATGATGGCACCATTTGGCGTGCGCCCGGTTTGAAAATTGGCGTGCTGGCTCAAGAGCTGCCTGAATCCTCGGGTATGACCATTTTCGATATGGTGGCGCAAGGCCTGCCGGAAGCGGGCGAGCTGCTGTCGGAGTATCAGCACCTGATCAATGACCCGGACCCGGACATGAACCGCATGGCGACGCTACAGACGCGCCTTGAAGCCATCGATGGCTGGTCCTTCCATCAGCGAATCGATGTGGTACTGACCCGGCTCGGTTTGCCCCCAGACGCCGAGATGAGCGCACTATCCGGCGGTTGGCGGCGGCGAGTAGCGCTGGCCCGTGCGCTGGTTTCCGAGCCTGACCTACTGCTGCTCGACGAGCCGACCAACCACCTGGATCTCGACACCATTGCGTGGCTGGAAGAGCAGCTATTGGCCTTCAACGGTGCGGTACTGCTGATCACCCACGATAGGGCATTTTTGTCGAAACTCGCGACGAACATCCTGGAGCTCGACCGTGGGAAGCTCGGGCGTTATCCCGGTGTCTACGCCGAATACCAAGAGCGCAAGCAGCACGAGCTGGAGGTCGAGTCGCGCGAGAATGCGCTGTTCGATAAAAAATTGGCCCAAGAAGAGGTATGGATTCGTCAGGGCGTCAAGGCGCGGCGTACGCGTAATGAAGGCCGTGTGCGCGAGCTTGAAAAAATGCGCGTGGAGCGTAGCCAGCGCCGCGAGCGGCAGGGGACGGCGAATCTTACCGTGGATAGCGGCGAGCGGACCGGTAAGCGCGTGGTCGAGCTAAAAGGGGTCACTCAGCGCTTTGGTGACGACGTGATCTTGCGCAACGTGAACCTGGAAGTCATGCGGGGCGACCGCATCGGCTTCTTGGGGCGCAACGGTGCCGGTAAAACCACGCTGCTGAAGATTTTGCTCGGCGAGCTGGCACCCACCGAGGGCAGCGTTCAGTTAGGCACCAACCTCAAAGTGGCCTACTTCGACCAGCTGCGGGCCGGCCTCGAGCTGGAAAAAACGGTGTATGACAACGTAGCGCAAGGCAGTGACCGGGTGAGCGTGGGCGGTAAAGACCGCCATGTCATGAGCTATCTGCAAGATTTTCTCTTCACTCCAGACCGGGTTCGCCAGCCGGTAAAAGCGCTGTCAGGAGGCGAATCCAACCGTCTGCTGTTGGCCAAGCTGTTCACCCAGCCCGCCAACGTACTGGTGCTGGACGAGCCGACCAACGACCTAGACATGGAAACCCTGGAGCTGCTCGAAGAGCTACTGCTCGATTTTGACGGCACGCTGCTGCTGGTCTCCCACGACCGAACCTTCATGGATAACGTCGTCACCAGCATGCTGGCGTTCGAAGGGGAAGGGCGCGTGCGCGAGTATGTCGGCGGCTACACGGACTGGATTCGCCAGGGTGGCCAATTGCCACCTGCGCCTTGGGAGGGCGCGGCACGTCAGCACACCGAACCCACCCGCACCGCAGAGGAAAAGTCGCCACCGGCACCCGCCGGGGAGCCTGCAAAGAAAACCGTCAAACTCTCTTATAAGCTGCAGCGTGAATTGGATGCGCTGCCTGCGGAGATCGAGCGGCTAGAGAGTGACATCGAAGCGCTGGAGCAAGAGGTAGGAGACCCGGCCTTTTATCAGCAGGAAGCCACGGTGGTGACCGCCAAACTGCAGGCGCTCGAAAAGGTACAGCAGGCGTTGGACGCTGCCATGGAGCGGTGGATGGAGCTGGAAGCCATGGCAAACGGTGAGTAACGTGTCTATCGATGTTCCAAAGGCCCCGCAAGGGGCCTTTGGCGTTGGGCATCTCACTCGTCGCTTTTTTCGCCTTTCTTGCCAACCCGAACGGCAAGCACGTCGCACTGGGCTCCGTGAAGAACGCCTGTCGACGTAGAGCCTAACAGCAGGGCGAAGCCGTGGCGTCCATGGGAGCCGACCACGATCAAGTCGACGTTGTGCTCATCGGCGAAACGGTGGATCTCCGTGTCGGGCATACCCACGACCACGTGTTGATCTGCGGCTTCGACGTGGGGAGCGGCGATCTCGGCTAGACGCTTCTTGGCGTGGTCATCGAGCTGGTCCTGGATGCTGGTAAGGTCCATCGGAATGTCGCCGCCGTAGGCAAAACCTAAAGGCTCCAGGGTGTGCATGATCGAGATTTTAGCGCCGTTATTGCGCTCGGCAATCGCCACCGCACGCTCAAGAATTTTGTGAGAGTCCTTGGTTAAGTCAACGGCGACCAGGATATGGCGATAGCTCATGGCGTATCTCCTTGGTGATGTGGCACACGTAAAGGCTGTGTTCGATACCTTCACTTTAGGCGTAGAGGTGACTCTTAACAACGACCTAGATCAGGGTTTCGATACATTGCCAAATGAGTTTGACGAAAAGAGGGTAGGTGTTGCAATGGAATGGTTGATCATCGTTTTTATTCTGATGTTTGTGATTGCGCCGGTCATGTGGCTAAAACCCAGCCCCCGCCAGCAGCGTCAAATGGCGCTGCGCTCAAGTGCCGGAAAACAGGGCGTGACGGTAAAAATGGCCAAACCGCCGTTGCATCACTTTCGAGGCACCATGCCCGCCTATCGCTGGCACTACCCGCAGTCAGCACCCGGGCCAGATTTTTTGCTGGTGAGGGATTCCAACGCCAGCGACGCATTAGAACCTTACCACGCCGGCTGGCGCTGGCGCATCGCGCCGCTGCGTCCGTTGCCCGATGTGGCCAGTCAACATTTGCAAACCTTACTCGAACACCTGCCTCAGGACGCGTTGGTCCTAGAGTCTAACGCCCATTCGCTGACGCTATGGTGGTGGGAATCACAAACCGCCGAACGGTTCACCCGCTATTTGTCGGATATCGAACCGCTCAAAGAGGCATTGAGCGGCCTGTCAGACCGCCCACCTGTCAAGCCGCTGGAGACAGGTGGCACGGAAGAAGAAGGAAGCGAGAAGGGGTAGAGCGTTAAGCGGAGGGCCCGTCTTGGTCTCTGGCCTGAATGGCGAGGCCGTTGGATTCGATCAGCGCGAGCCACTTTTCCAACTGTTCCAAGTCGTCTTCGCTCAAGCCTGCCAGCATCTCCTGGCGGGCGGCGAGCACGACACTGTCGATCTGCTCCAACAGCGGCATCGCTGCCGGGGTGAGGTAGATGCGTTTGCTGCGGCGGTCGTTATCGCAGGCGCGACGCTCAACTAAACCTTGCTCTTCCAACTGCCCCAACGTCCGCACCAGGGACGGGGCTTCCACCCCAATCGCGCGAGCCAAATCGCACTGTGGGTTGCCTTCGCCCAACTTCCAAAGATGATACAGCGTCACCCAGCGGGTCTGGGTCAGCCCCAGTGGCGCAAGCCTGCGATCGAGAATCGAGCGCCACAGGTGGGGCAAGCGAGCAATACGAAAACCAATTGTTGATGCCATAGGTAACTAACTGCCAAAAAGTGTAAGTGGGCGAATTGTCATAAGCTGCGCCGCTGAATGCAAGGCGTTCCGTTACTCGGTCGCTTGGGCATCGTCTGGGGAAGCGCCGTTACCTGGAACGAAACGACGCAGATTCAATGCGCTCAGACCGCTCGGTCGGATCGTGCCATCGGCCACGGTGGCGGCGTTGGCATCTTGCGAGACGGTAAACCGAATCAGCCCCAAACGCTGCCCGCCGTTGGTCATGATATCGACACGCCACTCGCCCGAGGGGTCTTCGGGAAAGTTCTGCTTATGGCTCCAGGCGCGATAACCCTGTTCCCGACCGCCGTTGATCGCTAATGCCACGGTGTCCATCGCTTCGCCATTATGATGCCACGCATGGTAAATCGTTTCGCTCAGCCCTCGCGGGGCGCGAATGGCCGTATAGACATACAGGCCATTGTTGCGAATGGCTTCGGGCGTCAGTGTCAGCGAGCCTTGGGGAGTGCGCTGCTGCGTATCAAAAGCGGGGGAGAGCGCCGTGCTGGTCATCCATAGACTGGCGGGCGGCACCCACACACGGCCAAGCCACGCCCCATAGGCCAGCGCCACGGTGAGCGCGAAAAATCCCAACCAGCGAGCTGGCGAGCGTTTTTTGAGTAGATGCCAGAAACTGGGAAGGGCCACCAGGACGGTCAGCACCAAGGCGAGCAGCAGGCTCTGGCCGGTGGTGAGATGCACCATGATAGGCAAGATGACCAGAAGCACCAGGAAGACGCACTGGGCATGAAACATGAAATAGAGACTGCGCCAGCGCCCAGCGAGCTTGTAGTAGAGCGGGTCGATGATCGACCACACGGCCATACCCATCACCAACAGCGCGAATAGTGCTTGGCCGCTGTTCCACACGGTGGTCACCAGAATGAAAGGCAGGGTAAAAAACAGCGTCTCCTGGTGAATCATTTGCGCAATAAAGGCCGTCACGCCTTTTGGCAACGTGGGGTGGCCGCGATGGGAAAGCCAGCGGCCAATCAAGCTTTCGGAGAGCAGCAGCAACCAAGCCAACAGCAGCCCAAGTGCCAGGGCCGCGCCCAGCCACTGCTGACGGTCTACGAGGAAAAAGCTGCCCAGCCCAGCCGCAAATGCCAACGGCGGCCAGAGCCAGCTCCAAGGTTTCAGCCGCTCGACGATCCGTTCGACGCGCCCTTGCAAGGCTTCCATGCGGGCGGGCGTTAAGAGTGTCCCCATAGCGTTAAAAACTCATCAATGAAACGTATATGATCGTTGGGATCGCAGGTAAAGTCGATGCGATGCGTCAGTGTGAGGGAAAAAAGCGCAAGAAATGTGTGCATGAGTCAACGAGCGGCTCCTGCGAGCGGATTAGCCAAAAGTCAGGGCTTGACGTTCCGGTGTAACTCAACCAAGCTAAGGCAATCAAACGACCGTATGAAATGCGTGGCAGGCACGTCCACGGCGTGCCAGCCCGAACTTGTGGAGAGAGCGCGGATGATCTATCAAGGCAATGCCATCACGGTGGAGCGGCGTGACACCCAGGGTGGCAATGACATCGCAATGCTCACTTTCGATTTGAAAGATGAGTCCGTCAATAAGCTATCCAGCGCCGTCGTGGCTGAACTCGGCGACGCCGTCAAAGCCCTCCAAGCCGAAAACGGTTTGAAAGGGTTGATGATTCGCAGTGCCAAAGACGCCTTCATCGTCGGTGCTGACATTACCGAATTCCATAGCCTGTTCGATAAGGGTGAAGAGTACTTGGTAGAGATGAACCTCAAGGTTCACGATATTTTCAACGCCATCGAAGACCTGCCTTTCCCCACCGTGACGGCGATCAATGGCCTGGCGCTTGGCGGTGGCTGCGAAGTTCTGCTGACCACCGATTTCCGCGTGATGAGTGAGAAAGCCAAAATTGGCTTACCGGAAACCAAGCTGGGTATCCTGCCGGGCTGGGGTGGTTGCGTACGCCTGCCGCGTCTGATCGGTGCCGATAATGCCGTCGAGTGGATTGCCGGTGGTACCGAAAATCGCGCTGACGCCGCGCTAAAAGTAGGCGCAGTAGACGCGGCCGTTGCTCATGAGCTGCTGGAAGAAGCGGCGCTGGACATTCTTGACCGCGCCAATGCAGGCGAGTTGGACTATCACGCCCGTCGCGACGAGAAAACATCACCGCTCAAGCTCAATGCCATCGAGCAGATGATGGCGTTCGAAACCGCTAAAGGGTACGTGGCTGGCAAAGCAGGCCCGCACTATCCCGCCCCGGTGGAAGCGATCAAAGTGATCCAAAAAGGCGCCGGTGAAACCCGCGCCCGCGCTCAGGCGATCGAAGCCAAATCGTTCGCCAAGCTGGCGCTAAGCAGCGTTGCCTTTAACCTGGTCGGCCTGTTCCTGAACGACCAGGTCGTTAAGAAGAAGGGCAGCAAGTACGAAAAGCAGGCCCAGCCGGTCAAACAGACCGCCGTGTTGGGTGCCGGCATCATGGGGGGCGGTATCGCCTACCAAAGTGCCAGCAAAGGCACGCCCATCCTAATGAAAGACATCAAGGATGACGCCATTGAGCTCGGCCTCAAAGAGGCACGCAAGCTGTTTGCCAAGCAGGTAGAGCGTAAAAAGCTCACCACCGAGCAGATGGCCGAGAAACTTTCCAACATCCGCCCGACGCTCTCCTACGGCGATTTCGGTAACGTCGATTTGGTCGTGGAAGCCGTGGTCGAGAACCCCAACGTCAAAGATGCCGTGTTGACCGAAGTGGAAGGCGTGGTAGGTGAGAACACGATTCTGACCTCCAATACGTCGACCATTTCGATCAACCGCCTGGCCAAAAACCTGAAGCGCCCGGAAAATTTCTGCGGCATGCACTTCTTCAACCCGGTTCATCGCATGCCGCTGGTCGAGGTCATCCGTGGTGAGAAAACCTCGGACGCCGCCGTGGCAGCGACCGTCGCCTACGCCCGCGCCATGGGTAAAACCCCCATCGTGGTGAATGACTGCCCAGGGTTTCTGGTCAACCGCGTACTGTTCCCTTACTTCGGTGGCTTTAGCTTCCTGGTCGAGCAGGGCGCCGACTTCCAGCGCGTGGATAAAGTCATGGAGAAGTTTGGCTGGCCCATGGGCCCGGCCTATCTGCTGGATGTCGTCGGCATGGATACCGCCGTGCACGCCAACGACGTGATGGCCGAAGGCTTCCCGGATCGTATGGCACGTGAAGGCAAAACGGCGATTCAAGTGATGTACGACAACCAGCGCCTGGGCCAGAAGAACGACAAAGGCTTCTACGCTTACGAAGAAGATAAGAAGGGTAAGCCGAAGAAGGTCAGCGACGAGCAGGCTTACGCGTTAGTAAAAGAAGTGGTGAAAGAGCAGAAAGAGTTTTCGGATGAAGACATCATCGCTCGCATGATGGTGCCGCTGTGCCTGGAGACCGTACGCTGCCTGGAAGATGGCATTGTCGATACGCCAGCAGAAGCCGATATGGCGCTGATTTATGGCATTGGCTTCCCTCCCTTCCGTGGCGGTGCGCTGCGCTACATCGACGCGCTGGGCGTAGCCGAGTTTGTTGCGCTGGCCGACCGTTTGGCCGAAGAGCTGGGGCCGCTGTACGCGCCCACCGAGAAGCTGCGCGCCATGGCCAAGAACAACGAGCAGTTCTACGCTGGCACCACGGCAAGCGCTCAGGCCTAAGTCACCACCCACAGGAGAAATAAGATGAGTTTGAATCCGAGAGATATCGTGGTGGTTGACGGTGTTCGTACCGCCATGGCGAAAGCGAAAAACGGCGCCTTCCGCAACGTGCGTGCCGAAAACCTCTCCGCTGCCGTCATGCAGGCGCTGTTTACCCGAAATCCGAACCTGGATCCGTCGGAAGTGGATGATGTGATCTGGGGCTGTGTCAACCAGACGCTAGAGCAGTCCATGAACATCGCCCGCAACGCGGCGATCATGACCGGCATCCCGCGCTCGGTACCCGCCCAAACGGTGAACCGCCTATGCGGCTCCTCGATGACTGCGCTGCACATCGCCGCTGCGAACATCAAAGCGGGCATGGGCGATTTCTACGTGATCGGCGGTGTGGAGCACATGGAGCACGTGCCCATGGCTCACGGGGTCGATGTCAACCCGGCGGCGAGCAAGTACGCAGCCAAAGCCGCCATGATGATGGGCCTCACGGCGGAACTGCTGGGTAAAATGCACGGCATTTCCCGCGAAGACCAGGACAAGTTCGGTGTCCGTTCCCATCAGCGCGCTCAAGCGGCGATGGAGAAAGGCTACTTCGATAACGAAATTATCGGCGTTGAAGGCCACGACCAGCGCGGCTTCAAAGTGCTGGTAAAAAACGACGAAGTGATTCGCGCCGATGCCAGCCTGGAATCCATGGCGAACCTGAAACCGGTTTTTGATCCTCGCAACGGTACCGTAACGGCGGGCACCTCGTCAGCGCTCTCCGTGGGGGCGTCTGCCATGGCCGTCATGAGCTACGAGCGCGCCCAGGCGCTGGGGTTGGAGCCGATTGCCAAAGTGCTCTCGACCGGTGTGGCGGGCTGCGATGCCTCCATCATGGGCTATGGCCCGGTGCCCGCGTCCAAGAAAGCCTTGAAAGCGGCTGGTTTGTCCGCGGCGGACATTGAAACCGTCGAGCTGAACGAGGCGTTTGCCGCACAGGGGCTGCCAGTGTTGAAGGACCTAGGCTTCCTGGACGCCATGGACGAAAAAGTGAACCTGCACGGCGGTGCCATTGCCTTGGGTCACCCGTTGGGCTGCTCCGGGTCGCGCATTTGTACGACGCTGCTGAACGTCATGCAGCAGCGCGATACCACCTTGGGCCTAGCCACCATGTGTATTGGCATGGGGCAAGGAGTTGCCACGGTGTTCGAGCGTTTGAAGTAATACGCGCTCTTCCCCGTGATGAAAACGGCACCCTGAGCGGTGCCGTTTTTCGTTTCAAGGCATTAAAATAATCCGTTATCCAACCCGGCAGCGAGAGTCATGCCCAACTCCTCGGCTTGGCGGATAAACGCCTCCTGCCACTCGCCACGAAAAATCAGCGGGTCCTGAACCCAGCGCCAACGTAGCCCTGTGACGATGCCCTCCACCGCCCGACGAGTACCCGTGCCGTCATGTCCTGCACGGATATAAAGCGCGCAGGGCAGGCCCTGCTTCTCGTCCAGTACCCCGTAGTAGCTGCGGTCGAAAAAATCTTTCAGCGCGCCGCTCATGGTGCCTAGGTTTTCGGTCGTTCCCAGGACGATGCCATCGCAATGGAGGATGTCCGTTGGCCCTGCTTCGAAAGGCGTTTTGACGATGCACGTCACGGATTCGATATCGTCATGTTCTGCCCCTCGCTGCACGGCATCGCGCAAGGCACGGGTATTGACGGAAGGGGAGTGGGCGACGATTAATAAGCGTTTCATTCGACGTTCTTCAGGCAATTGGCGGTGAGTTCAAGAGGTGCCACACTGTAAGCACTCCATGGCAAAGCCTAGTCGCCTTTGGGTACACCCATCAAACGCTCTTACACGGCATCTTGGATAAGGTATCAAGCGTTGAACGATCAACCAGGGAATTGCGTCATGCGTCAGCAGGCCAAAGCGATAGGGATCGCCACTCTTTGTACATTGACACTCTTACTGGCGGGCTGTGCAGGGCAATCACGCCCGACTGCCGATGACGACCGCCCGACGGCTACCGCTCTCCATCAAACGGCGTCAGCGCCCAGCGCGCAAGAAGGGCCACCTTCCTCCGTGGCGCATGCCGACGATTGGGCGCCGCCGCTACAGGTGAGCTCAGAAGAAGAAGCCGCCTATTACGTTAGCCGATTAGCGGACCGTCGATTCGTCAGCCAGTATGGCGGGCCCGATAACCCAAGGCCTTGGTACATTGCTGCGGAACGTTTGGGTGAGATTGGCATGCCGGCCGTGCCCCTGCTGTTTGCTAGGCTTCATACCGATGACGCTTATGAATTGATGTTGGTGCTGTATGCGCTGCAGTTAGCCACTCAGGACCCACTCGTGACTTTTCAGACAGGGGGGGAGTCCGTTCGACTGCCGACGGTACTCGACCCTAGTGCCAATGAGGAGAATCGGCGCATTGCACGGCAGTGGTGGGAGAGTTACGCCACGCAGTTAGAGTTACGCTAAATTCTTCGCTACATTACGTTTTGCTATCACACCCGTCGCATAGGAGAGCATTATGGCTTTTGCACTATCTTCAATGAGCGTCACCAGCTCGGCGTTTGCACATCACCAAGCGATTCCTGCCAAGCACACCGGCGAGGCCGAAGACGTGTCCCCAGCGCTGTCGTGGGAGGGCGCCCCGGAAGGTACCAAGGGCTATGCGGTGATCTGTCATGATCCGGATGCGCCATTGGTGAAGGAGGGCGGTTACGGTTTCGTTCACTGGGTGCTTTACAACTTGCCTGCTGAGACCACCTCGCTGGAAGAAAATACCGCGTTGGGAACGTCTGGCATGACCGATTTCGGCAAGCCAGGATACGGTGGGCCCATGCCTCCCGAGGGGCATGGCAGCCACCTTTACTATTTCTGGGTGCTGGCGCTGGACGAACAGACGTCACTGCCCGAGGGGCTGACATTGCCTGAGCTACTCACCGCCGTGGAGCCCCATCTGCTGGGAATGAATCGTCTGGTTGGTACCTACCAGCGCGGCTAATACGGCACCAGGCTGGAGCATTGCGCTCAAGCCGTGTAGGCTCCGTCGCTTGCTACTGTTTGCCTGACTGTCTGCTGCGATGGAGCCTTTGATGAGTAACCTGCCTAACTGCCCTGCCTGTGTCTCCGAGTTTACCTACGATGATGGCCTGCAATATGTCTGCCCCGAGTGTGGCCATGAATGGTCGGAAGAGGCGAACGACAGCGAGGCGGTCTCGGATGGCGGCATTCGTGATGCAAACGGCAACCTGCTCGCCGATGGTGACTCGGTGACCGTGATCAAAGACCTCAAAGTCAAAGGCAGCTCCTTGGTCGTCAAAGTAGGCACCAAAGTGAAGAACATTCGATTGGTGGACGGCGATCACGACATCGACTGCAAAGTCGAGGGTATCGGCCCAATGAAACTGAAGTCGGTGTTCGTCAAGAAAGCTTAAACGTCACTCCTTCTTTTAAAGCCTGCCGCTTGCGAGCAGGCTTTCTTTTGTCGTGTGCCATAGATTTCCTAAATGATAATGATTGGCTTTTTTGATGTTATCAGCCGCGAACGTGCTAAGAAGTCGCGCTATTTGATAAGGATTTTGCAGAAGGGCTTCACATCAAATTTATACAGGACTAAAATGGTACCCAATTAACGGGTAGGCCAACGGCTCGGCCCCACGCGATGGCAAACGGAGTGACTATGCTTAAGCTTTCTCGGCTGACAGATTATGCCGCTGTGGTGATGGCGCAAATTGCCCGTCATCCCCAGGCGTCGCATGCGGCGGCTGACTTAGCAGAAGCGGTACAGCTGCCCCATCCCACCGTGAGTAAAACCTTAAAAATGCTGGTGAAGGCTGGACTGTTAGAGTCTCAGCGCGGTGTTCAAGGGGGGTACCGCCTGGCACGCCCCGCGTCGCACATCACGGCGGCCGACATCATTAGCGCCATCGAGGGGCCTGTTGCGATGACCGAGTGCAGCCAAGCGGAAGGCGAGTGCGACTTAGTGGCTACCTGCGGTGTGGCCGACAATTGGCAGCGGGTATCACTGGCCATTCGTACGCTACTCGAAAGCGTGACGCTGGCGCACCTGGCCGACACGACGCCCATCAAACTGCCCGTACAGTTACCGATTCAAAGCATTAGCCTATCGGCGGCATCGGCATAAGCCGTTAGGCCTATCACCCTATTGACGGCGAGCTAACCTCGCCACCCAACTGCCCGGAGGGTATCACCATGGCAAGCGAAGAAATGGAACAGTTGGTTCGTCGCGAGTACAAAGATGGTTTTGTAACCGATATTGAAAGCGACACACTGCCACCTGGCCTGGATGAAAACACCATCGCCTTCATCTCCAAGAAGAAAGGCGAGCCGGAGTGGATGCTGGAGTGGCGCCTGGACGCTTACCGTCAGTGGTTGAAGATGGAAGAGCCGTCCTGGGCGCACCTAAACTATCCGCCCATCGATTACCAAGAGATCTCCTATTTCAGTGCGCCCAAGCGCCCTGAGGATCGTCCCCAGAGTCTCGACGAAGTCGACCCCAAACTGTTGGAAACCTACGAAAAGCTGGGTATTCCGCTGCATGAACGTGCAGCCTTGGCAGGTGTGGCCGTCGATGCGGTTTTCGACTCCGTCTCTGTTGCGACGACCTTCAAGAAAGAACTGGCCGAAGCAGGCGTGATTTTTTGCTCCATCTCCGAAGCGATTCGCGACTACCCGGATCTGATCAAGCAGTACCTCGGCACCGTCGTGCCCGTAGCGGATAACTACTTCGCTGCCCTGAACTCTGCGGTGTTCACCGATGGCTCGTTCGTCTTCGTACCGGAAGGCGTGAAGTGCCCGATGGAACTCTCCACCTACTTCCGTATCAACGCGGCCAACACGGGCCAGTTCGAGCGGACGTTGATCGTCTGTGAAGACCGCGCCCAGGTCTCCTACCTGGAAGGCTGCACCGCGCCAATGCGCGACGAGAATCAGCTGCACGCTGCCGTGGTCGAACTGGTCGCCCTGGATGACGCCTACATCAAATACTCGACCGTTCAGAACTGGTATCCCGGTGACGAAGAGGGTAAAGGCGGCATCTATAACTTCGTGACCAAGCGTGGCGATTGCCGTGGCGAGCGTTCACGCATCAGCTGGACGCAGGTAGAAACCGGCTCTGCGATTACTTGGAAATACCCCTCTTGCGTGCTGCGCGGTAAAGACAGCATTGGTGAATTCTATTCTGTTGCAGTAACGAACGGCCGCCAGCAGGCGGATACCGGCACCAAGATGATTCACATTGGTGAGGGCACGCGTTCCTACATCGTGGCCAAGGGGATTTCGGCGGGTAAGAGCGACCAGTCCTACCGTGGCCTCGTCAAGATCGGGCCTCGTGCCAAGGGGGCGCGTAACTTTACCCAGTGCGATTCGCTGCTGATTGGCGACAAGTGTGGTGCTCACACGTTCCCCTATCAGGAAATTGGCAACAGCACCGCGACCATTGAGCACGAAGCCACCACCTCTAAAATCGGTGAAGATCAGCTCTTCTACTGTCAGAGCCGCGGTATCTCCGAAGAGGACGCGGTCAGCATGATCGTGAACGGCTTCTGTAAAGACGTTTTCCAAGAGCTACCGATGGAGTTCGCGGTAGAAGCGGAAGCGCTGCTGAACGTTACCCTGGAAGGCGCGGTGGGCTAACCGCTCCGGCACCTAACACCATTTTTAGGGCGTCGCGCTCGCGACCCGCATGTATTCAAAAGGCGATCACTATGTTGCAAGTTAATGATTTACACGTCACCGTCGAAGGCAAAGAGATTCTGAAAGGCCTGACACTCACCATCAACGCCGGTGAAGTGCATGCCATTATGGGCCCCAACGGCGCGGGTAAATCCACGTTGTCAGCGGTTATTGCTGGTAAAGATGGCTACGAAGTGACCCAAGGCAGCATCACGTTCGAAGGTCAGGACGTGCTGGAGATGGAAATCGAAGAGCGCGCCCAAGCGGGCCTGCTGCTGGGTTTCCAATACCCGGTCGAAATTCCGGGCGTGAAAAACATCTACCTGCTGAAGTCCGCGCTTAACGCTCAGCGCGCTGCCCGTGGTGAAGGTGAAATGCCTGCCCCCGAATTCATGAAGCTGGTGAAAGAGAAGCTCGGCTTCATGAAAATGGACGCCAGCTTCCTGCAGCGTGCGGTGAACGAAGGTTTCTCCGGCGGTGAGAAAAAGCGCAACGAAATTCTGCAGATGCTGGTACTGCAGCCGAAGCTGGCCATGCTGGACGAAATCGACTCTGGCCTCGACATTGACGCCATGAAAGTCGTCGCCGATGGCGTGAACAGCCTGCGTGCCGAAGAGCGCGCCATTCTGCTGGTCACCCACTATCAGCGCCTGTTGGACTACATCGTACCGGACAAAGTCCACGTACTGGTCGACGGCCGCATCGTCAAAACCGGCGATGCCGAGCTCGCCAAAGAGCTAGAGGCCAACGGTTACGAAGGCATTGAGGAGTCCGTGGCATGAGCGATACCCAAACCTTTCTGGACACGCTAGCGGCGCGCAGTCAGCAGCGCGCTGGCGAGCCCACCTGGATCGCCGCTCGCCGTCAGGCGGGCGCGGCCCGCTTCGAAGCGATGGGCTTTCCGACCCGACGTGATGAAGAGTGGAAATACACCGATGTCCGTGCCATCGCCCAGGGCAACTTTGCGTTGGCAGAGAGCGCCGAGTTCTCCCAGGCCCAGGCGGCTGCCATCACGCTGCCCCTGGATGCTTACCGGTTGACGTTCGTGGACGGTGTGTTCTCGGCAGCGCTGTCGGACCTCGATGCGCTTCCCGACAGCGTTCAGGTCATGCCGCTCTCCAAGGCGCTGACGGATAACCATGAAGCCGTTGGTGGTCCGTTGGGCCGTTTGACCGGCGTCGACTTCTCGCCCTTTGCCGCGCTGAACACGGCGTTCATGGAAGAGGGTGCCGTGGTTCGCATCGCGCCGGGCACCGTCGTCGAAAAGCCCATTCTGCTGCAGTTTCTTTCCCGCGCGGGCACGCCGGTGATGAGCCACCCGCGCATTCTGGTGGAAGCCGCTGGGCGTAGCGAAGCCACGTTGATCGAGCACTACGTAGGCGAGACGGACGCCGCCAACTTCACCAACGTGGTGGCTGAGTTGATGCTGGATCGTGGGGCGATTTTGAACCACTACAAGCTGCAGGAAGCGCCGCTTGGCGATCTGCACGTGGCGAGCATCCATGTAGAGCAAAATCGTGATAGCCGTTACACCTCGTACAACCTGAATCTGGGCGGCGCGCTGGTACGTAACGACCTGATCAGCGATTTGAACGGGCAGGGCGCTGAAACGAACTTCTATGGGCTGTTCTTTGGCCAGGGGCGTCAGCACGTGGATAACCACACCAAGGTCAACCACAACGCCCCGCTGACGTTCTCGAACGAGAACTACAAAGGCATTCTGGATGACCGCGCTCACGGTGTCTTCAATGGTAAGGTCTACGTGAAGCGTGACAGCCAGAAGATCGAAGGTTTCCAGAGCAACCAGAACCTGCTGCTATCGGATCGCGCGCAAATCGACGCAAAACCCGAGCTTGAAATCTACGCCGACGATGTGAAGTGTTCGCACGGCACCACCACCGGTCAGTTGGACGAGGACGCGATCTACGCACTGCGTACCCGCGGTATCGACGAAGCCACCGCCCGTGGCCTGCTGACGCTAGCGTTCGCTGGGGAAGTGCTAGAGCAAGTGGCGTTGGATGCCATTGCCGAGCGCGTCGAGCTAGCGGTGGCGGGCAAGTTGCCGGAGCGTTTCAACTTGGCCGGACTGGTCGAAGCGGCGGCTGCGCTCAACGATTAATCAAGGAGTCATCGATGCCCCATAGCGTGATTGAGAAGCCCATGGCGGGCAGCACTGCGGCGTACGACGTTGAGGCGCTGCGTGGCGACTTTCCGATTTTAAATCGTCAAGTGCACGGTAAGCCGCTGGTCTATTTGGATAATGCGGCCACCAGCCAAACGCCCCAGCAGGTGATCGAGGTATTTAGCGATTACTACTCGCGCTATAACGCCAATATTCACCGTGGGCTGCACACGCTGGCCGATGAGGCGACAGCGGCTTTCGAAGCCACGCGCCATCGTGTCAAAGCGTTTCTCAATGCCGAAGATGCCCGTCAAATCATCTTCACGCGGGGTACTACCGAGGCGATCAACCTCGTCGTTCAAAGCTGGGGGCGAAGTGAGCTCAAGGCGGGCGACGAGGTGTTGATTTCGATGCTGGAACACCACTCCAACATTGTGCCTTGGCAGCTGCTGGCAGCCGAGCGTGGGTTCACCATCAAGGTGATTCCGGTCGATGACCACGGTGCGCTCGATATGCAGGCATACCGTGAACTGTTGAATGAGCGTACCAAGCTGGTGGCCGTCAACCACGTCTCCAATGCGCTGGGCACGATCAACCCCGTGAAAGAGATGGCGGCATTGGCGCATCAGCAGGGCGCACTGATCCTGGTCGATGGCGCGCAAGCCACACCGCATCAGCAGGTCGATGTGCAGGAGATCGATGCCGATTTCTACGCCTTCTCGGGCCATAAAGTATACGGTCCTACGGGTGTTGGCGTGCTCTACGGCAAGCAGGCGCTGTTGGAGGCCATGCCGCCATGGCAGGGCGGTGGTGAGATGATCAAAACCGTCTCCTTCGACGTTGGCACTACCTTTGCGGGCATTCCCCACAAGTTCGAAGCGGGCACCCCCGCCATTGCCGAGGTCGTGGCCCTGGGCCGCGCTTTGGAGTGGATGGAAGGCATCGGTGTCGATGCGATTGGCGCCTGGGAGGCCGTGTTGCTGAATCATGCCACTCAGGCCGTCAGTCAAATCGACGGGCTGCGTATTCTGGGAACCGCGCCACACAAAGCGGGCGTGCTCTCCTTTGTGGTCGAGGGGGCACATGCCCAAGACATTGGTCTGCTCATCGATCAGTTGGGCGTCGCGATTCGCACCGGGCACCACTGCGCTCAGCCGCTGCTTCACCATTTTGGTGTCGAGGCCACCTGTCGCGCATCGTTTGCTGCGTATAATACGCTCGATGAAGTGGATACCTTCGTGGCGGCGCTTAACCGCGTAATTGGGATGGTACGTTAAGGACTGCTATGGATATCGAGCAAGTGGCTAGCCTCGAACGAGGCCAACAACTACCGCTGCAGCGTGATGTGGACGCCATTGCCATTCCGTTTGGAAAAACGGAAACGCTGGCGGAAGATAGCGTCGTCAGTGTGATGCAAGCCAAGGGCAGCTCGGTGAGTGTCGGATTTCAAGGGCGTTTGTACTTGATCGAGGGGCGGCACTTGGACGCGCTGGGTCTAGAACCGCTCCCCCGGCCGACGCTTCCTGAGAGTGCCAGCGATGAAGAGATCGAGCAGTTCGTATGGGACCAACTGCGCACCTGCTTCGATCCGGAGATTCCGGTCAACATCGTTGATTTGGGGTTGGTGTACGGCTGCCGTATCGAACGCTTGATTAGCGGTGAACGGATGGTCACTATCCGTATGACGCTGACCGCGCCAGGTTGTGGGATGGGAGACGTGATTGCCGCCGATGCGCGCAATAAAATTTTGGGGGCACCGCAAATCAACAAGGTGCATACCGAAATCGTCTTCAGTCCGCCCTGGAGCCGTGACATGATGAGCGACGAAGCCAAGCTAGAGCTCGGCATGTTCTAACCCCTGTTGGGGAGCTGGATGCACAGCCTGTTATTACGTTGGATGAAGCGTTTGCTAATGTCGCTAGGAGCCTTGTTGCTGCTGGCGACATTGCTGTTTATAGCGGGTAATTTATGGGTGCTGGCTAGCACTTCCCGCTACATTGATGGCCATTTCGAGCAGTGCCGACCTACCGATGTGGCCATCGTCTTTGGCACGTCCCACTGGACCCGCAGCGGGCTCAGAAATCCGCACTTCCATGCCCGAATGCGCACCTCTGCCCGGCTGGTGGCCGATCAGCGCGTGCAGCACTTGTTGCTATCGGGAGATAACCGCACTCAAGCGTACAACGAGCCGCGCGCCATGTGGCGAGACTTATACCGCCGTGGCGTGGCCGCCGACCAGCTGACGATGGATTTCGCGGGCTTCAGTACCTACGACACCCTGGTGCGCGCGCGGGATGTGTTTCAGCTACAAGAGGCACTGCTGGTCACTCAAAGTTGGCACTTGCCGCGCGCGCTGTTCATTGGTCGAGCACTGGGAATGGACGTGACGGGCTGCATAGCGGAAGAGCAACCAGCCGCCGATGAGTGGCGATTGAGGGCGCGGGAGTGGGTGGCGCGTATTGCGACCGTGGGTGATCTCTATCTCTGGGGAAGAGAGCCGTACTTTCTTGGTCCCGCCGAACCCATCGAGCTTCGCCGTAGCAAAGATGCCCGAGAGGCGTCGGAAGTGTTAGAACTAGACGGCGTATGGCTGTTACAAGACCGCTTAGAATCCGGTAGGGAGACGCAGTAGGGCATCACAGGTTTTGAGTATGCCAAGGTCGACACCCTCAAAGAGCCGCCGATCAACGGCGGGTCTTGCGTTTTTGCAGGCTGTAGAGCTCACGGATGAGTTTGCGACACCCTTGCATGCACTCATCCACGACGGGCTCGATGGGGTCGGGCAGAGGGTGCGTGAATAGTGTCGAGAGGGCCTGCATGAGCACACGCTCTTGTTCCAACAGCTCATTGATCAGTACTTGACTATCGTTGCCCACGAAACTCTTCAAACGGCTCCACAGCCATAGAAAGTCATCCCGCTCGACATCGGCATCCCGAGGCAACATTTTCAAGTGCGCACGGGCGAGTTCCTGCAGCTTGCGCATCTGCTTGAGTCGCTCGGTATAGTGCGGCTTCAGTGCATCGCGCAGGGAGGGGCGCAGGCGTTCGATATTGTCCTGGAAATAATCAATGCTATCGGCCAGCGCTTCCAGAACGCTGTCCATCGCCACTTGGCGATTGTCGAGAAACATGAGCGTCTACCTCCTTCGGTGACGCAGATTGTGGGGGTGACAGCGTTGATTTGCCACCCCTAATAGGGATTATTTTTGCATTTGCCCGTTAGCCTTTAGGCTTGGGCGGCGCCTTGCGCGCAGGAACGGCGTTCTTTTCGATGTGCTCGATAATCATGCCCGCAATGTCCTTACCGGTTGCACTCTCGATGCCCTGCAATCCCGGCGATGAGTTGACCTCCATGATCACCGGGCCGTGGTTCGAGCGCAGCAAG
This sequence comes from Halomonas sp. CnH100-B, assembly GCF_024124605.1. Lineage (NCBI taxonomy): Bacteria > Pseudomonadati > Pseudomonadota > Gammaproteobacteria > Oceanospirillales > Halomonadaceae > Halomonas > Halomonas sp. CnH100-B. Next base: position 301,101 of record NZ_JAMXRX010000005.1, on the reverse strand, counting down.
TCTACCCCCGCCACGCGAAGCCCCATGGCCTTGGCCGCACGAATGGCGGTAGAGCGCTCTTCCGGCGTAATGCGAATCACGCTGGCGGTGCCACCGCGGTGCAGGTTGGAGCGGAATTCGCCGTCCGCTGCCTGACGCTTCATCGAGGCCACGACCTTATCGCCAATCACGAAGCAGCGAATGTCCGCACCGCGAGCTTCTTTGATGTACTCCTGCACCATGATGTTGGCTTTCATGCCCATGAAGGCCTGAATCACGGACTCTGCCGCCTGGTTGGTTTCTGCCAGGACCACGCCGATTCCCTGAGTGCCCTCTAGGAGTTTGATGACCAGCGGGGCGCCTTTCACCATGGTGATCAGGTCGGGAATATCGTCCGGGGAGTGGGCGAAGCCGGTGATCGGCAGACCCAGCCCCTTGCGAGAGAGCAGTTGGAGCGAACGCAGCTTGTCGCGTGAGCGAGTAATCGCCACCGAGTCGTTGATGACGTAGGTGCCCATCATTTCGAACTGGCGCAGCACCGCGCAGCCGTAAAAGGTCACCGATGCGCCAATGCGGGGGATGACCGCATCGAATGGCTCGATTTCTGCGCCTTTGTAATGAATGGAGGGGTGGTGTGAGGCGATGCTCATGTAACAACGCAAGGTATCGACCACGCGAGCGGTATGGCCACGCTGCTCGGCGGCTTCTACCAGTCGGCGGGTAGAGTAAAGGTTGCGGTTACGGGAAAGTAAGGCAATGTGCATGCAGGGCTCCGGGCCAAAAAAGGGATTGTTGAAATGTGTTTAAGGCTCGCCGTGCAAAAAAGCCGCGCCGGGGGCAACTAGGAGGCGGCGCATGGCCCGTCTGCCTAGCAGCATCGCATGGCGCATATTGCTACGGTCGGTCAGTGTTAGTTCAACCGGAAAATTCAGTTCGCCCAGTTGCATGGGAGTTCGAATGACATAACGCCACTCGCTATGGCCGTTCGAGCTGGTAACGCGGCGACGGTCGTGCAAATGTAACCGGTAGCGGTGGGCAGGCGTCTCGGGCCCACCGCTGTGAGTCAGAAAACTTACCCATAGCTGCCCGTCGGCATCTTCATGGGTTTCGATCTCTTCGGCGTGCAGCGCCGATGTTCGCGCGCCGGTATCGGCTTTGCAGCAAAGGTGAAGCCCTAATTCAGGTAACGTCACCATTTCGCGGCGGCCGATGACAGCTTTGGCCTGATAGGGTAATTCCTTCACAGCGCACTCCTGACGATATAAGAGAAACAAGACATAGTGATGACGCTTCCTGCTAGCCTTTTGGGGAAGGCTGCATGGCCGATAAACGCGTTTGAATGGCGGACCCCGTGGGCGCGTCACGCAGGGTTAGCATAACGGGTAAGCGTAGCCGAGGAATCAACGCAATGTCCCGTACCGCAGCCGCAAAGTGGCTGCGCTCGTCTTCCGCCAGACGTTGCAGGAAGAGAGGGAGGCGTTCGGCGTCTTCCAGCAGCGGCCACCCGCGCCCGGCCATGGCGGCCATCAAGTCGGGGCCGCACGCGGCCGAGTCGTTTAGCAGCTGGGTGTACCACGTGCCTGCCGTTGCCGCAGACGAGCTGCCTACCGCACGCACGCAGGCGCACAGCGTCTCTAGGTCACCGTCACTGGCGGCGTGTTCACCTCGCAAACGTAGGGCATCGACCAGGGCGTCCGGTAGGGCGTGGTGCTCTAAGCAGTAGCAGAGGGAGTGGATGACGCTTGTCGGCAGGTCGGGAATGCGACCGGCGAGCGCGTCTGCCGTCGCGGTATCCAAGCGAACGACGTAATCGGCAATGCCTTGTAGCCCCAAGGCTTGCCAATCGATCGACTGTTGACCGCTCAGATACGCCTCTACTGGCTCAAGGTGCTGGCTGGCCGGTAAGCCGCTCGCATGGGTGGCCCGGGCATTGAGCATGGCCTGAAAGGTAATGTCCGGCGTAAACGCCAGTGGATTATCTTTCATCAGGTGATCGACATCGGCGGTGTCGGCTGCGTCCAAGTCGGTCGCGGCGGCGTTGCGTCCTAGGGTTTCCAACAGACGATTGATAAACCCGTCACGCTGGGCAGGCGAGAGCATGCCTTGCTCATCCAACGGCAGTGCCAAGAACCAAATGGCAGGCTCTTCCATGGCCCCCAAACGGAAGACGATGGCGAGCCGTGCCTGACCCTGCCAAGGCTCGGGCCATGCGTACTCGGCGTTCTCGAAAGCGCGCAATACGTCTCGTGGACACGCCGTAACCCGGCGCCCCATATGGTAAAGCGATACCTCCGCACCGCTGCGCGTAAAAAACTCATCAAGGGTGTGAATTGGCTGCATGACATCCTTCCGCTTTTCAAGCCTGCACTCTACCTTGCTGGTTTGCCACTGTCAGCCGCAACCGTTGATTAATCCGTGCTTTATTGTCTAAGTGGTTAAAAATTGAACAACTTTGCGTAAGCCGCGTGAGAGTAGCGGTGGCGACACCTTTCCATAGTTTATCCACAGCCTCTTGCAGGTTTTCTGTGAATCTGTGAATAACGCCTTAGAGAGAGGCTCGCGAGTGGCAACTTACCCACAGAGTTGGGATAATGGGCGTCAACATTGACCAACCCCAAGGTGTTTATGAGCGTCCATCAACAGCTTCAAACCGCGCTTCTCGAGCTTGAAGCCGCCATGAAGGCCGCGAATTTGTGGCGCACCCCCACGCCCGATGCGTCGGCATTTGCCAGCCAGCAGCCTTTCTGTATCGATACCATGTCGCTGCCTCAGTGGGTGCGCTATGTGTTCATTGCGCGTTTGAACGCGTTAATCGATGCCAAAGCCGCCATGCCTGCCAAGTGCGATGTCGCTCCGGCGGTGGCGGCTTACATGATGCAGGAGAAAGCGCGTGCCAGCGATCAGGTGCTGGTCGTCAAGGCGGTGGAGCGGGTCGACCAAATCGTCACCGAGAACTAAGTGCGACGTGCCGTCAACGACAATGCCCAGGGCGAACGCCCTGGGCATTTTTTTGCCACGACTGCGTGGACTCAGAAGCGGTAGCTCAATCCCGCCATGACCACCATGGGATCGATGGCCACAGTGCCTGCAGCAGCCCCATTGATTTTGGCGTCGGTGTCGATGTCCAGGTACCACGCCGCAGCGTTCAGTGCCCAGTGTTCGTCGATCAGTAGGTCGACCCCCACTTGGGCGGCGGCGCCCCAGGCGTCGTCCAGCTCGAGTTCGCCAATGGCTAGGCGCTCATCGGAAAAACGCGTGTAGTTGATGCCCGCGCCGACGTAGGGTTGCACCGGCGACTCGCTACCGCCCAACGGATAATATTGTAGGGTCAAGGTGGGCGGCAGGTGTTTGGTGGAGGCGAGATGGTCGCCGTTGAGGGCAATGTCGTGCTCGAAGGGAAGCGCGGCCAGTAACTCGACACCTACCTTATCGTGGAAGCGGTAGCCTAGTGTAAACGCAGGGCCGGTTTTGTCTTGAACATCGACCGCGAAAGCCCCACCGGCCAGCGAGCCGTTGTCGCTCTTGGGCGCCACCTTGGCGACCCCCACGCGGGTGAAAATATCGCCCGCCCCATAGGCGAACGCCTGGGAACTGGCGGCTAAGGTAGCGGCGGCAAGTCCGGCGGTGAATAGAGTAGGCAGTGATAAAAGGCGCATAGCGTGGCTCCTGGACGATCGTGTGAGTATGGTGGGTTGCGTTAACCCTGGAGCCAGTGTATCGAGCCAGTGCGAGGGCGTTATTGACCTGGGGCAAAGGGGGAGGGAGTTGGGGAGTTCGTAGGGAGTGCTGGCGTGAGAACGCTGCCCATAAAAAAGCTCAGCGGGTTTCCCCGCTGAGCCTGCTGCATCAAACCGACGTATTACGCGTCTTGACGGTCGATGTGCTTGTATTCGCCAGCATCCGCCGTCACGCTGCTCACCACCAGAATGGCGATGAACGAGGCGATGAAGCCAGGAATGATTTCATAGATGCCCGGTCCTCCCATGAAGGAGCCGTTCCAGCCCAGGGCAATCCACAGCATGACGGTCACGGCACCTACGATCATACCGGCAACGGCGCCCGCACCGTTGGTGCGTGACCACATCAGCGACAGGATGATCAGCGGGCCGAAAGCCGCACCGAAGCCTGCCCAGGCGTTACTCACCAGACCCAGTACCTGAGAGTTTTCGTCCGAAGCAATGATCGCGGCGACGATACCCACCAGCACGACGCAGATACGGCCCACGGCGACGCACTGCTGCTCCGAGGCTTTCTTATGCAGGAACAGGCGGTAGAAGTCTTCGGTCAACGAGGAAGAGGACACCAGCAGCTGACTGGAAATGGTGCTCATGATGGCTGCCAGCAGCGCAGCATAGAGGAAGCCAGTGATCAGCGGGTGGAACAGCAGGTTGGCCAGCACGATGAAGATGGTTTCCGGATCCTGAACGTCCAAGCCGTTACGAATGGCATAAGCGCGACCAAAGATACCCAGAGACACGGCACCAATCAGCGAGATGAGCATCCACGCCATACCGATGTTACGGGCCGTTGGTACGTCTTTCTGCGAACGGATCGCCATGAAGCGCACGATGATGTGCGGCTGACCAAAGTAGCCTAAGCCCCAGGTGACCGCTGAGAGCCAACCAATGAACGTGAGACCTTCGGACCATGACAGCAGCGTGGGATCGACTTCATTGAGCGTCTGAGACGCCTGCGAGAAGCCGCCGCCGCCTTCACCGAACAGTACGACGGCAGGCATGATGATCAGCGCCAGCATCATGATGCAGCCCTGAACGAAGTCCGTCATGCTCACGGCGAGGAAGCCGCCTACGACGGTGTAGATCAGTACCACGCCCAGGGTGATGATCACGCCCATGGCGTAGTTGCTCATGTCACCGAAGTTGTAAACGCCGGTGAAAGCGCTTTCGAACAGTTTGCCACCCGCGACGAGGCCTGACGCGGTGTAGACGGCAAAGAAGACCACGATGACGACGGCCGATACCGTGCGTAGCGACAGCGCGCGGGTCGGGAAGCGGTTGGCCAAAAAGGCCGGGATGGTAATGGCATTGCCGTAGTGAATGGTTTGTTCACGCAGGCGCGGCGCTACCAGCAGCCAGTTGAAGAACGCACCCACCAGAAGGCCGATGCCGATCCAGGCAGAGCCCAGGCCAGAAACGAACATGGCACCGGGTAGCCCCAACAGCAGCCAGCCGCTCATGTCCGACGCGCCCGCTGAGAGGGCCGCTACCTGTGGACTGAGGGTACGCCCCCCCAGCATGTAGTCTTCAGAGGAAGACGTGGCCTTGCGCATTGCATAAACGCCAATGGCGATCATCAGCGCGAAGTAACCGAATAAGCTAATCCATACACCTGTAGCCATGAAACTTCTCCAATGTGTGAGGACGACGCTACGCTACGTACAAAAGCATCGGCGGGTGCTGACCCTTTTGTACACGGCGAGCATCGACAGGGGCTGCGTTGGCCGAATCGTCACGGCCATGACACAGCCTTGTTGTTGTTAACCCTGAGTCGTGATGTCACTACCAGCCGTCGCGCCTTCGCGCGACGAAGCATGAGAGAGTTGATGGGTACGCGTGTGTGCAAAGTTCCCCGTGCCCGGTGGGCGGCCTAGACAGGCCGCCCGTGCCAGGGCCATTGCTCTATTATTGTCAACCATGAGACGGTTCCTTTTCAGGAGTTCAGGTTAGTTGTATTGATGAGCCGTTTACTCATCCCCTAGCGCCAGAAGCGACGCGTTGCCACCTAGGGCGGCGGTGTTGTTAGTAATCGTTTTCTCGGTCACGAAGCGCTGCAGGTAGTGCGGTCCGCCCGCTTTCGGGCCGGTGCCGGACAGCCCTTGGCCACCGAACGGCTGAACGCCAACAACAGCCCCGATGATATTACGGTTGATATACACATTGCCTACTCGAATTTTCTGCGCTATTTCAGCGGCAAAGGATTCGTTACGGCTATGCACCCCAAACGTCAGGCCATACCCCCGGCCGTTGATGTCATTGATGACCTTATCAAGCTCGCGTGCTTTGAAGCGCACGATATGCAGCACCGGGCCAAACTGCTCGCGCGTCAGGGCGTCGATGCTGTCGATGGTAAAGGCCACTGGCGGTACGAAAGTGCCGTGTTGGGTATGCTCCGCGGTCATCGGCGTTTCAGCGACCAAGCGGTTTTCGCTTTTGAGCTTTTCGATGTGCGCCATCAATCCGTTGCGCGCGTCTTCATCGATGACGGGGCCGACATCGGTACCCAGGTCGCGGGGGTCGCCAATGCGCAGTTCGCTCATTGCACCCTTTAGGATTTCAATGACGCGGTCAGCAACGTCTTCCTGAAGGTAGAGCACCCGAAGGGCCGAGCAGCGCTGGCCAGCACTCTGGAACGCTGATTGAATGACATCCACGACGACCTGCTCGGGCAGGGCGGTGGAGTCAACGATCATCGCGTTCATGCCGCCGGTTTCAGCGATCAGCGTGGGGAGCGGCGCGTTTTCGCGGGCGGCCAGCGCGCGGTTGATGATTTGCGCCGTGTCGGTACCGCCGGTGAAGACCACGCCGGTAATGCGTGGGTCAGAGGTCAATACGCTGCCTACGGTCGGGCCATCCCCCGGCAACAGCTGCACCACGTCACGGGGCATACCCGCTTCGTAAAGCAGTTCGATGACGCGGTGAGCGACAATAGACGTCTGCTCAGCGGGTTTCGCTAGCACGGTGTTGCCCGCCACGGCCGCGGCAACGATTTGCCCGCAGAAAATCGCCACCGGGAAGTTCCAGGGGCTAATGGCGGCAAAAACGCCTTTACCGCCCATGGTCAACCGGTTGGATTCGCCGGTGGGACCAGGTAGCTCGATGGGCTCGCCAAACGACTCCTCGGCACGCATGGCGTAGTAGCGGCAGAAATCGACCGCTTCCTTGATTTCATCGACGCCATCGGTGAGCAGCTTGCCGCCCTCCCGGGAGCAGAGTGTCATCAGCTCCGCCATGTGCTCTTCCATCAGGTCGCCCAGCCGACGCACAATCGCAGCGCGTTCGGCAACGGGCGTTGCGTCCCAGCGTGGGAAGGCTTCCCAAGCCGCATCGAGGGCTTTGGCCGCCTGCTCTTTGCTGGTCCACTGCACGCTGCCAACGGTTTGGCGACGATCAAAAGGCGATGTCACGCTATGCGTGTTAGCGCTATCGTCGGCCACGTCGAAGGCCAGCAGCGGTTTGGTGGGGTACTGCTTGTCCATGAACCCGCTCATTTTTTCCATCAGCGGGTAGTAGTGGCTACGGATGTTGAGGTTGACCCCACGGGAGTTGCGACGCTTCGGCCCATAAATGTCTTTCGGCAGCGGAATACGCTTGTTGTAGAACGTCTTTTGCTGGCGCAGGGTGTCGATGGGGTGCTGGCAGAGTGACTCCACCGGCACGTCCGGGTCGACGATCTGGTGGACGAAAGACGAGTTAGCGCCGTTTTCCAGCAGGCGACGTACCAAGTAGGGCAGCAGGTCTTTATGGGCGCCAACCGGTGCGTAAATACGGCAGTAGGTGCCTTTGGGAGCACGCTCGAGGGCCGCATCGTAAAGCGCTTCGCCCATACCGTGCAGGCGCTGGAATTCGAACGGGCGGCTGTCGTGGTTCGCCAGCTCCAGAATGGTCGTGACGGTGTGGGCGTTGTGGGTCGCAAACTGAGGGAAGATGCGGCCACTGGTATCGTCCGACAGCAGGAACTGTGCGCAGGCTAGGTAGGCCACATCGGTACACGCCTTGCGGGTGTAAACCGGGTACCCGTCGATGCCCAGCTGCTGTGACTCTTTGATCTCGCTGTCCCAGTACGCGCCTTTGACCAACCGCAGCGGAATTTCATCGCCTTGCTCGTCGGCCAAGCGGTTGATGTAGTGCAGCACCGGCAGCGCACGCTTGGAGTACGCCTGAACGACCAGACCAAAGTGGCCCCAACCTTTGACGGCGTCGCTTTGATAAATCGCCCGGAACACTTCCAGTGAAAGCTCTAGACGATCGACTTCCTCGGCGTCAATGGTGACCGCGACATCCAGCTCGCGCGCTTTGCTGACCAGTTGGATGACGGTATCTACCAGCTCGGCCAACACCTGCTCGCGGCGGCCAAACTCATAGCGCGGGTGCAGGGCAGAGAGTTTGATGGAGACCGACGGGGCGGGCGTTTTGTCGCCAAGGGACTTACACGCTTTACCGACCTGCTCGATGGCGCGTGCGTAATCGTCAAAGTAGCGCTTGGCATCGGCACGGGTGCGTGCGGCTTCGCCTAGCATATCGTAGGAGTAGGTGTAGCCTTTATTGAACAGCGGCTTGGAACGCTTTAGCGCTTCATTGATGTCGCGACCCAGGACGAACTGCTTGCCCATGATTTTCATGGCTTCGGTCATCGCCCGGCGAATGACCGGCTCGCCCATGCGGTTCACCATGCGATTGATGAAGTGGGCGGGCTGGCCCTCTTTCGGGTGATCGAGCTTCAATACCCGTCCGGTCATCAGCAGGCCCCATGTCGAGGCGTTGACCATCCAGGACTCGCTCTTGCCCACGTGGGACTGCCAATCGGCTGGCCCCAGTTTGTCTTCGATCAGCGCATCGGCGGTGGCTTTGTCCGGAATACGCAGCATCGCCTCGGCAAGACACATCAGCATCAGCCCTTCGTGGGTATCCAGGCTGTACTGCTGAAGCAGCTCGTCGATGGTGTCGACGGCGGTGTCCATGTTGCGAACGTCGCGCACCAGCGCTGCCGTGTTGGCCTCAATGCGCGCGAAATCGTCTTGGTCGGCGTTGAGCAGCTTGATCAGCTCGACTACGTAGGCATCTTCATCGACGATATAGTGTTCGCTGACACGCTGCATCAGCGTATCGAGGTCGGTTTGCCAGGTGGCAGGGTCACGCATTTTTTTAGCATTGAGCATTGAGGCCCCCGTAAGACAGGTCTGAAACGAACAGCATGAACGGATAGCTGTGTCAGCTAACGTTTAAAAGTGGTGGCAGGGCAGGTGCCCAGGCTGACGTTCGAATGTAGAGCTAGCCGCCGTTAGGTGTATGTCGTTTTCGTGGCAAAACGTGTCAATTTCTCGGCAAGCGGTGCCCATTTACGACTTTAGTAGAGTTGGCCGGCGCTTGCGAGGGGCCCATCCAACGACGTTTATAGTGTAGCGTCTCGTTAGCTATCGACGAGACGAGAGAACGCCTGACCCCGTTGGGGGGCTGGCGGGAGATAACACCGTTGAAGGGCTCGCCGAACGGTGACCGGTATCGAGAGATGGCCCCGTCAATCCTTGGCGTAACTGGCGCGGAGAGGCACCGTAGCTGCGTCGAAACGCGTGGGAAAGGGCGCTTTGATTGGCGAACCCGGTTTGAATGGCAATATCGGTGAGCGGCAGGCGGCTCTGCATGATGAGCTGGCGCGCCGCATGAAGGCGCTGCCGACGAACGTACTGCCAGGGCGAAAGGCCGGTTTGGGCGCGAAACCGTTCGGAGAAGTGCGCCTCGCTCAGACAGGCAAGTTTGGCCAGATCTGCCACGCGCAGCTCGTCTGCCAAATGGCGGCGTATGAAGCGGTCAATTTGATCGAGATCGATGCGCCGCTGGGTTGCCGTACTCGACGCCCCCAGGCGCGCCTTTAGCGAGCCGAGCAGCGTGGCGGCTAGTCGGTCCTGCTGAAAAGAGGTCGCAGAGTTGTCAAATCCTCGGGCGAGCTCACTCTCAACGAAGGTGAGGTAGTGACGTAGTGGGCTGTCCAGAGCGAAAAAGCGTGGCGCATCGAAGAGCGCCACCAATTCACGATGCTCGCCTGTCAGGGCGGGGGCATCCTCGGGAAGATCCAAAATGAGTTGGCGGTTGTGGCCGTTGCCGGAATAGTAGTGCTCATGATTAGCGGGCACGATGCAGCCGGAAAACGCATTCACTCGTCCACCCAGCCCTTCGATTTCGAACTCTGAGGAGCCGCAAAGCGTAATCACGATCTGGTGAAAATCGTGGGAGTGATGCTTCGTCGCCGTTTCCAAGGGAATTTGACGAATGGTACTCGGCATACGGTTCTCCTCGTCGCTGCAGCGTGGTTAGCGCTGACGAAGCGCTGTATGTGCCGCTAAATGATCGCGCAGAGCTTTAAGCTCTGCGTAACCCTCTTGATTGAGCAGCGGTTTGCCTTGGGCAATTTGCCAGCGCCTGCCATGGGTATCCATCAGGTGGGACGCTCGGCGGCGAATATTGTCGAGATACTCGTCGTGGCGAATGGGGTAGCCAATCAATGCGTTCCATTCCGTCTCGCTCACGCTGCTCTCCAGGGCTTTGTCAAAAAGGGCGATCAAATCCTTGGGTTCGGTACGATAGCGGGGTGTTCCTGCGTTCATCAGCACTAGCAGTACGGCGCCCATCACGAGTACACACACGCCTAACACCAGTAGATAAAGTGCCATCTTATGCTCCCGCCCGCATCAAGATGGACGCCAAGTTCAGCGCCCGTATCAGAGTCGATGCCCAGTATACGCCTGCGTCCGGCGAGACGAAAATTTTAACCTTTTGCGAACTTTTTCCCTGAGCAGTGTCTGAGAGTGTACAGGCAACATCGTGATGGCAGTCGCTAATAGTGTTGTTCTGGCTATTGTTTTCGATCCCTTGCTTCCGCTGCTTATTCAAGCAGCGGTTTTTTTTGTAGGTATTTTTTTATAGGTTTTTTATAGATATATGGGGCAAAGCCCGAGGGCTTAGGTATTCACGTGCTTAATGACGACGAATCGTGAGTAAAGCCATGAGAATATCCCGACGCGTGACGATGCCCACCAAGCGTTGCTGCTCGACGACCGGGTAAATTTTCGGCTTGGCACCGAGCATTTCCTGCGCGAGATCGGTCACGCTTTTGTTGGGCGAGGTGGTCAGCACGTCTTGACGCATGAGTTCCCGCACCAAGGGAGCCTCGTGGTCATGATAAATGCTATCGAGCACGTGCCCCAAGACATCCTGCTCGGAAATGAAGCCGATCAAACGGTCCGACATATCCACGACCGGCGCCCCCGGCAGCCGATGCAGTGCCAGCCCTTGGGCGAGTGTCGTGATGGATGTCTCTCCTGAGACGCGGTAGCAGTCGCGGGACATGATGTCTCGAACGGTGTCCGGAATGTTTTTGTTCATGAGGGTGCTCCTTATCATCATCGGCAGGCTGCCGCCGATTCTCTTACTGTAGGTGATTTAACTCACCCTGCGCTGCCCCCATACTGTCTCTATTCAACGCTTTGCTTTTTTAAATAAGCCTCAACCGCTGTGAGGAGTCGTGATGGACGCTCGTGAATACCTAAACCGTAAAGGCGTCGGCCTGGATCGAGATCCTGACAAGCCCAATACGCTGGAAGAGAAAGCCTGGGAGCGTGCCCGTGGCTCGGGTCAGCGTCGTCCCAAGGCAGGCACGCCCCACGATTGGGAAGATTGGGAGCGTTACCATGACGACCTGGCCGACGGTGCGGATTCCCTGGAACAAAAAATCGACAAAGAAGCGCACCGTCGAGCGCTCGCCCAAGAAAAGGCGGCCTCCGAACGAGCCAATGCGCCCGTCGAGCACTTTACGCCTGCGCCGGTGGTGAAAGAGGCCACGACCCGCTCGGAGCCCTCTTCCGTCGTGACGGACAGCGCCACCCCCGACGAGCCGGCCTCACTGCAGTGGGCGTACCGCGCGCTGGCCGTGTTACTACCGCCCCTCGCCCTGGGGTTGACCAATGGCGGTGCTCGACGTGTCGTCATCAGCGCACTGCTGACGCTGGCGGGCTGGCTCCCCGGCGTTATCTATGCGTTCGTGTGGTTGAACAAGCGCTAGCTTTCTCTTTTGCTGCTAGCCCATTGGCAGGAGAGGCGAATGACGTATAATTCCCGTCAACTAACTCTTTGTTTGAGGTTTACGAATGGGCTATCTGGTAGGCGTAACGGCGCTATGGGCGTTTTCGTTCTCGTTGATTGGGGTGTACCTCGCTGGTCAGGTGGACAGTTACTTTGCCGTGCTGGTACGGGTTACTCTGGCGATGCTGGTGTTTCTCCCTTTTTTACGTCCCAGCCTGCTGCGCGGTAAACAGCGGTTGGCGTTGATGGCGCTGGGCGCCATTCAACTCGGCGTGATGTACACCTTCTTTTATCACTCCTTTTTGCTGCTCTCCGTGCCGGAAGTGCTGTTATTCACCATTTTCACACCGGTGTATATCGCGCTGTTGGACGACCTGATGTTCAAGCGTTTTACGCCGATCTATTTGGTCACCGCTGCCTTGGCGGTGATTGGGGCGGGCGTGATTCGCTACGATGGAGTAGATAGCGGCTTTTGGTTAGGTTTTCTAGTCGTGCAGGGCGCTAACCTCTGTTTTGCCATTGGGCAAGTCGGCTATCGCCGTTTGGCATCCGACCTGCCGCCCACGCTGGCATGGCACAACGTGTTTGGCTGGTTCTTCATCGGGGCTATGCTGGTGGCGCTGCCTGCTTTCTTGCTGTTCGGCAATAACTCGGCGCTGCCCACCACGTCGCTGCAGTGGGGGGTGCTGGCCTGGCTGGGGCTCGTGGCGTCGGGCGTTGGGTATTTCGCCTGGAACCAGGGCGCCACGAAGGTCGATGCGGGCACGCTCGCCATCATGAACAATGCGTTGGTCCCCGCAGGCTTGGTCGTCAACCTCGTCATCTGGAATCGCGATGCCGAGCTGGACAAGCTGCTGCTGGGAGCGGCCATCATGGGTGCTTCGCTATGGCTGAACCACTGGTGGCTGCAGCGCCGAAAGGTAGCGGCTGCCGCAAGCTAAACCGCTGATTTGCCCGGCGCTAGGAGCACTTCTGCCGCGCCGGGTGATTTGCTCGATACCGCCTTCCTCTCCATAATGTGGGTTGATGCTAGCGAGAGTCACCCATGTCTAACACCCCATCGTCAAGCTCCCATACCGGTAGCCCGCGTCACCCAGCGAAGCCCTTCAAGACGATCGGCTTGATTGGCCGCCTTGGCAGTGACAAAGTCGTCGACTCGCTGCAACGCTTGGTCCGCTATTTGACCGAGCATGACTACAAGGTACTCATCGAGGACCGAACCGCCACGGCGCTGCCGCAGCACGGTTTGCCCGAGGCGAGCCGCCGTATGCTGGGCGAGCTATGCGATCTCGTGATCGTGGTGGGCGGTGACGGCAGTTTGCTAGGGGCCGCCCGTACTCTGTGTCGCAGCGGCACGCTGATTCTTGGCGTTAATCGTGGGCGGCTGGGGTTTCTCACCGATATTTCACCGGATGAGCTAGAGCATCGCGTTGGCGAGGTCTTGGCGGGCGAGTTCGAGGTGGAGGAGCGTTTTCTGCTGGATGCTGTGCTCTATCGCAATGGTGTGGCGGTGGGCAGCGGCGACGCGCTGAACGAAGTCGTCGTGCACCCTGGGAAAGCGGTGCGCATGATTGAGTTTGAGCTGTTTATTGATAGGCAGTTTGTTTACAGCCAGCGCAGTGATGGACTGATCGTGGCCACACCAACGGGTTCCACTGCCTATGCGCTGTCCGGTGGTGGGCCAATCATGCATCCCAAGCTGGATGTGGTGACGCTAGTGCCCATGTTCCCACACACGCTCTCGAGTCGGCCCATCGTGATCGATGCGGCCAGTGAAATACGCATTCATATCGGCGAAACCAACCAAACGTACCCTCATATCAGTTGCGATGGCCAAACGCGCGCGGTGGCCAAACCTGACGATGTGCTGGTCATCACCCGTAAGCCGGAGCGCGTTCAGTTGGTGCATCCCATTGGGCACAATTTCTACGACGTGCTGCGCAGTAAGCTCGGCTGGAGCCATCGGCTAGGGGATTGATATGGAGGGTTACGACCTCATCGGCGATGTCCATGGCTGCGGCGCGACGTTGGCAACGCTGCTCGAGAAGCTGGGGTATCACCAGCGGCGTGGTGTCTACCGTCACCCCCGACGCAAAGTGATCTTTTTGGGCGACCTCATCGATCGCGGGCCACGCATTCGACTTGCCGTTACCATTGCCCGGCGCATGGTGGAGGCGGGCGAGGCGCATATCGTCATGGGGAACCACGAATACAATGCGCTGGCCTATACCCACCCTGCGCCACGAGGCAGCGGCAAGCGCTGGCTGCGTGAGCACACGCCGCGCCACAATCGCATCATTCAAGACACGCTCGATCAATACCGCGACCACACCAACGAATGGGAAGATACGCTGGCATGGTTTAAAACCATCCCACTCTTTTTAGAGGTGGACGGCATTCGCGTCGTGCACGCCTGCTGGGACGCGACGCTGATCCATGAACTCAAGCAGCGTGCGCCCTCTGCACGGATGGATAGCCAGTTTTTGGTGGAATCCACCGACCCGACGTCCCAGGCGTATCGCATCCTTGATCGACTCACTCGTGGCCCCCATATACCGTTACCGACCGGGGTAGCGATTCACTCAGGGGATGGTTTCACCCGGCAAAGTTTTCGTGCGCATTTTTGGTCGGCCAACCCGCAGCAGTGGGGCGATGTCGTGTTTCAACCCGACAACTTGCCCGGCGACCTAGAGACGCAGCCGTTAAGCCAGAGCGAACGACAGCGGCTAAGTTATTATGGGCCCGACCAGCCGCCGCTCTTCATTGGGCATTATTGGTGTGAAGGGATTCCTGCGTTGCCAGCTCCCAATATCGCTTGCCTGGATTATAGCGCCGTCAAACTTGGTCGTTTAGTGGCATATCGTTGGAGCGGCGAAACACAGCTTAATGCCGATCATTTCGTTTGGATTCAAGTGCCTAGAGAAGAGCGTGCGTTACCTAAACCGTGGGAAATCGATTTTGATTAAGCGGGCGACTAAAGCGTTACATATGGTTACATAATTTTTGCAAAACAGCTGAACTAACCCCGTTGCCGGATATCAGAGTAAGTGTTCCCTTGAATGATCCCTTGCTTTTATCCGGCGGCCCCCTCCGCCGGATTTTTTTGTTTATCCGTTGGCCCTCTGGCGCTCAGGCGCACGACCACTTGGATAGTAGGGAGATGCCATGCATCCCGTCATGCTCTTACCCACGGGCGCAGACACACAGGCACTGCGCAAAGCGTTATGGCACTACCGTATTGGCCATCGCATTACGGACGAAGCCGAGGGCCAGCTGCTTTGGGTGGCCGACCCTCGTCAACGTGACGAGCTCCAGGCCGTCGTCGGGCGGTGGGAGCGGGGTGAACCGCTGATTCTCGACGGGGCTCAACCGCGGCGAGCCGCCAACGTCCAGCATCTCACCACGACGCTGCGCCATGTCCCGGTGACGGCTCTCATGATCGGTGTCAGCCTGCTGGTATTCGCCTTGAGCGGAGTGTTTGGCGATTTGCTGGTCGTGGCCCTGACCATCGTGCCGGTGGGTATTTCCGGCGGTCAGCTGGTGTACGGCTCGTTAGCGGACACCGTGATGGGAGGGCAGGTGTGGCGTTTGCTATCCCCCGCGTTTTTGCACTTCGGTTGGATGCACCTGATTTTCAACCTGATGTGGGTATGGTATTTCGGCCGA
This sequence comes from Halomonas sp. CnH100-B, assembly GCF_024124605.1. Lineage (NCBI taxonomy): Bacteria > Pseudomonadati > Pseudomonadota > Gammaproteobacteria > Oceanospirillales > Halomonadaceae > Halomonas > Halomonas sp. CnH100-B. The sequence continues at coordinate 285,643 of NZ_JAMXRX010000005.1, read as the reverse complement.
CAGATCGAACAGCGCCAGGGCAGTAAAATGATGCTATTACTGCTTCTCGTCGCCGGTATTGGTGCCAACTTGGCGCAATACGTGACTGGGACGGTGCTGTTTGGTGGCATGTCTGGTGTGGTGTATGCGTTGCTGGCCCATGTGTGGCTTATGTCCCGCCGTGCCCCGCAAAGCGGTTTCTTCGTGCCGCAAATGCTGGTGGTCTTCATGCTCGGCTGGATGGTGTTCACCATGACCGACATCGCCAGTACCGTCGGCTTTGGCAACGTGGCCAATGAAGCTCACTTGGGCGGGCTGCTCGTGGGGCTCGCCTCGGGCTGGTATTATTCCTCCCAACGTAGAAAAGCCTAACGCCGCCAATTTGAACGCAGCCAACACGTGAGGTGCTGACCGTGAGCGATATGACCTTCGATAAAATGATTAACCAAATGACACCTGCGATTTATGAAAGCCTGAAGCAGGCGGTCTCGCTACGTAAATGGCCCGATGGCCGCCGGTTGACGCCTGAGCAAACCGAGCTGTGCTTGGAAGCGGTCATGCGCTATGAAGCCGAAAATAACGTACCGGAAGAGAACCGCGTAGGATACCTAGAACGTCGCACCTGTGGGGCAGGTGCAACGGGCGCCGGTGTGAGTCCCGAAATGGCGGGCCTGGGCCGGGATGCCACGCGTGACTGATTTGTTAATCCCAGAGGTCTCTCCCGTTAAAGGGTGTTTGCAAAAAATGGCGGCGGCGCTGCCTCGTCGCCAAGACGAACAGGTGGTTTACCACCTGCGCGCAGGTGAGCATCGGGTGGCATTGAATGAGCGTATTGGTTCCCCCATGCGTCTTTCATGGAGCGGGGCCATTGCCTGTACCCACTGCGGTCGGGCAACCAAAAAAAGTTTTGCACAAGGCTACTGCTACCCGTGTTTCAAACGGTTGGCACAGTGCGACACCTGCATCATGAAGCCGGAGACCTGCCACTACTACCAAGGCACCTGCCGCGAGCCGGAGTGGGGTGAGGCGCACTGCTTTCAGCCCCACATCGTCTATCTGGCTAACTCTTCCGGCTTGAAGGTGGGCATTACCCGCAAAACCCAAATGCCCACCCGCTGGTTGGATCAAGGCGCTATTCAGGCACTGCCGATTCTCGAAGTGAATACCCGCCAGCAGTCCGGGTTCGTCGAGATGCTCTTCAAAGAGCAGGTAGCCGACCGCACCAACTGGCGTGCCATGCTCAAAGGTGAGGTAGAACTACTCGATTTGCGCGCTGAACGTGACCGATTGTTGAACACTCTGGCAGACGGCTTAAGCCAGCTACGCAGTGTTCACGGCGAAGACGCCATTCGCACGCTGGATGAAGCGCCTCTGCAGTTCGACTATCCGGTTGCAGCGTTTCCGCGCAAAGTGGTCTCTCACAATTTCGACAAGCAGCCGCTGGTTGAAGGCACCCTTCAGGGTGTTAAAGGGCAATACCTCATGTTCGATACGGGGGTGATTAATCTACGTAAATTCACGGGTTACGAAATTTCGGTAGCGTGAAAAATAGGCATTTTGCCTAGCCAGAGTGGCATCGGTTGACTAGGGTTATTAGGGTCATCACAGACACTGCCTAGTTACGCAAGGAAGCCTCGATGCCATGGCTAAAACTGCTGCACATCGCCGCGCTGGTCATTTGGTGCGGTGCACTTCTTTATCTTCCAGCACTGTTACTGCAATCGCTGCAGCTGCGTAAAGACGCGGGATTTGCCCAAGGCACACCTCCAATGCCGCGTTTTTTTTACAACTCTATCGCCACGCCGGCCGCTCTCGCTGCGATTGCTTCGGGCACGTTGCTGTTTCTTCTGCATGGCCTGTTGGGCGGTTGGTTGATCCTCAAATTAGGCGCCGTGGTGCTGATGGTGGCGGCCCACGGCTGCTTTGGCTGGCTCATATTGCGTCTGGAGATGGGAATTTTTAAAGGGGTGAAGGCAGCCAGCCTGTGTGCGTTGCTGCTGGCGCTGGTCGGCATTGTTGGCGTGCTTGGGTTTGTGCTTTCCAAGCCGCTGGAGTGGAGCTAGCGCCATGGCCAACGTTCTGTCATGGGGGGCCATTGTGCCGTCCGGGTCACTGCTCCACTTCAACGCCCACCGCGTGCTCGTACACCAGCTGGCCACCGAGCCACCCGGCCAGCGCAATCAAACCGGCCGTTACCAGCGAGATGGCCAACCCCCACGGCAGCACCGCATCGGGCTCAGTGAAACGCAGCAGCCAGTTCAGCGACGCCAGAGAGAGCATGACGACAGCGACTATCGCGTGACTCCAGCCCGTGATCAAACGGCGGATGCGGGCCACCGATACCAGGTCGATAATGCCGGCCACCGACGCAATCCAGCCGCCAAACGCGCCAACCCCCGCCAGCCAGAGCCCGCCGCGCAGCCAGAACATATCCTGGGTATACCAGTAGGCCAAGTCGCAGGCGACCAACGCCATCAGGGCCGCCACCGGGAAGTGAATCATCACTGGGTGAAGCGGGTGCCCTGCCAGCGATGCGCGGCTTTTGATCGAGCGTTGGGGAGTCTGTGTCATGGTCACTTCCTGTGGTTAGACAAATCAAAACAGTTAGATAGATCAACTGTATGTCAGGGAAAACGCTAATGAGGGAACGCCATAGCGCCACATGCATCTTGTCGTATCGAACAGCGCTCCGAGCCCGTCGACTGGCCTATTGGCTAGGGGGTGGCTTGCTGTTAGGTGTCGCGGGTTGCAGCGGCGACAGCTCTATCTTAGACCCTGCTGGGCCCGCCGCAAGAGACGTGCGGTTAATTTGGTGGGTGATGCTGGGGTTTGCCACCATCGTGCTGATCGGTGTCACCGTGGTTTGGCTCTACGCCTTCAAGCCGCGCAACGTGGAGCGCACGCCTACCCAAGAACGACGTATTGCCCGGCGTTGGATCATTGGCGGTGGCCTCATTTTGCCCATTGCCAGTATTACGGCGCTGCTAATGTTTGGGGTGCCCGCCGGGCAGCGCATGCTGCCGCTCCCGCTAGGCGAGCCGCCTGAAGTGATTGAAGTGATCGGCCACCAATGGTGGTGGGAGGTGCGCTACCCAGGCGCCGAAGGCGGCGAAGTCGTCACCGCTAACCAGCTCGTCATGCCCGCCGGGGAGCCGGTGGATTTTCACGTGAGCGGCGCGGATGTCATTCACGCGTTTTGGGTGCCGCGCCTGGGCGGCAAAATCGACATGCTGCCAGGAAGGGTGAATAAAATCCGTTTGGAAGCCGATGAGCCCGCCGTGTTTGGCGCCCAGTGTGCCGAGCTGTGCGGGGTGGGGCATGCCCATATGCATTTGTATGTCGAAGCCGTGCCTCGTGAAGCATTCGATACATGGCTGGCGGCTCGGCAAGACGCAGAACTAAGCGAATTAGCGACGCAAGATACCACTCATGATGTTGCAAGAGAGGCCTTTGCGACCCACTGCGCGAGCTGCCATCAAGTGGCTGGCGTCAGCCAGGGCGGTGTAGGGCCTAACCTCTCGGATGTCGGTAGCCGCACGATGCTGGGTGCCGGTGTGATGGCCATGGAAGAGGGCGCGGTGAGCCAGTGGCTGCAGCAGCACCAAACGCTGAAGCCGGGTAATAAAATGCCCGCCCACGACGATATTGATATGGACACCTTGGATGCCCTGGGTGCTTGGCTGGAGACCTTGACCCCATGAAGAGCGTGAATCAAGAGGCGGTAGAGCAAGACCCGCAGCAGTTACACGAAGACCTACATGACATTTGGGGTAACCCGAAAGGGCTAAAGGCCCTCACCATCGTGAACCATACAACGCTAGGTCTGCGTTTTATGATCACCGGGATGGTGTTTTTCCTGATTGGCGGCATTCTTGCCATGCTGGTGCGTACCCAGCTAGCGATGCCCGACCAGGACTTTATGTCGCCGGAGATCTATAACCAAGTCACCACCATGCACGGCACGGTGATGATGTTTCTGTTCGCCATTCCCATGCTGGAGGGGCTGGCGATTTACCTGATCCCTAAAATGATTGGTGCCCGTGACTTGGTGTGTCCACGGCTAACGTCGCTGGGTTATTTCTGCTACCTGTTTGGCGGGATTATTCTCACCTCCAGCCTAATTATTGAGATGGCGCCTTCAAGCGGTTGGTTTATGTACACGCCGCTGAGCAGTAAAGAGTTTGCTCCGGATTTGGGCTCCGATTTTTGGCTGCTGGGCATCACCTTTGTGGAGATATCAGCGCTTTCGGCGGGGGTGGAGCTGGTGGTGTCTATCTTACGCACCCGCACCCAGGGCATGGCGCTGCATAAGATGCCGCTGTTTGCGTGGTATATCCTCGCCATGGCGCTAATGATCGTGGTGGGCTTCCCGCCGCTGATACTCGGCAGCGTGCTGCTGGAGCTTGAGCGAGCAGTCGGCATGCCGTTTTTCCAAATTGCGGGCGGCGGCGACCCGGTACTCTGGCAGCACCTGTTCTGGCTGTTTGGGCACCCCGAGGTGTACATCATCTTCCTGCCTGCCGCTGGTATTGTCTCCACCTTGATTCCGGTGTTTGCCGGGCGGCCCATTGTGGGGTACGGCTGGGTAGTGGCAGCGATCACCATCATGGGCTTTATCAGCTTTGGGCTATGGGTTCACCACATGTTCACCATTGGCATTCCGCAGCTGGCCCAGGCGTTTTTCTCGGCGGCCAGTATGCTAGTGGCCGTGCCCACGGCGATTCAGGTGTTTGTCTGGATAGCCACGCTCTGGCTTGGCAAACCCAAAATGAAGCTGCCCATGCTGTGGGTGATGGGCTTTTTAATTATCTTTGTGTGTGGTGGGTTAACCGGCGTCATGCTGGCGCTGGTGCCGTTTAACTGGCAGGTGCACGACACCCACTTTGTGGTGGCGCACATGCACTACGTGCTGGTGGGGGGCATGTTCTTCCCGCTAATCGCTGGGCTTTACTACTGGCTGCCGCTCTTTTCTGGGCGAATGCCCTCCGAAAACCTGGGGCGCTGGGGGTTTTGGCTTACCTTCCTGGGCTTTAACGGCACCTTCTTAATCATGCACTGGACCGGGCTGCTTGGCATGCCCCGGCGGATTTACACCTATGAAGCAGGGTCGGGCTGGGAGATTTTCAACCTGCTCTCATCCATCAGTAGCTTTGTGCTCTCGGCAGGGATTGCCATGGTGCTGCTGGATATCGCGCTGCACTTCCGGTTTGGCAAGCCCGCCAAGCATAACCCCTGGAATGCCGATACGCTGGAGTGGGCCAACACCATGCCGCCCAGCGCCTATAACTTTGTCAGCCTTCCCAATGTGGAAACCCGCCACCCGCTGTGGGATGACCCGAACCTGCCGCATACCATGGCCGAGGGTAAGCACTCGTTGGCGGTGGCTTCCCACGGCAGAAGGGAGATGTGGGGCACCGACCCGATTACGGGCAAGGTGCGCGAGATTATCCACCTGCCCGGTAACTCCTGGTGGCCGCTGTTTGCCGCTGCCGCGCTGGCGGTGGTGTGCCTGAGCCTGCTGACCAAGGTGTACGTGTTGGCAGGCGTGTTCGTGATGATTGCCGGTATCTTCCTGCTGCGCTGGTCCTGGGAGAATGGCGCGCATCCTAAAGCGGCACCGGATGCGGGCGTAAAACCGGGCGACCCACCGCTCCATTCGCGCACGATGGATGGTCCTGGTCTTTGGGCGATGGGTGTTTTTCTGATCGCTAACGGATCGTTTTATCTCTCTTATCTGTTTGGCTGGTTCTACCTCTGGACCGTTTCACCGCAATGGCAGATGCCAGAGACGCCGCCGCTATCACTCATATTAATGGGTGCAGCTGGCGTAGCGGTTTTAGCCGGTTGTGGTGTGATGGAAAAGCTGGTGCGTGGGCTGCGCCAGCAGCGTGACGCCGGGCTAGGTGCAGGCTTCTATTTAGCCGCTGCGTTAGGTGCACTGCAAGTGGGGCTAACGGGCTGGGCGCTGTGGCAAGCCGAACTTGCTCCCACACAAACCTCCCACGATGCGGTGATGCTGGTCGGCCTTGTCTACGCCCTGTTCCACGGCGGTTTAGCGGTCATCTTGACCGTGCTTCAAGGCCTGCGTGTGGGCTATGGCTATGTGGGCGCTCATGCTCCCTTCGAGCCGGGCGTAGTAGCCCTACTATGGCGCTATAACGTGGTCACCTTTGGACTATTAATTGCGGCGCTAGCGGTGCTGCCCCGCGTGTTAGGAGGGTAGGGCGATGGAACGAATGAACTTTACCCACCCTATCCATTTGATAGTGGGGCTAACGCTTTGGAGCGTTTGGTTTGTGGCCGTGTATAGCGGCCTATCGGTGGCCTGTGCGGTGGCTCCGCCGCCGCCAGAGGCAAGATCACTCACGCTGCTCAACGCAGGTCTGGGCGGTTTTACTCTTCTCTGTGCTGCTGGGCTTGTGCTGTTGGCGTGGGGGTGCTGCCGCACAGCCAAGCAGCATCAGGGGCGTCAGCGCTTTCATGCCGTGGTATCCGGTTGGCTCTACTTGTTTTCTGCCTTTGGCGTGGCGTTTGCGGGGCTACCCATCATTGGCGTGCCGCCTTGTCTGTAACCGTGAACAGTGACTCGCCTGCTAATGACGACGCACCGCTCTATACGCTTCATGGCATGTGGTGCACCAGCTGTGCGCTGGCGGTAGAGGGCGCGCTAGCCCGCGTGCCGGGAGTCGCTGAGGCCAGCGTTCATTACCCTACTGCAACGGTATGGGTAAACGGCTCTCCCTCAGCAACCCAGTTGGCGGCGTTAGCCCCCGTGGTGAAACGGCTGGGCTATCGGCTGAGCGAGTTAGAGCCAGTGCAAGATGCCCAGCAGCGCTTAGCCCAAGAGAGCCGCTACCTCACGCTGCGCCTAATTGTAGGCGCAGTGTTGGGTATGTGGACCATGCTGGCGTCGCTGCTGATCTACGTGGGCGCGCTGCCCAATGCCACCATAGAGCTGGTCGTTGCGTGGGTGGCCGGTGCCTTTTCACTGCCCGTCGTACTCTATTCCGGCCTTCCGTTTTACCGAGCGGGGTGGCGCACACTACTGGCCCGACGCCCCGGCATGGATGTATTGGTAAGCCTGGGTGTGCTTGGCGCCATGGCGGTATCGGTAGGACTGCTGCTGTGCGGCTCTTCTGAGGTCTATTTCGATACTGCGGTGATGCTGATTGTGCTGCTTCTGGTGGGCCGGCTGGTCGAAACCCTGTGCAGGCAACGGGGGCTTAAAGCCTTTGATGCACTAAGGCTGCCGGAAGCTGATGTGGTGGTTTGCCAAGGCGGGCAGCGCGACACGCAGCCCGTCGAGGAAGTCTCCATGAGAGCCGTGATTGAAGTGCCTCCTGGTGAGCAGGTGCCCTTGGATGGCCTGCTGGAAACGCCCGGCTGGCTGGATACCGCCACGCTAACCGGGGAGAGCGTGCCGCGCTACCTGCATGCTGGGCAGCGTGTATACGCTGGCTGCCGCTATGCGGCGGGGCTAAACGCAGCGTCTTTGAAGGTGACTGTGACTGCCACCGTCGGCCAGCGGCGGGTGGATAAGCTGTGCGAGCAAATGCGCCGCGCCCAGGTAAAAAAGGGCGAATTGCACAAGCTGGCCGACCGCTTTGCCTCATGGCTAAGCCCCGTAGCGCTGCTGCTGGCTGCGCTGACACTTCCACTCGGGCTGCTATTGGGCCTTGGTCTAGAAGACGCTGCTGTGCGTGCGCTGTCTGTTTTGGTGGTGGCTTGCCCCTGCGCGGTGGGGCTGGCGGTGCCGCTGGCAAGCCTTGCCGGTAGCAGTCAAACATTACAACAGGGCATTGCGCTTCGCGACCCTGCTGCTTTTGAAACCCTGGCGAACGTACGCGGTATTGCCTTCGATAAAACCGGTACGCTCACCCGGGGGCAGCATCAGGTAGTGCACGCCGCGCTGCGCCAAGGCGAAGACCTCGCGATTTTTCAGGCGATGCTACGCAGCGCCGTCAGCCAAAGCGAACACCCGCTAGCCAGCGGTTTGTTGGATTGGGTGAACCAGGCTGAAACAGCAACGCCGCCCAAGGCACTTCATAAAGTACTTCATCTTGAGGAGCATCCCGGCAAAGGCCAGCAAGCAACGTTTCAAAACGGAGAGCAGTGGTGGTTAGGTAGCGCCGTATGGATAGAGCAGCAGCTTGGCGCGCCTTTGCCAGATAACGCCCAACACCCTGACTACGCCTTTGCTTCACAGGTGGTAGTGGCCAACAGCCGCGGTTGGCTCGCCACGCTCTACTGTGCCGACCAGCCGGTGAGCGATGCGAAAGCGAGCCTTGCCGAACTACAGCGCTCAGGGTACATCGTGGCGCTGATCAGCGGCGACCGCCAGGGGCCGGTGGGCTGGCTTGGCCTGCAGGTGGGGCTAGCAAAAAACGCGTGCTACGCCCAGCGTTCGCCAGAAGCTAAAGCGGCGCTGCTCAAAGGGCTGCCATCGCCCACGCTCTATGTGGGCGACGGGGTGAACGATACCTTAAGCCTTGCCGAAGCCGGGGTAGGCGTCGCCCCCATGCAAGCCAGCGAAGCCGCCCGCGAAGGAGCCGCCGCACAGCTGCTTTGGCCTGGGGTGAGCGGTATCGTAAGGCTATTGGCACTGGCTAAGCGCACCCGCCGAGTCATGGTGCAAAATCTAGTGTTTTCGGCACTCTATAACACGCTGGCGCTTGGGCTGGTGATCATGATGGCGGTACCGCCCTTGGCCGCCGTACTGGCGATGGCAGCAAGCTCGCTCAGCGTGACGTTAAATACAGCGCGCCTTGCGTGGGCAGAGCCTGACGAGGCTAGCGATAGCCCAGTACCTGCCCTAAGCGCTCAGCGTTCGATGCCACCCACTGAGGGTCAATCGCGCCCCACTGCTTAATGGTGTAGTGGCCAATGTTGTGGCGCTCGCCGTCGCCTTTTTCAAATACGCACTCAATATCCAATTCCCCCAAGGACGTAATGGTGTCTTGGGCGGTGCGCCTCGGCATGCCGGTGGCTTCCATCAGCGCGGGTACGCTGGCCACGCCTTGCTCAATCAAGTGGGCCACGTAAAGGCGGCGGTAAAAGCTGGATTTTGTTTTGCTGAGCGACATGGAGAGGGCGTCTTCTTAGTGATGGGTATTCCTGCAGTCTAATCAAATAAATCCCCCTGTGCCCGGGGCGGGCGAAAATCACGGGTATTCAGCCCCTGCTCGGTGCGTGGCTGCATGTTCCATTGGCGGCTAGCACGCTGAAACCGCTGGGCGATTAAGTCAGCAAATACCCCTTCTCCGCGAAAGCGCTTACCAAAGGCCGCATCGTAGGTTTTACCGCCCCGACACTGACGCATCAAGCTCATCACTTTGGCAGCGCGCTCGGGGTAGTGAGCCTCTAGCCACGCGTCAAACAGTGGCGCGACCTCGTGGGGCAGCCGCAGCAGCATCCAGGTGGCGGTGCGCGCCCCGGCGCGGCTGGCGGCTTCCAGAATGCGCTCAATTTCGTGGTCGGTCAGGCCGGGAATAATCGGTGATACTAGCGTGCCCACCGGTATTCCCGCCGTGTTTAGCTCGCGGATCACTTTCAGGCGTGCCTGCGGCGATGCCGCACGGGGTTCCAGCGTGCGCTTTAGGTTAGCGTCTAGGCTGGTCAAGCTCACGAACACCCGCACCAAGCGATGCTCCGCCATTTCTGCTAGTAGATCGATATCCCGCAAAATCAGCGTGCTTTTCGTCACTAGCGTCACCGGGTGGCGGCAAGCCAACAGCAATTCCAGTAAGCGGCGAGTGGTTTGGTAGGTGGCCTCTAGCGGCTGGTAACAGTCGGTATTACCGGAGAGGTTAATGGGGCGGCAAACATAGTGGGGGTGGCAAAGCTCCTCTTTTAAATGCTCCACCAGCCCGTGGCGGGCGATCAATTTGGTTTCAAAATCCAGCCCCGGTGATAAATCCCAATAGGCGTGGGAGGGACGCGCATAGCAGTAGACACAGCCATGCTCACAGCCGCGATACGGGTTAAGCGAACGATCAAAAGGTAAATCTGGCGATTTGTTCCAAGAGAGTGCGCTTTTACTGGCTTCCTCGCGCACTTCTGTTGCCAGCGAAATAGAGGCTTCTTCCTGCCACCAGCCGTCATCCTCTGCCACGCTGCGGGTAGGGGCAAAGCGGTTATGTGGGTCGTAGGTTGCACCGCGCCCTTTATGCACGGTAGCTCGAGAGGGATCCAGTGATGTCATCTGCCACCTCATACGTAGTATCAATATATGTTTATAAATACAGTATATGGGGTTTGCGCAGCACCGCAACCAAGCGGGCAGTACAGCCACGACAGCGCTAATGGTATTTTGGGAAAAGAGGGACGACTTACTTGGATGATGTCAGGGGAGGGCAGGCATTTCTGCGAGGACTAAACGTCGAGCATATCGTCGATAAAAACGTGCCCGATGCGTTCACACACTCTGGGTTAGAGCACTGGCGAATTTAGCAGGGGAGTATGCGGAGATTGTGAGTACGGAAGAGGCGTTGGCCTTTCTGTAAATCGTTTTACCACTCTCCGCTCCTGATCTGCGACGTTGTCTCAACCGGTGGATTGTAGATATAGCACCAGGCATCGCCATACTGTGTTGCCAGCACCGTCCGGTCGTACATCCCTTCTGCGGGAGAGTGATGCAAGTAATCTTCTAGCTCATCCAGTCGTGCTAGCTGTTCGGCGTTAATGGCATACACTTCCACCTTAACGCCTGTGGATGGCGTGAGCTTAGCGCCTGGGTAGGGGCCAAGGTCGTAAAGTGTGATTCCCGTTAAACGGTCTTGGCCCAGCATGTCAGCGCCGTTTAAACAATGATGATTGCGATGGCCGTGCTTTAACGTGCCGTATACCGCTACTCGCGGGCAGCGCTGAATAGACCGGTGAAGATGCTGCATGGGTTCACCTTTTCACAATGTTCAATAAGCCACGGCTACACGCCGATTGTCGACGGTTGAGAGCCACTCAATAGGCGTTGACCCAAAAGCGCCCTGGCAGTCTGCCAAGGCGCTGTGCTTACCTACCTTTTAACCTAACGCTTCTTCCGCACCGGTTTTTTATCACTGCTTGCTGGCTCAGCGCTATCGGCTTTGCGTGCACTGCTGGGAAAGTGCGCTCGTACTAACTCCAAAAGGCCCTGCGTAGAAGCGTCGAAGTCGGCGGCGTTGGCGTCGATGCGCTCGCTGATCTCTCCGGCGATGCGCTTGCCTAGCTGTACACCCCACTGGTCGAACGAGTTGATGTTCCAAATCACGCCCTGCACGAACACTTTGTGTTCGTAGAGCGCAATCAGCGCGCCCAGGTTTTTCGGCGTTAGCTCGTCGAGCAGCAGGGTGCTGGAGGGGCGGTTGCCGGGGCAGCTATAGGGGTCGAGCTGGCTAAGCTCTTTGCTGTCGCCTTGGCTGCCTTCCATAAAGGCGTTGGCTTGGGCCAGCATGTTGGTCAGCAGGGCGAAGTGGTGGTCTTCCACGCCCGGTTCCGGCTTGAGCGAGGCGATAAAATCGATGGGCACATAGCGCGTGCCCTGGTGCAGCAGCTGGAAGAAGGCGTGCTGGCCGTTGGAGCCGGTTTGGCCCCACACAATTGGGCCGGTTTTGTAGTTCACCGGGTGGCCGAAAATATCCACCGACTTGCCGTTAGACTCCATATCCAACTGCTGCAGGAAGGAGGGCAGCTGGTTGAGCGCTTGGTCGTAGGGCACGATGGCTTGGGTTTCCGCGCCGATAAAGTTGATGTACCAGATGCCGATTAGCGCCATAAGGACCGGCATGTTTTGAGCGAAAGGCGCTTCGATAAAGTGCCGGTCCATCTCATGGGCGCCTTCCAGCAGCTCGATAAAGCCTTCAAAGCCAATCGAGAGCGCAATGGGCAAGCCGATGGAAGACCACATGGAGTAGCGGCCGCCCACCCAGGCCCAAAACTCGAACACGTTCTCTTCGCGAATACCGAACTCCATGGCCGCTTTGCGGTTGGTGGACGCGGCAATAAAGTGCGCGCCCACGTCCGCGTCTTCGCCAGCGTTCTCCAGGAACCAGCGCCGCGCCGTCTTGGCGTTGAGCAGGGTTTCCTGGGTGGAGAAGGTTTTGGTAGAGACGATAAACAGCGTGGTGGCGGGGTCTAGCCGCGACAGCACTTTCTGTATATGGGTGCCGTCCACGTTGGAAACGAAGTGGAAGTGCAGCTCTGGGTGGCGATACTTCAACAGCGCACGCACTGCCATGTTGGGGCCAAGGTCCGAGCCGCCGATGCCGATATTGACCACATCTTTAATACGCTGGCCGTTATAGCCTTTCCACTCGCCGCTACGCACCGCTTCCGAGAACAGCTTGATCTGCTCGCGGGTGCGGGTGATTTCTGGCATCACGTCTTCGCCGTCCACATACACCGGTTCATCACCAAGATGGCGTAGGGCGGTGTGGAGTACCGGACGGTTCTCGGTCACGTTGATAATGTCGCCAGAAAACATTTGGGCGCGGCGCTGTACCAGGGCGGAATGGTCGGCTAGCTCGATTAGTTTAGCCAGCACTTCATCCGATACCTGATGCTTGGAGTAATCTAGAAAAAGGCCGCCGACGCGGAGGCTCATTTTTTCAAAGCGCTGCGGATCATTCGTAAAGTAGTCACGAATGCGGTCATTGGCGGTTTTATCGCGCAGGCGCTCTAGGGCCTGCCAAGTAACGCTGCGAGTGAGTTGAAACATAACGGGCGGTCCTGTTGTTTTTACATCTGTTTTACATCGTTATCGCTAACGGGGCGTGTCCGACCCTTGGCGTCGCTGTTATTTATGTAAAAATACTACATGTTGCGCGCTTGAGAACAACAGTTAGCGATCAATGGTAAGAAAAATGGTTAATAAAACAGCGGGGTGGTGGTCGTCTTGAATGTCTGACTGAAAAACAAAAGGGCGAGATTGCCTCGCCCTTAGTGTGCCGCTTTTAGCTGGCAACGGCTACTTGGGCAGCGCCACGTTTGATAAACGCGTAGCCCAGGCCGGTGATCAATGAGCCCACCACAATCGCGCCCAGGTAAAGCAGAGCGGGAGTAATGGCGTTAGGAATCAGCAGCACGAAGATACCGCCATGGGGGGCCATCAGTTTGGCACCCACCAGCATGGAGAGCGCACCCGTGACCGCACCACCGGCGATACAGGCGGGAATCACGCGCAGCGGGTCTTTCGCCGCAAAGGGAATCGCGCCTTCACTGATAAAGCACAGGCCCAGCACGAACGAGGCTTTACCCGCTTCTCGCTCGGGGGCAGAGAACTTGTTACGCGCCACGAAGCTGGCAATACCCATACCAATCGCGGGCACCATGCCGGCGGCCATGATCGCGGCCATTGGACCGTAGGTTTCAGAGGCCAACAGGCCGACGCCAAAGGTGTAGGCCGCTTTGTTGACCGGGCCACCCAGGTCGAAGCACATCATGGCTCCGAGCAGAATGCCCAGCAGCACGGCATTGGTCGAGCCCATGGACTCCAAGAAGCTGGTGAGCGCGCTCAGCACGGCAGCCACTGGCTCGCCAATCACGTAGATCATCGTCAGGCCGGTGACCAAGCTGGCAATCAGCGGGATGATCAGAATCGGTTTGAGCGACTCAACGCTGGAGGGCAGTTTTACGTAGCGCGTGACGGCGAGGGCCACGTAGCCCGCCAGGAAACCGGCCAAAATACCGCCGATAAACCCGGAGCCAATCTCGGCGGCCAACATACCGCCAATCATGCCGGGGGCAATACCGGGGCGGTCGGCGATGGAGTAGGCGATGTAACCCGCCAGAACGGGAATCATCAGCGCGAAGGCCGTGCCGCCACCAATCTGCATCAGCGCAGCGGCCAGGGTGCCTTCTTCCTGGAACGCTTCGATACCGAACACGAACGAGAGGGCTATTAACAAGCCACCCGCCACCACCATGGGCAGCATAAAGGACACACCGGTCAGCAGGTGTTTATAGACGCCTTTCTCTTTCATGCCTTTCTTGGCCGATGCGCCACTGGCGGCGCTGGTGCCATCTTCCACAACGGCGTCGGTGAAGGCAGCCTCCAGGGTCGGGCGCGGCTTTTTCAGCGCATTGCCGGTAGAGGTGCGATAAACCCGTTTGCCTGCAAAGCGTGAAGGATCCACTTCGATATCGCAGGCCAACACGACCACATCAGCGTCGGCGATTTCCGCTTCCGTGAGTTTGTTTTGCGCGCCCACCGAGCCTTGGGTTTCCACACGAATCTGGTGGCCCATGGCCTTACCCGCTTCGGCCAGCGCTTCGGCGGCCATAAAGGTGTGGGCAACGCCGGTGGGGCAGGCGGTGACAGCAACGATTTTTTTGCCGCCTGCGCTGCTAGTCGGGGCAGCCGCTGTGGCTGCCGGTGCACTGTAGATCGGCGCTTCCCGCTTAGCTTGGCTTAAAAAGGCGCTGGGGTCGGGCAGGGCGCTGGCAATAGGAGCCTGGAATAGCCGTTTGCCTTCGAAGCGCTCCGGGGCGGGCACGTGGTCGGCGGCCACGACGATCAAATCGGCGTTAGCAATCTGCTCGGCGCTGGCGGCTTGCAGCGGCGCAATCTCACCGTGCATCTCTACATGAACGTTCCAGCCCAGCCGCGTGGCGGCTTGCTCTAGGCGCTTGGCGGCCAGAAAAGTGGTCGCCATGCCGCTGGGGCAGGCGGTAATCAGGATTAGGTTCATCGCGTGGCTCCCTCGGTGTGGGTGTCGTCAAGACGCCGTACCCGGGTCTGTTGTTGGAGTGAGTCAAAATCATCGGCGTGGGAAGTGCCCACACCGACATGGCGTACCGCTTCGGCAGAAAGCGCCGTGGCGAAACGAAGCGTATCGTCGGGTGAGTGCTGGCTTAGCAGCCCGTGAAGCATACCGGCCACAAAGGAGTCGCCCGCGCAAACGGTATTGGTGGCGGTAACGGTCGGCGGCGTGGATTGCCAAGTACCGTGCTGGCTCACCCATAAAACGCCTTCTGCACCCGCTGAAATCAGCGCGTGCTCGATTCCACTGGCGTGCAGCCGCTCGGCGGCGGCTTGGCGCTGTTGGTCGCTATCAAGGGCGCTACCGGCCCAGTCGGCCAGCTCGGTTTCGTTAGGCTTGACTGCGGCAGGCCGCGCGGCAATCGCCGTGAGCAGCGCCGGTCCGCTGGTATCCACCCACAGCGGCACCCCGAAACCTTTCAGGAAGGCAAGCAGCTCGCCAAACGCGGGCTGGTCGATGCCGGGAGGCAGGCTGCCTGCGACCACCACGGCTTCAGGCGGCGCACTACTTTCAAACAGGCCGTTTAGTTTGGTGCGTAAAGCCTCCAGGTGGGCGGCTTCGATGGGCATGCCGGGGCCGTTGATGTCGGTTACACGGCCGCTCTGCTCAGCGAGTTTGGCGTTGATGCGCGTGTTGCCCGGCACTCGCACAAAGGCATCTTCGACGCCGTAACGGGGGAAGGCGAGGCTGAAAGGAGCGTCGTTCTCTTCGCCCAAGAAGCCGCTGACGATCACCTCGTGGCCCAGGCTTGCCAATACCCGCGCGACGTTCACCCCTTTACCTGCGGCTTCCAGCTGCGCGCCGGTGGGGCGGTTGACGTGCCCCAGCGTCAGCGCATCCAGATTGAAGGCAAGGTCCAGCGCTGGGTTGAGCGTAATACAGACAACTCTTGCCATTAGCTGGCCTCCAAGGCGTCGCGGACGTCGTCGCTGGTGGCTTTGCTCAGCGCTAACTGGGCGCTGGCCTGGGCTTGGGCAAGATCAAACTCGCGCAGGCGGGCTTTGACCAGCGGGATTTGGCGTGCGCTCACCGAGAGTTCATCGACACCTAAGCCCACCAGAACCGGCACGGCCATGGCATCAGAAGCCAGTTCGCCACACACGCCGACCCATTTGCCGTGAGCGTGGGCGGCCTCAACGGTCATTTGGATCAACCGCAGTACCGCTGGGTGCAGGCCATCGGCTTGAGCGGATAGCTCTGGGTGGCCACGGTCAATCGCGAGGGTGTACTGCGTTAAGTCGTTGGTACCCACTGAGAAGAAGTCGACTTCGGCGGCCAACGTGGGCGCTAACAAGGCGCTGGAAGGCACCTCAATCATCACGCCAAGCTGTACGTCGGTGGCGCGCTGCTGCGGGGAGATCTCTTTGAGCAGGCGGTCGTAAATCGCCTTCGCCGCGCGGAATTCGGCTACGTCTTTAACCATCGGCAGCATGATGCGTAGCGGTTTGCCCACGGCGGCCATCAGCAGCGCGCGAATCTGGGTTTCCAGCACTTCTGGTTGGGTCAGCGCTAAGCGAATACCGCGCAGGCCGAGGAAGGGGTTGTCTTCCTGGGGCACCGGCCAGTAGGGCAGCGGCTTGTCGCCGCCGACGTCCAGGGTCCGGGCGACGAGCGGGCGGCCATTGAGGGCATCGGTGGCTTCACGGTATTCGGCGATTTGCGTAGCGAGATCCGGCGCGCTGGAGTAGGCCATAAACAGGAACTCGGTGCGCAGCAGGCCGACCCCTTCCGCGCCGCGCTCTACCGCATCGGCGGCGTGGGCAGTGTTGCCGAGGTTGGCAGCCACTTCCACCTTATGACCGTCGCGGGTTTGCGCCTGCTCGAAGCGCAGCTCCCAGGCATCCGCCTCACGCTGCTGCTGGTCAAGCAGTTGCTGCTCGGCGCGGCGCAGGCGCTCCTCGGAAGGTTGCGAGGTCACGCGGCCGCGCTCGCCATCCAGAATCATCATACCGCCGTTGTGCAGCGCCATGACCGCTTCACCGGCACCTACTACTGCAGGAATGCCAAGGGCGCGAGCCAGAATAGCGCTGTGCGCCGTGGCGCCGCCGCGAACGGTGAGCAGGCCACGCACGCGGGATGTGTCCAAGCGGGCCACATCGGAGGGGCCGATATCGTCCATCACCAGAATATAGGGGTGGTCGGGCGGCTCGGGCAGAGTAACGTCGCAAAGCACGCCGAGCACGCGGCGGCCGACATCGCGCAGGTCGGCGGCGCGTTCGGCCAGCAGCCGGTCGGCCAGCATCTCTTGGGCGTGGGCGGCGGTGTCGATAGCTTCCCACCAGCCCGCTTCCGCCGAGCGGCCTTCGCGGATGGCGTCAATGGCCGCCTGGTGCAGTTCGGGGTCGTCGAGCATCTCTTCGTGCATAGAGAGAATGTCGGCCACTTCGCCGCCGGGGGCTTTATGTACCAGCGCCTGCAGTTGGGCGGCGCCCTCTTTTAGAGCCTCTTCCAAGCGAGCGATTTCTTCGTCGGGCTGACCGGCGTACTCTGGGTAGTCGAACTGCATCGGACGAATGACGAACACCGGCGCAATCGCCAAGCCTGGCGAGGCTGCTACACCGGTGTGCGGCGTGTCAGCGGCCAGCGGTTCAACGGCGGGCTTGCTGGCGTTGGCGGCGGGCGTGGCATCACGGCCCCCGTCGAGCGGCGTCACTTTTTCACCCAAGCCCTCTTCGACAGCGGCGGCAATGGCATCTAGCGCGGCGCTTGCCTGTTCGCCCTCGGCAGAGAAGATCAGCCATTGGCCACGGCGCGCACCCAGGCCAATCACTTTGGTCAAGCTGGCAGCAGATACCGTGGTGGCGCTGCCTTCTTCCAGGCGCACGTTGATGGGCATAGGCTGGGCGCGGGCGATCTGTACCAGCTGTTTAGCCGGGCGAGCGTGCAAGCCGTGGGGATTCAGAACCCGCACGCGGCGGGTTTGGGTGCTGGCGGTTTCACCGGCCAGTGCCGCCAGTAGCTGAGCGCTGTTTTTGCCCACAAAGCTGTCGCTTTCGCCGTTTTCCAGTACCGCCATCAGCTGCTCGAGCAGCGGCCGGTGGGCATCGCCGCTGGCGGCCAGGCAGAACAGCGCATGAACCGGATGACCGCTATGCTCTAGCGTGGTGTCGGCGGGGGTGGCTACGCCCAGCGCCGGCTGGTTCACCCCTTGGGCGTGGCTGGAAAGCCATAGGCCTTTGCCCAACCACTGGGGCTGGGCGCTCGCCACGGCACTAATAAAACCGTTATCCACACAGCCGCTTTGGCGTAGCCGCGCTGCGGCGGCCAGAGCCAGCTCCTGCGGGTCGCGGGCGGGGAAGTTAACACATAGCGTATCGGCATCCAGACGCGGCGCTAGTGATGGCTTCGACAGTAGCCGTGCGACATCGGCGGCGGAGCTGGCGCGGGCCAGTTCATTAGCCACCCCGTCGCGGTCGAGTACGTGGGTTAGCTGGCGCAGAATATCCAAGTGTTCGTCGTTTTGTGCCGCAATGGTGACCAGCACATGTACGGTGTTGCCGTCGTGCCACTGTACACCCTGAGGGAACTGCAGCACCCGCACGCCGGTACGTTTGACGTGATGGCGGCTTTCCGGAGTGCCGTGGGGAATCGCAATCGCGTTGCCTAGGTACGTTGAGGACTGCGCTTCGCGGGCGTGGAGGCCATCGCGGTACTCGGCCGCAACCAAGCCAGCCTCTGCCAGGGCGTTGGCGGCGCTGTCGAGCGCAGCTTGCCAGTTGTCCGCGTGGCGGTCGAGCAAGATGTCATCGGGGCCGAGTGTCAACATAGGAGTCTCCTGTAAACGCGGTCAGGCAACGGCAACGTCTGCGATTGGCGGCGAAAGTGCGCGCATAAAACGTTAGTCGTAGATCGTTGTGGTTAGCTGGATGAATCGTGTCACCTGTGTATAGTTGGCTATGCTGAATCGATTCACTTTTGGACACAAGGGTTGTCTTTTTAGACTTTGGTCTGAAGAGGGTAAAACGGCTGCTAAACTGCCGTCTTCATTTAGGGGGAAACCAGCATGACACTTGCCGATATTGCCCGGCTCGCCGGGGTTTCGCGCACCACGGCAAGCTATGTAATCAACGGCCAGGCCGAGCAGCGGCGCATTAGCCCGGCCACTATCGATAAAGTGATGGCCGTTGTGCGTCAGCACCGCTATCACATTGACCCTCAGGCCGCCGCGCTGCGCCGTGGCGCTAGCCGGTTGATCGGTTTGATCGTGCCGGATTTGGAAAACATCAGCTACGCACGCCTTGCCAAACGCCTCGAGCGAGGTGCTCGCGAGCGCGGCTACCAACTGTTGGTGGTGAGTTCCGATGACTGCGCGGACAGTGAGCGCACGCTGGCTTTGGCCCTGCGCGCCCAGCGCTGTGAGGTGCTGATTACCGCCAGCTGCCTGCCGGAAAACGACACTTTTTATACGGATTTGGCCGACGAAGGATGGAGCGTTGTTGGGATGGACCGGGGCCTGACGCCCGAGCGCTTTGCCAGCGTGGTGAGCAATGACCAAGAAGCCGCTTATGCGCTGACGCGCTCGGTGATGGGCAGTGCAACTCGGCGAATCGCGTGGTTGGATGCGATGCCTGAACTCTCGGTAAGCCGGGAGCGCCGTGCAGGATTTTTTGCCGCACTGGAAGGGAAGGGCGTTGAAGCCGTTACCTTTAGCGGTGGGCGCTACGAGCGGGATGTGGGCGTTGAACTGGCGCAACAGCTCTTTGCTGCAGGCGAGGTAGATGCGCTGGTCACGGCCTCCTACGCGCTGATGGAAGGTGTGTTTGATGAGTTGCTTGCCCAGGGCGGGCTGCCGGAGACGCTGCGGTTAGCCACATTTGGTGACCACCGCCTGTTAGATTTTCTGCCTCAGCCGGTTAATTCGGCGTTGCAGGATTATGACCGCATCGCCGAGCTGACGCTTCAGTGCGCGCTGGGCGCGATGAATGGAAGCTACCAATGCGGGCAGCAGGTGGTCGCGCGCCGCCTGCGTACCCGCTGAGCGCAAGGCGCGCCCGGTTTATACCGTGCGTGCCTGTGCCCAGGCGTTCGCGTCTGGAATCGACATATCATAGCGTTCGCTAAGATAGGGCGAGGAGAGCAGAAAGTCGGCGCTAGCCGCATTACACGCCACCGGCACGTTCCACAGCGCGGCAAGGCGCAGCAGTGCTTTCACGTCCGGGTCGTGGGGCTGCGGTGCAAAGGGGTCCCAGAAGAAGATCAGCACGTCGAGCTGCTGCTCGGCGATGCGCGCCCCAATCTGCTGGTCGCCGCCTAGCGGCCCGCTCATTAAGCCTTCCACTTCTAGCCCCAGGGCGGTTTTCAGCCGCCCTGCGGTGGTGCCTGTGCCAATCAGCGTGTGCTGGCTGAGTGTGTCTTGCCAGCGCGTCGCCCACTCCAGCATCTCGGTTTTTTTGCCATCGTGGGCAATCAGCGCAATACGCTTGCGCGGTTGCAGCGTGCGCACGGCTTGGCGGGGTGGGCGGGCATCGTTCATGGCATGGCTCTCCTGGTCGTTCGCTTATTATTGATAGTGCGGCGAGGCAGTTAGTTACTCGGCATCAACGGCCAGTACTTTCATGGTGTTGGTGCCACCGTGGGCATTCATATGATCGCCGCGAGTAAGAATGACATGCTCACCTGGGCGTGCCAATCCATGGGCCTTCAGCAGTTTGATGGCTTCATGGTTCACCTCGGTGGCCTCCATGTGCGTCGTATCGAATGGAATCGAGACTACGCCACGGTAGAGCGCCATGCGCCGTTGGGCGATGGGGCTGTGGGCCAAGCCGACAATCGGCAAGCCAGAGCGGATGCGCGAGGCAATCAGCGGCGTGTAGCCGGTGGAGGTCATGCAGGCAATGGCGCGTACACCGGTTAGGTGGTTGGCAGCGTACATAGCAGAAAGCGCGATGGTTTCATCGATCCGCTCGAAGCCTTCATGAATACGGTGGCCGGAGGCTTGGGCAATGCGCTCGCGCTCGGCACCCAGGCAGACGCGGTCCATGGCTTCGATGGTTTCCACCGGGTAGTCGCCTGCCGCCGTTTCCGCCGAAAGCATGACCGCATCGGTGGCGTCGAGCACGGCGTTGGCCACGTCGAAGACTTCCGCACGGGTGGGGAGCGGCGATTCGATCATCGACTCCATCATTTGGGTGGCCGTGATCACCGCGCGATTCAGTGAGCGGGCATGCTTGATGATGCGCTTTTGCGTGCCGATCAGCGCTTCATCGCCAATCTCTACGCCCAGGTCGCCACGGGCGACCATCACCGCCTCTGACGCTTCGATGATGGCGTCTAGGGTTTCGTCGTTGGCAACGGCCTCGGCACGCTCCAGTTTAGCGACCAGCCCGATCTCTTTGCCCTCGTCACCCAGCAGAGCGCGCGCTTCCTGCATGTCGGCGGCGCTGCGTGGGAACGAGACGGCGAGATAGTCTACGCCAATCTCGATGGCGGTTTTGAGATCTTCTTTATCCTTATCGGTCAGCGCCGGGGCAGAAAGACCGCCGCCTTGTTTGTTGATGCCTTTATTGTTGGACAGTTTGCCGCCCACGTGAACTCGGGTGTGAACTTCTTGCCCAACGATAGAAGTGACGTCCAGTACGACGCGGCCATCGTCCAGCAGCAGACGGTCACCGGGGGCGACGTCATCGATTAGCGCTTTGTAGTCACAGCCGACGCGCTCGTTACTGCCGCTATTGGCATCCAGCGCCATGTCCAGCACGAAAGGCTGGCCAACTTCGAGGTGAACGGCACCGTCGGCAAAGCGCGAAATGCGAATTTTGGGGCCTTGTAAGTCGCCTAGTGCAGCCACGCTGCGGCCCAGGCGCTGGGCGATCTCGCGGACAGCGCTTAGCCGACGGCGATGATCTTCGGCAGACCCATGGGAGAAATTCAGTCGCACCACGTCAACGCCCGCTTTTAGCATGGCTTCCAACACCCCAGGGCGGTCACTGGCTGGGCCAAGCGTGGCGACGATTTTGGTACGGCGTAGGGGAGTCGGGGACGTTGCACGTGTCATATGGTACTCCTGATGAGCAGCGTTGGCTGAACGAGGCCCGAAAAAAGGGCGGGTGAATCGTTGATTAAGTATTGGACTACGATAGCCTTTATATAGTAATTTTACTACATATTGGATAGTTATTAGCCTTTAGGGGCGGTTATGGCAGGTTTTAATCGGCCTATAGGTGATTAAATACGTATTTTTAGTAATTTTTTTACTGGATACGCCATCTACGACCACTGCTTGATTGAGGTGCTACCATGACAATAAGAGTTGCCATTAACGGATTTGGACGGATTGGCCGTAACGTACTGCGTGCGCTGTATGAAAACGGCTACCGTGATCGCGTTCAGGTAGTTGCGATCAACGATCTGGGTGACCCTTCCCTAAACTCCCATCTCCTGCGCCATGACACGGTGCACGGTCACTTCCCGTTCAGCGTCGAGCATGATGCCGAGAGCATCAGCGTGGATGGTGATCGCATCGCGATCTCCTCCGAGCGCGACCCGGCCAACCTGCCCTGGGCGTCCATGGATATCGACCTCGTCATGGAGTGTACTGGCTTGTTCACCAAACGCGAGGCGGCCGCTAAGCACATCGCTGCCGGTGCCAAGCGCGTTCTTATTTCAGCCCCAAGCCCGGATGCGGATGCCACCATCGTTTACGGTGTGAATGACGACATTCTGACCGCTGAGCACACGGTGGTATCGAATGCGTCTTGCACCACCAACTGCTTGGCACCAGTCGCTAAAGCGCTGAATGACGCCGTTGGTATCGAAAACGGCCTAATGACCACCGTTCACGCCTACACCAATGACCAGAATCTGTCGGATGTGTATCACTCCGACCCGTACCGTGCCCGTAGCGCCACCCACTCCATGATTCCGACCAAAACCGGCGCTGCGGCAGCCGTGGGTTTGGTACTGCCGGAGCTGGCGGGCAAGTTCGATGGCTTGGCGGTGCGTGTACCGGTGATCAACGTCTCTCTGGTGGACCTGACTTTCACGGCGGGCCGTGAGACCACCAAGGAAGAGATCAACGAAATCGTCGAAAAAGCCGCTGCGAACTCGCCGGTCTTGGCGGTCAACGCCCAGCCGCTGGTTTCCATCGACTTCAACCACGATGCGCACTCGTCTACCTTTGACGCTAACCATACTCGCGTTAATGGTCGTCTGGTGAAGATCATGGCGTGGTACGACAACGAGTGGGGCTTCTCCAACCGTATGTTGGATACCGCCATCGCGATGCAGAAAACCGCGCAATAATCCCGCCGTTTTAGGGGGAGTCCGCTAAGGACAAGTATCGCCCAGCAGCAGCTCAGTTTTGAGCAGCTGCTGTGTTTTTGGTATCCGCCCCAAAATCATTTTGGCGGCGACTCGTCCTTTGCCTGCGCTGTCCTGGCGCACGGTCGTCAAACGAGGGGCACGGTACTGGCCTTCGGCAATGCCATCGAACCCCGTAATGCGTAACGCCTCCGGTACGTGAATGCCCCGCTGCTCGGCCAGCGTCAGCGCGGTGAGCGCAATGCGGTCTGACATGCACAGCAGCAGGTCGGGGCGCTGCTCGTCGGGCAAATCAATAATCTCGGTAATCACCGGTGAGCACACGTCGAACACGTTCTCCTCGATGTTCCATAGCGGAATCTGTTCGGTATCAAAACCATGCTCGCTGAGCGCGGCGTGAAACCCGGCTAGACGTGCCCGGCTGATCGTACTGCTGTCGGGCAGCATCGTATGCGCCTTCGTCACTCGGCCATTGCAGTGCTCTTTGGTCAAGCGCAGGTTGATGATGGCAGGACGGGCAGGGCGCTCTTTGAGGGCATGCATGGCCATGGCGTAGCTGGCATCGCGGTCATCGATGTGCACGGTGGGACAGCCGTCGATATCGAAGTCGACCGATACCAGGGGGCGCTGGGAGGGCAGTTCATTCAGCAGTTTATTGTTGGGCATCAAACCGTACACGATGAAGCCATCGGCGATATTAGCCGAGCCGGGCGGCTGCGATGCGTGGCCTCGGCCCGGTAATAGCAGCATGGTATGGCCGTGGGCATCCAGCACTTCAGCCACACCAGAGAGAAACTCACTGGCGACGGCATCGTTCAAGCTGTAGGTCAGGCTTTCGGCTAGAATCACCGCCACGATGCTGGAGCGTCCGGTGCGAAGGCTGCGCGCTTTGGCATCGGGGCCGCTATACCCTAAGCGCTTGGCTTCTTTGAGAATACGATCGCGCAGCAGCGGAGAGAGCTGATCGGGGCGGTTGAAGGCGTTGGAAATCGTCGCGGTAGAGACGCCGAGTTCGAGCGCAAGGTCCTTTAGGGTCATTCGGCGAGGGGCGGTCACGGTGCTTCCTAAACAGGTGAAGAACGTTGGTGGAGAGAGTGCGTGCCGGACGCATTTATAGCGCAGGCTAATTATTTAATTGTCGCGCACAAGAATAACGGCCTTGATGGTGTGTCGACTACCCTCTTCGAAAGGTGTCTCACCCAGCCAAGGCCGTGATGGGTCTGTCAATCAGTGTTTAAGCTGCCGAGCGCGCGTTGCCAAGTGTCAACGCGGCGCCGCTTTCATCGAATAGGTGTACGTGTTCGGTATCTGGTACCAGCGACACCTGCTGGCCCTCTTGCCACTGGCTGGGTGCTTCGCTGCGATGGATCAGCAGGGTCGACCCCGCTTTCGGCTCCAGATACACGTAGACCTCGTTACCCAGGTACTCGACGTTGACGATATCGAAGCAGTTATCGCCTTGGGGCGCTTCCAAACGAAGGTGCTCGGGGCGCACTCCGAGCGTGAGCGAGGTGCCTTGTGAGTAAGCGTCGCCCGCTTGGGGAAGCGATACGTCGCCGATGCCGGCTGCTTTGACGCGGCAGCCGTCGGCGGTACCGCTGATCAGCTCGGCGGGCATGAAGTTCATGGTGGGCGAGCCAATGAAGCCGGCGACGAATTTGGTGGCCGGACGCTGGTACAGTTCATGGGGACTGCCCACTTGTTCCACATGGCCCCGGTTGAGCACTACGATTTTATCCGCCAGGGTCATGGCTTCGACCTGATCGTGGGTCACGTAGATCATGGTAGAGCCAAGACGGTTATGAAGGCGGGCGATTTCGTTACGCATCTGCACCCGCAGCGAGGCATCCAGGTTGGAGAGTGGCTCATCGAACAGCAGGATGCGCGGCTCCCGCGCCATGGCGCGTCCCATCGCCACGCGCTGGCGCTGGCCGCCAGAGAGGGCTTTGGGTTTGCGGTGCAGAAGCTCTTCCAGCTGCAGGATTTTGGCCGTGCTCATCACTCGTTCGTGAACGGTCTCTTTGGCGGTGTTGGCCAGTTTCAGGCCAAAAGCCATGTTGTCGTAGACGGTCATGTGCGGGTAGAGCGCGTAAGACTGAAACACCATGCCCACGCCGCGCTCGCGGGGGGGCAGGTCGTTCACCACGGTGCCGCCAATGTTTAGGTCGCCATCGGTGATCGATTCAAGCCCGGCAATCAGGCGCAGAAGGGTGGATTTACCGCAGCCGGAGGGGCCCACGAACACGACAAACTCACCGTCGCCAATGGAAAGATCAACGTCTTTGATGATGTGATCGCGGCCAAATACCTTATTGACCTTTTCAAGCGTAACACTTGCCATGGTAACTCCTTGCCGACCTCGACCGGAGCGGGTCGGCTATCGTTATTAACTGTTATGGGCGGCGTTTAGGCAACCTGCATAAAGGCGGCTTGGTACGCGGGCAGCGTGAGCGTGCTGCCGTCTCGCGTGGCGGTAAAGTGGACGACCGGCAAGTCGCTTGCGACCTCCACAGGCAGGGTAGTTTGCTGCTCTTGTCCGGTCAGGTTGAACACGCACAGCAGGGTCTCGTCGCCTTTTTGACGGGTAAAGCCGAGCAGGTCGTCACCGACATCGACCAAGGACAAATTGCCATCAAACAGCGCCGGGTGGCTGCGGCGGAACGCCAGCAGGGCCCGTACGGTGTTGAGTGTGGCGTTGGGGTCATCCTGCTGGCGGCTTACTGCCAACTCCAAATGGCGAGCTTCCATGGGCAGCCACGGTTCCACCGAAGAGAAGCCGCCCTGTTCGCCGTCGGTCCAGGGCATGGGCGTGCGGCAGCCGTCGCGGCCTTTAAACTCAGGCCACAACACTTTGCCGTAGGGGTCTTGAATGCGCTCGAAGGGCACGTCCGCTTCCGGCAGGCCCAGCTCTTCGCCTTGGTACAGGCACACGCTGCCACGCAGCGAGAAAAGCATCGCCAGCATCACTTTCGGGTAGGCGTGGGGATCTTCGTCAGCGCCCCAGCGTGTCGCGCTACGCACCACATCGTGGTTGGAAGTTGCCCAGCAGGGCCAGGCGTCACCTGCCAAGCGTTGGAAACGCTCGATCACTTCGCGCAGGTAGCTCGCGGAGTGGGGCATGTTGAGCAGGTCGAAAGTGTACGCCATGTGCAGCTTATCGCCACCGGCGGTGTACTCGGCCATGCGCTCTAGCGGGTTATCGTCGCCAATCTCACCCACGGTGGTAGTGCCGGGGTACTCATCCATCAGCGCGCGTAGGTCTTTGAGGAAGTCCAGGTTTTCCGGGCGGCTGAGGTCGTAGACATGGCGTTGCCAGGTATAGGGGTTCGCTTCCGGTGCACCCAGGGTTTTGGCTTCGCCTTTCGGTACCGGCGGGTTGTCCCGCAGCTCGGCATCGTGGAAGTAGAAGTTGACCGTATCCAAGCGAAAACCGTCGACGCCCAAATCCAGCCAGAAACGCATGTTGTCGAGCTGTGCCTGACGCGCTTCCGGGTTGTGGAAGTTCACGTCCGGCTGGCTGGTCAGGAAGTTGTGCAGATAGTACTGCTGGCGGCGGGAATCGAAGGTCCACGCCGAGCCGCCAAAAATCGACAGCCAGTTGTTGGGCGGTGTGCCGTCGGGTTTCGGGTCGGCCCACACAAACCAGTCGGCTTTAGGATTGGTGCGATCTTGGCGGCTTTCCTGGAACCAGGGGTGCTGATCGGAGGTATGGCTGATCACCTGGTCGATCATCACTTTCAAGCCCAGCGAGTGAGCTTTTTCCAGCAGCGCCTTGAAGTCTTCCAGCGTGCCGAACATCGGATCCACGTCGCGGTAGTCGCTCACGTCATAGCCGAAGTCGAGCATCGGAGAAGTAAAGAAGGGCGATAGCCAGATGCCGTCCACGTTGAGGGAGGCCACGTAATCCAGCTTTTCGGTGATGCCGTTCAGATCGCCTACGCCGTCGCCGCGGCTGTCTAAGAAGCTACGCGGATAGATTTGATAAATAACGCCGCCGCGCCACCACATCATGTTGTCTTGCATTGCTGTGTTCCTTAAAAAAGTGGCTGACGGATAAACATCAGCCCATCAATATATTCGTTGCGTGGGTTAGCCTTTGACGGCACCCGCGGTCAGGCCCGATACGATGCGGCGCTGGAAAATAATGACCAAAATCACCAGCGGTACGGTGACCACGACGGAGGCTGCCATGATCGGCCCCCAGGGCAGTTCGTAGGCACTACCGCCTGACAGAAGGGCAATCGCAACCGGCACCGTGCGCTGCGCATCGGTCAGTGTGAAGGTCAGTGCGAATAGAAACTCGTTCCAGGCGGCGATGAATGCCAGCAGGCCCGTGGTCGCCATGGCCGGCCACATCAGCGGCAAAAACACCTTGGTGATGGTCACCCAGGGCGTCGCCCCATCCATGATGGCCGCCTCTTCCAGCTCCATGGGGAGCTGCTTCATAAAGGTGGTGAGCACCCACACTGTGAAGGGCAGGGTAAAGATGGTGTAGCTGAGGATGAGGCCTGCCGGGTTGTTGTAGAGATTCAGCGCGCGAATCACCTCGAACAGCCCAGAGAGCACTGCCACTTGAGGGAACATCGAAACCCCTAGAATGACCAGCAGTACGGTGGAGCGGCCCCGAAAGCGTACCCGACCCAGCGCATAAGAAGCGGTGATGCCTAGCAGAAGCGCGATGAATACCACGCTGAACGCGACGATGATTGAGTTGAAAATCGCCCGCACGAAGCTCGATTGGCTAAAGATTTGTGCGTAGTTATCCAGGTTCCAGGTCGATGGCCATAGCTCCACGCGGAACAGGTCGCTGGAAGGTTTCACCGAGGTAATCACCGCGTAATAAAACGGGAACACCGCATACACCATGATGACGGCAATCAGTGCCCAGAACCCGACGCGTTTCGCTACTTTGGTTAACTGACGGCTGTTCATCAGTCACCTCCCAATTGAATCTGTTTGCGGCCCAGGTAAAGATAAGCCACGGTGGCCAGCGCGATGATCAAGAACAGCAGCGTTGATGCGGCGCTGCCGTAGCCGACATCCTGAAACTCGACGAGCTGCTGGCGCGCGTAGACCGACATCGACATCGTGCTGGTGGAGTTGGAGGTCAATACATAGATCACGTCGAAGACCCGCAGGGCATCCAGCAGGCGGAAGATGACCGCCACCATCAGCGCCGGAGTGATCAGCGGTAGCGTGACCTTGAAGAACACGCGCACGGGGTGAATACCATCCACCTCGGCGGCTTCGTAACAATCTTTGGGCAGCATCTGCAGCGCGGCCAGGACCAACAGAGCTACGAAGGGAATCGTTTTCCAAACGTCGACCATGATCACCGCCCACATGGAGTAGGTTGCGCTGGCCGTCCAGGCGATCGGATCATCGATGATGCCGATCATCATCAGCAGGTGGTTGATGATGCCGAACTGGTCGTTGAGCATCCACGCCCACATCTGAGCCGACACGATGGTAGGAATGGCCCAGGGAATCAGCACGGCCGCCCGAACGATCACGCGGCCTTTGAATTCTGCGTTCAAAATCAGTGCGACGATGACGCCGAAAACGACTTCCAGCGATACCGACACCACCGAGAAGTAAACCGTGTTCCACACGGACTGCCACCACACCGGGTCCGCCAGCACGCCAAACCAGCGACCGTTGTCGTAGACCAGGTAGTTTTCGAAACCGATCAGATTCGCCGAGCCCAAATCGGAGAGCGACGCATCGGTAAAACTCAGGAAAAACGTACGTAGTAACGGCCAGCCCGCCACCAGCGTGAGGGCAATCAGCATGGGGGCTAAGAACAGCCACGCCGCCTTGACGCGTTGGCGGCGGACCTTGGTACCCCGTTGCCGCCGCGCTGGCGTGGCGGAACGCGCCCCGAGGGGCGCGTTTTGGTGAGAGTGGTGAGAAGAGCTCGACATAGGTGTCTCCGCGTTTACCAGTTGCGACGCTTCAGGCGCAGCAATTCGCCTTCAAGGTCGGCGACGGCTTGAGCGCCATCTTTGGTGCCGGATAGCACGTCATGAGAGGTGCTGAAGAACGCGTTGCTGACACGGCCATAGGCATCGCCCGTGGGGGCAGAGGGGCGGGCCACCGCGTTGGTGAACGTATCGTAAAGCGTGCCGAAGAAGGGCACGGCATCCAGCACTTCCTGGTCTTGGTAGAGCGAATCGATCGTCGGGTTGTAAGAAGCCTGAATGGCGCGGCGCTTCTGCTCTTCTTCACCGGTCAGGTAAGCAACCAGGTCCGCCGCGATGTCAGGATGCTCGCTGTAGCGCGACACGGCCAGGTTCCAGCCGCCCAGGCCCGCGGCGCTCTGGCCCTCTTCACCGCCGGCAGGCAGCTGCACGACGCCTACTTTGCCGCGCACGTCGCTATCGTCACTCTGGGCCAGTGACCACGCGTAGGGCCAGTTGCGCATGAAGACGGCATTGCCGCCCTGGAAAACACCCCGTGCTTCCTCTTCGGTGTAGTTCAGCACGCCTTCAGGGGAGATGTCGCCAATCCAAGAGGCGGCCAGATCCAGCGCTTGGGCAGCGCGCTCGTTGTTGATGGTCACTTCGCCTTCGTTATCGACCACGGTGCCGCCGCCAAAACTGGCAACCCACTCGAGAGCGTTGACGGTCAGGCCTTCGTAGGCGCGGCCTTGGAACACGAAGCCTTGCATACGGTCGTTGCCCGCTTCACGCTCGGCGTTTTGGATATCGCGCGCGATCTCCGTCAGCTCTTGCCACGTGGTGGGCACCTCGTGGCCATGCTTTTCCAGCAGGTCTTCGCGGTAGTAAAGAACACCCGCATCGGTAAACCAGGGCATGGCGACCAGGCGGTCATCGATGGTGTTATTGGTCACGATGGTGTCGAAGTGACCGGCAGCGGCGTCTTCACCCAGCACTTCGCGTAGATCAAGCAGGTGGTTGGCCAGCAGGCCCGGCCACACCACGTCAATCTGCATCACGTCGATATCGCTGGAGTTAGCGGAGAGAATTTGTTGATAGAGCGACAGGCGCTCAGTAGACGAGTTGGGCGTTGAAACCACATCGACGCTGTGGCCGGTTTTCTCTTCCCAAGCGCGTACGCCTTCTTGGCAAAGGGTCAACTCTGCGCCAACCGCACCACAGGAGATCGTCAGTTCGGCCGCCTGGGCAGACCCGGTGGCACTGGCAAGACTGGCCAAAGCAATAGCTGAAGTGAGTAGTGTCTTTTTCATTACGGCGTTCCTCGGCGTTTATTGTTGTGGGTGATGGGGTATCAATGCGCTCATAGCGCCTACTTAAACGATTAAGTACGCTGCCAGTTAGCCGTCTGTCGTCGTGAAGTTCAATAGCGACTTTTGTCTAATCTATGTCAATTCAATTTCTCTAAGATAAATAACCTTTTAGACATTGGTCGATAATTAGTAAAAGCTTGTTGGTTTACGTGCTCTTAATCGATTAAGTTTCAACTGTCACTCTATCTTCACACAACACGAAAGTTGCTTTGCAACACGTTGGGTCAATCACCTTGTCGCGTTGTTGGGCACAGGCTTCGGCGAGTCGAAGTAATGACACGGGTGGCAGCACTGAAACGCTGGCTTTTTTACACCGGTTTTGGGGCCGGTGATCAAAAAGTAGGGAGCCAAACGGGTTCGGGCGTTCGGGATAAAAAACAATAGGATTTAACACTAGGGTTGAAAAACAATGCATAAAATGACGTTCAAAACACCTTTAGCCATTGCCGTCGCCGCTGCCAGCTTCGGTCTTTGCGGTGCCGCCAATGCTGACATGACCTTGGAAGAGCGCTTTGCCGAGCTGGAAGCACGCATTGCAGCTGCTGAGCAGCGGGCTGAAGCGGCCGAGCGCCGCGCCGAGCTAGCCGAGCAAGGTCGTGGAACCGCGCCTGCATCCAGCGCCCCGGCTGCGGCGACTACCAATGCCGATATCGAAGAGCGCCTGGCCCGCGTCGAACGCCAGGCTAGCGGCGAAGAGGGCTTCTCGTTCAACGTGTATGCTCGCTCTGGCCTACTGATCGGTGAAGATGGCAAAAGCGCACCGGGCGGCCCGTACCTAACGCCCGCCGGTGGTAATGGCGGCGCGGTGGGGCGTTTGGGTAACGAGCCGGACACCTACTCTGAAGCCATCCTGAACTACCGCATGCAGTTCGATAACGGCGCCAAAGCCCGTTACACCACCATGCTGGCCCATGGCACCAATTCCAGCAACGACTGGGTGGGCGATGACACCAACCTGAACGTGCGTCAGGTGTACGCAGAATTCAGCGACCTGCCGAGCTTCACCGGTGCCTTCGAGAACGCCTCGATTTGGGCCGGTAAACGGTTTGATCGTAATAACTTCGACATTCACTGGCTCGACAGCGATGTGGTCTTCCTCGCCGGTACCGGTGGCGGTGTGTACGACGTGCAGCTGGCGGAGAACTGGAAAACCAACTTCTCGCTCTATGGTCGCAGCTTCAGCGACTACCCGGTCATCAACCGTGAAAACCCCGGCTTGGATGGCGAAAACAGCGATACCGACAACCTGGTCCTGACCTCCAATAACTACTTCGGTAACTGGCAGGTGATGGTCAACGGCATGTCCGCTGCCGATAACGACGAGCGCGATATTGGCGTGGGTCAAACCGCTGCCGATACCGGTTGGCACACCATGGTGGCCTACCACGGTGATAGCTTCTTCGGTATGGGCGACGGTAACTTCAAGGCCGCCGTACTGCACGGCCAAGGCCTGGGTGCCGAGGTGAAAGGCTTGGGTAGCAACGGCGACTTGACCGATGATGCTAGCGCAACGCGTCTGGCACTCTACGGTACGACCTACCTCGCTCCGCAGTGGCGTATTGCGCCGGCCATTCTGGCAGAAACCAGCGACGACCGTTTTGCTAGCGGCGACAGCTACGACTGGGCCACTCTGAACGTTCGCCTGGCGAATGAGATTAACCAGAACTT
The DNA here is from genome assembly GCF_024124605.1 of Halomonas sp. CnH100-B. Taxonomy (NCBI): domain Bacteria; kingdom Pseudomonadati; phylum Pseudomonadota; class Gammaproteobacteria; order Oceanospirillales; family Halomonadaceae; genus Halomonas; species Halomonas sp. CnH100-B. The sequence goes on along the minus strand of NZ_JAMXRX010000005.1, from coordinate 253,732 downwards.
CGAAATGCAGTACGAAGCCAGCTACCAGTGGATGGACTTCGAGCCGCAGGGCTACAGCGGTCGCAATGCGGTGGACGGCGACTACATGAAGTTCACCATCGCCCCGACCTTCAAGCCGGAAGTTGGCGGGTTCTGGAAGCGTCCTGAAATTCGTCTGTTCACCACTTACAGCGACTGGGATGAGAGCCTGAACAGCTACGGTGCCAGCTCTCTGGGCAGCGACGGTTTCACAGGTGGTGAGTTTACCTTCGGTGTCCAGACCGAAGTATGGTTCTAAGGGCGAACCGCTCGCTAGCAAGACTGTTTTGAGCTCATGGAGACATGAGCGACGTTTGCCAATGCTGATTGCCCGCGACTCGTCGCGGGCTTTTTATTGTCCAAATGAGTAGCCTAAGTCATGAGACGAGGACGTTGGTAGACACACAGGAGAGGGCCATGCCGCTGCTACAAGAAAAGCTTACCGCACCGACGTTGCCACTGGGCGTCGTGGCAAGGCCACGCCTCAATGATGCCTTTGCATTGAACGAGCGCGTGCGCCTGCTTCTCGTTCAAGCCCCGTCGGGCTATGGAAAGACCACGCTACTGGCAGAACGCCTACCCGCCCTAGAGCAAGACGCCGCCTGGCTGCGCCTGGACCAGCGCGATAATCAGCCCGAACGCTTTTTGCGCTACTGGCAAGCCGCCATCGATACGCTGTTACGGGAGGATGCGCTGCTGTCGCCTTTGTCCGAGGCGGCGGACTGCGTGGAGCAGCTAGAGCGCTGGCTGGGCGAGCTGCCAAAGCAGCGAGCCGCTTGTCGGCTGGTATTGGATGAGTTCGAACACCTGACGCATCCTGACATTTTGGCCGGACTGGCCCACTGGCTGCGCCATCAACCGCCCTGGCTGACTCTGACCCTGGCAAGTCGCTCTCGGCCTGCGCTGGGCCTTGCCAGTCTGCGGCTGCGCGGCGAACTCGAAGAGATCGATCTAGGCGCCTTGGCCTTCGATAGCGAAGAGGCGCAAACCCTCTGCGCCGAGCAGCTCAGTTTTCCGCCTACTCGGGTGAGCCTGGAGCGGGCGCTGCGCCGAAGCGGCGGCTGGGTGATGGCCCTGAACTGGCTGGTGGAGCGTACGACGACCCGCGCCGGATTCGATGCGCTGGTCGAGCGGCTAAACGGCGGTCATCCCGATTTTGTGGCCTGGTTCGATGAACGGCTGGCCGAGGCGCTGCCCCCTGAAGAGCGTGAACTCCTGCTGCAGCTTGGAGTGCTGGAGCGTTTCTCCCCCGAATTGATGGCGCGCCTGCTAGAGGGCGAGCGGCTTACCCAGCGGCTCGATGCCTTCGAGCAAGCGGGTCTGTTCATCGAGCGGCCCGACCCCCACGCCCAGTGGTACCGCTTTCAACGGCTGTTCGGGGAGTACCTGCGCCACCGTCGCCACGAGCTTAGCCTTGCCACCCAGCGCACCCTGCATCAGCGGGCCAGCCAGGCCTGGTTGGCACTCAACGACCCGATCATGGCACTGCGCCAAGCCATTTTGGCGGAATCGCCCGAGGAGGTGGCTAGTCTACTGGTCGCGCAAGGGCCAGCGCTGTTGGCCAGCGGGGCCTACGCGCTGCTGGCTCAAGGGCTTGGGCTGCTGGGGGAGCCGAAAATCTCGACACGCCCAGAGCTGGCGCTGCTCTACGGCTGGGTCTCCCATGCGCAGTTCCAGTTCGATATCACCGCACGAGTCATCCAATGGATCGAAGCGCAGCTGGAGGCCCCAGAGTGGCAGCGGCTGACTGCCGAGTTTGCCACCCTGCGCGCCCAATTAGCGATCAATCAGGGCAACGCCGAGCGCGCTGCGCCGCTCGCTGAACAGGCGCTGGCCGTGCCCGCCCGCTATTTAGCCTCCACCCCGCTGACCGCGACCGCCATCTTGAGCGAGGCGCGTTTCGTGCTGGGCTATCTGGACGAGTCTCTGCAACGGGTGCGCGAGGTGGAGCGTCTGGCACGCCAGCGAGAGGATCACCAGTTACTGCTGTGGTCATTCTGCCATCAGTCGGAAACGCTGGTGGCCCAGGGGCGCTTGCAGGCCGCTTACGATATTCAAGAGCGCGCTTTTGCCCATCTGGAGCGGGCAGAGCTCGAGCACCTGCCCGTGGCGGAGTTTCTCTACCGGATTCGCAGCCAAGTGCTCTGGGAGTGGCATCGCCTGGATGAAGCCGAGCAGGCCGCACTGAAAGGCATTGCCGTGCTGGATAACCAGGGCGAGCGCTGGACGCTGCAGTGCCACATTCAACTGGCCAAAATTGCCCAGAGCCGTGGCGATCAGGCTCAGTGCGCTGACCATATTCGGCGGCTGCGTAAAATCCTGGCCGAAGGCGATTACCATATCGACTGGGTGGCCAATGCCCACGCCACGCTGCTGGCCTGGTGGCACTCCACGCAAGATCTCGACGCAGTGGAGCGCTGGCGTCAGGAAGCGCCCGCGCCCATCACCGAAGGGGCCACCAACCACTTTGCCCAATGCAACGTACGCAATCACGCTCGGGCGCTTACGCTGCTGGGCCGCTTTGATGAGGCCCGCGCGCTGTTGGAAGCACTCGAAGTCCATACTCAAAGACTTGGGCTGGTCACCGATGCCAACCGCAACCAGCTCTGCCTCGCGGCCGCTGCGTGGGCGGCTGGCCAGGAGGAGCAAGCCCGCCGCCACATGCATCAAGCGCTCAGTTTGGCGTCTCGCACGGCGTTGATAGGCAGCTTTTTGCGCATGGGCAAACCGCTGGGAGATCTGCTGTCGGGCTTATTGACGGACGGCACGCTATCAGCGCTGGAGCAGGCGAGGGCAGAGCGGCTGCTGGCGCTGGCGGGTCAGCAGAAAGACTTTGGAAGCGCTAGGCGCTTGATGTTGGACGAAACGGTGATCGCGGATATCGTCGCAAGACCTGACGTGCCGGAGCTGATTCGCACGTCGCCGTTGACCCGCCGCGAATGGCAAATCCTGGGGTTGATCCACGCCGGGCTCTCCAATGAACAGATTGCCGAACAGCTCTCGGTGGCACCGACTACCATCAAGACCCATATCCGCAGCCTCTACCAAAAGCAGAACATACGCCGCCGAGACGAAGCCATTGCGCTGGCAGGGCAGCTCTTGGCGCATATTCAGGGGGAGTGAGGCGCCGTGTGACCACTCCTCCCCACGCCTACGCCTGATGCGCCCAGTGGGGGAGGATTCTATCAAGCGGCGTAGCCTGCATCATGCCGACCATGGGTGATGACTCAACGATTTGAGACACCGTCGGCAATAACAAGGATAAGGACCATGATGCAGACACCTTCTACTTCTCACTACGTTGGCAACCAAGGAGCCGACTGGTGGCGCGGCGCGGTGATTTACCAAATCTACCCGCGCAGCTTTATGGACAGTCACGGCGACGGCATTGGCGATTTGAAAGGGGTGATCGACAAGCTCGACTACATCGCTTCATTAAACGTCGATGCGATTTGGCTGTCGCCGTTTTTTACCTCGCCGATGAAAGATTTCGGCTACGACATCAGCAACTACCGCGATGTCGACCCCATGTTCGGCACGCTGGAAGACTTCGACCGCCTGGTCGAAGCGGCCCACGCGCGGGGGCTGAAAGTGACGATCGATCAGGTGATGTCCCACACCTCCGACCAGCACGCGTGGTTCGAAGAGAGCCGCCAAAGCCGCGACAACCCCAAAGCCGACTGGTACGTATGGGCCGACCCCAAACCCGACGGCGCGCCGCCCACCAACTGGCAGTCGGTATTCGGCGGCAGCGCCTGGCAGTGGGATACCCGCCGCTGCCAGTACTACCTGCATAACTTCCTGGCCAGCCAGCCGGATCTTAACTTCCGCACCCCTGCAGTGGTCGACGCCATGCTGGAAGAGGTGCGCTTCTGGTTGGAGCGTGGCGTGGATGGCTTCCGGCTGGATGCGGTGAACTTCTGCACCCACGGCGAGTTAAAAGACAACCCGCCGCGCCAGGAAATTACCGAGAGCTTCCTGGGCGTTCGCCCCGACAACCCCTACGGCTATCAGCTCCACCAATACGACAAAACCCAGCCGGAAAATCTGGTGTTTCTGGAGCGGCTGCGGGCGCTGCTGGATGAGTACCCCGGCACCACAAGCGTAGGTGAAGTGGGCGACGACGATGCGCTCGGCGTGATGGCGGAGTACTCCCAGGGCGGCAAGCGCCTGCACATGTGCTACTCGTTCAACCTGCTGACCGATAAAGCCGACCCTGGCTACTTGCACGAAACGCTCACCGAAATGGAAGCGCGCATTGGCGATGGCTGGCCCTGCTGGGCGCTGGGAAACCACGACGTAACGCGGCTGGCAACCCGCTGGCAGGCGGAAGGGCAGCTCGATAAGCTGCGCCTCTATTTGGTGTTCCTGTTCAGCCAGCGGGGCAGCGTATGCCTCTATCAGGGCGAAGAGCTGGGCCTGCCCGAGGCGGAGCTGACCTTCGAGCAGCTCGTCGATCCGGCGGGCATCACCTTCTGGCCTGCTTATAAAGGTCGCGATGGCTGCCGCACCCCGCACCCCTGGCAGGCGGACGCCCGCCATGCGGGCTTTAGCAGCGCTACTCCCTGGCTGCCGGTGCCCGATTCCCACGCAAGTTTGGCGGTGGACCAGCAAGAGCAGGATGCCGATTCGCTGCTCAATGCCTACCGAGCTTTTTTAGCCTTCCGCCGCACGCAGCCTGCGCTGGTTAAAGGCGACGTGCGCTATCACCCGGTACGCGACGAGGTGCTTTGCTTGGAGCGCACCTATCAGCAAACACGCCTGCTGGTGGCCCTGAACTTTAGCGATCAAACCGTGACCCGCCCGGCTCCCGAGGGTGCTGAAGCATTGGAGGATGCGCCTAAGTGGCTAAACGGCGAGTGGCAGGCAGGTACGCTGACGCTGCCGCCGTTTGGGGTGGCGATTGCCCGCTGCCCGCAAGCACAGGAGGATGCGCCATGGGACGTTTAACCCTCAGCGGCATCGGTAAATCCTTCGATGGTGTCGAAATCTCACGGGATATCGACCTCACCATCGAAGACGGCGAGTTCGTCGTTTTCGTGGGCCCCTCCGGGTGCGGTAAATCCACGCTGCTACGCATGATCGCGGGCTTGGAGGACATCACCACTGGGGATATGCAGCTCGATGGTCAGCGGATCAACGAGATTCCGCCCCAGGAGCGGGACATCGGCATGGTGTTCCAATCCTACGCGCTCTATCCGCACATGAGCGTTGCCGAGAACATGGCCTTTGGCCTGAAGCTGGCGCGCACCGACAAAGCGGAAATTCGCCGCCGCGTGGAGCACGCCGCCGAGATGCTGCACCTCACCGAGCTTCTGGAGCGCAAGCCCAAAGACCTCTCCGGCGGCCAGCGCCAGCGGGTCGCTATTGGCCGCACCCTGGTCAAAGAGCCTGCAGTGTTTCTGTTCGACGAGCCGCTTTCCAACTTGGATGCCGCGCTGCGCGTGGATATGCGGGTACAGATCGCCGCGCTGCACAAGCGCTTAAACGCCACCATGATCTACGTCACCCATGATCAGGTGGAGGCGATGACCCTGGCGGATCGTATCGTGCTGCTCTCGAAAGGGCGTATTGCCCAGGTGGGCGCGCCGCTATCGCTGTATCACTTTCCCAATACCCTTGAGGTGGCGGAGTTTATCGGTTCGCCGCGTATCAATACGCTGCCGGTGACGGTGGTCGACCCCGGCGAGCGCCAAACCGTGGTGCGCCTGCACAGCGGTGAAACGCTGGCGGTGGCGGTAAATGGCCAGCAGCTTCAGGCCGGTGAACACGCCACGTTGGGGCTGCGGGCCGAAGACTTCGTGGCGGCTGAGCAAGCGGATGCAACGCTGAGCGCGACCCTGATGGTGGCCGAAAAACTGGGCTATGAAACCCTCGCTCACTGGCAGGTGGCGGGTATCGATACCCCTTTGACCCAGCGCCTGGATGGCCTGACACGGCTGGAAGAGGGGCAGGTCTCGCGTTTGGGAATCGCTGGTCAGCGCTGCCACCTGTTTGATGCCAACGGCAATGCCTGCCCGCGCCAAGTCACGGTGGATGGGGTGAGCCGATAATTTTTTAAATAATTAAACTTTTTTTAAAAAAGAGTGCATCCAATCGGTCTCCTTGTGTGTATCCCCTATACAGCCGCTATTTAAAGCGGTTGATACAAAACCCAAGGAGACTGAAATGACCATCCAACATATGACGCGTGCTACTCTCGCCGCTACCTTGATTGCATCCTTCAGTCACGTCGCGCTGGCTGACATGACGCCCGCCGAAGTCCAAGTACCGGACGGCAACACCGTCGCTCTCGAAACCGTGGGCGTTGGCGCTATTACCTACATGTGTGAAGCCAAAGAAGACGGCACCATGGGCTGGGTATTTAAAGGCCCGCACGCTGCGCTGAACGATAGCGAAGGCACCCAGGTAGGCAGCTACTACGGCCCGCCCGCCACTTGGGAAGCCCTGGATGGTTCTAAAATTACCGGCACCCAGCTAGCCGTGGCGCCGAATGGCGATGGCAACATTCCGCTGCAGCTTGTTGAAGCCAACCCAGCTGAAGGCGAAGGCGCCATGAGCGGTGTTAGCTACATCCAGCGCCTGAACACCCAAGGCGGCGTTGCCCCTGACGTTGCCTGTGATGAGGGCCACGAGGGCGCCACTGCCGTCGTGACGTATCAAGCCGACTACATCTTCTGGACCGCTAACTAAGCGCTCAAACACTGACTAAACTTTATTAAGTTCAGTAAGGCTAGGGACTCGTATCCAGGCTCCCTAGCCGCTATGCTTCTGGCAGTGCGACGACCGATGCCGGCGCGTTACCAGGGAGCGAAGATGTGTCTGAACGTGATATGTCTGAAACAGGTAAGGCTAACACCATTAGTACCGAGAACGGCCACGTAAGGCCCGCTCAAGAATTCGATTACGCTGATGCGCTCGCCCGCTGTGCCCGGGGAGAGCACGCAGCGCTACAACAGCTTTATCAACAGGAAGGTGCCAAGCTGCTGGGCGTTGTTTTGCGCATAGTGAAAGACCGAGGCATGGCGGAAGATATCGTACACGATGCCTGCCTGAACATTTGGCAGCGCGCGAACAGCTTCGACCCGCAAAAAGGCGCGGCCCGTACCTGGATCTTCAGCATTGCCCGTCACTTGGCGCTGAATGCCATTCGTGGCCGTGACCGCGAAGTGAGTGTCGACCTGGATGACCCCCACGAACTCGATGACGACGACACCTTTCAGCAGGCGTCGCGGGTGACGGACGCCTTCGATTGGCAAACCGGCCAACGGATGGACGAGTGCCTGCAGCAGTTGGAAACCGAACGCCGTAACTGCGTGCTGCATGCCTATGTGGATGGTTTGTCCCATGCAGAGATTGCGGCGCACACGGGCGCGCCGCTGGGTACGGTCAAAGCCTGGATCAAGCGCAGCCTGCTTCGCTTACGGGAGTGTATGGCATGAGCCCTTCGAACGAACCCGATGACCTTCATGCCCTGGCCGGGGAGTACGTGCTGGGCACGCTGCCCATGGCCGAGCGTGAAGCCTTTGAGGCGCGTTTAGCCAACGACCCTGAATTGCAAAAAGCAGTGACGGCTTGGGAAGAGCGTTTCTTTCCCTATACCGCGATGGTGAACCCGGTCACGCCCTCCGATTATCTCTGGCCGCGTATCGAGCGCAGCCTAAACGCATCGGCCACCCGAGCACCACAGACGGTCTCCCGGCGTGCGCCGCACGCTCATATGCCGCGTAGCCGTTGGTGGCACAGCCTGCCGGTTTGGCGCGGAATCGCTGGGGCGGGATTAGCGGCTGCGCTGGCCATGGGGGTGTTGCTGACCAACGTCACGACCGCTCCCGCAACGCCAGAGTACATGGTGGTGCTGCTCGCGCCGCAAACTCAGTCGGCGGGGTGGGTGGTGCAGGCCGCGAATCGCCAGGAGATTCAGTTGATTCCTTTGGGCACGTTTGAGGTGCCCGAGGGCAAAGCGCTCGAGTTCTGGACCAAGGCCGATGATTGGCAAGCGCCTGTCTCGCTGGGGCTCGTCGAGCCAGGGCAACCGTTGCGCCTGCGTTTGGATCAACTGCCGCCGCTTGAGGATAACCAGCTATTCGAGCTGACGCTGGAAGATGATTCTGGCTCGCCCTCTGGGCTGCCCACCGGCCCGATTGAGTTTATTGGCCGCGCGGTCGAAATCTAACATCGCCACCCTTGGTGGCGATGTTTATTGAAAGCTTCTGTTAAAAGAAGCTCAACCCGACCTGGAACAGGCGCTCCACGTCACGAATGCGCCGTTTGTCGATCACGAACAGAATCACATGGTCGCCGCTCTCCACACGCACGTCACCATGGGCGATGAGCACTTCTTTACCGCGTACGATGGCACCAATGGTGGTGCCATCGGGTAGGTCGATCTCGCGGATCGTGCGGCCCACCACTTTCGACGACTGCTTATCGCCGTGGGCGATGGCCTCGATGGCCTCCGCCGCGCCCCGGCGCAGGGAGTGAACATTGACGATATCTCCCCGGCGCACGTGGGTCAGCAAGCTGCCAATGGTGGCCTGCTGGGGGGAAATGGCGATGTCGATATCGCCGCCCTGCACCAAATCCACGTAGGCGGCGTTGTTGATCAGTGTGAGCACCTTCTTAGCCCCCAGCCGCTTGGCCAGCAGTGATGACATGATGTTCACTTCGTCGTCGTTGGTCAGCGCGCAGAAGATATCGCAGTCTTCGATGTTCTCCTCTTCCAACAGCCGCTTGCTGGTGGCGCTGCCGTGGAGCACCACGGTGCGATCCAGCCGCTCGGAGAGCGTGGTGCAGCGCTCCAGGCTATGCTCAATGATCTTGACCTGATGGCTGTGCTCCAAGTGCTCCGCCAGCCGTTCGCCGATATTGCCGCCCCCGGCAATCACCACGCGGCGGAAGTCCCGCTCCACCTTACGCAGCTCGCTCATTACGGCGCGAATATCCCGGCGGGCGGCCAAAAAGAACACCTCGTCGTCGGCTTCGATGACGGTATCGCCCCGGGGAATGATCGGCCGGTTGCGGCGATAAATCGCCGCCACACGGGTTTCCACGTTGGGCATGTGCTTGCCCAAAAACGCCAGATCCTGGCCCACCAGCGGGCCGCCGTAGAAGGCCTTCACCGCCACCAGCTGCACTAAGCCACCGGCAAACTCCAGCACCTGCAGCGCGCCGGGGTGTTCGATCAAGCGGCGCACGTGGTCGGTGACCACCTGCTCGGGGCTGATCAGCACGTCGATGGGAATCGCTTCGTGGGCGAACAGCCCTTTACGAGTGAGGTAGGCGGTGGAGCGCACCCGGGCAATTTTGGTGGGCGTGCGAAACAGCGTGTGGGCCACCTGACAGGCGATCATATTGATTTCGTCGGTGTTGGTCACCGCGATCAGCATGTCGGCGTCTTCGCAGCCCGCTTGGCGCAGCACGATGGGGTAGGAGCCCGCGCCGGTCACCGTGCGGATATCCAGTTTGGTGTGCAGTTCGCGCAGTTTTGCGCCGTCGGTATCGACGACGGTGATGTCGTTCTCCTCGCGGGCGAGGTGCTCCGCAAGGGTCGCGCCCACTTGGCCTGCGCCTAGAATGATGATCTTCATTGGTTGGACTCCTCACGGTCGAACTCGACACAGAAGCGGTAACCGATACCAGGCTCCGTCTGTAACAAGCTAGGGGCCTGCGGATCATCCCCTAGCTTTTGGCGTAACTTGCTGACTACGATGCGTAAATAGTGGGTGTCTTCCTGATGCGTAGGGCCCCAAATGGCTTTCAGCAGGTGGGTTTGCGTCACGATGCGGCCTGCCCGACTGATCAGTAGTGCCAGCACGGCAAACTCTTTGGGCGTCAAATGTATTGTCTCGCCGCTCAAGGTCACCAAGTGGGCGTCGATGTCCAGCGTCAGGGCACCATACTGGTAGCGAGATGGCTCAGTTGCAGTGGGATAGTGGCGCAGCACGGCCCGAATACGGGCCAACAGCTCCTGAATGCCAAAGGGCTTGGTGACATAGTCATTGGCGCCGCTATCCAGCGCGGTGACTTTATCGGACTCCTGGCCACGCACCGACACGATAATGATCGGTAGCGCGCTTTGCTGGCGCAGAGCACGAAGCACTTGCTGACCATCCATGTCGGGCAAGCCCAAATCCAGTAGAACGACATCGATCGCTTCGGCGCCTACCGCTTCGTCCACCGTCCGAATCGCCTGTTGCCCGGTGCTGGCCTCACTAATCAGAAATCCTTGTGAGACAAGGCTAATGCGCAAGAACTGACGGATAGCGGGCTCATCGTCGACGATGAGAATGCGAGCAGGCTTAGTCCTCATGGTGAGGCTCCTGCGACGTCGTCGGCAAGGGCAGCGTCATGATGATACTCGTGCCGTGGCCGTCAAGGCCATCGGTGGCCGTTACGGTTCCGCCGTGAGCGCCCAGCATTCCGCGGCAAATGGCGAGACCCAGGCCAGTGCCGTGCAAACTGCGGTCGCCGTCGTTGCCGGAGAAGAACATTTCAAATACCTGCTCACGTAAGTGGTTTGGAATGCCTGGGCCCTCATCGCTCACGGTGAGCGTCATCCTGGAGGCCGTCTCATCAATGGCTGCCGCAATGGTGATCTGGCCGCCAGCCGGAGAGAAGCGGGCAGCATTTTCCAAGACATTGACCAAAGCTTGCTCAATCAGTGCCGGGTGCACATGAAGCAACGGCAGCTCGCTGTCCCATACCTGCTGCACAGTGAATGGGGACAGCGAACCTGCCAAACGTTTGCGCGCAGAGGCCACCAAGTCGTCGACGCTGATCCAGTCTCGTTCGATGGCAAGCTCACCGTGCCCCAGCCGCGTCATGTCCAACAGGTTTTGAATGTAGCGATTCAGGCGCTCGCTCTCGTTCAAGATACCGTCTAGCAGCTCGAAACGATCCTGTGAGGTCAGTTGAGGATCCAAGGCGCGCAGTGAGCTGGCGGAGCCTATGATCGACGCCAGCGGCGTGCGTAGATCATGAGAAACGGACGCGAGCAGCGCAGAGCGCAGGCGCTCCTGCTCCTCTGCCATCCGCGATGCGTTGAGAGCCAGCATACGTTCGCGGCTTACCCCAGTAATGTTGCCGACCACCAGCGCCACGATCAAAAAGAACAGCAGCGTGACTAGCTGTTCGCGCTCGGCAACCGCTAAGGAGAAGTAGGGCTCGGTAAAGCCCACGTTGAAAATGACGAAGTTCAACAGCGCGCTGATAAAAGCGGCATAGCTGCCGGCCAAGACGGCGCAGGCCAGCACTGCCGTCAAGAAAATCAGCGATAGGTTGGCTAGCGCGAGCCAGGCGAATAGCCACCAAGCGGCCAGCAGTGCCGCGAGGCTGGTGCCCACCACCAGCGCCCACTCTTGTCGGGTAGGCAGGCGTCGTGATGCCGTCATGATCGAGCCCCTCAACGCCGCCAGAACATCGGCGTCATCAATACGACCACGGTCAAAATCTCCAAGCGACCCATCAACATGCCGATGCACAGCAGCCACTTGGCGGCATCCGGCAGCGGGGCGAAGTTGCCGGCGGGGCCAATGATGTCGCCGAGGCCCGGGCCCACGTTGGCCACTGCCGTGGCGGCCCCTGTGAGCGCCGTGACAAGATCTAGACCCAACGCGGCGAGCCCTAACGCCAGCACCGCAATGGTGATGAAAAAGAAGAAGGAGAATGCGACCACGCTGCGCGAAATGTCGCTGGTCACCGGCTGTTGATTGAAGCGGTTGGTGAACACGCCGTTGGCGTGAATCAAATAGCGCAGCTGGTTACGCAGCATCAGCATGGCAATCTGGAAGCGAAAGATCTTCATGCCGCCACTGGTGGAGCCGCTACAGCCGCCCACGAACGTCAGGTAAAAGAAGGCGGCAATGGGCAGCGAGCCCCACAGGGTGTAATCATCGGAGGCGTACCCGGTGGTGGTGACCACAGAAATGACGTTGAAGGTCACATGGGTCAGCGAGACGAACCAGTCGTCGCCTTGTACGATTCGCCACGCGCTCAGTATTACGATGGCAGCCAGCAGCAGTTTGAGAAGCCCGCGCACCTGCTGATCTTTCCAAAGCGCGCTCTTGGAAGAGCGAATGAAGCGAATGTACAGCACGAAGGGGAGCGCGCCGCTGAGCATGAAAAAGCTCGCCATCCAGAGTAGCCAGGGCTGCTCGGCATACGCTCCAAACGACGCGTCGGAGTTGGCAAAGCCGCCTGTCGCCAGGGACGTCATGCCGTGAACGATGGCATCCAGCGGGAGCATGCCTCCCAGCCAATAGCTCAGCATGGCCGCGAGCGTCAAAATCACGTAAACGGCGAGGGTGGCTTTGGCAATGCCGCCCGTGCGTGGCATGACCTTATCGGACCAGTCGGACGACTCGGTGTGGAACAGCCGCATCCCACCCACTTTCAGAAACGGCAAAATGGCGATGCCCATGACGATGATGCCGATCCCGCCCATCCACTGCATCAAGCCGCGCCACAGTTTCAAGCCGTCCGAGAGGTTTTCGATGCCCACCAAGACGGTAGATCCGGTGGTGGTGATCGCCGATACCGATTCGAACACGGCGTTGGTAAAGCTGAGCTGGGGAGCGCCTAGAATCAGCGGCAGGCTGGCAAAGCAGCTAATGCTGGTCCAACTACCGGCGGTCAAAATGAACATCTGCCAGGGTTTGAGCTCTAGCGGCACGCCGCGGGTGAGCGCCCAGGTAAGGAAGGTCGCGCTGAGAATGATCATCAGCGAGACGGCAAACGCCGGGGCGTCGGGATCGTTTTCGATGACCAGTACGATCAGGGGCAGTGTCATGAACATGGCCAGCACGAGCCATAGTACCGACATGATCTTGAAAATGGGCGCCCAGTTTCGGTAAGTCGTTTGGTAGTAACGCGCGCTAGGGAACGTGGCCATAAGTCCGCTCTGTGTGGGTCCGCTCTAGAATGCCCTAAGGCTAATAAGGCTATCTCATCATGCCGATAAAAAAATGTCCGTAAAATTTCCCTAAAAATTACCCAGGCAATAAAAGACCAGCGCTGTGGGGCGCCGGTCACGAGCAACATGCTCAAGCGAGGAAACAGCCTAGTAAGTACCTGCTTATCCCTTCACGCCTCCGGCGGTTAAACCACCGATGATCCAACGTTGGCAGATCAGAAACGCGACGGTGATGGGCAGGCCGGAGAGCACGGCGGCAGCGGCGAAGTTACCCCAGCGTTGGTTGTGATCGGCGAGGTATTGTTGAGCACCCACGGCGAGTGTCAGCTTGTGCTCGTCCACCAACAGTACCGAGGCCATGGGGTACTCCATAATGCTCATCACAAACGCCAGGATGAATACCACCATCAAGATCGGCACGGAAAGTGGCAGCAAAATATAGCGAAACGCCTGCCAAGTGCTGGCGCCATCGACCATGGCGGCCTCTTCCAGCGAACCGTCGATGGATTCGAAATAGCCTTTGATCGTCCAGATATGTAGCGCTACCGCGCCCAGCGAAGCCACGATCAGTGCGCCGTGGGTATTGATGCCTAGCCAGCCGACGAACTGCCCCAGCCGGTCAAAGAGCGCATAGAGCGCCACCAGCGACAGCACTGCGGGGAACATCTGAAAAATCAGCATGCCTTTTAACAGCGGCTCCTTGCCTTTGAAGCGCATGCGGGCAAACGCGTAGGCGCTGGTGGTGGCGAGCATCAGAATCAACACCGACGACACCACGGCCACCTTGATGGAGTTCCACAGCCACAGCAGCACGGGGAAGGGGGGCTGGACCACGGTACCGTCGGCGCGCTCCCAGGGAATCCCCAGCGCCAGCGACCAGTGTTCCAGCGAGAAGTTTTCAGGAATCAGGCTGCCGGTGGCAAAGTTGCCTTCCCGAAACGAGATCGAGATCACCAGTAGCAGCGGAAAGACGATCAGCGATACGAAGCAGATCAGCGCCAAGTGGGCACCTAAACGGCGAGCGCCAACGGAGCGGGGTTGAACCATGGGCATCAGTAACCTCCTAAACCTTCACTTTGGAAAGGCGCAAATTGAGCAGCGACATGCCTGCCACCAGCAGGAAAATCAGCGTGGCAATGGCCGCCGCGAGGCCAAAGTTTTGCCCCGCATCCTGGAAGGCGATGCGGTAGGTGTAGCTCACTAGCAGGTCAGTGGTGCCCGCCGGAGTGCTGGCCCCCAAAATATCCGGGCTGCCGCCGGTGAGCAGCGCGATCAGCACGAAGTTATTGAAGTTGAACGCAAAGGCGGCAATCAGCAGCGGTGTGAGCGGTTTGATGATCAGCGGCAGGGTGATTTTGAACAGGTTGGTGAGCGGTCCTCCGCCGTCTACCGCCGAGGCTTCGTATAAATCCTGGGGAATGGCCTGAATCAAACCCATGCAGAGCAGCAGCATATAGGGGTAGCCAAGCCAGGTGTTGACGATCAGCAGCATGCTACGTGCCATCCACGGGTCGGTGAACCACTCCGGACGTACCCCAAACAGGGTATCCAGGATCATGTTGATCTCACCGAAATGCTGGTTGAACATGCCTTTGAAAATCAGAATCGAAATAAACGCTGGCACCGCATAGGGCAAAATCAGCAGCGTGCGATAAACGGCCTTGCCCTTGAGCTGGTCCCACTGCAGCAGCGAGGCCAGTACGAACCCGACGGCCAGGGTAAACACCACGGTGAGGGCGGCAAACACGAAGGTCCATACGAAGATCTGCATGAACGGGCCGCGAATGTCCGGGTCCGTGAAAATCTGAGTGTAGTTGGCCATGCCGACGTTGACCGGCCAGCCGGGGGTAATTTGCTCGCCGTCGTCAGCCACGAAAAAGCCAATGCTGGGGTCGGGGGTAAGCAGTCGCTCATCGCGGCGATCATACAGCGCGCCATCCTCGCGGGCCTCGTAGCGGTTCACCATCGGCGCAAACTGGCGCAAGCCCGCCATACGCAGTTCGCTGCCATCGGGCGTGACTAGCCGCAAACCTTGCAGAGCATCCCGCGCTTGAATGATGTCGCGCATCCCTAGCGCTGCCTGTGCAGGCGGGGCATTGGTGGCCTGCACGCCAATTTGGCGATTTTCCTGATTCGAAAAATTGAGCGGTGACGACACGAACCGCTGGCCCTGAGGGCTTTCCAAATAGAGCCGTACCAAATCACCTTCGGGATAAAGCGCCAGATCAAAGGCGTTGCCTTCCGCTTGATAGGTTTGGCTCATGAGCTGGTCGCGTACCCGCTCTTCTGAGAGCAGGTTGGTAGAGCTGTAGTTACTAAAACTGATCCCTATGGTGTACAACAGAGGGAAAATGACGAACACGCCAAGTCCGGCAATCGCAGGAAAGATATAGCGATGGCTCATCAGCGTGCGTTTGGTGAAGACCACGCCCAGCGAGCCGCCAAGTACCAAGAACAGCAGGGCAAACATCCACTGGCCGTTGAGATGAAACGCCAGCACCAGCCACAGTAGCGCGACGACCAGCACGGCAATGACGCCGCGCATGGCCCAGCGGGTATAGCGTTCGGTAAGATGGCGAGAGCGGTGGCGGGGCAGGCCACGAGACGCGTTGGTGGTGTACATGATGGAGTCCTGAAAGCTGCCCGGCAGCAGGTGCTACCGGGCAGTAGAGGCTAAAACGGAGGCTACTGACGCATACGGCGCGCAGCGGCATCCAGCGCTTCTTGGGGCGATTGGCGACCGCTGCCAATGTTCTGCAGCGCAGGCTCCATGGCGGCCCAGAAGGCACCCATTTCAGGAATGTTGGGCATTGGCATGCCCACTTCGGCGTTCTCAAGTGTGGCGGCAATGTTAGGGTTGCCCGCCAGCTCGGCTTGATAGTCGATATGGGCAACGGCCCCCAGCGAACCGTCGTTGTTGAACGTCCGCATTCCCTCTTCGCTGAGCAGGTAGTTCTCCAGGAACTCCACCGCTAGGAAGTCGTTGGGTGTGGCAGAGTTGATCATCGCGGTCATTACGCCGAACATCGGCTTGGCTCGCTCGTCACCCACTTTGGGCAGTAGGGCGACACCATAATCGATACCGCTGCGCTCCAGGTTAGGCCATGCCCAAGGGCCGCTGATCATGGTGGCTACTTCGCCTTGGTTAAAGCGCGTATCCATCAGGTTGTAGTCCGTGCCACGGGGGAGTACATCGCTTTCGATCAGTTCGACCAGTAGCTCCGCCCCTTGCAAGGCACCCTCGTTATTGACGCCGATGTCGCTGACGTCATAACCGCTGTCGGTCTGTTTGAACGGGTAGCCGCCGTTGGCTGCCAGCAGCGTCCAGCCGTAGTAGGGTTCGCTGTAGTCGAACAGGATGGCTTTCTTGCCTTCTTGAGAGAGCGTGGCGTCCAGCTCCATGAGCTCGGCAAAGCTCTCGGGCGGCGTTTCCACCAGCGCTTTGTTGTAAATCAGCCCCAGCGATTCCACCGAGATGGGGTAACCGTAGGTCTCGCCATTCCACAGCGCCGCTTCCCAGGTGAAGTCGTAAAACGCGTCGCGGAAGCTGTCGCTGGGAGCGATCGGTTTGAGCAGGCCGCTTTGTGCCCACTCACCCATGCGGTCATGGGCCCAGATGACGATATCCGGCCCTTGGCCGCTGCCTGCCGCCTGCTGGAAACGGTCGGTCAGGTTGTCGGGAAACACGACTTCCACTTCGATGCCGGTATCTTCCAGGAACTGGTCAGCGACAGCGCGGATGCCCTCCTGGCCTTTGTTATCGCCCATCCAGATGGTCAAGCGGTCATCCTCAAAGGCGAAGGCGGGGAGTGTGGCGGTGGCCGCTAGCGTCGCGGCGAGCAGCGGCGTGAAAAATGGACGAACCATTGCCATGATGTGCATACCTCATTGTGACGTTGTTGTTGTCGTGCGCGTTCTCATATGACGCGCTTTGTTCACGGTCAGCGTCGCTAATTACGCACAAGGCCACCTCCTCCTTGGGGGGAGGAGGGGTGGCGTATCCGAGGGGCGTAGAGTAAAGGTAGAAGCTTAGGCGGTCAGGGCGCGACATCGTCGCTGTAAAACGCACCGGAAAGGGCAGCAGGCGACAATATTTTGTAGTAAAATTACACGAATTATTGCGTATAATGCCTCACATCAGATAGATTTTAGGTAATCTAACTACATTAGATGACCTAATTATAAATAGGAGCTGAGATGAGCCAGTCACATGCCCCGCTGGGCGATCCGAATCACGCTATTGATTTAGCGCTTTTTGGGGCGCTTGGCGACCTTGCCATGCGCAAGCTGTTTTCTGCGCTGTATCATCTTGACCGCGAAGGCTTGATGCCCGAAAGCACGCGGATCATGGGGCTGGCGCGTCAGGAGCACGACACTGCCGCGTTCCGTCAGCTAGTCAGCGGCGCGCTGCAAAAGCGCCTGAAAAAAGACGAGCAGGATAAAGAGAGCCTGGAGCGGTTCCTGAACCGCTTAGAGTATCTCAAGCTCGACTTTGCCAACGCTGAGGGCTATGACGCCATTCGCCAGTGGCGCGAGGGCAGCAAGCGCCCGATGGTGGTCTATCTCTCCGTGGCGGCACGCATCTACGGCGACATTTGCCGCAATCTGCAGGCCAGCAACAGTCTCGATGACGATACCCGCGTCGTAGTAGAAAAGCCGATTGGCTATGACCTAGCCTCTTCCGAGGAGATCAACGACGCCATTGGTGCCGTGTTCCCCGAGTCGCGTATCTACCGCATCGACCACTACCTGGGCAAAGAGACGGTTCAAAACCTGATCGCCCTGCGCTTTGCCAACCCGCTGTTCGGTACCCAGTGGAACCAGAACCATATCTCCCACGTTGAGATCACCGTTGCCGAAAAAGTCGGTATCGAAGGGCGCTGGGGCTACTTTGACGATGCGGGGCAGCTGCGGGATATGGTGCAGAACCACCTTCTACAGCTGCTGTGCCTGATCGCCATGGACCCGCCCTCGAACCTGGATGCCGATGCTATCCGCGATGAGAAGGTGAAGGTGCTCAAGGCATTGAAACCGTTTACCGGCGAATCGCTGGGACGCGACGTTGTGCGCGGCCAGTACATTGCGGGCACCAGCGACGGCCAATCCGTGCCGGGCTACCTGGAAGAAGAGGGTGCCAATACCCAGAGCCAGACCGAAACCTTCGTGGCCATGAAAACCGAAGTGGCCAACTGGCGCTGGGCGGGCGTGCCGTTCTACCTGCGCACCGGTAAACGGATGCCGGAGAAACTCTCGCAGATCGTCATTCACTTCCGCCAGCAGCCGCACTACATCTTCGACCCGGACCAGCGTGGCATTGCCTCCAACAAGCTGATTATCCGCCTGCAGCCGGAAGAGGGCATTGCCCTTCAGGTGCTCACCAAGGATAGCGGCCTGGATAAAGGCATGCGCCTACGCCCTGGCCCGCTGCACCTGGATTTCAACAGCGCCTTCCCGAAATCGCGTATTCCCGATGCCTACGAGCGCCTGTTGCTGGAAGTCATGAAAGGCCAGCAGTACTTGTTTGTGCGCCGGGATGAAGTGGAGCACGCGTGGCGCTGGTGCGACCAGCTCATCAATGGCTGGAAATCACGCGAAACCCCGCCGCGCCGCTACCCAGCTGGCTCTTGGGGGCCGGTCGCCTCTATTGCCATGATTACCCAGGATGGCCGCAGCTGGTACGAGGATTATTAACATGAGCGAAGCACGTCAAGCGCTAGCCGAGCAGCTAGCAGAAGCCGTCTATCAGGCGCTAGCCGACGATCTTTCTCACCAGAAGCGTGCGCTGCTGGTGGTCTCCGGTGGCTCAACGCCCGTGCCTTTTTTCAAAGCGCTGGCGCAAAAGCCGCTGGAGTGGGCGCGGGTCGATATCACCCTGGCCGACGAGCGCTGGGTCGACGAGCAGAGCAGCGACAGCAATGCCAAACTGGTGCGCGACAACCTGCTGCAAGGCCCAGCGGCGGCGGCTAACTTCGTGCCGCTCACCTCGGACGCTGGCACCCCGGAAGAGGGCGTGGCAGCGGTGGCAGAAGCGACCGCCGGGCTTGCTTGGCCCGCGAGCGTGGTGATTTTAGGCATGGGCGGCGATGGCCATACGGCGTCGCTGTTCCCCGATAGCCAAGAGCTGGACCTAGCGCTTTCTACTGATGAGCCGCTAGTGGCCGTGCGTACTCCCAGCCAGCCGCAGCCGCGCATTACCTTCTCGGCGGACCGCCTGCATCAGGCGAAGCGCCACATTCTGCATATTACCGGCGACGATAAGCGTGCCGTATTGGCGAACGCCATGAGTGGTGACGATGTTCGTACATTACCCATCCGCGCGTTCTTATCTTGCCCGCTGGCGATCTACTGGGCGCCCTAACGCTACACTTTCGCCAATAACAATTTGCTTGGAGACTCACTCATGACCATCGATAAACAGCTACCCTCAACGCGCACCGCCGAGCTGGACAGCATTTGCCTGAAAGCCGAAGTGATCCCGGTGATCACCATCGAGCGCCTGGAAGACGCCGTACCGCTGGGTCGCGCCTTGGTTGAGGGTGGCCTCACCGTGCTGGAAATTACCCTGCGTACCGACTGTGCCCTGGAAGCCATCAAGCGCATGAAAGAGGCGCTACCGGGCGCCAGCATTGGGGTCGGCACCGTACTCACGCCTGCCCAGTACCGCCAAGCCGAGCAGGTCGGGGCTGATTTCGTCGTTACGCCGGGTGCCACCGAAGCGCTTTACCGCTATGGCGTAGAGAGCCCCGTACCGATGCTGCCGGGCGTGTCTACCATTTCTGAGCTGATGACCGGCTGGCAGTACGGCTACCGCCGTTTCAAGTTCTTCCCCGCGGAATCCAGCGGCGGTGCCAAAGCGATCAAAGCGTTCGGCGCACCGATCCCCGAAGCGCGTTTCTGCCCCACAGGTGGTATCACCGTTGATAACGCCGAATCTTACCTGTCACTACCCAACGTGATGTGTGTAGGCGGCTCTTGGCTGACGCCGAAAGCAATGGTCGATGCCGAAGATTGGGACGGCATCCGCGAACTCGCCCGCCAAGCGGCGGAGCGTTTCCATCACTAATAGGTAACACCTTACCGAGCACTCTCGTTACTTGCCTCACTGATGTCGGGTCGTGTGAGCAAGACGTTTGCCCGAGCATGTCGCCATGCTCGGGCTTTTTTGTGTTCCTTTAGTACAACTAAAGACGAATAACGTCGATATATTCGCGTCAACTAAGATGAGGTTTCGATATGTCAGACATTTCGCGCGCGTCTCGAAAATGACGCGTTCTTTCTACAAAGAGGAAAGCGAGCATGCATATGTTGACCCTGGCGTCGTTCCTGTTTTTCACAGGGCTTGTCGCCTTCATTACGTGGCGCATCACTCGGCGCGACGACCACTCCAGCACTAGCGGCTATTTCCTAGCAGGGCGGACGCTCACCTTTCCGCTCATCGCGGGTTCACTGTTAATGACCAACCTTTCTACGGAGCAGATGGTGGGGCTTAACGGTGCGGCGTTTGCCGATGGGTTAAGCGTCATGGCCTGGGAAGTCGTGGCGGTGATTGCTCTGGTCGCCCTGGCGTTATTTTTCCTTCCGCGCTTTTTGAAAAGTGGTATTGCGACGCTGCCTCAGCTACTCGAAATTCGTTTCGATAAAACGACGCAGCTAATCACCAATATCATTTTTCTAATTGCGTACGCGGTGATTCTGCTACCCATCATTCTCTATTCAGGCGCCATCGGCCTGCAGGGAATGCTCGACCTTCAAGGGCTAACAGGCATCGAGTCGACCAACACGCTGCTTTGGCTGACGGTATGGATTGTTGGCATTATTGGGGCCATCTATGCCCTGTTTGGCGGGCTGCGCACGGTCGCCGTATCCGACACGCTGAATGGCGTGGGGCTATTGATTGGCGGTTTCGTCATCGTCTATTTCGGCCTGCAGGCGGTCAGTGACGGCAGCGGCGTGATGGAAGGTTGGAATATTCTCAAAGAGAGTGACCCAGATAAGCTGAATTCGATTGGTGGCCCTGAACAGCAGGTGCCGTTCTTCACCCTGTTTACCGGCGTCTTCCTGATCAACCTCTTCTACTGGAGCACCAACCAGCAGATCATCCAGCGAACCTTTGCCGCCAAGAACCTAGCCGAAGGGCAGAAAGGCGTACTGCTGACCGGTCTCTTCAAACTGCTGGGGCCGCTGTATCTAGTGCTGCCGGGTATCATCGCTTATCACTTGTATGCCGATCAGGGCGTACGTGCTGACGAAGCGTATGGTCATCTGGTATTTAACGTATTGCCTCCTTACCTGACCGGCTTCTTTGCCGCCGTAATGGTGGGTGCCATTCTGTCGTCGTTTAACTCGGCACTGAACAGTACCACGACGATTTTCAGTCTGGGGATTTATAAGGGCGTATTAAATAAAGACGCGAGTGAAGCGCAGGTGGTGAAGTCCGGTAAGGTGTTTGGCTGGATCATGGCCGTCACTACCATGATTATCGCGCCGCTGCTGGCGGGTCAGGAGAGCCTGTTCGGCTATCTGCAGAAGATGAACGCAATCTACTTCATCCCCATTCTGGCGGTCGTACTGGTGGGGCTGTTAACCAAGCGAGTACCGCCCATGGCGGCCAAGATAGCGTTGGTCGGTGGCTGCTTGCTGATTGCGGCAGGCTATTTCGTGCCGCCGTTCACGCTGCTGCCGCAGGTAATGCACGAGTTCCACTTCGTGGCGCTGGTGTTTGTGCTGCTGGTGGCTGTGATGCTGATTATCGGCAAACTGCGCCCCCGCGAGACCGACTGGATTCAGGAGCATAGCGGCGATGTGGATCTAACGCCTTGGAAAGGCGCCGTGCCTGCCGGGGTTGTGTTGGTGGTGCTGGTCATTGTGATGTATATCAGCTTTGCCGGTTAAAATCTGACATTGGCAACGCTGAACGCTAAAGCGAACAGGCCCCGCTTAGGTTAGCGGGGCCTTCTGTTTTAGGCTGTTGGCTTGTTAAGTCAGGCGTAGAGGCAGCTCTGCAAGACCCGCAATACCGGTGTCTACCACGTAAAGCGAGCCAGCGGTGGGCTCTTTGGCCAACTGCTCAGCACTAAATCCTTCTTGCGCGGTGGTGATATAGAGCGTCGTCAGTCCCGAGCCAGCAAAGGCAGGGCACGAGGGTTGGCTCACAGGCAGCTCAACGCGACCAATGATGTCGCCATCAGGGTTTAAGCGCACGACCTGCCCAGCTCCCCACAGCGCTAGCCACAGGTAGCCTTCGCTATCGACGACTGCGCCATCGGGATTGCCCAAGGTAGAGGAGAAGTCTGCCCAAGGCTCTGGGTTGCCCTGGGGCCAGCCTTCACTGTCTAGCCTCCAGCGCATCACGACGCTTGTGGCCGTATCGGTAAACCATGCAAAGTGGCCGTCTGCCGAGAAGCAGAGGGCATTGGGGATGGTGAGCCCGGTGCGTAAGCGTGTGAGTTCGCCGCGATGCAAGCGATACAGTGCCCCGGCCCCCGGTTCGGCAGCCTTACCCATGCTGGAAAGCCACAGACTGCCGTGGCGGTCCACGCGGGCGTCATTGCTGCGAGTAACCGGATTGTCGGTCTCGAAATCTCCCCACCGCGTGAGGGTTCCACCGTGCGGGTCGAAGTGGCTCAAGCGGTCTTCGCCCACCAGCAGCAGGCCGCCGGTGTTGAGCGGAGTAGCCAACGAGATTTTGTGATCGAGCGCATACTGGCCGCTCTTCCCGCTGGCAGGGGCTAGCCAGTGCAGCTGCTGCTCAAGAATGTCGCACCAATAGAGCCGCTCGTTCGCTGCGTCCCACTGTGGGCCTTCACCTAGCGTGCAACGGCAATCAAGGGCCAGCTCCGCTTGCCAGGTTGGGGTATGCTCGTTTGGACTCATCACTGCCTCGCTGCCTGCCAGGCGTCGACCAGCGCCTGTGCCTGTTGTCCCACTTGAGCGGCGCTTTGGCCGGGTTTATACAGCGCGCTGCCAAGGCCCGCTCCGTCCACGCCAGCAGTGCGCCACTCGGCAAAGTTATCTACCCCTACGCCGCCCACGGCGTATAGCAGCGTCCCTTTGGGCAGTACCGCGCGGACTGCTTTCATGCCTTCTAGACCCACCTGGACTGCTGGAAATAGTTTTAACCCTGTAGCGCCGGCGTCCAGCGCATCGAACGCTTCAGAAGGGGTGACGATGCCCGGCCAACTGGCCATGCCAAGCCGATGGGTTTCTTCGATGACAGCCGGACGGCAGTTGGGCGATACGATCAAACGGCCTCCAGCGGCGTGAACATCCCGCACTTGAGCGGTGGTTAAGACCGTTCCGGCACCAATTACGGCGCGTTCGCCAAAGGCATCCACCAGTAAACGGATGCTGTCTAACGGTTCGGGGGAGTTCAACGGCACTTCAATCTGAGTAATACCGGCGGCAAGCACCGCGTCTGCAATCTCAACAACGTCGGTGGGGGTGACCCCACGCAGAATACCGATTAAGGGCAGTGACATAGGCGATTTCTCCATGTGTCGGTTCGGCAAGCAAGGGCGGCGTTAAGCCGTTTCCTTAAGCGCATGGTGGGCGAGGCTTAGGCCTGCCAGTACGGCGGTGCTGCCGTCCAGATGCTGAGTAGGGCGGCCGATGGTGTCTAATGCCAACGTGTAGCGCTGGCAAAGGGCGTGATTGCCAATCAGCGTAATGGGGGCATCTGACGCATACTGGCGGGATGCACCGGATAGTTCTAATCCAATCACCAAGCCCGAAAGCCTCGCCGCTAGGAGATTGTGTCGTGGGGCATCGCTGGGCAGTTTGGGGTCCAGCAAGTCCTGTGCGCGTAGGCCAAACAGGCGGCTGCTAAAGGCGTCTGGTGCCTCATAGCTCTCACGCACCGCTGCCACGAAGGCGTCACGACCCATCTCATCATCCAGGTCATCGCTGCCGATGGAGTGCCGTAACACCGATTGACGCGCCAGCAACTGGTAAAGCTCCCCTGTTAGGTAGGTACTAAAACCGCTCACGATTCCCGCTTCCAGGTGTGCCCATTTGGAGTGGGTGCCGGGCAGGCAGGCGAGGCCTGAAAAGTGGGGGTGATCAGCCAGCAAGCCTGCCAGTTGGGTCTCTTCGCCGCGCATGACATCGAAATGGGTAGCGTTGGCGCGGGTTTGGCTCAAGCCGGGGAGTAAATAAACGCGCAGTTGCTGGCTATCCAGTCGAGGCGTCACCGCTCCCATGCCCAACTGATGAAGGGGCGTGGGCACTGCTAGGTAGGCGGCTTCCAGCCAGCCTTGGCGCGCCCCCGCCATACCGCACACCACCACATCCACCTGGCGGTTCGCGGGCAGCCAGTCGGTGATCAGGCGCAGTAATTCAGCCTCATACTGAGTTGGCGTTAACGCGAGCATTCCCTTATCGCTACTGGCCTGAGCAATGACTTGATCGTGCTGGTCCAGCCCCCAGACGCGAAGATTGCTGGACCCCCAATCTGCGGCAACCCAGGCTAGGCGTTGATCGAGGGCGCTGCTCATACGCGCCCTCCGTCCACGATGAGCTCTTGCCCGGTCATCATGCGCGATGCGTTAGAGGCCAAAAACAGGCAGGGCCCGATCATGTCATAGACGGGAATCGCCTCTTTCAAACACTGTTGATCCAGGCACTCATGAAGGTCGGCATCGTTTACCCAGAGTTCTTTCTGGCGCTCGGTCATCACCCAACCTGGAATCAGGCAGTTAACCCGGATGCTGTCGGGGCCAAGCTCTCGGGCAAGCGCTTTGGTGAGCCCCATGATGCCCGCTTTGGCAGTCACGTAGGTGGGGTAGCCGCTCAACCCGAGCAAATAGCTGTTAGAGGAGAGGTTGATAATGGCACCGCCGCCTAGCGCGCGCATATCCGGCGCCACCGCCTGGGCGGTGAAAAAGTGCGGGCGCAGATTGGTAGCAATGGATTCGTCCCACTGCGCCACGCTCCACTCATCAAGCCGGTGACGGGTGTCCCGCGCGGCATTGTTGACCAAGACGCTGATGGGGCCATGCGCTTGGCGGGCTTGCTCGATGGCACTGTTAAGCGCCTCGACATCACGAATGTCGCACTTGATGAATAGCGGGCGAACGCCGTAGGTTGCTTCCATGGCAGTGCAAAATTCACTGGCGTCCGTCAGCCCCACAAACGCTACCTTTGCCCCTTGGGCTAGGAAGCCCTCGGTCAGTGCGGCACCGATACCGCTACCGCCGCCGGTAATAAACACGCTTTTGCCAGCTAAGTCTTTAAATAACAAAGTGTTCAACGGGTCGCTCATGCTGCTCTCCATTTGCTAGCGAAGGGTTACCACTCGGCGATTGAGCCGTCTTCATGGGTCCACACGGGGTTGCGCCAGCGGTGTCCGGTTTTGGCCCGCTCTTCAACAAAGGCTTCATCGATTTCCACGCCTAACCCGGGGCCTTGGGGAATGGCACAAAAGCCGTCTTCAATGGCTAACGCCGTTTTATCCACTAGGTAGTCCAGTACATCGTTGCCCTGGTTGTAGTGGATCCCCATGCTTTGTTCCTGGATAAAGGCGTTATGGCTCACCGCATCCAACTGCAGAGAGGCGGCTAAGGTAAGAGGGCCCAGCGGGCAGTGGGGGGCTAGGGCAACGTCGTAGGAAGAGGCGAGCGCCGCAATTTTTAGCCCTTCGCTAATACCGCCGCAGTGGGAAATGTCCGGTTGCACGATATCGATCATGCCGTCTGCCAGCAGGTCGCGGAACTGAAAGCGGGTGTGCAAGCGCTCGCCGGTGGCTAGCGGGTAGCCAAGGCCTCCGGCGATATCTTTTAAGCAGGGAAGGTGTTCGGGAGCCACGGGCTCTTCGACAAACATGGGGTGAAACGGCTCCAGTTCGCGTAGTAGCGCTTTCGCCATTGGCCGATGTACGCGGCCATGAAAGTCGATGCCGATTCCCACGTCGGGCCCTACCGAGTCCCGCGCTTCTGCTACTCGGGCGACCGCTTCATCCACTTTGCGATGGGAGTCGACGATTTGCAGCTCGGGCGTGCCGTTCATTTTGAAAGCGGTGAATCCTTTCTCTACCAGGGCTTTAGCACCCGCGCCCACATCGCTTGGGCGGTCGCCCCCGGTCCAGGCGTACATCCGCATCTTATCGCGCACGGCACCGCCCAAGAGTTGATGGACGGGCACGCCCAGATCGCGACCTTTTAAATCCCATAGCGCTTGGTCGATCCCTGCTATGGCGCTCATTAGAATCGGGCCGCCGCGGTAGAATCCCGCGCGATACATGGTGTTCCATAGGTGCTCGATCCGGTGAGGGTCTTGACCAATCAAGTAGTCGGCCAGCTCGTGCACGGCGGCTTCTACCGTGGCGGCACGCCCTTCAATGACCGGCTCGCCCCAGCCGTAGCACCCTTCATCGGTTTCGATTTTGAGGAAAAGCCAGCGGGGCGGCACTTGCCAGGTTTTTAAACGGGTAATTTTCATCGATCTTCTACCTTTGCTAGCAGATAAGTGATTAATGAGTGAAGGAAGGTTCGTTGACGATGCCTAAATCGATTGCCGTACGGCGCAGGACTTCTTTGGCCGCCGCCGCCGCGGCTTCCGGGTCGCGATGAACGATGCCGTCTAAAACGGCCTGGTGCCTCGCTAAGCTGTCATCAAGCGTGCTGGTTTGGTGTTGGGAGCCGTGCACCAACGCCATGATCGAGGGGCGTAACAGGTGCCCCATTTGCCGCCATACAAGATTGTGGGTAGCGCTGTAGGTGGCATCGTGGAACATCACGTCGTATTCCGCGTGCTGATGGCGGTCCGCCGGGTCCGTTGCCGTTCGCTTCATGCCTTCAAAAGCGGCTCGCAAACGATCAAGGTCTTCTTCACTGGCGGCTTGTGCCGCCAAACTGGCTACGACCGGTTCTGCCGAAAAACGAAAGGCGTAAATGGCGCGGATCAGCTCGGGATCTAGGTTGGTGAGCCCCGTCATCCATTCGCTCATTAGCGGGTCGAGCAAGTGCCAATCGCTCATTTGTCGAATTTGCGTTCCTCTGCCTGCCGTACGCTCTATAAGCCCGGCAGCCGTCAAACTGGCTAGGGCGTTGCGGACTTGATTACGGCTGACGCCAAAGTGGTTGCTGATGTCCATCTCTTTGGGGAACAGCTCACCTGGCTGCCATGTTCCCGCCAGCAGCGCTCTGGCTAGCAGGCGCGCTAAATTGATGGCTCCGCCGGAGTGAGGCGGTAAAGCATTCAGCGACATGGATAACTCTCTTTGAAATAGTCTTTGAAATAGTTTGAAAAAAGTCTATTAAATGTCTGACATTTTAACAAGTCAGCCAATAGTCGCCTGTGCGGCTTTTGGATGAAGGCTTTAAAGCAAGCTCCGTGATACGCTAACTTAAACGATTAAGTTAGGGTTTAAGCATGACGTTAGCGGATTTTGAACCCCAGCGCCCGGCGTTGCATTTTGCGCCGCCGATGGGGTGGATGAACGACCCCAATGGGCTGGTGTTTCTCGAGAGCGAGTACCATCTGTTTTATCAGTTCCACCCGTTCAGCACCGTTTGGGGGCCAATGCACTGGGGGCATGCGGTCAGCCGTGACCTGTGCCACTGGCAGCATTTACCCATTGCGCTGGCACCCAACGAAGAGGGTGCCTGCTTTTCGGGTAGCGCCGTGGTGGATGAGCACGATGTCACGGGGCTGTTTGACGGCCAGCCGGGGCTCCTGGCGTTTTACACCTGCCACCGGGTGCTCTCTGATGACCCGGAGGATTACCAGCAGTCCCAGTGCTTGGCGTATAGCCGCGACAAGGGCCGCACCTGGCAGCGCTATGAGGGTAACCCCATTCTGCCGCCGCCAGGATTTAAAGATTTCCGCGACCCTAAAGTGGTTTGGCATGGCCCTAGCCAGCGCTGGGTAATGGCGCTGGCTTGTGGGCAGGAGATTCACTTCTATACCTCCCATAACCTGCTGGAGTGGCAGTTTGCCAGTGCCTTTGGCGGAGGCGAGGGCGCGCATACCCAGCACCCCTGGGAGTGTCCGGAACTGTTTGAGCTGCCGGTGTACGGCGCTGGGCCGGATGAGCCCGCCACGCGCTGGGTGCTGGTAGTGGGCATTGGCGCCACGCCGGATAACCCGTTTGGCTCGTTTACCCAGTACTTTATCGGCGAGTTTGACGGCCAGCGCTTCACCAATGATAACGCTTCTGACGCCGTGCTGATGATGGACGAAGGGCGGGATTTTTACGCGGTGCAGAGCTGGTCGAATACCCCCGGGCGGCAGCTTGCGCTGGCGTGGTTGAACAACTGGCAGTACGCCAACCATGCCCCCGAAACGGGCTGGCGAGGCACCATGAGCCTGCCGCGAGAGCTGACGCTGCGTGCGACTTCTCGTGGGGTGCGGTTACATCAGCATTTTGCTCGCGAAGCAGCTCAAGCGCTCAGCGCCCCTCGCCGCCTATCGCCTCGCTCGCTGCAAACGGCAGGGGAGCACTGCATTGCGTTGCCCGATGGGGAGGCCATTCATGGTCAACTGACGCTGGTGCTCACGGCAGGTACGAAGCTGGCGCTATCACTACAGCAGGGCTATCAGCAGCGACTGTGGCTGACCGCAGATGAATCAACAACGTCGCTACACTATGAGCGTCAAGGGAGTAACGGTCAGGCCGCCTTTGATGAGCACTTTGCCTGTGACCACTCTGCGGGCAGCGTCGATGGGTTAACGGTGATGGTGAGGTGGTGGTGTGACCACGGCACGCTGGAAATGCTGGTGGAAGGAGCCACTGAGCAGCGCTGCATCACCCAGGTGAGCTTTGTCGATCATCGCCGTCAACCGGTTACGTTGGAAGTCGTCAGCGGGCGGGTAGATGTGGCGGAAGGGGCCACTCAAAGCGTCGTCGAGTAGCGACCTCGACGACACTGAGAGTTAACCTGCCGAACTGCGCAGGGCTTCGATATCGGCGTGGGTGGGCAGTGCCACATAAGCGCCGGGGCGGGTGACCGCGTGGGCGCCGCAGCGGCAGGCAATGTCCACCGCGCGGGTGAGAAACGCGCTGTCCTGATGCCAGCTCTCGCTGATGCCGTAGCGGGAGAGCTCCGCGAGCAATCCGCCAATGAAGGCATCGCCACCGGCGGTGGTGTCCACCGCCGTGACGCTGGGCGGGTTCACGGTTTGGTCAATGCCGATGCCTTTGAGCACGACATCGTTGGGGCCATCGGTGACGACCACCACTTTGACCCCTGCGGCCATGCGCTCGGCGAGCCACGCCTCTTTGGGGTGGTCGCCGCGCAGGTAGTCCAGCTCTTCGAGAGATACTTTCACCAGTTCGGCACTGTCGATCAGCTCGGTGACCAGCCAAGTATCCGCAGCGCCCTCTGCCCATAGGTTGTGGCGCAGGTTGGCATCCACGCTCACAAGGCAGCCCGCACGCTTGGCCATGGCGGCAATAGCGAGAGTGGTCTCGGCAATCTCGGGGTCGGTCAGGCTATTGCTACACAGGTGCACAATGGCGGGCTGTTCGAACACGCCGTGGGGCAGATGCTCCAGGCGGTAGAGCAGGTCCGCCGCCGGTGGGCGGTAGAAGTCGAAGGTGCGCTCGCCGCTGCTGTCGCGAGAGACAAACGCCAGCGCCGTGCGGGCCTCTTTGGTGAGCACCACGCCCTGGGTATCTACACCGTGGCTTTTCAGCTCACGAATTAGAAAGTGCCCAAAGGTATCATCACCCACCATCCCCAAAAACTGGCTGGGCACGTTCAGCCGCGCGCAGGCCACCGCCACGTTGGCGGGCGCGCCGCCAGCGTAGGGGGTAAAGGTTTCCGGCCCTGTATTATCGCCCAATCGGCTAGAGAGCATATCAATCAAGGCTTCACCGAAAGCAATCACCGGCGTCATAGGTCGTTCCTTGTCATTATTAGCATTCATGTTGAGTGGGTGGCGAGCCTAAGCGACGCAGTGGCCGCGGGCGGCCTCCAACAGTTCATACCAGGCTTCTCTGGGCAGCGTTTCCGGGCCGTTCAGCATATCGGCAATACGCTCCGGTTTCACGCTGCCTACCACCGGTGCCGGGCGGCCGGGTAGGGTGCGCAGCCATGCCAGCGCTAATGCGCCGGGCGTGCTGTTCAGCTCGCCTGCTAAACGGTTCAAGACGCGGCTCACTTCACCCTGCATCAGTTGGCCGCCCGCCAGCGGAGACCACGCCATGGGCGCATGGTCATCGGCACCCAGGTCATCAAAGCTGCCGTCAAACAGCGGCGCGCTATGGGCAATGGAGAGTTCGATCTGGTTGGCCTGAAGCGGGTGGTGCATATGGCGTTGCAGCCTGCGCCACTGGCTGGGCAGGTGGTTGGAAATGCCCGCCGCGCCAATTTTGCCCGCCTCGATGGCGTCATCCAGCGCGCGACCTGTCGCTGCAGCATCCATCAATAGGTCTGGGCGGTGAATCAGAAAGTGATCCAGACGTTCAACGCTCAGGCGGCCCAGCGCATCGTCAATGGCGCGGCTTAGGTAGTCTGGGCTGGCATTGTAGTGCTTGATCTTGCCGGAATCCGGTGCCGGGTTGTCGTTGGCGATGCTGGCTTTGGTGACGACATTCAGCCGCTTAGCCAGTGCCGGGCGGGCGCGCAGCGCTTGGCCAAACAGCGTTTCGCACGCTCCGTTGCCATAAATGTCGGCATGGTCGAACCAGTGCAAACCCTGTTCTAAGCGAGCTTCGATCCAATCGGCCAAATGGCTCGCTTGGTGCATCTCTTGCGCTTCATGCAGGCGCATCATGCCGAGTACAAACGGCACGTCGAACGTAACAGCAGCCATGGCGTTTCCCATCAATTAAAAGACTTCTTCGTTATGCAGCGCTTCGGCGGCACCCAGCAGGCCGGTCCATGGGTGCGTCACGATCCACACAGGAATATCGGCGTTGTACGCGCCCATGCGCCCTTTATTAACAAAGCTTGCGCGAAGCTCGCACTTGGGCAGCCAGTCCAACAGGCGGGGCAGAATGCCGCCGCAGAGATACACGCCGCCGCGGGCGCCCATGGTTAGGGTGGCATCGCCGCACACGTCGCCGAGAATTTTCAAAAAGCGCAGCAGGGTAGCCGTTGCCAGGGCATCGCCCTGGTTGGCCGCTTGAGTCACCTCGGCGGGGGTCTCGCAGCGCGGCGTTTGGCCTTCCAGGGTGCAGTGGGCTTGATATAGCTCTAGCAGCCCCTGGCCGCACAGAATGCGCTCGACGCTTACCCGCTGGTGGCGCTGTAAGAACACGTCCAGCAGCGCGCGTTCGGTGGTGTCGGTGGGCGCAAAGGTAACGTGGCCGCCCTCAGTCGGCAGTGGAATCCAGGCGTGCTGGCCGGGGAACACACCAGCCACGCCTAGCCCCGTACCGGGGCCGATGACCAAGCGGGTCGAGTGAGACTGGGCTTCCCCAGGCTGCACTTCCACCAGATTATCTTCCCCCACATGAGGAACGCCCAGTGCTTGGGCGGTGAAGTCATTGATGACTTTAAACAGCGACAGATTCAGCGCCTGCTGAACGTCGCTTTTCATAAAGTCCCAATGGTTGTTGGTCATCTTTACCCGCTCGGCGTGCACCGGGCAGGCGAACGCCAAGCAAGCTTCTTTGGGCGCGTTGTCGCCGGTTGCGCCCACCCGTGCGAGATAGTCCTGAATCGCTTCGATCACGCCGGGGTAATCGGCGCAGGGTAGGTTAAGAATGTCGTGGGGCGTGACCTCGCCCGGCGTGACCAACGCCAGGCGAGCATTCGTGCCGCCAATGTCCCCGATTAATGCCGGTCGCATCAGGCGTCCTCTTGAAAAATCTGACCTTCTTGACGAGCGAGATCGTCGGCTTCGAAGCCGCCCAGGGAACCTGCACCCTCTTCGCCGCGCATGGCGAGGTGGCGGAAGCCAGAGAACAGCTCGCGGCCCAGGCCCACATGGTAGTGGTCTAGATTGGCAACGACGAGTTCGCGCTCGGCCCAGGTGGCGGCGTCTACTTTGGCTTCCAACGTGCCGGCGTTGGCATCCAGGCGTACCACGTCACCATCGCGCAGCTTGGCCAGCGGGCCGCCGTCCAGCGCTTCCGGGCTCATGTGGATGGAGGCGGGCACTTTGCCCGATGCGCCAGACATGCGGCCATCGGTGACGAGTGCAACCTTGAAGCCACGGTCCTGAAGCACGCCCAGGAACGGCGTCAGTTTGTGCAGCTCGGGCATGCCGTTGGCTTTGGGGCCTTGGAAGCGAACCACCACAATCACGTCGCGGTCTAGGTCGCCAGACTCGAAGGCCGCTTTCATTTCGTTCTGATCTTCGAAGATCTTCACCGGCGCTTCTACCACGCGGTGCTCTTCGGCTACCGCCGAAACCTTGATGACGCCACGGCCCAGGTTGCCTTTCATCACGGTCAGGCCGCCGGTGGGGGCGAAGGGTGTAGCGACCGGGCGCAGCACTTCTTCGTCCAGGCTCTTTTCCGGGCCTTCGCGCCATACCACTTTGCCATCTTCCAGGAAGGGCTCTTGGGTGTAAGCGGTCAGGTCGGTGCCAAACACGGTGGGAATATCGCCATGGAGCAGGCCCGCGCCTAGCAGTTCGCGGAACAGGTAGCTCATGCCGCCCGCTGCCGGGAAGTGGTTGATGTCTGCCTGGCCGTTGGGGTACACCTTCATCAGGCTGGGGGTGACCGCTGACAGGTCGGTGAAGTCATCCCAGTTCAGCGTAATGCCCGCCGCTGCCGCCATGGCAATCAGGTGCATGGTGTGGTTGGTGGAACCGCCGGAGGCCAGCAGACCGACCACGGCGTTGACGATGGCGCGCTCGTCGATCTGCTTATAGAACGGACGGTACTCGCCGCCGGGTTCGGTGTTACGAATGGCCTGTTCAGTGGCGTAGCGGGTCAGCGCTTCGCGCATCTCGGTGCCAGGATTGACGAACGAGGTGCCCGGCAGGTGCAGGCCCATCACTTCCATCATTAGCTGATTGGAGTTAGCGGTGCCGTAGAAGGTGCAGGTGCCGGGGCTGTGGTAAGAGTCGGACTCCGCCTGCAGCAGCTCCTCGCGCCCCACTTTGCCTTCGGCGTAGAGCTGGCGAATGCGCGCTTTCTCTTTGTTCGGCAGGCCGCTGGGCATCGGGCCTGCGGGTACGAACATGGCGGGCAGGTGACCAAAGCGCGCCGCGCCGATGAACAGGCCAGGGACGATTTTATCGCACACGCCAAGGTAAAGCGCGGCATCGAACATGTTGTGCGATAGGCCCACGGCGGTGGCCATGGCAATCACATCGCGGGAGAACAGCGAGAGTTCCATGCCCGGCTGGCCTTGGGTCACGCCATCGCACATGGCGGGCACGCCACCGGCAAACTGGGCGGTAGAGCCCATGGCGCGGGCGGCCGCTTTGATGGTTTCTGGGAAGGTTTCGAACGGCTGGTGGGCCGAGAGCATATCGTTGTAGGCAGAAATGATCCCCAGGTTGGCACTGTTCATCAGCTTCAGGGAGTCTTTTTCTTGCGCGCTACAGGCAGCAAAACCGTGGGCGAGGTTGCCGCAAGAGAGTTCGGCGCGATGCACGCCGCGTTTGTGCTGGTCTGCCATGCGGCGCTCATACAGGGCGCGTCGCTCGGCAGAGCGCTCACGAATGCGTTGGGTAACCTCGGCAACCGTAGGATTGAGTGTAGCGGGTGTTGAACCAGGCATAGGGACCTCTGCATGTGTCGAGACGGTGAGTCAAGTTTGTAGTTATTTTACATCTTATGGCGTCGATATAAGAGACTTTACGGCAATAAAATCGCTATTTATAGCTTAAGTTGTAGTTTTATTACCCTAATGGTTAACAACTATCGCCGTCGCGCATGATGCTTTGATGAATGATAGAAAAAAACGGCGTGCAAGCGCCTGTTTCATGGTTAATGCGCAAGTATAGCAGCCCTGGTTTTGCTACTATCCTGCGCCACCAGCCTGTGGAGAATTGTGATGGACAACGAGCCGACCGCCGAACAGCGACTTCAGTCACTCCTGGCGCGCATTCGCGCGGTAGATAGCGCCGAGGGTGAGCGCACCCGGGCATATCTCGATACGCTGACCAAACCCCCCGGCAGTCTAGGCCGGCTCGAAACGCTCGCCATTCAGTTGAGTGCCATCACCGGCCAGCGCAAACCGCGCGTCTCTCCGCCGGGCGTGGCCGTGTTTGCTGCCGACCACGGCGTGGCCGACGAGGGGGTGTCGGCGTTTCCCCAGGAAGTGACCGCTCAGA
This sequence comes from Halomonas sp. CnH100-B, assembly GCF_024124605.1. Lineage (NCBI taxonomy): Bacteria > Pseudomonadati > Pseudomonadota > Gammaproteobacteria > Oceanospirillales > Halomonadaceae > Halomonas > Halomonas sp. CnH100-B. The sequence continues at coordinate 219,621 of NZ_JAMXRX010000005.1, read as the reverse complement.
TGGTGGCGAATTTCGCCCAGGGGGGAGCAGCCATCAATGTCTTCGCTCGTCAGATGGGCGCTCAGGTCGACGTGGTCGATGTAGGGGTGGCGTCACCGCTGTCACTGCCGAGCGTGGTCGGTGCCAAGGTGCGCGCCGGTACGGCGAACATGGTGCGGGAAGACGCCATGAGCCGAGAGGAAGCGCTGTGCGCCATCGGTGTGGGTGCCGACACGGTAGAGCGTTTGGCGGGTCAGGGCGCGAGGAGCATCATCGTCGGTGAAATGGGCATTGCCAACACCACCGCCAGCAGCGCCATGCTGGCGGCGCTCATCCAGGTGCCGGTGGCGTCGGTGGTCGGCGCGGGGACCGGGATAAGCAGCGCCCAGCAAGCGCACAAGGCGGCGGTGATCGAGCAGGCGCTACACGCCCGCCAAGCCAACGCCGACGATCCTTTAGACGTACTCAGCAAACTCGGCGGGCTGGAGATTGCCGCCATGACGGGGGCCTATTTGGCCGCTGCCACCCATCGACTACCCGCCATCGTCGATGGCTTCATCGCCACCGTTGCCGCGCTGACGGCGTGTCGCATATCTCCGGCGGTGCGCGATTATCTCATCTTTGGTCATCGCTCCGAAGAATCTGGCCATGCCACCGCGCTTGCGGCACTAGAAGCCGAGCCGCTTCTGGCACTGGGTATGCGTCTGGGGGAGGGCAGCGGCGCCGTACTGGCGTTCCCGCTGGTACAGGCCGCCGCCTCAATGCTCAGCGACATGGCTACCTTTACGAAGGCGGGCGTGAGCAGCGGCGGAGTATGAGCCTGCTGCCCGCCTCGGTGACGCTTGTCGCACTGGCCATCGTGCTCGATCTCATCGTGGGCGACCCCCGCGCGCTGCCGCATCCGGTAGTGATCATCGGTCGGGGCATCAGCGCCCTGGAGCGGCGCTGGAACCACGGCAGCGCCCAGTACCGCCGCGCAATGGGCTTTTTACTGACGGCGGTGATCGTACTGGGCACGTTCACCGCCGCGTGGCTGGTAGTGACCCTGCTGACCCAGCTTCACCCTTGGCTAGGCCTCGCCGCCGAGCTTTGGCTACTGGCCACCACGCTGGCGATCAAAGGACTTGCCGAGGCCGGGAAAGCCATCGCCCAACCCCTAGCCCAAGGGGATCTGGCCGCCGCTCGTCTTGCGCTGTCGATGGTCGTAGGTCGCGATACCGACTCACTGGATGAACCCGAGATCACACGAGGTGCGGTAGAGACCGTTGCCGAGAACACCGTGGATGGCATTACCTCGCCGCTGCTGTTTGCCGTTATCGGCGGCGCGCCCCTGGCGCTAGCGTACAAAGCGATCAACACGCTCGATTCCATGGTGGGCTATCGCAACGAGCGCTACGCGGATTTCGGCTACGCGTCCGCCAAGCTCGACGATATCGCCAACTGGCTGCCCGCTCGGCTGACGGCGCTCTGTTTATGGCTAGCGGGCAGCGGCTTGATAGGGCGAGGCGTCACCGTATCACGCTGGCGAGGCGCGCTGGCCGCCACCTGCCGGGAAGCGCCGCGCCACCCCAGCCCCAACGCCGGATGGCCGGAAGCGATGGTAGCGAATCTGCTGGGCGTGCAGCTAGGCGGCACTAATGTGTATCAGGGAGTGGCCTCTCATCGGGCGACCTTGGGGAGCGGGCAAATGCCGCTCAACGTGGCGCATATTTCCATGACGCTGCAGCTGATGCACGGCGGGTGGCTGCTGTTCTTTACCTTAGCCGCGTTGACTCTCTGGGGGCTGAGATGACTTCCACTACCTGGCCAAACCATGGCGGCGACGCAGCGGCGCTATTGAAGCGCTTTGGGCTGCCTGCCGATCACCCGGTCGAGGATGTGAGCGCTAACCTCAACCCGCTGGGGCCGCCGCCCTGGGTGGCGGATTGGTTGGTTGAACGTTTTAGCGGGTTAAGCCGCTACCCGGAGCCCAGCTACCGCGCCGCGCGGCAAGCCATTGCCGAACATGAGGGCATAGCGCCGGAGCAAGTGCTGCTCACCAACGGCGGGGCAGACGCCATTTTTTTGGCCGCTGCCCTTCATGCAGGCCAGCGCGGGCTGATCGTAACACCCACCTTTGGTGAGTATGCCAGGGCCTGCGCAGCGCATCGGCTAGTGGTAACGGAAACTGCCCTTGAGGCACCTTGTTTCGGTCTGCAAGTGGCAGCGCTCGACGCGGGTGTCCTCCAAGCAGACGTGATCTTTCTATGCCGCCCCAATAATCCCACCGGCACACTGATCTCTGCTACGGAAATTGAGCGTTTGCTCTCGTGCATGCCCTCCACGGCAACGCTAGTGGTGGATGAAGCGTTTATCGATCTCGCCCTCGATGCCGAGCCACTCACGCCGCTGCTAGCCTACTACCCGCAGCTTGTGCTGCTGCGCTCCATGACCAAATTTTACACGCTGCCCGGGCTACGCCTGGGATACGTGCTGGCGAGTGCCGAGCGCGTTGCCGCCTTGGCATGCCATCAGCCGCCCTGGAGCGTGAATCACCTCGCTGCCGAGCTGGTGGCACCGCTGTTGGCGGATACGGCCTTTGCCCAGCGCACGCGGCAGTGGCTGGCGCGCGAACAGCCGCGCATGGGGCAAGCGCTGGCAGAGGCAGGGCTTACCGTGGTGCCCAGCCATAGCTGCTTTTATTTGGTGCGGCCAGGTCCAGCGTTGTGCCAGCGCGGGCTTTCCAGCGTGCTGCTGCTTGAACGCTTGCTGCATCACGGTATGCTGGCGCGGCATACCTACAGCTTTGCAGCGCTCGACGGTGATTGGCTGCGGCTGGCCGTGCGCGATGGCTCGGCAAATGATCGATTGTTAAAGGTGTTACATGATTGTGTTCGTTAGTGGGGGCGCACGCTCCGGTAAGAGTCACGTCGCTGAACAGTGCGTCCTGCAAGCCGCCAACGGCAAACCGTGTTTTTACGTGGCCACCGCTGACATATACGACGACGAGATGGCCGAGCGGGTCTCACGTCACCAAGCCGAGCGAGAGGCAGACGGTGCGCCGTCTGCATGGGTGACGCTGGAGGCACCGCTGGCCATCGACCAAGCCATCGCGCAAGTACCTAACGGCCATGCCGCCCTACTGGATTGCCTTACCCTCTGGGCGAGCCAAGTCATGTTCAATGCCAACGCCGATGAGAGCGATCCGCTCTCCACGACCGAGGGGTTCGCGCTGCTGGTACGCTGCCTTCAGGATGCCCGGGCGCGAGACATTACCCTCGTCATCGTTTCCAACGATCTGAACGAAGCGCCGCTACCCAACGACCCCTATACACTGCGCTATGTCGAATTTCTGCAAATGCTGCATCGCTGGCTGGCCGCCGAGGCGGAGCGGGTGGTCGAAGTGGTGGCCGGCCAGGGCGTCGATTGGAAGGCGGTCGCGAATACGTGAACAACGTCCTTTACGGTGGGCTGCTGGCCCTGCAGTTCTTGACACGATTGCCCATTCCGGTGGCCTGCCCCTGGACGCCTGACACCCGCCGCTGGGCCATTCGCGCCTATCCGCTCGTCGGCCTGCTCATCGGCGGCTTGCTCGCGCTAGCCGCGTTACTGCTGGAATACGCACACACTCCCACGCCCATAAGCGCGCTGATACTGCTCAGCGTGTGGGTCGGCGTCACGGGTGGGTTGCATCTGGATGGCGTGATGGATCTGGCCGATGCGCTGGGCAGCAACCAGCCTCTTAAACGGCGCTGGGAGATCATGAAAGACCCGCAAATCGGCAGCTTCGGTATGCTCGCGCTGCTGTTTTTGCTGGCCTGGAAGGGCGTGTTGCTCTGGGCGCTGCTGCAGTATCACGCGCCGCTGTGGTGGCTGATGATCGTGCCCGCGCTGGGGCGCTGGGCGGGAGTCGCGCTACTTATATTGACCCCATGCGCCCACTCACGGGGCCTGGCGTGGAGCTGGCAGCAGTCGTTGGGTCGCCGCGACGTTGGTTTGGCGCTTTTGCCGCTGCTACCGCTCGCCATGCCATGGCCGTTAGCACCACTGTGGCTGCTAGGGGTGGTGTGTTGGGTCACGCTGGCGCGCTTAGCGCTGCTGCGCTTATTTAACGGCATCAACGGGGATATGGTCGGTGCCACCATCGAAGGAGGAGAGCTTTGGCTACTGATCTTAATGTGGAGCTGGTGGCAGTTCGTCACGGTATCACCGCCTGGAATCTAGAGCGCCGTTACCAGGGACAGCGGGACATTCCGCTACTGTTTCCCGACGCGGAGGAGGGGCTTCTAGCGCTGCGCGCGGCCCTGGCCGACGAACGTTTCGACGCCATTTATGCCAGCGACCTAGGCCGCTGCCAGGAAACCCTGGCTTGGTCGCAGGCGGCTAAACCGGGCATTCCCGTGTATGTGGAGCCACGCCTGCGGGAGCTCGACTTTGGCGAGTACGAAGGCAAGGTTTACGATGAATTAAAAGAATTGCCGCACTATCGCGCCTGGATAGATAGCGCCGGAGAGCTGCAAATTCCGGGCGGGGAGTCCTCTGGTCAACTGCGTGAACGGCTGAATGCGTGGCTCGACGATGTAGCGACACACACCCAACAACACGGTTATCAAAAAGTGTTGGTGGTCACTCACGGCGGCGTCATTCGTGAGCTACGCCGCCGCTTTGAAACTCTCGATTTTTGGGAGGGGATCGTTCATCAAGCCCAAGGACGGCGCTGGCAGCTCGCGTTTCAAGCAGGTGAGGATGGAAAAGGAGAATGGCAATGCAACTGTTCATCGGCGGTGCCAGCGCAGGTAAGCGCGACGCTGTAAAACAACGCTTTCCCGGCGCGGTGTGGTGGCGGTTAGCCCCCGGTCAGCGCCTTCACGAAGTCTCTCACGTCATGTTGCCCAACACGCCGCTGGTGCTTCATGGCCTCTTCGAGTGGCTCACCGCCGCGCTGGATTCCGACTTTAGCAGCGACGAATGGCGCGCCCAGTGGAGAGAAGATTTACAGCGGCTGTCGTTAGCCGCGGCCGCGGATCATGTGACGCTGGTGATCATCGCCAACGAATTGGGGCGCGGTCTGGTGCCCGTAGCCCGCGAACAGCGCCGCCTGCGTGATTTGAGCGGCTGGTTCACCCAAGACGCTGCCGCCCACGCCGAGCACGTGTGGTACGTGCGCCACGGCCTGGTGCGGGCGCTGAAAGGCGAGGCGGCAAATTGACCAACCCCTAACAAGTTGCTAGTTTACGCGCACTCTCAGGTGCTGGTGGCACTAACGCCATCAGTTAAACGGGAAGTTGGTGAACGTTTTTCGTGAATCCAACGCTGCCCCCGCAACGGTGATCGAGATAAGAACGGCTAGAGACGCCACTGTGCTTATGCATGGGAAGGTGGTCGTTCGGAAAGGTACGACGCTTACGTGAAGCGGCCCCTTTCGCTCGTCAGCCCGGAGACCGGCCTAAGAGTGATGGCTTAGAAAAGCCACGGATTACCGGCATGCGGAGGGCATGTGCAGGGAGAAGTTACGTGGCGCTCAGCCACGGGTTTCCCTTGTGTGCCCCTGCCCGGTCACTAAAAACACGCTGTGCGGGTGAGCACAGCGAGCAAGGGACCCATCATGTTCAATCGTTTTCACTCCTCCGCCTCTCTGGCGGCCTTCGCCTTGGCAGCATTGCCCATGGCCGTTCAGGCGCAAACCGCGTCTCATACCGCGACGAACGCCTCCGACACGTTGAATCCTGTCGTGGTGACGGCCGCGCTGGCCCCGCGCACCGCCAACGATAGCCTCTCTTCGGTCACGGTGATCGACGAGGCCACGCTGCGCCGCCAAGACCCCGTGAGTATCACCGACCTGCTGCGCGGCCAGCCGGGCGTGGACGTTTCCAGTAACGGCAGCTTTGGTAAGAACAGCAGCGTCTTCATTCGCGGTACGGGCAGCGCTCAGAACGTATTGCTGATCGACGGCATTCGCCTGAATTCAGCCACCAGCGGCGGTGCCGCTTGGCAATCCCTCGAACCGCGTATGTTCGAGCGCGCGGAAATCGTGCGTGGCCCTCGGGGCAGCCTGTACGGGGCCGATGCTATAGGCGGCGTGATTCAGTTGTTCACCCCGCAGGGCGAAGAGGAAGGCCCGCAGCCGAGCATCTCGGCGGGGGGCGGCTCGTTCAATACCCAGCGGCTGAGTGCCGGCATCAGTGGGAAAGAGGGCGGCACCCGCTATAGTTTTTCTGGCAGCCATTTCAATACCGACGGTCAGCCAGTGCGCCGTGATGGCGACGACAAAGGCTACGACAACACCTCCGCGCTGGCGCGCGTGTCGCACACGTTCGATAACGGTGCCGAAGCAAGCGTGTTGGCGCTGCGTGCCCGTGGGCATAACGAGTACGACGGTGGAGAAAACGATTTTGTCCAGCAGGTCGCAGGCGTGTACGGCGAGCTGCCGCTGGCCGACAACTGGCGCAGTCGGTTAACGCTCAGCGAAGCTCGGGATGAAAGCGATAATTTCGCAGATTACGGCGATTCCGTGTTCAATACCAAGATACGCACGGCGCGTTGGGAAAATACCGTGACCGTGGGTGCCCACGAAGTCGTCGCAGGGGCCGAGTACAGTGAAGACCGCGTAGACAGCACCACTGCCTACGATGAAACCAGTCGCAGCAACGCTGCCGTTTTCACTCAAGCCCTGTTGGACTTCGCTCCCTTCACGCTACAAGGCAGCCTGCGCTTTGATGATAACGAATCTTACGGCGAAGAAGTTACCGGCAGCATCGGTGTAGGCTATGAGCTGGATGGCCACCACACGCTGCGTGCCAACTACGGCACTGCGTTCAATGCGCCGACTTACAACCAGCTTTACTACCCAGGCTTTGGTAACCCGGACTTGGCGTCTGAAACCTCCGAGTCGATAGAAGTCGGTGTGCGCGGCCAGTATGCCCGCTGGTTCTGGGATGCGGCGCTTTACCAAACCGATATCGACAACCTGATTGCGGGCCAAGGGCTGCAGTTCAACGTGCCGGAAACCCGCATTCGCGGTGCGGAGCTGAGCACCGGCGTCGAAGTGAACGAGTGGACGCTGGCCGCCGCGCTGACCTACACCGACCCTGAAAACCGCCTGACCGGCAAACGCCTGCAAAACCGCGCCTCGCAAAGCCTGCGCCTAGACGTAGACCGCGAGCTGGGAGAGTGGTCCGTGGGTGGCTCTTGGGTGGCGCAAAACCATCGCTACCGCGATGCTGCCAACGAAGATCGTCTGAGCGGGTATGGTTTGGTGAATCTGCGTGCAGGCTGGCAGTTTGCGCCGCTGTGGAGCGCTCGGGTAACGTTAGAGAACGTGCTAGACCAAGACTACGTCACCACGCGCTCGTTTGACGGCGCTGACTACATCAACGCAGGCCGGGCAGGATTCTTGAGTGTTCACTTTGGCCAATAAACAGCAGCAAATCGGCGGCGCCTTGGGCGCCGCTTTACTATGGCTAGGCAGCGGGATTGCCAACCCCCTTCATGCAGACAACCCCAGCCGCTGCGCGGTAGACGACCGGGGCCGGGAAGTGTGCCTGCACGCCTCGGCCAACCGCATTGCCGCGCTTTCACCCGGTGCGACGGAACTCACCTACGCTGCGGGCGCTGGGGATCAGGTGGTGGCCGTGGTGAGTTACAGCGACTACCCGCCGGAAGCCCAAGACGTGGCCTCGGTAGGCAGCCATACCCGTATCGATTTGGAAGCCCTGGTCGGGCTTGCGCCTGATTTAGTCATCGGCTGGGTCACCGGTAACCCCGCCGAGCAGATGGAAACCCTCGAAGCGCTGGGCATGCCGGTGTTCTACATCGAGCCGCGCAGCGTGGAAGACGTCGCCCACACCATCGAACGCTTAGCTCGCTTGGCCGGTACCGAACCGATCGGGCAGCAGGCGGCGAATGCTTTCAGGGAAGGCATGGCAGCACTCACCGCCCGCTATAGCGACCGCGACCCGGTACCCACGTTTTATCAGGTGTGGGACGAGCCGCTGATGGGCGTTAGTGATGAACACCTGATCGGCCAAGTGGTGCAGCTGTGCGGCGGCGAAAACGTGTTTGGCGAGCAGCACCGCTTAGTACCGCGCTTGGATGATGAAGCCGTACTGGCGGCCAACCCCGAGGCCATTATTGCCGGAGGCATGGGGGAGGAGAACCGCGACTGGCTCACCCACTGGGAACAGTACCCCAATCTTGCCGCCGTAACGGGCGATAACCTCTATTTTGTGCCGCCTTCTTTAATTCAGCGGCCCACGCCTCGCCTGCTGGAAGGCGCGCGGCTTATGTGTGAAAAGCTCGAACACACTCGCCAAAAGCGCGGGGCCTCTTAATGGTGGCGCGCCTGTGGCAACCCCTAGGCCTGCTGGCGCTGATTGCCGTGGCCGCCATGCTGTTTTCTCTGGCGGTAGGTAGCGCGCAGCTCTCGGCAGCGCAGCTCTGGGCGGTGGTGCAGGGCCAGGGCGATGCGCTGGCGCGCACCATGGTGATAGAGCTTCGCCTGCCACGGGCGCTTTCCGCCTTTGCGGTGGGCGGGCTGCTGGCGGTGGCCGGTGCGTTAATGCAGGTACTTCTGCGCAACCCGCTGGCGGACCCCTACGTGCTGGGGCTTTCCGGCGGGGCATCCATCGGTGCGCTGGCGGCCATGCTGGCAGGCGTGGGCGGCGTGCTGATGTCCGGCTCGGCATTTCTAGGCGCGCTGCTTTCCACGTTTTTAGTCTTTGGCCTAGCCCACGGCAGCGGCGGCTGGACGCCTTCACGGCTGTTGCTGACGGGCGTGGTCGTGGCCGCGGGGTGGGGCGCGGTGATTACCCTGATGCTCGCGCTAAGCCCCGCCGAGCGGCTGCCGGGCATGCTCTACTGGCTGATGGGTGATTTATCCTACGCCCGCGCGCCGTGGCCGCCTTTGCTGCTGTTGATGGCCACCTGCGTGCTACTGATACCGCTGGGGCGCAGTCTCAACGTGTTGGCCCGTGGCCCGCAGCAAGCGGCTGCCCTCGGCGTAGATGTTCGCCCGCTGGAGTGGGGCATCTACATTGCCGCCAGCCTCTTAACCGCCGCCGCCGTCACCACCGCAGGCAGCATTGGGTTTGTGGGGCTGGTAGTGCCCCATATGCTGCGCCTGCTGTTAGGCAATGACCAGCGGCTGATTCTGCCCGCCTGCGCCCTGGCAGGCGGCACGCTGCTGGTACTGGCCGACACCCTAGCGCGAACGATGATTGCCCCCGAGCAGCTCCCCGTAGGCGTGATTACCGCGCTGCTGGGCGTGCCCACGTTCCTCTTTTTGCTCTACCGGAGCCGCTGATGATCAGCTTGGCGACTCAAGACCTGATCATCAACGTGCCCGGGCGCAGCGCAGGCACGGCGCTGAACCTCACCATCGAGCCCGGGCAAGTATGGGGCGTGCTTGGCCCCAACGGGGCGGGTAAAACCACGCTGCTGCATACGCTGGCGGGGTTGAACGTCCCCCGTTCCGGGCAGGTGCAGATTGGCAACACACCACTTAACCAGCTGCGCAGGCGGCAAGTGGCGCAGCAGCTAGGGCTGGTGTTTCAAGAGCGGCTAGACGGCTTTCCCGCCACGGTGCTAGAGACCGCGCTGATTGGCCGCCACCCGTACCTTTCTCTATGGCAGATGGAAGGTGCCGACGACTACGCCCGCGCCGAAGCTGCCCTGGAAGCGCTGGATGTGGCGCATCTTCGCCACCGCTTGGTCAGCACGCTTTCCGGCGGTGAACGCCAGCGGGTAGCCATGGCGACGGTGCTGACTCAAGCGCCCAACATTTGGCTGGCGGACGAACCCACCAACCACCTGGATTTACACCACCAAAGCGCGGTGATGGCGCTAATGGCCGAGCAGGCCGCCCAGGGCAGCGCGGTGATGATGTGCCTGCACGATTTGAATTTAGCCGCCCGCTGGTGCGACCACATTCTGCTGCTCTACCCCAGCGGCGAAGCCTGCTGGGGCCCACGGGACACCATGCTGGTGCCCAGTGCGTTAGAAAGCCTCTACCGCCAAAAGCTCGCGGTGGTCGAGGTGGAGGGCGCGCCGGTGTTTGTGCCGATAAAAGGGTAGCGCTTAGTGGTCTAGCTCTTCCCGCCACGTATGGCGGGGTGCGAAGCCGACCAGTCGGCGGGCCTTTTCGTTGCTGTAGAACGTCTCGAATTCGCCCATGTCGCGCTTGATGGGTACGCCAGCGTAGAAGCGCTCGATCACTTCAGCGTTGGTTAGGCCAACCGAGAGATCGTCGTTGGCGACGTTGAACACTTGGTAGCCCAGGCCGTCCGTTTTCAGGCAGCAATCGACCATCTGGCCCAGGTCGCGGGCATCGATGTAGGCGAAAATGTTGCGGCGGCGCAGGGCAGGGTCGTCCATATAGGCCGGAAAATTCTGACGGTACTCGTGGGGCTCGATAACGTTGTTGATGCGCAGGCCGTAGATGTCGATGCCCGAACGCGCCTGGAAGGAGCGTGCGGTCACCTCGTTGACCACCTTGCTCATCGCATAGCTATCTTGAGGCACGGTGGGGTGCTCTTCATCGATGGGAAGGTAGTCCGGTGTCTTCTCGCCATCGGCAAAACAAATGCCGTAGGTCGTCTCGCTGGAAGCGAAGATTACCTTAGGAATGCCCAGCTTGGTGGCGGCATCCAGCACGTTGTAGGTGCTCAGCGTATTGATGCGGTAGGTCTCATTATCCGGGCGATGCAGGATGGCGGGAATGGCCGCGAAATGGACAATGGCATCGTAACGCGGCACGCCGGTGCCCGGTTCAAGCTCGTCGAAACCTGCGTAGGCTTGGCACGCATTGAACACTTGGCCTGCATCGGTCAGGTCGGTTTTGAGGGTAGTGATGCCAGGCACGTCGGATACTGCCCAATCCAGATTGGTGACGCGATGACCTTGATCGCGAAGATAAGCAGTGGCATGGCGGCCAGCCTTGCCGCTGCCGCCAGTAAACAGAATACGCATGCGGAAAACTCCGGTGAGAGAAACAGAGCGGAACATAGAATCAAACGAAGACCTTCACCTTAGCAAAGAAAGGTTCGACCCGCAGACACTCAGCCGTTAACGCATGGACATAGAATCACCATTAACCGATAAACAGGATCGTTATGTTCCAGGGTAAAGCACACGCGGCACTTATCAGCGCCCCCGGTTCCGGACAGGGCAAATCCATGGTGACGGCGGCGCTGGCGCGGCTGCACCGCAACGCAGGGCGCACCGTGCGGGTATTTAAACACGGCCCCGACTACTTAGACCCCATGGTGCAAGAGGTCGCTTCCGGCCAGCCGGTGTATCAACTGCACCCCTGGATGACCGGCGAGCACGAGTGCCGCTGGCGCTTAGCCAAAGCCGCCCAAGAAGCCGACGTGATTTTGGTGGAAGGCTCTATGGGGCTATTTGATGGCTCGCCCTCCAGCGCGGACTTAGCCATCCTGGCGGGCATCCCCGCGCTGCCGGTGATCGATGCCTGGGGCATGGCACAAACCTTTGGCGCGGTGGCCCAAGGCCTTGCCAACTACCACCCCGACCTCGCCATTCATGAAGTGATCGCCAACCGCATCGGCAGCCCCGGCCACGGCAAGCTGCTGAATGAGAGCATGCCGGAAGGCATTACGCTGCTGGGGGCAATTCCCCGTCATGACGCCATGAAAATCCCCGACCGCCACTTAGGCCTAGTGCAAGCCAGCGAGCTGAGCGGCCTGGATGCCCAGCTAGATGCCGCCGCCAAGGTGTTAGAAGAGGCCGGGCTAGGCCGCTTGCCCAAAGAGGTAACGCTAAGCGCTGACGCCCCCACGCCTGCACCGGACTATTTACGCGGTGTGCGTATCGGCATCGCCAAAGATGACGCCTTCGCGTTTATCTACCGCGCCAATCTCGATGTATTAGAAGAGATGGGCGCAACGCTGCACTTCTTCTCACCGCTCAACGACTCCGCACTGCCCGAATGCGACGCCCTCTGGCTGCCCGGCGGCTACCCGGAGCTGCACGCCGCCCGCTTCAGCGCCAACCAGCCCATGCGCGAGGCGATCAGCGCTCACCACCGGGCAGGCAAACCGATACTGGCCGAGTGCGGCGGGTTAATGAGCTGTGTCGAGCAATTAGTCGATGGCGAAGGTAGCGGTCACGCCATGTTAGGGCTGCTGCCCGGCACCGCCAAAATGGCCGGTAAGCTGACAGCGCTAGGCCTACAAAGCCTGCACACCCAACGCGGCGAGCTGCGCGGCCACACCTACCACCACTCGCTGCTGGAAACCTCCATGCAGCCGCTGGCCCGCACCCGCAAACTGGCCGGTAGCGAAGCCGAACCGATTTATCGTGATGGTACCTTGGTAGCCAGCTACTTCCATGGCTACTTCCCTTCAGCGCCTAAACTGGTGGCGGATATCTTCACCGGCCAACTAATTCACCTAGCGTAGTTATAGATAGGGGACAGCGCAGCGACCCACCTAAAATATGGAAGGTTTTTCCATAAAGCAGCAGTGGGCTATCATAGAGCGGCGAGACACTCCCCAACCCTAAAGGAGCTACCATGAGCTTTTACGTCTACCTTTCTGGCGAGATTCACACTGACTGGCGCGAGGAGATCCAGCGCGGCGCAGAAGCGGCTGGCCTGGATGTTGTCTTCACCGCCCCGGTGACCGACCACGACGCTTCCGATGCCGCAGGCGACCACCTGGGCAAACCGGACAACGGCTTCTGGCGCGACCACCAGTCTTCCAAAGTGAACGCCATCCGCACCCGCACGATGATTGAACAGGCGGATTTAGTGGTGGTGCGCTTTGGCGATAAGTACAAACAGTGGAACGCCGCCTTTGACGCAGGCTACTGCGCGGCACTCGCCAAGCCCTACATCACCCTGCACAGCGAAGAGATTGTTCATCCGCTGAAAGAAGTCGACGCCCAAGCGCAAGCCTGGTGCACCACCACCGATCAGGTCGTGGAAACCCTGCGCTACGTGCTGAAAGCATAAAACGTAAACACTAAACACCCCTAGGAGACCCCATGCGCGACAATGCCAAAACCCCAGAACGCCATGCCCAGCGCATGGCGGCCAAGCAAAAAATCATGAACGAGCGCATTGCCCGCGCTGATAAAGAGCAGGGCATCTTGCTGGTACTCACCGGCCCCGGCAAAGGCAAAAGCAGCTCCGGTTTTGGCATGCTCGCCCGCGCCCTTGGCCACGGCATGAAGGTTGGCGTGGTGCAGTTCATCAAGGGCGCGTTCAGCACCGGCGAAGAAGCCTTCTTCCGCAACCTGCCCAACGTGGACTACCACGTAATGGGCGAAGGCTACACCTGGGACACCCAAGACCGCGAACGCGACGTCGCCGCCGCCAACGCCGCCTGGGAACAAGCCAAGCGCATGCTCCAAGACGACAGCTACCACATGGTACTGCTCGACGAACTCAACATCGCTCTGCGCTACGAGTACCTCGACCTAGACCAAGTCCTCGACGACCTACAAGCCCGCCCAGCCATGCAACACGCCATCGTCACCGGCCGCTACGCCCCCCAACCACTCATCGACCTCGCCGACACCGTCACCGAAATGAAAGTGGTCAAACACGCCTTCAAAGACCAAGGCATCAAAGCCCAGAAAGGGATAGAGCTTTAAGGGGGAGGGGCGGTTAGTGAATTGAGAATGGTGAGGGGACGATAACCGAACCCTCATTGCCCTGCGCTATCCCTATCCCTATCCCTATGTTTATGGCTGGTGGCAGCCTGAAATTGTGGGAGGGAGTTTCAGCTCGCGACGATCAAGCCACAAAGCTCAACACACCCTAAAAACTAAATGTGGCCACCTGTGAAAGGGAGCTTCATCTCGCGATGATAAAGCCACATAGCCCAACCCCCGTAGCGCGGCGTAACGACTGAGCGAGAGCAACGAGCGAAGAAGGCACCCGCAGCGGCGGCCCGGCGCGAAGGCGGCGACTAGCCGCCCATCCACCACGCCATAATCAACCACCCACCTCAAGTGCCGCACTCACTAAACCATCCACCCCTTAACCCAACACAATTTCCCCAAAAATCTGCGTGACCTAAGCCAAATTTATTAATAGAGTATGATTAAATCGTAAAAAGCAGCGGGCGCGCGAATTTTGGATATGTTGCCATACAACAGAAATAGTTTAATTAAAACAGGGATTTATGAGGATTGGGGTGGCTATATAACATCAATAAACGTGCTGGCGCGTTCAATTGTGTTATGTGGAAGAGCGTATAATCGCTGTTAGCTCTCATAAAATTCGATCAAAGGAGTATTGATGTCTATACCAGAGAAAACCGTTGTAAGTGTACTAGTGAAATGTGCGAGGCATTGCAGTATTTGTAGACGATTTTCTCCACTACAAATCCAAGTCCACCACATTATAGAGCAATGCGATGGGGGGACTCATGACGAAGACAATCTATTGCCTGTTTGTATCGGGTGCCATTCTTTTGTCCACTCAAAAATGCAAATGACAAAAAATTTCACAGCTAAAGAGCTAAAAGGTCATAGGGACGAAGTCTATGAAATGGTTGCAAAAGGAAAACTTCCAGCTCAAGCACAGGTAACTGGCGGGGAAATGCAAGCATTATCCGCAACGATATTGCAAACGCTAAAGAATCAGAATGAAGATACAAAATTGTCTGAACATGCGGCAGAGTTGTTGCTGGCTGCTGCATGTGAAGAGGACAAGCTGAAGGTCCAAAGGTTTGAAACTGCCTTCCATATTTCTGTGGGTGGTCAAAACTTTACACTCAACGCTGATGATGAGGCACAGTTTCCGAAAGAGATATTGGAACTAGTGAGTAAAGGGTATGTGAGAATAGGTAGTGATTACGCAGAAATATCCGAATCTGGAGTAAGTCACGTTCAAGATCTTGTCAAAACCACTGCCAAGTTTATCGAGAAAAAAGTCAAGTGCCTAAAATGTAGCCTTCATTTCACCATACACTCTTGGGATCCAGGTTCACATAGAGCCAAGGATCTTCACTGTCCTGAATGTGGCCAATCTGAAGGAGCATTTATCGTGTGGGCTCAACAAAGGTTTGGGTTTATCTTTCAACAAGTTCCAGGTAATGCGTCACCTTGGGATATGGGCGCTTTAGCAAAGTAAGAGCTAACAAGAAAAATCAGCCGGACGCATAAATGCGCCGCTGTTTTGAGCGTTAAGCCAATAAGGAAATTAACATGGCCGCAAAGAAAAAAAGCGAAGAAATAGTTGCGTTGGTTGGTGAAGAAGAAAGTTCACCTCGCCCAAGATTACATAAACTCATAATTCAAAATTTCAGATCAATTGGTACTGATAAAGTGGAAATAGAGCTTGATGACATCGTCGTCTTGGTTGGACCTAACAATGTTGGAAAAAGTAGTATTTTAAGGGCATATGAGACTGTGATGTCGCATGGCTCTAAAGATGGAAAGTTGACTGTTAATGATTTTCCAAATGGGCAAGTTGATGCTGATAACCTGCCAACGATTGAGCTCCATACTATCGTATTTAATGATGCCCCAGGAAATAGATGGATTAGTCCTACCACCGCAGGCGAGTGGTTAATTCGTGAAAAATGGACGTGGGACAGCCCCAACAAAGATCCGAAAAGGCAAGGGTATGATGTTCAAAAGGGGGGCTGGGACGATCAGGTTCCTTGGGGGGCTCCAAATGTTGCTAATTCTCGTCGACCACTACCTCACAGGATTGATGCATTCGCTACGCCCGACAAACAAGCTACTGAAATAGCAAAGCTGATCACTAGCCTTCTAAAGGAAAAGCTCTCTGATATCAAATCTGAACCTGATCAGGAAAAATCTGACTACGAACTTGTTCTTGATAAAATCAAGGATCTTCAAACAAAAGTAGTTCAAGCAACTGAAGATGAAATAAAAGTCATTGAGAATGAAATATCAGATTACTTAGGAAAGCTGTTTCCTAATCATAGGATTAAGTTTGACGCCAAGCCGGAAGCTGATCTAGAAAGTGCGTATCAACCATTTAAAAGTACCGCTGACCTATTAATGGGGCCAGAGAATGGGTATTTTTCCTCCATTGAACATCAGGGCTCTGGAGCAAGAAGGACTTTACTATGGGCTACTTTAAAATATCTCTCTGAATCCCAAGATAAGAAAGGTTCCCGTCCACACGTATTGTTACTGGATGAGCCAGAAATATGCTTGCATCCATCAGCAATTAGAGAAGCGAGAAATATCCTTTACGAATTGCCCGCTAGCGGAAATTGGCAAGTAATGATTACTTCCCACTCGCCAATTTTCATTGATCTTTCAAAAGATAATACGACCATCATTAGAGTTTTTCGAGAGAATGATGGCGAGGTTAAAAGCACCACGCTGTATAGGCCAGAAAGAGCAAAGCTGGATAATGATGATAAAAAGAATTTAAAGCTAATGAATATTTGTGATCCTTATGTTCATGAGTTCTTCTTTGGTGGGCGTCAGATTATCGTCGAAGGCGACACAGAATACACCGCATTTTCAATGATTAAAGAAATCTACCCTGATGAATATAGAGATGTGCAGATAATTAGGGCTAGAGGTAAAGGCATTATCCCCTCAGTTGCCAAAGTGTTAAAGCAATTTTCAAAGTCGTTTTTTATTCTTCATGATGCCGACGAAGAGTTAACACTCAAAGGGAAGAGAAATCCTGCTTGGGGCATGAATGAAACGATAGCAACTCTTCTAGACGAAGACGGAAAAGTAAATCTTGTTGCTTGTAAAACATGCTTTGAAATAGCGCTTTTTGGTGAGGAAGTTAGTGGTGAAAAGCCATACAATGCATTAACTAAAATACGTACAGATGCGGATGCGCGCAGTAGAGTTAAATCTTTGCTTGACTATCTGATTGGGGTTGAGGGCGTGACGCTACCCGAAAATTGCATCCATTGGACCAATATCGAACAATTGGCTTAACAAAGCATTGCAGCGGACAAGACGCTGAACGCGGCGTTATGGCCAATTACAGACGTGAAAGCAGACAAATGCCCTTAAAATGCGCCTTCATGCGCCGGTCAGCGCTGAGTGCTTTACAGCAGCCCGATAAATCGATTTGGAAGTAAGCGCGGCAGGAAACTCAGCCGATTTGCTAGCTGAACACATTAACTAAGGCTGCAGGCAGTAGATGTCCGTCGGGAATGGGTTTTGCTATAGCCTCGTTATGCAATTTAATTGAAGGAGTATTCATGCAAGTAACAACAGCCCGCTACGGTATCATCCTTAACACCGAAAATTACACCGAATGTGTAGCTTTCTACCGCGGCCTGTTTGGCTTGCCGCTGTTATTCGAACGGGACGAAGATGGCTTTAAGCTCACGTGCCTTGAGTACGGTGATGGTTATTTGATGGTAGAGCAGGGTGGGAAAGCCAAGCAGGGCGAAAAAACACCCGAAGAAAGCAGCTTCAAGTTAAGATTCAACGTGGATGACTTAGAGGCGGCACTCGCGCAGGTCCAGGCTTGGGGCATTCAAGCGACCATCACTGAAAACCCGTGGGGCAGAACCATCAACCTCACAGATCCTGATGGCAACAGGGTCGGTATCAGGGACGAGGAGGGCTTTATCAATCAGATCAATGAGTATGTTGCTACATAAGCTAGCTTTGTCAGTGGCAAAAGTGGCAAGTAGCTAACACCCAAATTTAAAAGGCAATCCTCCCTACCATGACCCGCAAAACCCTAAGCCTAAAAACCAAAAGACCACCACAGCCCAAACCCACCAACGACGTCGAAGACCCAACTACCAACGACCCCATAACACGCTTCCTCAACGGCACTGCCATTCATCCCTCCCCACGCCTGTATTTAGCGCCGAGTGATCAGCCGCGCACCGTGCGGGCGATGGATTTGATCACGCCCATCGGCATGGGGCAGCGAGGGTTGATTGTGGCGCCGCCCGGTTCTGGCAAAACGACGCTGTTAAAGCATATCTGCCAAGCCGTGGCAGAGGCTTACCCGGATATAAAGCTGTATGCCTTGCTGATTGATGAGCGCCCGGAAGAAGTCACCGATTTTAAGCGGAGCGTGTCGGCAGAAGTGCATGCCTCGTCGTCCGATGAAAGCTACGCGCACCATGTGCGGATGGCGGATCAGCTGCTGAATATGGCCCGTCAGCAGGCCGGCGAGGGGTATAATGTGATGATCGTGATCGATTCGCTCACAAGGCTCTCGCGGGTTCATAATGCCGAGCAGCGGGGCAATGGGCGCACGATGTCGGGTGGATTGGATGCCCGTGCGATGGAAATCCCCCGCAAGCTGTTTGGCGCGGCGCGGAAGATCGAAAACGGCGGCTCGCTCACCATTCTGGCCACGGTGCTGGTGGATACGGGAAGCCGAATGGATCAGGTGATTTTTGAGGAGTTTAAAGGCACGGGCAATATGGAGCTGGTGCTATCACGGGACGTGGCGAATCAACGAATTTTCCCGGCGATTGATATAGCCAAAAGCAGTACCCGCCGAGAGGAACTGTTAATTGATGCGAAAGAGTTTGAAAAAGTAAGGACACTGCGCAGAGCGTTAACACCGCTTAAGCCCATAGAAGGCGCGCAGAAGCTGCTTGCGCTGTTGGAGAAATACCCGACGAATGCCGAGCTGTTGAATGCTTTTTCGCCCACTGAGTAGAGGTGAAGCTCACCCGGGTATTCTTAAAGGTGAGCTTCTTGGTTAACGCTTAACGGCTGCTTTTTTGACGTGGTTCAAGTTAGACGCGGGCACGGCTTTTTTGACCGGGAAGCCTTCCACTTCTTTGCGCTCAATCGTGTTTTTCAAGCGCCTTTCAATCGCACACAGGTTTTTAAAGTCGCTGATATCCACCAGCGAGATGGCTTCACCGGAGGCACCCGCACGGCCGGTGCGGCCAATGCGGTGGATGTACTCTTCTGGCTGGAAAGGTAAATCGTAATTCACCACACGGCTGAGTTCCCCAATATCCAACCCCCGCGCGGCGACGCCCGTAGCCACCAGGTACTTCAGCTCACCCGATTTGAACTGATCCAACACTTTTTCGCGCATGGCCTGGCTTCTGCCGCCATGGATGGAATCCGCTTGAATACCGCGCTTTTCCAACTGAGCCACCAGCTTGGCCGCGCTGTGCTTTTTCTCGACAAAAATCAGCGCCTGATCCCACGCTTGCTCGTTGATCAAGTGGCTCAACAGGGCGGACTTGGTGTCTTTGTCGACTGTGATTAGCCACTGTTTGATGGTGGCGGCGGCGCGCACGTTAGGCGTAATGGAGATGTCCGCCGCCATGTCGGTCATTTTGCTGTCTGAAAACGCGTGGGCGATGGCGCGCACGTCGTTGGTCATGGTGGCCGTGAACAGCAGGTTCTGACGGTTCTCCGGCAGGCGCACGATGATTTTATGGATATCATCGACAAAGCCCATATCGACCATTCTGTCCGCTTCGTCCAGCACCATGACTTGTAGTTCATCAAAGTGCAGCGCGCGCTGATGCGCCAAATCCAGCAGCCTGCCCGGTGTGGCGACCAGAATATCCACCCCTTCGATCAAGCGCTCTTTTTGCGGAGCGGTATCTACACCGCCATACGCGGCCATTGAGGTGAGCGGGGTATGCTTGGCGTATTGCGCCACGCTGGCTTCCACCTGAACCGCCAGCTCGCGGGTGGGCACAAGGATCAGCGCACGAATGCGTTTACCGCGCAGCGGCTCTGCGGCTTTGCTGAACTGTTCCAGCAGCGGCAGCACAAAGGCCGCGGTTTTGCCCGTGCCGGTTTGTGCGGTGGCGATTAAGTCTTTGCCCGACAGAATGGCAGGAATTGCTTGTTCTTGGATGGGCGTTGGCGTTTTGTAACCGAGTTCGGTAATCGCCTGAACGAGAGGGCTTGATAAGCCTAGTTTTGCAAAGGGCATGGGAAGCTCTGACAGAGTGTCGTAAGGGGTGTCGAAAATAAAAAGTGGTGCAGCATAGCGTAAAATCAGCTGTCCGACGCTCGAATACGCGTTTATTTCCATCCAACCTTTCCCCGTGTGCCCATCCCCACAAGGTATAATCCTGCCATGACGCTAAACGCACGCGCATGTAGGGCGTTTTGTCTCCATTCCGAATGAACAGGGTAGTGGTCCATGATTAACACCAAAATTTACAAGGCGGTGTACGAACTCGCCGAAAAGCTGATGAAGGCCGCTGCCAAAGATGACCGAGCCACTTTTGAAGCGCTGTATGCCGAGCTGCAGGCGATCTGCACCGAGCACGAGAATACCGAGAAAGACCACCCGGAGCAGTGGGAAACCCTGGCCGACTTCACCGAAGAACTAGAGGACGCGCTGCCGATCTACCAAAAAGCGCTGGATAAAGCGGTGGCGAAGCAGTCGAATGACCACATTGCTTCGATTGGGGTTTCCATGGCGGCACTGCACGTGGAGCTGGGCGATACCCAGGCGGCCATTGAACGCTTGCAGCAGGCCCAGGCCAGCGCCCAAACGATCGAAGATAACGAGCTGAAAGCAGAAATCGATGAACTGCTGGCCACGCTAACCCACGCCTAGGACCCCATTTTGACCAATAACGATATTTTTCGCCGTATTCGCTACACCTTCGATTTGAAAGACAACACCATCGTCAAGATCTTCGCCCTGGCGGATGTGAGCGTGACCCAGGAGCAGGTGACGGCGTGGCTGAAAAAAGACGAAGACGACGCCTTCGTGACCATGAAGAACAAAGAGCTGGCGTCGTTTTTGAACGGTTTCATCAGCTTTAAGCGCGGCAAGCGCGAAGGCCCGCAGCCTGCCCCGGAAGCGCAGTTGAACAACAATATGGTGTTCCAGAAACTGCGCATCGCGCTGAACATGAAGGCAGAGGATATTTTAGAAGTGTTCGATCAGGTGGGCCTGCCGCTCAGCCCTCACGAACTCAGTGCGTTTTTCCGCAAGCCGAGTCACAAGAATTACCGCGAGTGCAAAGACCAAATGCTGCGTAATTTCTTGATGGGCGTACAGCGGCAGCTTCGCCCCAACGATAACGGTTAAGCGAGGCGCTCGCGTTTCACACACACGAAGATCGCATTGCCCGAGACGTTATCCCAGGGCGTGATGGTTTGGTAATCGTGCTCGAACACGTGCACCTCGAAGGTAGGCTCCAACAGGGCGATGAGTTCGCTAAAACTGACGGCCACCATGGGGTGCTCGTCGTGCCACACCTGCGTTGTCTCCGCCGTGGTCTTTTCGATGCTCAGTCGCAGCGACTGCCGCTCCCCTTGGCCGCTGTAGTGCCATCCCGAGCGGAAAGTGAAAGACTCCTCCGCCTGCTGGGCCGTGTGCTTTACGAACAGCTCGTTATCGATCCGCTGTTTATCCACCACGTTGAAGCAGAACACGCCGCCCTCGTTCAAGGCGCGGTGAGCGCTGGCGATGCAGTCGCCGAGCTTCTCGAGGCCATCGTTGTAGTGGATGGAGTAAAGAAAGCAGGTGATGAGATCCAGCGGTTCGTCGACCTCGAAGCGGCTCATGTCTTGTAGTGAAAAGCTTGCCTCTGGGCAGCGTTGGGCGGCGATATCCAGCATCGGCTGGTTGATGTCCAAGCCGCTGCTGGTGAAGCCAGCATCCAGAAAATGACGTACGTGGGGGCCGGTGCCGCAGGCGACATCCAGATGGCGTTTGCCTTCGTTGCCAAAAATCTGATGCAGGCGACGAATGGCGTTGCTCTGGGCCTGGTAGTCGATGTCGACGCACATCAAATCGTAGTAGCCAGAAAGGTCGGTGTAGAGTGCGTTGACGGACATAGTGGCCTAATGGTGAGGGCTGAAATACATTGGGTGGCGAATAGTAAACGAGCGATTGGGGTTTGAGAAGCGAAGGCAGGGGAGCCATGTATGCAAATACGCGTTGAGACATTGGAAGAGCAAGACGTAATAACGCTGCTTGAAGAGCATATGGCCGATATGCACGCCACCTCGCCACCTGAAAGTATTCATGCCCTTGATGTGACGGCGCTCAAAGCGCCAGAGATTACCTTCTACTGCGCTCGCCGGGACGGCGTGCTGTTAGGTTGTGCGGCGCTGAAGTCGCTAGGCAACGGCCAAGCGGAGCTGAAATCCATGCGCACCGCGCCAGCCTCCCGCCAGCAGGGCGTCGCCGCTCAGCTTTTGGCGCATTTATTGGAGCAAGCGCGCTCCCGGGGGTATCACACGCTGAGCTTGGAAACGGGGTCGATGGCCTTTTTTGAGCCAGCCCGGCGGTTATACGCCAAGTTCGGGTTCGAGTACTGCGGGCCGTTTGGCGATTATCAGCAAGATCCGAATAGCTGTTTTATGACGCTGCGGCTGAGTGAGTGATTTTGCACTCTTTCACAGTTTGGTTATCGCTTTAGGGGTAATGTGATTAAAGAAATGGTGCGATGCTCCGATAACTACTTAAGTCGCACGAATTGTTGGATTGCCATAAGAGGCTGCTATGCCAAAACCCCTTGCTCTATTTCTCTCCGCTCTGCTGCTGGCATTGACTACTCATGCGCAGGCGTCCAGCGTCGAGGCGGCGGAAGCGGCCGCGCTGGCGTGGTTGGAAGCGATCGATCAAGGTGAGTACGAACAGGCGTGGGAGAAGTCGTCGCCGCTGCTGAAAACCCCGCTGTCGCCTACCATGCTGCAACGGGTAGTAACGCTGGCGCGTAGCGAGCTAGGCAGCGTGGAGTCTAGGCGGCGCATCCGCATGTCGCAGTACACCTCGATGCCGGGTGCCCCCCGCAACGACTACAAAGAGTTCGCTTTTCAAACCCAGTTCACGAACAACCAGCGCGTGGTTGAAGTCGTTACGCCACATCTGGAAGAGGGCACGTGGCGGGTGAGTGGGTATTACGTGCAGTAACGTGCTTTGAGCGCCCATCAATAGCCGCCAACGTTGGCGGCTATGGTGTTTTTTCTACACGATCAATCCCGCCAGCGCCTGCATCCCCAGCACTAACAGCAGCACCACGCTACCCAGTACCAAGCTAGTTGTCAGCGCGTGGCGTTTCCACATGCTTTCCACCCGGTGACCAAAGCGGTGCACCAGCCACGCTAGGCCATAGTAGCGCAGCCCG
Organism: Halomonas sp. CnH100-B; assembly: GCF_024124605.1. Lineage (NCBI taxonomy): Bacteria > Pseudomonadati > Pseudomonadota > Gammaproteobacteria > Oceanospirillales > Halomonadaceae > Halomonas > Halomonas sp. CnH100-B. The sequence goes on along the minus strand of NZ_JAMXRX010000005.1, from coordinate 196,642 downwards.
CGGGCAATCAGGGCGGCCAAGGCGAACAGCACGATCGGGTAGCCGGAAAGCCCAGCGGTGATCATCGCCACCTGAAACGGAATGGGCAAAATGCCAATCGCTAAAATGGCGGCGAAGCCGTACTGGTCGAAGAAGCTTTGAAACGCCTGATAGCTTTGCTCCATTCCCATGAAGTCGATGAACCAGGTGCCCACCGACTGATACAGCACCATGCCCACGCCATAGCCCACGATGGAGGCCACCAAACAGCCCAGCGTGGTGGCGGTGGCAATCGCCCAAATACGCTGTCGGTTTACCGCCATGAGCGGGATCAGCACAAGCTCGATGGGAATCGGTAGGATGATGGTTTCCAGAAAGGAGAGCGTGGCGAGTAGCCACAGCATGTTTTTCGAGCCGTTGATACGCTCGAACCACTGTTTGGTTCGCGTGGAGGTGAAGGCCATGGATCGACGTCGCTATAGGGAAGGGTTGATGCGGCGGTAGAAGGCGGTGAGTAGGCTGTACACACCAAATGCGAATAATCCAATGGCGACGAACGCAAGCAGCCACTGGCCGAAGGCTTGGTGTCTCAGCGTGCTCAATGCTTCCGCCGTGCCGCCTGCTTGGCTAGGGTTGAACTGATAGGCCGCTATGATAAACAGGCTGCCCACGATCGCAAAGACCAAGCCACGCACCGCCAATCCAAAACGACAGACGGGGTAAGCCCAGCGCTGTACATGGGCGGGCATGGAGAAGTGGCGATCGAATTTGGCCTTCCAACCTTTGATGGCATGGGCAACCCCCGCCCCAATCAGAGCAGCCCCCACGGCCGCGACCAACCAGCGCCCCAGCGGCTGCTGCATCAGCCAGCTAACGGCATCCTGAGAGCCGCTGCCAGAGCCACCGGACGCGCCCAAACGAACGATCAACTTGGCCGCAAAATATGCCAGGAGCGTGTGAGTGACGGCACTGACCAGCAACCCGCCGCGAATCGCGAGGCCTTTGGGGCCATTGCCATGGCGGTCGGTGTCTTGAAGTGCTTGTAAGGTGCGCCACACGGCATAGCCGACTAATCCAAGGGCAATGATGCCGAGCATTATTTTGCCGAAGGGGGCGGTCAATACGCTTTCAAGGGCGCCGCGACTGCCTTCGGTTTGGCCGCCTTGGCCTAGCGCGGCCAGCGCGGCCAGCCCGCCCACCAGTAAATAAACCACGCCCCGCGAAGCGTAGCCCATGCGGGCGAACAGTTTCACCGCGTCCCGATGTGTCGGGGTATGATTGGCCATGGTGTCCTCCTGACGTGAATGGCGCTGCCGATCCTTCCGGCGGCCCATACTGTGCGTGTGACGGGGTATTGTCCAGCGTAGACTATGCGGCCGCTCGCAGGGTATGTTCACTCCCACCAGCGCCAAAGGCGATGGCGCTTGTCTTGCGCCTACTATCTTGAGCCGACTAGGGAACTCAATAATTCGATGAAGGATGCACGGCCTATTTTCTGGCGCGATGCGCGTATGCCCCATGTCGAGCTGCGCGAGATAAAGGATGCGCGACAGGTGTGCTACGCCCCGCACAGTCATGCGCACTGGTCCGTGGGGGCGGTGACCGCCGGTGTCAGTACCTTTATGTATCGCGATGCATCGCATCCGATCAGCGCCGGTGACGTAGTCATGATGAACCCACACTGGGTGCATGCCTGTAATCCCGTGGCCAACCAACCTTGGGCGTATCGAATGCTCTACGTGGATACCCGCTGGATGAGCGCGCTGCGTTATCGGCTTGGCTTGTTGCCCTCCCCACACTGGCAAGACATCGCGACGGCGGTCATCCGCCAGCCGAGTCTCTACCACCCGTTTTGTGAAATGGCCGACTGTTTGTTGGATGAACGTGTCGCGATCGATCAGAAGCGGCAGGTGCTCACCGCGTATCTGACCACGTTGATGACCGAGCTGGCGAAGGAGCCACCCCTGGCACCATCGCCGACGCCTGAGCTGCTGGCCCGAGTGGCCGAGTATTTGCGCACGCATTGTGCCCACGCTATTTCGCTGGAGGCGTTATCCCAGCAAACGGGATACAGCGCGGGGCACTTGATTCGAGCGTTCAAGCAGCATTACGGCTTAACGCCCCATGCCTATTTGATCAATCAACGTATTCAACTAGGGCAGGCGGCGTTAAGGCAGGGCCAGCCGATTGTCGAGGCGGCGCTAACGGCGGGGTTTAACGATCAGCCTCATTTTCAGCGCACCTTCAAACGGCTGGTCGCGGCCACGCCGAATCAATATCGCGTACCGTTACTCAAAAAGTAGAAATATCGCACTGCCTGCCAAGCCTACTGCCAAACTACGGTTGATCGTCAGGAGCACAATGGGGCGTTGCATGTAGCGCTTGAGAAACGCCCCGGCGTAGACCCAGCTTGCCAGCGAGAACCAGCAAATAGGCAGGTAAAGAGCCGCAAACAGACCGATGAGATAAGGATCGTTGCCGTTGGTGTACGCGCCAATGCCCGCCGCCGAGGCCAGCCACGCTTTTGGGTTTAGCCACTGCATCGCAGCCCCTGTGAAAAAGCCAGGGGCTTTATGTGGGTTGTATTCCCCCAGGCGGCCATCGTGTTGTATCAGGCGAACGCTGAGATAGAGTAAGAACACGATGCCTGCCCACTTCAGTGCCTCCTCCAGCCATGGCATCACATGGAGCAGCGAGTAGAGGCCCGCGCCAATGCCGAGAAACAGTACGATAAAGCCTAAGGTTGCCCCTGTAACAAACGTGAGCCCTTTGTGCACGGGATAGTGGGTGCCGCTGCTCAGACAAACGATATTCACCGGCCCAGGTGAAATAGACGCAGCAAGGGCAAAGGCAGACATAGGTAACAGTAACGATGTGCTCATGATGATCCTCCTGAAGGGAGTGCGCAGTGTGCGATGAGTCACATTCGGCGTATTGCACAAAATTGATGTGTGACGTGCGCAAGATTCGGGTGGGGTTTGGCGGGTTAGCTGGTTAAGCTTGGGTAACGATGAGTATTCCGCAACACTGCCCGTGAGATGGAAGCAATGAACGACTACGCCCGCATCGAAAAAGCCATGGCCTTTATGGTGGCGAATGCAGCCCAGCAGCCCAGTTTGGACACGATCGCGGCGCAGGTGCATTTGAGCGCGTTCCATTTTCAGCGGCTGTTTTGCCGTTATGCGGGCGTCAGCCCCAAGCGCTTTTTGCAGGCACTGACGCTGGCGCGGGGGAAGCAGCTGATCGCCTCTGCCCAGAGCCTTACCGATACCGCTCATGCGCTGGGGTTGAGCGGCGGCTCGCGGCTTTATGACCATTTTGTCACGCTGGAAGCGGTGACCCCTGGGGAGTTCAAACGCCAAGGGGAGGGCGTGGAGATTGCTTATGGCATTCATCCCACGCCGTTTGGTGAGGTGCTGGTCGCCACCACGCCTAGGGGCATTTGCCGGATGGGCTTTCTGGCCGCTACACCCGAGGCGGATATTCTCGCTCTGATAGCCGCCGAGTGGCCGCGCAGCACGCTACGCCACCAGCCAGATGCCACCCGTTATGCGGTTGAAGCACTGTTCGAGCCAAGGAACAACGCTGCGCCTGGGGCGCTCTCGTTGCATGTGCGTGGCACTAATTTTCAACTGAACGTCTGGCGAGCGCTGCTGCTGATTCCTGATGGCCAGCTAGCTAGCTACTCGCATATTGCCCAGCTATTGGGGGCACCCAAATCGTCGCGGGCGGTGGGGAACGCGGTAGGAGCGAACCCGGTAGCGCTGTGGATTCCTTGCCACCGGGTGATTCAACAAAGCGGTGCGCTCGGCGGCTACCGCTGGGGGCTTGAGGTGAAACGCCAAGTGCAGGCCTGGGAAGCCGCCCAGCACCTTGAATCGCAAGAGAGCGCTCGTAGCTAGTGCCCAAAAACGGACCAGCCGGTGCGCTGCACGAACATCTCCAGCGCCCGGGTGCCCAGCAGGCTGTTGCCATAACGGTCCAGCCCTGGCGACCACACCGCCAACGAACCGCGCCCCGGCGCGATGGCTAAAATGCCGCCGCCTACGCCGCTTTTGCCCGGCAAGCCCACGCGAAAGGCGAACTCCCCCGAGGCATCGTAGTGGCCGCACATCATCATCAGCGAGTTGATCCGCCGCGCCCGCTGGGGTGACACCACCCGTAGGTTGCTAGGACGGTTGACACCATCGGAAGCCAGAAACAGCCCGGCGTGTGCGAGCTGGTCGCTGCTCATGGCGATGGCGCACTGGTGAAAGTAGGTGCCGAGCACTTTATCGACATCGTGGCGCAGCCGCCCGAAAGCTTTCATGAAGTGGGCCAGCGATGCATTGCGGTGTTTGTGCTCCATTTCCGAGGCGGCGACCTGGTGATCAAAGCAGATGCTGTTGTCGTCGGCGATGTAGCGCACGAAGCTCAAAATTTCCGCCAGGGTCTCTTTGGGTTCGTGGCCCATCATAATGGCATCCACCACCGCAATGGCCCCGGCATTGATGAACGGGTTACGCGGTTTGCCGCTCTCGTGCTCTAGCTGAACGATGGAGTTGAACGGGTCGCCGGAAGGCTCGCGACCTACTTTCGACCACAGCCCATCGCCCCATTTGCCTAGCGCAATGGTCAAAGTAAATACCTTGGAAATACTCTGAATCGAGAAGGGCGTGGACGCGCAGCCCGCTGAAAAGCGCTCGCCCTCGACCGTGGCCAAGCTAATGGCGAACTGGCTGGGGTCTACGTGGGCTAGCTGCGGAATGTAGTCGGCCACGTTGCCGCGCTCGGTCTCTTGTGCAAGCTCGGCGACTATCTCGTTCAGTATCTCTTGCATATCGGGCGTAATCGGTTGGTGGCGGGAGCCGCTACCCTAGCGGAAAATGCTTAGGCTGTCTGCTGGCATACCCTTTATGGCATGGCCTATAACACTAACTAAGTTAACGCCTAGCTTGATTTAAGTGTTTGTTGCAAAAGGTCTCGGTGATTTCCTTGCGTCTGCTGGGGTGGACTCTAGACTGTCACGATAGCCGTATCACTCAAGGAGCAGGAATGGATAGGACATCCACCCCTGAGGCGTTGCCGACCGCAACGCTCAGGGAGACCATTGCCATTATCAGCCAAGTCATGGCCCCCAACGTGGCAAAAGGGGTCATTCGCCGCCGCCCGAACGTCGTCGGGGTGGTGGAGCGCTTCGGGCTGGATGCCAAAGGCATTCGGCAGCTTCAAGTGCTCAGTAAAAAGTATGGCCGTGGCCCGCTCATGCTGAACGTGCCTACAAAGAGGATGGCGGTGATCCTCGACCCCGCCGATGCCAACCATGTGTTGGCGCACACGCCGGAACCGTTCGCGACGGATGAAGCGCTTAAGCGCAGCGCGCTCGGTCATTTCGAGCCCAAGATGTCGCTTGTGTCCCACGGTGAAGCACGCCAAACGCGTCGCCACTTAAACGAGCGAGTGTTGCAGAGCGACTGCCCGCATCACCTGTTTGCCGATGCGTTCGCCCAGGTGGTCGAAGAGGAAGCCGAGGCGCTCGTGGCTCGCACTCAAACACGGTTCGATGAGCTGGATTGGCCGACCTTTCAATACGCTTGGGAGCGTATCGTGCGGCGTGTGGTGCTGGGCGATAGCGCACGGGATGACCAGACGGTCACCCGCGAATTAGCACGGCTGCGCAAGGCCGCCAACTGGGGTTTCATGCGCCCTAAGCGCAAGCGCTTGCAGCAGCGGTTCGAGCAACACTTGGCGTTTTACTACCAGCAGGCCGAGCCACATAGTCTGATGGCAATGCTCGCTCATCACGCGAATCAAGAGGCGAATAGCGACTCGGCGCCGCTGCAGCAAGTGCCGCAATGGCTGTTTGCGTTTGATCCCGCCGGTATGGCGACGTTTCGAGCGCTGGCGCTCTTGTGCGCGCATCCTGAGTATGCGGCCAGCGCGCTCGACGAGGTAAAAGATGCTTCACCGCCTTCCATGGATCGGCTCAAGGCGAGCGTGCTAGAGGCGCTGCGGTTATGGCCCACCACGCCGCTAATTTTAAGGCAGACCACCCAGGCGACTCAGTGGAAGCAGGGAGAAATGCCGGCCAACACGTCGCTGTTGATTCACACGCCCTATTTTCATCGCGACGAGCGCTACCTGCACGCTGCCCATCGGTTCCTGCCAGAGATGTGGTTGCGCCCGGACGGTGCAGGGCGTTGGCCTTTGGTGCCGTTTAGCGCCGGGCCAGGGGTGTGCCCCGGCAGGCACATCGTGCTGCTCGTCACTAGCCGATTGCTCGCTGCGCTTCTTCGGCGTGCGCGCTGGGCGCTTCATCCCCCCGACAAGCTGTCCGGCGAAGCGCCGATGCCGGGGTTACTTAGCCCGTTCCATGTGCGCTTTCGGCTGGAGCGTCATTCCGTTGAAAGTGATGCCACGGCGTAAGAAGGAGACCACGCGATGCCACACGCTCAGCCTACGACCGGTTTACGTTTCGATGTGTTGGTGAATATTCTGCCGGCGGAGGCCGATATTCCGCCGCTGCAATGCTATACCGCACGAGATGGCGGTACGTTGAACTATCGGTACTATCCCGGCCGCTGCGCCTCTGCCAACGAGCAGGCCGCGCCGCCTTCATTGTTGGTGCTGCTGCACGGCTCCTCGGCCAGCAGCCACTATTTGGCTCCCATGGCAGAGTACCTAGCGACATCGGCTGGCTTCGATGTCCTTACCCCCGATTTACGCGGCCACGGGCCAAATCCTATGCGGCGGGGTGACGTAGATTACATCGGCCAGTTAGAGGACGACCTAGCCGATCTGATCGAGCACGCGAAGCATGAACACGCGCCCCATGAGCGTGTGGTGATTGGCGGGCACTCTTCCGGCGGCGGGTTGGCGCTGCGCTTTGCGGCGGGCAAGCAGGCGGGCAACTTAGCGGGTGTGGTGCTGTTGGCGCCGTTTTTAGCTTATAACGCCGCCACGGTGCGTAAAAAAGCGGGTTGGGCCAAGCCGAACCTATGGCGCATCGTACCTCTGGCGCTGCTGAATCAGCTGCGCGTTACTCGCTTCAATCACTGGCCGGTGCTGCGGTTCAACCTGCCGCTAGCCTACCGCACCGGGTCGGAAACGCTGCGCTACACCTACCGCATGATGGAGAGCTTTGGGACGGCAGACTACAAAGCGGACCTTGCCAACATTCGCGCGCCCATTCTGGTGCTGGTGGGGGATAGAGACGAGGCGTTTTACGCCAAGCAGTTCGAGCCTACCATTCACCCTCATGCGCCTCAGTCAGAGTTTGCATTCATCGCTGGCGTGTCGCATCTGGATATCGTGGTGAATACTACCGCTGCTCAGCGTATCGCCCTCTGGGCAGAGACCCACGGTCTATGACATGAGCTTTATACGACTTGCGAGGGGACTTTCCTCAGTATTTAATGCCGTTGCCTTTCCTAGTTTTTAACTGAGCTTTCTAACTGAATTTCTAAGTCAGTTTTCCAACGCCATTAGTGCAAGCGAGTCACTCTATGCAACGCTACACCGATACGCAGGGCTGCCGCCATGTTTGAACGGCGCCCTCTCTTCCTGGCGGTAGCGATCGCGCTGGGCACTCTGACAATATCAGGATGTGGTTCCAGTGGCGGCGGCGGGGGTGATAGCAGCCAGGGCGTGCATACCCCTAGCGGCGCTTCCCCGGGTGTGGGGGCCAGCCAAACCCCCACACCGCTTGAGCCGGGTTTGGTGAGAGTGGCGGTGGCGGATAGCGCGTTCGATGTCGCAACTATTGCAAATAGCGAACGGGTGATTGACCGCTTGGATGTGTACACCGGCTCCGCCGACGTTAGCGGCGTGGATGAGTGGCACGGCAATGCCGTCACTTCTACCATCACGGGCGGCACGTTGGGCAATGCTCGCCTGGATCTTCTGAAAATAGAGGATAGTCAGGGGGCGACGTTAAATAACGCCCTGGATTACGCCATTGGTGAAGCCGCTAACCGCGGTGCACGGGTTATCAACGCCAGTTTTTCCCGCCGTTTGGAAGCCAGCGACCCTCGTCTTACGTTCAATGGGGTGACCTCGGCGACGTCGTATCAGCGCGTGGTGGATGCCAACGGCGGTAAGGGTGCAATTTACGTAGTAAGTGCTGGCAATACGGGCAGCGCTATCGATACGCAAGGCAAGCCGATCTATGCCAGCCAGCCTGGGCTGTACGAAATGATGCTAATCGCCGTTGGCACGACGACCAATGGTGATATTCATCCATCGAGCAGCTATCCCGGTGACGATGCGCAGCTGCAGGCGCGCTCGATTGGCACCGACTTCGCGAACCGCGACGTGGGCGCACAGGGCACGTCGATTTCCGCCGCACGCATTTCAGAGTATGCCGCGGGGATTGTAGGGCAGTGGCCGCACCTCACGGCACAGCAGGCGAGCCAGCGGCTATTAGATACAGCAAGCCAAGAGAGCGCTCTGTTCCAGCAAAGTAACTGCGGCGCGAGCGGCACGTTGAACTGTGGCGCGTTCTACTTGGGCCAAGGCATTGCCGATATTGACGCGGCCCTGGCCCCGGAAGGCGATCTGGTCGTCAGCCAAAGCCAGCGAGTGGCCGACGGTGGCGCGCTGGCGGATGTCTCTTACCTGCAGCTTTCTGATGCCTATGGCGATGCGGTCGCAGCGTCTGGCGTGTTAGAGAGCGTGGTGGCCTTTGACGCGCTGGGCCGAGATTACGCGATTGATTTAGGGCGCAATACGCAGCCCCGCACCGCGCGGGCCACGCAGCTTCGCGATCAGATGCAGCAGATGGCAAGCGCCTCCCCATCCCACGCCACTACTCAGACGGCTGTCGAGGGCAACTATCGTTTCTCTACCAGCAGCACGGCCTACGGTGAGCTGCTGGCCAGCCGCTTTGACGGCACCTTTGGCAACGCCCAGCTCAGCGCCTTTCGTTTTTCGGGCGACCAGCCCAGCCCCATGGGTAGCTACGCCGAGCTAGGCGTGATGCCGATGATCTCGTTTCAAACAGGGTCGGCGCTCACCCATGCCTTCGAGCGTGTTGATGGCGTAGAAACCCGCTATGCGCTAGGTGAACGACTCAGCATGACGGCCTCCCATTGGGCTGGTGATGTGGCTGACGATGCGGCCAGCGACTATCAAGCGCAGCGCTCAGACGTAGGTTTGGCATGGCAAATCGCTCCAGGGCTGAGTATCGACAGCTATGTCGGCCAGCTTACCGAGCAGCAGGGCCTATTGGGCGCTAACGGCAACGGCGCGCTAGGTTTGGGCGACGATAACCAGATGCGTTTTACGGGCGTTAGCTTGCAGGCACAGATGGATGGCTTTCGCGGTTTTGCTGAATTTGAGCAGGGGCAGGGCAGCGCGTCGGGTAGCGGCCTGCTGACCAGCGTGAGCGGCATGCGCGCCCAGCAAATGGCCCTGGGGTTGCAGTGGCAAGGGGAAGGCGAGCGCGCCGAGCGCTGGGCGCTCACCCTGCGTCAGCCGCTGCGTATAGACAGCGCCACGGCGAGCTTCGATGTGCCCGTAGGACGCCGCTTGGATGGCAGCGTGGTGCGTGAAACGCGCAGCGCGTCTCTAGAGCCGTCGGGTCGTCAGCTCGATATCGAATTGGGCTATGGGTTTGCGGCCAGTGAGCGTAGCCAGTGGCAGTTCAACCTGCTGCATACCCGAGAGCCGGGCCACGATGCTGACGCACCGAGCGATTCAGCGGCCATGGTGAACTACACCTACGCTTGGTAATTGATTTGCGATGACCACACTGATGATTCAAGGCACCACCTCGGATGCGGGCAAAAGTACCGTGGTGGCGGGGCTTTGCCGTGTTCTCAAGCGCCGGGGTATCTCGGTGGCCCCGTTCAAACCGCAAAACATGGCGCTAAACAGTGCGGTGACCAGCGATGGCGGCGAGATTGGCCGCTCCACCGCGCTACAGGCCCAGGCGGCGGGCGTTACTCCCCATAGCGATATGAACCCGGTACTGCTGAAGCCGGAAAACGACCGGGGTGCCCAGGTGATTCTGCGCGGCAAGGTGTACGGGCATATGGACGCGCTGGACTACCACGCCTTCAAACGCACGGCTCAAGATAGCGTGATGGCAGCGTGGCAAGCCCTAGAGCAGCGGTTTGATGTGATTATTGCTGAAGGGGCGGGCAGCCCGGCGGAAATCAACCTGCGCAAAGGCGATATTGCCAATATGGGCTTTGCCGAAGCCGCGGACTGTCCGGTGCTGCTGGTGGGCGATATTGACCGTGGCGGCGTGTTTGCTCAGCTGGTCGGAACGCTGGCGCTACTGAGTGACAGTGAACAGGCTCGCACCAAAGGTTTTATCATCAACCGTTTTCGGGGCGATATTGCGCTGTTGGAACCAGGGCTTGAGTGGTTGGAAGCGCGCACCCAAAAGCCGGTGCTGGGCACGTTGCCGTATCTGCAAGGTCTGCTGCTGGATGCCGAAGATAGCATCGGCACTGTGCAGGCGGAGAAAGAGAGCCAAACGCTCAAGGTTATCGTTCCCGCACTGCCGCGCATCAGTAACCACACCGATTTCGACCCGCTGCGCCTGCACCCTCAGGTATCGCTTAGTTTTATCGGCCCCGACCAGCCTATTCCTCCCGCTGATGTGATCGTACTTCCCGGCAGTAAAAGCACCGCGAGCGACTTAGCCTGGTTAAAGCGCCAGGGCTGGGACGCGGCGATTACCCGCCACCTGCGCTACGGCGGCAACGTGCTGGGCATTTGCGGCGGCTTTCAAATGCTGGGGGAGTGGGTCGATGACCCCGACGGGCTGGAGGGCGCGCCCGGAAAAATCGCCGGGTTGGGGCTGTTGCCGCTGACCACGCGCATGGTGCCCGGCAAGCAGATTCGCAACGTGAGCGGCGTGTTGATGGGCGAAGAAGCAAAGGTAGAGGGGTACGAGATCCATAACGGCGTTAGCGAAGGTCCCGCCCTGAGCAGGCCACTTTTCGATGTAGGCACCCACTTGGATGGGGCCATCAGCGAGGACGGCCAAGTGATGGGCACTTACCTACACGGCCTATTCGATCACCCAGAAGCCTGCCAAGCGCTACTCACCAAGCTTGGCCTAGCCAAGGCAGGCAGCGTCGATTACAACGCCCACCGCGAACAAGCCTTGGAGCGCTTGGCCGATACGCTAGAAGAACATCTGGATATTGACGCGATCCTGGCGCTCATTGCGTCTTCAAGCGCTGCTAAACAGTCTCTTTGCCCCAGTGCTCTAACAGAAGATCGATAAACAGCTGTGCCGTGCTTGATAAACTATGCGAGTTGCTGCGTACCAAGCCAATCGAGCGCTGAATGCGTGGCTCGGGTAAATCGCGAGAGCAGAGCGTGTCGTGGTCAGGGCCGGGCATGGTCATGCGCGGCAAAATAGCCACGCCAAGGCCTGACTCCACCAGTCCCAACGAAGTAGAGAGGTGCTGCACCTCGTAAAAGCTGTTGAGGTGAATACCCTCGGCTGATAGAGCGTTATCCAGCAGCGTGCGGTTGCCACTATCGCGGCTCACGGTGATGAGCCGCACATCCTCTAAATCGCTCCACTCAATCTGCTTTTTGCTGGCCAGCGGGTGGTCCGAGCGCAGTGCCAGTACAAACGGATCTCGCAGCAGCGGCGTGAAGCGCACCTCCGAGCTTTGCGCGCTGATCATGTTGATGCCGAAATCCGCCTCGCCATTAATGACTTTTTCCAGCCCTTCGTTAGCGCTGACATCCAAAATCCGGATGCGAATGCCCGGCCACGCCTCGCTAAACACGCGAATGACACTAGGCAAAAAGTAGAAGGCCGCCGTGGGCAGGCAGGCAATCGTTACCGTGCCTTTTTGGTGGGTCACGAGCTCTCGAATGCCTAGGATGGAGGACTCGTACTCCTCTAGCATGCGTCTGGCGCGGGGCAGAAAATCGGCCCCTATCGGAGTGAGTCGAGTACGCCTTGTGGTTCGCTCAAGTAGTTCAACTTCAAGGAGTTCTTCGAGTTTTTGGATGCGCCGAGTGAGGGCCGGCTGCGACAAATGCAGGCGCTGCGCCGCCTCATGAAAGGTGCCCAGTTCAGCGACCAAAATGAAGGCCTGGAGGTCAAGAAATTCGAGTCTATGCAGCATAGGATTGTTGCGCTAAAAAGTTGGATTCATAACCAAAACACATTAATGCACAAAACGGATTTATAGCAATCCATATTTGCATTTGAGACATTAAACATTGGCTGACATTCTCCGTTCATACAGTCATCGCGAACTATGGCGGAGCGATATGAACAGCATTCCTTGTGTCATTATGCGGGGCGGCACCTCTCGAGGCCCCTTTATTCGCATGAAAGACCTGCCTAGTGACCAGGCTCAGCAGGCTGATATTCTGCTGAGCCTAATGGGCTCCGGGCATGCGCTACAGATTGATGGTATTGGGGGCGGAGACCCGCTCACCAGCAAAGTGGCCATTGTGGAGCGCTCGTCACACCCGGATGCCGACGTTGACTACCTGTTTGCTCAGGTGGACGTAGTGAATAAGCGCGTCGACTTTAACCCGAACTGCGGCAACATGCTCTCTGCCGTTGGGCCCTACGCTATCGAAACAGGGTTGGTGGAACCGCAAGACGGTACGACCGTGGTGAAGGTGCATAACCTGAACACCCAGCGTCTGATTGAGTGCCATGTACCCACGCCGGGTAAGCAGGTGCAGTACGAAGGCAGCGTTACCATTAGCGGCGTTCCTGGCAGTGCGGCGGGTATTCAGCTTAGCTTTTTAGACATCATGGGCAGTAAAACGGGCCAGCTGCTACCCACGGGAAACGCCTGCGATGAGATTGAAGGTGTCGAAGTGAGCTGTATTGATGCCGCCACCCCCATTATGTTGCTGCGCGCGGAGTCGGTGGGGTTAACTGGCGATGAGTCACCTGCGGAGTTGGATAATAACGCGGCCTTGTTAACCCGCTTAGAAACCCTACGCCGTGAAGCAGGGCGACGGATGGGAATGGGCGATGTGAGCCAGAGCGTGCTGCCCAAGGTGGTGCTGATTTCAGAGGCTGAAGCGGCATCTCACACGCTGAATGTGCGCTATTTTGTGCCCCATCGCTGCCATAAAGCGATTGCCGTGACAGGGGCGATGGCTGTGGCGGCAGCGATTAACGTGCCCGGTTCGGTGGCCAATCACATGGCCGTAAGCACCCAGAAGCTTTCTGCCGGGCAACTGTTATCACAGATTACATTAGAGCATCCTTCTGGTTCTATTGAGCTAACGGCGGAATATCGCCAGCAGAATGCCTTTGACCTAGCGCGCGTGTCGCTCATTCGAACGGCCCGCAAAATTATGAGCGGGCAAATTTTTTACGCGACCCCGCCAAAGGAAGTGGGGCATCACGCCATCGAAACCGTTGATTAAATAACGCTACCAAAATAACTAACCGACAATAATCAATAACAGGAGTATCGCCATGACCACCCTGAAGAACACTCCGTTTAAAACGTTCAAGAAAGCGCTACTGGTCGTTGCTTGTTCCACGCTAGGCGCTATCAGTGTGAATGCTCACGCTGACGATGTGAACGTGCCTGACACCATCCGCTGGACCATTCCCTTTGGTGTGGGCGGTGGAACCGACGTATGGGCGCGCTTCTTCACCACCTGGATGAGCGAGAATATTCAACGCAACCCGACGCTGGTGATTGATAACGTGCCCGGCGGCGGCTCTATCAATGGCAGCAATTTGTTTGCTATGCGAGCGGACTCGGATGGCAGCCAGTGGATCGGCACCTCTGCCTCCACTCAATACCCTGCCATGCTGCAAGACCGCCGTGTGCGCTATAGCTACGATGATTGGACGCCGATTCTAGCCACGCCCACCGGCGGCGTGGTTTATGCCCAGCCTGGCCTGGGCGATAGCGCAGAGGAGGTGCTGAACGCAGTAACTAACCAGCGCGTTAAGTTTGCCGTGCAGAGCCATACCGGGCTAGAGCTACCGGTACTGATTGCGCTTGATTTGCTGGGGGCCGATGTGCAGGCCGTGTCGGGCATGCGTAGCCGTGGAGAAGGGCGGTTAGCCTTTGAGCGTGGCGAGGCTGATATCGACTTCCAAACCACTTCTGCCTATTTCAGCAGCGTAGAACCACTGGTTGAGAGCAGACGAGCGGTGCCGCTGTTTTCGCTAGGCGTGCTGAACGACAGCGGCGAGATCGTGCGTGACCCTGCCTTCCCTGATTTGCCGACCTTCAACGAAGTGTATAAAAGCCTGCATGGTGAAGCGCCCAGCGGCCCAGGTGCCGAGGCGTATCGTAAGTTCTTTGCCTCTGGGTTTACGCTGCAAAAATTGATTTTACTGCCAAATGATGCGCCAGAAGCGCTGATTCAGGAGTATCGCGACGCGGCGCGCCGTTTTGTGAATACGGAAGCGTTCAAAGAAGCCGCCATGGCCCAGCTTGGCCCCTACACGCCGGTGGTCGGTGAGGTCGTCGAGCAACATCTGCAGGATGCCATGTCGCTGGATGATGCCACACGCCAGTGGCTGGTGGAGTGGCTGCTAGAGCAGCACGGCGCCCGTATTTAATACGCCAGTTAACACTAAAAAGGCACGGCTGAGGCAGTGCCTTTGGGCTCCCTTACATTAAACAACATAAGAGCCAAGACAATGACAGATGTCTTATTTTCCAGTTTGGGGCAGTTATTCACTGTTCCCCACATGCTGTACATGGTGATTGGTGTCCTCATCGGTCTAATTGTGGGCATCATTCCTGGGCTTGGTGGCATTGCGGGTATGTCGCTGCTGTTGCCCTTTCTCTATGGCATGGAGCCGTCTGTAGCGCTGGGCATGCTCATGGGTCTAGTGGCGGTGATCCCCACGGGCGATACGTTTGCCTCGGTACTGCTTGGCATCCCGGGCTCTAGCGCTTCTCAGGCCACCGTTGTGGACGGCTTTGCGCTGGCGAAAAAAGGGCAGGCGGCACGAGCGCTGTCTAGCGCGTTTTTGTCGTCAATGATCGGTGGGCTTACCGGTGCTCTGGTGCTGACCGCCTTTATCCTGATTGCACGGCCGGTTGTACTCTCGTTCTCTTCCTCAGAGCTGTTTATGTTGACGCTACTGGGGCTCTCCATGGTGGCGGTGCTGTCTGGTAAGGATGTTTTTAAAGGCATTGCCGCCTGCGGCGTTGGCTTACTGGTGGGTACCATTGGTATGGCACCCGCCACTGGGGAGTTCCGGCTGCCGTTTGAAATTGACTACCTCTACGATGGATTGCCGTTAGTGGTGGTGGGGTTAGGTATTTTTGCACTACCTGAAATCATTGATTTATTAGTGAAACGCGGCGCAATTGCCGAGCAGCCCTGCCAATTGGGCAAAGGCTGGAAAGAGGGCGTTAAGGATGTGGCCAAGCGGCCTGGACTGGTAGCTCGCTGCGCGGGGATTGGTAGCTTGATGGGCACGGTTCCTGGTTTGGCGGGCTCCGTGGTGGATTGGCTCACCTACGGCCATGCGGTGCAGAGCGCTAAGGATAAATCACAATTCGGTAAAGGCGATATTCGCGGTGTGATTGCGCCGGAGTCGGCTAACAACGCCTGTGCCTGCGGCGCGATGGTGCCCACGCTACTGTTTGGTATTCCTGGGTCTGGTACAGCGGCGGTGTTTTTAGGTGGTCTGCTTCTGCTGGGCCTTCAGCCTGGGGTGAGTATGCTGGAGACGAACCTTGACCTGACGTACACCATTATTTGGTCGTTAGCTTTGGCGAATATCTTAGGCGCTGCGCTCTGTTTAGGTTTAGCGCGCCCGGTGGCTAGCTTAACGCGGGTGCCGTTCGTGATTTTAGCGCCGCTGATTACTATCTTGATTCTCTTTGCGGCCTACCAAGCAACGCGCTCGCTGGGGGATCTCTTTGCACTCGGTATCATTGGCGCGATTGGTGTGCTGTTCAAGCAGGCGAATTGGTCTCGTCCTGCCTTCTTGATTGGTTTTGTGCTCGCGCCCGGTGCCGAAGCGTACTTCTATCAAGCTGCCCAGTTTCAGGGGGCTGAGGCCTTTATGCGGCCTGGCGTGCTGATCATTGGTGCTCTGATTGCGGCATCACTGCTACTCCCGCCTCTACGCAGCTACTTGAAAAAGCGCCGCCAAGCAAATGAACCCATGACCCATGAGCTTCAGGAGGAAGTGGCTCCGCTGGCACTGGGCGTGATTGATGTCGTGTTGCTGGTTAGCCTATTAGCAGTGGCGGGGTACACGTGGTGGGCCTTTGCGGATCTTTCCATGCTGGGTGGCATTATGCCTAGGCTGGCGATTGCCATTATTGTCGCGGCGTGCGTGATGGAAATTATCAGAACGGTCATCAAGCCGATGAAGTGGCAAACGCAGACATTGAGTCAGCAGTTGATTTGGGTCGCTGGTTTCTTCGCATTAATAGGCAGTGTGATGGTGCTGGGCTTCCTATTTGCCGCTGCGGTATTTTGCCTAGGGTTCTTACTGGTGGTGGCACGGATGAAACCAGTAGCTGCCGTGGGGCTGGCGGCGGGCGTCACGCTATTTCTGATGGGGATGGCCAACCTGCTAACGCTGACCTATCCGACAGGAATGTTGGCGGGACTGTAAAACGGCGCGAGCTAAAGACGAACTCACAAAAAGCCACTTAAGTGGCTTTTTGTGTTTAAGTGATAAACAAAACAGGAACCGCTATTGCTTGGCGCGCTGCGCCATCAGCGTGATCTCCACGGTACTGCCACCGCAAATGTGGGGTGATTCAGTACAAGTTCGCGCTGGGTAGCGCCCTGGCTCAAAAAATTCGGCGTAGATGCTGTCTAGCGCATTGATCTGTTTTAGGTCAGTGAGGTGAACATCCACGCGAACCACATCCGCAAGGCTGCCACCTTCTTGCTCTAGCATGCGCGCGAGTTCGCGCATCACTAGGCGGGTCTCCTTTTTAACATCGCCCCGCGCCGCTTCCCCGTTGGAAAGATCGGCCACCGTCAGGCCAGAAATGAACATATAGTGGTCGTCAACTACCATATGGCTACCCGGAAAACTGGGTTTTGGCAGGGTAGGGTCGTTGATGAACTGTGTCATGTGCGCTCCTTGGCAATAAAAAAATGCCTTGCCTCTACTGCGACTGCCTCAGGGCATTAGGGTTCAATGAATCACCAGACTGGTGTCATCACGCGCTTTGCTCTACGCTGGCGGGCTTTTATAGCTCGCCAGTGCTTGTTGTCAGGTAGGGAAGTGGCGGGGTGATCGAACGCAACGAGAGAGCGTTATGAAGGTAGTCCATGTAAGTCAGAGTGAGCCGCGTGATGCGTGTTTAGCCAAGCTATGTGCTGAGGTGTATGGCCAGCAGGCAGGCCTAACGCCGCTGGTAGTGTTTACCGGCACTAAAAATGTGCTGTTTGCTCAAGAAGGCGCACGCCTTTTGGCAGGTGTGGACGGTGCGGGCAAGCCGCTGGCGCTCGCCCTGCTAGTGCTTGATGAAGCGGGCCAGGGCATGACCGTGACTCATGCCTGCGAGTTTGCAGAGGGCGCTAAAGCTCGTTTACTCAGTGAGCTAAGCCTCAAAGCACCGCTGCGCATTGATATTCAGAATGAAAAAGAGAAAACGTTCTATCAGCAGTGCGGCTTTAAACGCTGGCTAGCGGCGGATAACGGCAAATATATTGGGCTGTCGGCGCGCCATCCTGCTAAAAGCCTTGAGGCGCTATCGCCCACGTTAGCACTGGATGAAGCGCTGATTTTGCGTCGCTTTAAACACGATGCGGCTGCGTTCGCTCAGGCTAAAGAGGCATTTTTAACCGGGATCAATAACGCGCCTGCGACGCTTTAAGGCAACGCGACGTTCCATTTTTTGCAACCAACTTCCATGCTGTTGTCATGATCCGGTGAGCGGTGCTGGGTAAAATAGTGCCATCGTTCAACGTTGGTTAAGAGGAACAGTAGATGGCGCTAACAGTGATGGACAGCTCTATGCGTTATGGATTGGTGAGTCGGTCATTGCATTGGGGAATGGCGCTGCTGTTTGTGTGGCAATTTTGTAGCGCAGCCGCCAGGGTGTTGTTAGAAGATACGGCGATTGAAGGCTTTCTTTGGGGTATCCATAGCCAAGTGGGCGTTGTGCTAATGGCGCTCGTTGTGATTCGCGCTGTTTGGGCGGTGATGAATGCGTCACGGCGCCCGCCAGCGGTGAGCGTGATGGCGAAGCTTGGCCACTTAGCGCTGTACGGGTTGATGATTGCCGTGCCTGCGATTGCACTGATTCGCCAGTATGGCTCGGGCCGCTCGCTGGATGTATTGGGCATTCATCTGATGTCGGGCGGTGGCGAGCGCATCGAGTGGATGACTAACTTGGGCGGCTTGTTACATGGCGAGCTGGGTTGGGCGCTGTTAGCACTGGTAGTAGGCCATATCGCGATGGCGGTATTGCACCGCAGGCTGACTAACCACAGCATTATGACGCGCATGGCATAGCCATTTAGGCGTTGCAACATGCGCAACGGCGCACCCACTGGGTGCGCCGTTTTGTTGCTGTTGTTGCTACTGTTGCTGTCTAGGCCAACGCTACTTCGCCAATTCGCGCATAGCGGTTTCCAGCCCTTCCAGCGTCATCGGGTACATACGGTCATCGATGAGTTCACGGATGAGCGTGGTCGAGTAAGTATATTCCCACGCCCTGGGAGGCATCGGGTTTAGCCAAGCCAAACGGGGGAATTTGTCGGCCAAGCGTTTTAGCCATACACCGCCGGCTTCGTCGTTAAAGTGCTCGACGCTGCCGCCGCGGTGCGTGACCTCGTAAGGGGACATGGCGGCGTCACCTACAATCACCACCTGGTAATCTGCGCCGTAAGTGTGCAGCACATCCATGGTGGGAATGCGTTCGTTGCCACGGCGCTGGTTGTTTTTCCACACGCCTTCATACAGGCAGTTATGAAAGTAGAAATGCTCTAGGTGCTTAAACTCAGAGCGGGCCGCCGAGAATAGCTCTTCACAGACGCGAATGTGGTCATCCATCGAACCACCCACGTCCAGAAACAGCAGCACCTTCACCGCGTTGTGGCGCTCTGGGCGCATCTGAACGTTGAGCAGCCCGGCATCCTTGGCGGTTTCACGAATGGTGCTATCCACGTCGAACTCTTCTAACGCCCCTTGGCGGGCGAATTTGCGCAGCCGCCGCAGGGCCATTTTGATATTGCGGGTGCCCAGCTCCAGCGAGTCATCGTAATCCCGAAAGCGCCGCTCGTCCCAGACCTTGGTGGCGCGGCGGTGGCGGGAACCATCCTGCCCGATACGAATGCCTTCCGGGTTATAGCCGTAAGCCCCAAACGGGCTAGTGCCGCTGGTACCAATCCACTTATTGCCGCCCGCGTGGCGCTCTTTCTGCTCCTCCAGGCGTTTTTTAAACGTCTCGAGGAGTTCCTCTAAGCCACCGAGAGACTCGATTTTGGCCTTCTCTTCGTCGGTGAGCTGTTTTTCAAACTCGCGGCGCAGCCACTCATCGGGAATCAGCGCTTCGATGGCGGCGTCCATGTCTTCAAGGCCTTTAAACCAAGCGGCAAAGGCGCGATCGAAGCGGTCAAAGTGGCGCTCATCTTTGACCATCACCGTACGCGCCACCTGATAAAACGCCTCCATATCGGCAAACACTACGCCCCGCTCAACCACGGCATGAAGATCTAGCAGCTCCCGCAGTGAAACAGGTACGCCCGCGCGCTTGAGGGTTTCAAATAAGCCGATAAACATGGCTTAGCGCCCGCTGTTCTTCTGGCGACGCATCATAAAGGCCAGGCGTTCAAGCAGGTGGGTATCCTGCTCGTTTTTGACCAGCGCACCGGCCATGGGCGGCAGCGCTTTGGCGGGGTCGCGATGGTAGAGCGCTTCTTGCGCCAGCTCGTCGGCCATCAGCAGCTTGAGCCAGTCGACCAGCTCTGAGGTTGAGGGCTTTTTCTTCAGCCCTGGAGCGCTGCGCAGGTCAAAGAAAACTTCTAATGCTTCGCTGACCAGTTTCGGGGCAATGTTCGGGAAGTGAACATCCACAATCGCCTGCATGGTTTCGCGGTCGGGGAACTCGATATAGTGGAAAAAGCAGCGGCGCAGAAAGGCATCCGGCAGCTCTTTTTCGTTGTTGGAGGTGATGACGATGATCGGGCGCTTTTCGGCGCGGATAGTTTCACCGGTTTCGTAGACGTGGAACTCCATACGGTCCAGCTCTTGGAGCAGGTCGTTGGGGAATTCGATATCCGCCTTGTCGATTTCATCGATCAGCAGTACCACCCGCTCATCGGCGGTAAAGGCTTCCCACAGTTTGCCTGGCTTGATGTAGTTAGCGACGTTTTCAACACCTTCTACGCCTAGCTGTGAATCCCGCAGGCGGCTCACCGCATCGTACTCATACAGCCCTTGAGCGGCTTTGGTGCTGGATTTGATGTGCCAAGTGATCAGCTTGGTGCCGAGGGATTCTGCCAGCTCTTCCGCCAGTAGCGTCTTGCCGGTGCCTGGCTCGCCTTTGATCAGCAGCGGGCGCTCAAGCACCACGGCAGCATTCACCGCCTGTTTAAGCGCATTGGTTGCGATATACGAAGAAGTGGAATCAAACGCCATAGTGGGCCTCGGCTTGTTGAAAGCGTGGAGAATATCAGATTCAAACAAGTGTACGTGAGGCTGGCTGCCCAGGCCAAGCGCCGTCCGCTGTCAGGCCTTATTCGGCGGTACGATGCCTTGGCGCTGCATTTGCCGATACACCGTTGGCCGTGAAACCCCCAGCTCGCGTGCCACGGCGCTAATGTTCCATTGGTGTTGCTGTAGCCGTGTCACAAGGTGGCAATCAGTGGCCTGGCTTTCAGGCGCGGTTATCGCAGGTGTACGAGTAATGCGTTGGCTAAGGCACTGTTCAGGCAGGTCGTAAACGGTGATTTCATCGCTCTCGGCGGTGGCGAGTGCGAACGCCAGGGCGTTTTTTAGCTGACGAATATTGCCGGGCCAGGCGTAGGCGAGTAGGGCGCTGATAGCGTCGGCGCGTAGCCGAGGGGCGGAGCTTGCGCCGCGTTCGCTCACCACATCGCTGAATACTTGGCGAATCACGTAGAGCTTGTCGGCGCGTTCGCGCAGCGATGGTAAGCGCAGCTGGGCACCGTTCAAGCGGTAGTAGAGGTCTTCACGAAACTCGCCCTGCGCAATCATGGTATCGATGTGGCGGTGGGTAGCGGTGATTACCCGAATGTCGACTTTTTCTGGTTTGTTCGCCCCCAACGGCATCACTTCCCGCTCGGCCAGCACCCGTAGCAGGCGGGTTTGCAGCGCCAGCGGCATATCGCCGATCTCATCTAAAAACAGCGTGCCGCCGTGGGCCTGGGGGATCAGCCCGCGCATGCCTTTTGCCCGCCCGCCGGTAAACGCGCCGGGTTCATAGCCGAACAGCTCGCTTTCGATCAGCGCTTCGGGAATCGCCGCACAGTTCACCGCAATAAAGGGGCCTTTGGCACGGTTGCCGCTATCGTGCAGCGCACGGGCGACCACTTCTTTGCCGGTACCGGTTTCACCGCTGATCAGCACGTTGACACTGGCTTCGTTACGCAACCGTTCTGCCAGCTTTTGCACTTTGCGTATGGCGGGGTCGTCGGCCCCCAACCGTTCTAGCGCTGTTGGCAGCGAGGAGGCGGGCTTTCCGAGTGGCGCGATGCGCGGCCTGCGCGGCTCCAGCAGGCTAATAAAGTAGATGGCGTTGCTGGCGCGGGCGCGAAACGCCCGTAGCTGGTCGTTGGTCGCGCTGTTGATGCTCAGCACATCGGCAATCTCGCACTCAAACAGTTCGCTGAGCATCGGCGCGTGTTGGGCAGACCACGGCGGCCAGCGCTGTTGGTGCGCACTGATCAGTTCGCGGCCGACGGCATTGGCGGCAATCACCTGGCCGTTCTCTTCTATCGCGATAAGCCCACGCCCGTTCACGTGCACAAACTCCCGCGAGGTATCTAAGCGCACCATTAGGCAGTCGCGGTAGCGCTGCAAAAAGTAGGCGTCTTCGATCATGCGGGCGTAGAGCGTCACCAGCGAGAGGCTGAAGTTCTGGCTCTCATGCTGAGTGGGCGACTGCAGCGCAGAGATATCCAGCACGGCCATCACGTTGCCTTGCGGGTCGGCGATGGGGGCGGCGGTGCAGGTGAGCGAAATATGCGTGGCGTCGAAGTGCTCCTGGCGGTGGCAAATGATCGCTTGGCGGTCGTGCAGGCAGGTGCCTACGGCACAGGTGCCCGCGAAGCGCTCGTCCCAGTCGGCACCTAAATAGAGACCCGCTTTGCGTAGCTGCTGGTCTTGATTGGGGTTGCCGCGAAACTCGACGGTAATACCGCGATGGTCGGTGAGTAGCAGCACGTAACCGAGCTGGGCGATTTGTTCATACAGCTGATCGACCCCTGCGCGGGCAACGTGCAGCAGCTCATCGACGGATTCCCGGTGCTCGATCAAGGTTTGCTGGGGCACCACCCGGGCAGGGCGAGGCTGCGTGGGGTCGAGTTGGTACTCGTTGAGGCAGCGTAGCCAGGAGCGGCGGATGGTGGCCTGTGCCGGTAGCTGTGGCGCATCCAGTCCTTCACCGAGCTGAAAGATGTGCTCGATATGCTGGCGCTGCACAGAGGCCAAGCGTGTCGGTGGTAGTGATGGCGTTGGCATGGCGAATCCACACACAATTATTGTTGTACTTCCAGCCTATGCGCTTTGCCGGCGGTGTCAACGAGGGTGTATTACGCCGTTAGTCGTGCGTTACACCTGTAACGTTGGCCGTACACAAGGCGTGACAGGTGTACGCGGTTTGCGCTGTTTTATAGCGGTGTGTGGATGTTTGATTACATATATTTTTCAATCGCTTATTGTCTTCTTGGCGCATTTGGCACGGCGGGTGCTTAGGGTTGAGTGTCTTATCGACAGTTCAACAATAACAACGACCTTGGAGTACCCGCGATGACTCACACAGAGGTAAGAACCCCATCCCACGCCACCAGCACCGTCAACGCATGGCTACAGGAGTTTGATGAAGCGCTCCAGGCGCACGATATCCAACGCGTGCTGACGCTATTCAACGACGAGTGCTACTGGCGCGATTTTCTGGCGTTTACCTGGAATCTAAAAACCTGCGAAGGCAAGGAGGAAATCCATGCCATGCTTGATGCTACGCTGGGCAATACCCAGCCCACCCAGTGGCAGCTTGACGGGGAGGCCAGCGAAAACGGCGATACCGTCGAGGCGTGGTTCACCTTCAAAACGGCCATTGCCAGCGGAAAAGGCTACCTGCGGTTGAAGAACGGCAAGTGCTGGACACTGCTGACCACCATGCAGGCGCTGGATGATTTCCCTGAGCCCCGCAACCAACACCGCCCTAAAGGGGCCGAGCATGGTGCCAACAAACAGCGGGAAACCTGGCTGGAAGCCCGCGAGCGGGAAGAAGCCGAGCTTGGTTACACGCGCCAGCCCTACTGCGTGATCATTGGCGGTGGCCAGGGCGGTATTGGCCTGGGGGCGCGGCTAAAGCAGATGGGCGTGCCCACCATCATCATTGAGCGCAACGAGCGTGCGGGGGACTCCTGGCGCAAGCGCTATAAATCCCTCTGCCTGCACGACCCGGTATGGTACGACCACCTGCCCTACATTCCCTTCCCAGAGAACTGGCCGGTGTTTGCCCCGAAAGACAAAGTGGGCGATTGGCTGGAAATGTACACAAAAGTGATGGAGCTCAATTATTGGAGTTCAACGACCTGCGACAATGCACGCTTCGATGAAGCCGCAGGCGAGTGGATCGTGAACGTGAAGCGCAACGGCGAAGAGATCACGTTACGCCCGAAACAGCTGGTGATGGCTACCGGGATGTCCGGTATGCCCAACGTGCCCAAGTTTGCAGGCGCGGAGAGCTTCGAGGGCGAGCAGCAGCACTCCAGCCAGCACCCAGGACCGGATGCTTACGCGGGCAAAAAGTGCGTGATCGTGGGCTCGAATAACTCGGCTCACGATATTGCCGCCGCGCTCTGGGAGCACGATGCCGATGTCACCATGCTCCAGCGCTCCTCGACCCATATCGTCAAGTCGGACTCCTTGATGGAAGAAGTGCTGGGGCCGCTCTACTCGGAAGAGGCGGTAGCTGGCGGGTTGACCCACGAAAAAGCCGACCTGCTGTTTGCCTCGATTCCTTATAAGGTGTTGCCCGATTTCCAGCGTCCGGCGTTTGAGGCGATTAAAAAGCGCGACGCCGAGTTTTACCAAAAGCTAGAAGACGCGGGATTTATGCTCGATTTCGGTGACGATGAGTCTGGCCTGTTTTTGAAGTACCTGCGCCGTGGCTCAGGTTACTACATCGATGTTGGGGCCTGCGATTTGGTCGCCAATGGCGATATTAAGCTGCGCAGCGGTGTTGGCATCGAGCGTATTAATCCCCACTCCATCACGCTCACTGACGGCAGCGAGCTGGACGCTGATTTAATCGTCTACGCCACTGGCTATGGCTCGATGAACGGCTGGGCGGCGCGGCTTATCTCCCAGGAAGTGGCCGATAAGGTAGGCAAGTGCTGGGGTTTAGGCTCCGATACCACCAAAGACCCCGGCCCTTGGGAGGGCGAGCTGCGCAATATGTGGAAGCCCACCCAGCAGGAAGCGCTGTGGTTCCATGGCGGCAACCTGCATCAGTCCCGGCACTACTCGCACTATTTGGCGCTGCAGTTAAAGGCTCGTATGGAAGGGCTGGAAACGCCTGTCTATGGCCTGCAGCCGGTTCACCATGTGTCTTGAAAGCCATGTGTCTTAACAGGAAGGGATACTTATGAGTCAGTCGACGAATCAGCCACAGATGCAGGCCGCAGTGTGGTATGCCGCTAAAGATCTGCGCGTTGAGCACGTGCCGGTGCCGACGATCAACGACCCCCATGCGGTGAAAGTAAAAGTCGCCGCCTGTGGTATTTGCGGCAGCGATTTACACGAATATGCCGCCGGGCCGATTTTTATTCCGGTAGGCAAACCGCACCCCATTAGCGGCGAACAGGCACCGATCATTATGGGCCATGAGTTTGCGGGCGAAGTGGTGGAGGTCGGCGAGAAAGTGACGCGGGTGAAGGTAGGCGACCGTGTGGCGATTGAGCCGATTCTGTCACCCAATAAGGATGGCGCTTACCAGATGGAGCGCTACAACCTGACGCCGCTGCTCGGCTTTCATGGCCTCTCCGGCGGTGGCGGCGGATTTTCGGAGTTCACCGTGATGGGTGAGCATATGGTGCACAAACTGCCGGATGACCTCAGCTTTGAACAGGGTGCGCTGGTCGAGCCTGCAGCGGTCGCGCTGCATGCGGTGCGCCAGAGCAGCCTAAAAGCCGGTGACAGTGCCGTGGTGTTTGGTGCGGGGCCGATTGGCTTGATGACCATCGAAGCGCTCAAAGCCGCCGGGGCTGCACAGATTTATGCGGTGGAAGTCGCGCCATCCCGTAAGGCTAAAGCCGAAGCGCTGGGAGCCATGGTCATCGACCCGCAGCAAGAAGACGCGGTGGAAAAGCTGCACGCCTTGAGCGGCGGCGGGGTGGACGTGGCCTTCGAAGTGACAGGCATTCCCGCCGTGCTCAACCAAGCGCTGCACAGCACTCACGAGGGCGGCGAAGTGGTGGTGGTGAGTATTTGGGAGGGAGAGGCCAGCTTTCACCCCAACGACTTGGTAATCAAAGAGCGCACCATGAAAGGCATTATTGCCTATCGCCATGTGTACCCGGCGGTGATGGCGCTGATGCAGCGGGGCTACTTCCGCGCCGAGGATATGGTCACTCAACGCATTCCGCTGGCGGATATCGTGGAGGAGGGCTTTGAGGCGCTGCTGAGTGATAAGGCGCAGGTGAAGATTATCGTCACGCCATAGCGGTACGCTCTTGAAAAGCGAAAGGCCATCCACGGATGGCCTTTTTTAATGGGATTTTTTGATGGGCTGTGCCGCTACTCGGCGTAAATCATTTTGCGCGTCATCCCGCCGTCGGCGACAAAGTTCTGACCGGTAATAAAGCCGGATTCTTTAGAGAGCAGAAAGCGGGTGAGCGCGGCAATGTCTTCGGGAGTGCCCACGCGCCCGACTGGGTGCTGTTCGCGGTCGATATCACGGTGCTCCACCGGCTGCTGGCGGCTGGGTTTTTGCCAGTCGCCGACTTCGATCCAGCCAGGGCTAACGGCATTGACGCGAATATCGGGGCCAAGGCTGACCGCTAGCGCGTGGGTCAACGCGACAATGCCACCTTTGCTAGCGGCGTAGGCTTCAGTATCCGGCTCAGATTGGATGGCGCGTGACGAGGCCATCAGCACCATACTGCCGCCGTGCGGGCGTAGATAAGCAGCCCCATGTTTGGCGCACAAAAAGGCGCCAGTGAGGTTAGTGTTTAAGTAGGCCTGCCATGTCTCTAGCGAGAGCTGCTCCACTGGGCCATGGAAGGGGTCGGCAATGCCTGCGTTATGCACGATGCCGTTGAGCTGACCAAAGTGGCTGACGGTTTTTTCGAGGCTGGCCGCCACCTGGGCTTCATCGCTAACGTCTGCCGTCAGGGTTAACAGTTGCTCACGGTTAGGCAGCCTTTTCGCAGCGGCGTCTAGGGCTTCTTCATCGATGTCGGTAATGGCGACGCGATGGCCTTCGGCCAGCAGCAGATGGGCGATGCCCAGTCCGATGCCTTGCGCGCCACCCGTTACGTAGTAGGTATGGGGTTTTGTCATGCGTTTTGTTCCAGTGTGAAAAGGGTGTTTACAGCCGTGCCGCCAAGGCAAATGTGAAATAACGATACAGCTAACGACAGCCGCCACAATAATGCATACATTGACATTAACTAAACGAGCTTAGCGGCGCTATGCCCGATGGATAAAATTGGCGGTTAGATACCCTTGAGGTTTTTGCCATGGTGGAGAGTGAGCAAGCGCGGCTAATGGCGTTACATAGCTTGGCTATTTTGGATACCCCACCTGAAGAGCGCTTCGACCGGATTACCCGGCTGGCCACACGCCTTTTCAACGTGGACATTGCCCTGGTGTCGTTAGTCGATGAGGAGCGTCAGTGGTTCAAGTCACGGCAAGGATTTTCGCTGACGCAAACCTGCCGGGAAGAGTCGTTTTGCGCTCACGCCATTCAAGGGAAAGGCATTTTTGAAATCGAAGATGCCAGTCTGGATCCTCGCTTTGACACCAACGTGTTGGTGACTGCCCGACGCGGTATTCGTTTCTACGCGGGTGTTCCACTGGCCACCGCCGACGGTTTTCCCGTGGGTACCCTGTGCATCATCCACTCCGAGCCGCGCCGGTTGAGCCCGCAAGAGCGCCAAGCGCTTTGCGATTTGGCAGCGTGCGCAGAAGACGAGATCAACCGAGCTGGGCTTGAGAATGAGCTTGTCAGCGTGAACGAGTTGAAGCGCCAACTGGCTCACGATGAAGCCCGTCAGCGCTTACTGGCTGAAGCGTTGGCTGCGCTCAACGAAATCAGCACGTCCAATCATTTGAGCCTTGAGCAACAGTTTCAGGAAGCGTTGGCCTTGGGCTGTCGCTACTTACAGCTGGACATTGGCATCATCAGCCGCATCAACAAAGGAATTTTTGAGGTCGTCTCCGTGACGGCCCCGCAGGATGTCACGATGGGAGCTGGGCAATGCCTGCCTTTGGCTAACACCTACTGCGATATGACGCTAAAGAACAATGGTTTTCTTGCCGTCCATAATGCGGCATTGAGCGATCTCAGACATCATCCATGTTACGAGACCTTTGGGCTCGAAGCGTATATTGGAAGCGCTATCCAATTAGGTGACCAGCTGTTCGGCACGGTGAGCTTCTCCTCTGCCGCCCCTCGTCAGCAGCCCTTTGCGGAAACCGACATCCTCTTCATCAAGCTACTGAGCCGGTGGATTGGCTCGGCGCTAGAGCGTCAGCGTGTTGATGCGCTAAAAAGCGAGTTCGTCTCGACGGTGAGTCATGAACTCCG
Organism: Halomonas sp. CnH100-B; assembly: GCF_024124605.1. Taxonomy (NCBI): domain Bacteria; kingdom Pseudomonadati; phylum Pseudomonadota; class Gammaproteobacteria; order Oceanospirillales; family Halomonadaceae; genus Halomonas; species Halomonas sp. CnH100-B. The sequence goes on along the minus strand of NZ_JAMXRX010000005.1, from coordinate 168,773 downwards.
TACGCCGCTGACGGCCATTACCGGCGGGTTGAAGTTGGTACTGGGCGGGGCGACGGGAGAGCTGCCAGAGAGCACTCATAAAATGCTCTCCATGGCGCTGAAAAATGGCGAGCGACTGGCGTTATTGATCAATGATTTGCTGGACGTTGAAAAACTTTTGGCGGGGCAGCTAAATTTCATTTGTCATCCCAGAGAGTTAGGCGTGTTACTTAACGCGGCGCTTCAAGAAAACCAGCCTTATGCGGAACAGTACGGCGTTACATTGCGTTTAGAGGCGCTATCTAAAAAGCGCTTTATCAACGTCGATGCACTACGCTTCCAGCAGGTTATGGCCAACTTGCTCTCAAATGCCGCTAAATTTTCTCGTTTGAACGGTGACGTCGTTATTTTCTGCGACGAGTGTGATAAAGATGTACGTATCAATATAAAAGATAGCGGCTGCGGTATACCCGAAGAGTTTAGAGCCAGGATATTCCAAAAATTTTCGCAAGCAGATGCCAGTGATCGACGCGTTAAAGGAGGAACGGGGTTGGGACTTTCTATCAGTAAAGCGATTACCGAACAAATGGGTGGCACCATTGGGTTTCAGTCTACCGAAGGAGAGGGTAGCACGTTTTATGTGACGTTCCCTTACGCGGAGGAGCGCCCTTCATGATGCGCACTGAACGAAACATCTTACCCGCGGGTTCTCCCTGGTATGCAGGCCTGCTGTTCGCGCTGTTGTTCATGGCGGGCGTGGCGGGCAACATGCTGCAGTTATCGGTACTGTTTAACGTCTATTTCGTCTTCGGCTCGGTGGCCGTCATGTTGGCCATTGCTTGGTTAGGCATGTGGCCTGCTGTATTGATAGGCGTGGCAGCGGGGCTTTATACCTACGTCTTTTGGGAAAATCCGGTCACCGTCATAGTGTTCGTGTTAGAGGCATTAGTGGTCTCGTGGCTCTATCACCATAAAGTCAAAAACCTGATCATTGCCGCTCTGATTTACTGGATTGCAGTGGCCGCACCGATCGACTTCTTGTTATTCCCTTATTGGCTGGGATGGGGACAAGAGCTGACCCTGCTGGTGTATTTGAAACAAGCCATTAACGGTGTCTTTAATGCGGTTATCGCCAGCGCCATCATCATCTTTTGTGGGTTGTCCAAAAAAACGTGGCTACCGACGGCAGGCGCACTGTTAACGCTCAAACACCTACTATTTTGTTCTCTCCTGTCGGTCACGCTGATGGCGGGTATTCCGCTGATTCTTTATGAAGGCCACGCCATGCGCCAAGGCCAAGAGAACTTCGTCAAACAAAACCTCAATAATTTGGGTAACGAGTTGGTGGGGCGCCTGTCCGAACCCGAAGCCGATCAGCGCTACATGTACCATATTGGCCGGGTACGTGCGGGCAATGACGTCAATATCGGTCTTCTAGACGCAGACGGTGAGCTACTGGCGCAGGTGGGAAACCTCAACTCCTTGACGCTGGCGCCTGGCGATGAGCTCATTGATGTGGGCGAGCGCATCACAATGTGGTTGCCCGGCAATTTAGACAATCCAGCGGTGCGTTTTTCACAAGGCCTTTACACGATCAAGCTGCCTGCGCTCGGCGTGGCAGGCGTCGACCAGGTCGTACTTGAAACACCGGCACTCCCTACCGTCAGCGCCATGGAAGCCTACCGCATCGTCCTGTTTGCTATGTTAGCAGGGGTATTGATCTTCGGTATTTTAGCGGCCGAGCTGTTGAGTCGAACGATCACCCAGCCGCTGACCCGTCTTGGCAAAAAAGGTCGTACGCTAAGTGACAGTATCGCAAACGGCAAGACGCCCACGCTGCCTAGCAGCCGTATCGTAGAGTTCCAGCAGTTATCCGATCTATTGGGCGCGATGAGCGCCGAACTCAGCGATGCGTTCAAACGGCTGCGTCATACGCAAAGCAATTTAGAGCGTGAGGTCGATCAACGCACTAAAGCGCTGGCCAGCAGCAATGACTTGTTGAGCTCAGTGCTCGATTCTGCGGTGGACTTCGCCATTATCGCCACCGATACCCAAGGAGTGATCAAGCTCTTCAACAAAGGCGCTGAAGACCTGTTGGGGTATCAGGCGAGCGAGGTCGTGGGTAGTCAAACGCCCATGTTGTTCCACGATGCCGACGAAGTCGAACAGCGGCTCATCGATCTCAACCAGAGCGTCGGCTACACGTTGACGCCCTTCGAAGTGTTCACGCACCGCGCCGCCCTGGACAAGCGTGATGCCAAAGAGTGGTCTTATGTGACCCGTTCAGGGGAGCGAGTGCCCATCAAGCTGGTGGTCACGGCGATCAAAGACCAGCAAGGCCATATCACTGGCTACCTGGGTATTGCCGAAGACATCTCTGAATCGAAGCGGGTAGAGCAGATGAAAAAAGAGTTCGTGGCGACCGTGAGCCACGAACTTCGTACGCCGCTCACTTCCATTTCGGGCGCGCTAGGGATGGTGTCTGCGGGCGCGCTGGGCAGTGTGCCGGATACCGTCATGCGTATGGTCAACATTGCACACAAAAACAGCCAGCGGCTGACGCACTTGATCAACGACCTGCTGGATATCGAAAAAATCGCTGCCGGTAAACTGGCCTTCGACATGCAGTGGCAGCCGTTACAGCGGCTGTTGGAGAGCGCCATCGAAGAAAATCGCCACTACCGACACGAGCGTCAAGTCACGTTAAAGCTGGATAACCCCTATCCAGAGGCTCAGGTGCGCGTAGATGGCCAGCGCCTTCAGCAGGTCATGGCAAATTTACTCTCCAATGCGGTGAAATTTTCACCGGAAGGCGGGGATGTTCAAATTAGTGTCGAGAAGCAGGCCCATGTCATCACGGTGAGCGTCAAAGACGCTGGGCCGGGCATCCCCGAGCATTTCAAAGCGCACATTTTCAGCAAGTTTGCCCAGGTAGACGCTTCCGACTCCCGAGCGAAAGGCGGCACAGGGCTAGGATTGGCGATCACCCGTGAACTGGTGGAGCACATGGAAGGCTCGATGGGCTTTACCTCCGAAGAGGGCAAGGGAAGTTGCTTCTGGTTCTCGCTCCCGCTCCATCCGTCCGATACGGTCAGCGGCCCATTGGGCAGTGGCGTTGAGGTTGGTCGGGTGTTGGTGATCGAGGACGATCCCTCCGTCGTCCGGGTGCTGTTTGAAACGTTGTCTCAGGCAGGCTTCGAGGTGGACTCCGCGCTGAATGGTGCCATGGCGTTAGAAAAACTGGCCGAGCAGCGCTACGACGCCATCACCGTCGATATCGGCCTGCCAGACATGAGCGGGTTCGATGTGATTCATGCCCTACGCGAGCAGCATGCCTCGAAGCATACGCCAGTGCTGGTCGTGACGGGCAGCGTAGAGCGGGGCAGAGTGGCTTTAGAAGGCCACCTCGAAGACATCGCTTGGTTAGCGAAGCCCATTCAAGCCCAGCATTTGCTAGCACTACTGGGCGAGCAAATCCAGGCCCATCAAGAGCGCCCAACGCTACTGCACATCGAAGATGATCCCGACCTGCATGCGGTGATTCGTACCATGCTGAACGAACATGCGGAGTGCGACCACGCGGTGAGCGTGGCTATGGCGCGCCGGTTGTTAACCTATCGTCGTTACGATGCCATCATTTTGGATATAGGGCTGCCCGACGGCCAGGGCTGGGATTTATTGGAGCAGATTCGAGAAGCCCAGCCCCGCGCACGCATCATCATTCTCTCGGGACAGCCAATCAGTGAGACAGATCAACATCGAGTTGAGACGGTTTTTTTAAAATCGCGCATAAGCCCGGCACAATTGCTCGAGGCCATTCAACAACGAACCCAACTGGCGCAGATGGTGGATAACGGATGAGCAGTTTAGAGCGTATTTTGTATGTGGAAGATGACCCGGATATCCAAACGGTAGCGGCGCTTGCGCTGGAGGTCGTCGGTGGTTTTAATGTCAAGGTATGCTCCTCGGGGGAGCAGGCGTTGGAAGAAGCGGTGGCCTATGCGCCGGACATGATTCTTCTTGATGTGATGATGCCCGGCATGGACGGGCCATCCACCTTAGCTGCGCTGCGTAAACTGCCGAGCCTTGAGAAAGTGCCCGTCGCGTTTATGACCGCTAAAGTGCAGCCCCACGAGGTGGACCAACTCATTGCACTGGGTGCCGAAAGTGTGATTGCCAAACCGTTTGATCCCATGACGCTGGCTAATCAAGTTCGCACTCTTTGGGAGCAGGCGTGTGGTAAATCGTGATCAACAATCCTTAGAACACAAGCTGGCACTGTTAAAGCAAACGTATCAGCAAAACTTACAGACCGAACTCGCCTCGTTGTGCAGTGTGCTCACGCGTCTTCAACAGACGTTGCGTGCCCAGCTCATGACCCCCGTTGGAGAGGCGCTCGACGATGAAGCGCAAGCGCCTCGGGAAACGCTGACCGATGTATACCGACGGCTGCACAAACTGGCGGGGTCGGCGGGTACGTTTGGTTTCGATACGATCGGCAGCCAGGCGCGCATATTGGAAGGCGGGCTGAAACGCTGGTTGGAAGAGAGCGATCAAGAGATTGACCTTCAGCTGGTCAACGTAGTGAGTGGCCAGCTTCAGTCCATGCAAGTAGAGCTGGTACCAAGCCTCCAGCAGGCACCGGCCATCGACGCCCCTCAAGAAGTCAGCGGCACGACCGCCAAGATTTGGCTGATCGAAGAGGACGACAAACTCGGTAAACACATTCGCGAACAGTTGACGAATTTCAGTTACGAGGTGCGTCTGTTTACCTCTGTGCCGGAAGCGTGTCAGCAGATTGCCGATGAGTCTCCTGATATTTTGATCGTGGATGCCATGGCCGGCGTTGGACACTTGGCGCCGCTGCAAGCGCTCTCGTGCCCGCTGCTATTCATCAGCGACTGCGACAGCTTCGATGCGCGTATGCGGGCGGCTCAGTTAAGTGCACAAGGCTATTTTTTGAAGCCGCTGAACATTCCGCAATTGGTGAACCGCCTCGAACAGCTGCTTCAAGAGCGCCAGTCGCCCCCCGCACGTATTCTCGTCGTGGACGACGACCAGCAGCTGGCTGCGTATTACCAGCTAGTGCTGGAAGCCGCTGGGATGGAAGTGCGGATTCTGGACAATCCACGCCATATCATCGATCAACTGACATCGTTTAGACCCGAGCTGTTGCTGATGGATGTACACATGCCGGATTACGACGGCCCCGATTTGGCCTCAGTGGTTCGCCAGTATGACGAGTGGAGCAGCCTGCCCATTGTATTTTTATCGGCCGAAATGGATCTGGGCAAACAGGTGGATGCGCTTAGCCACGGGGCCGACGACTTCCTCACCAAACCTATCCTCGCCGCGCAACTGGTGGCGTCGATTCGCGTGCGAGTGGCGCGTTCCCGTACGCTCTCGGCACTGCTCAATAAAGATAGTCTGACGGGGCTACTCAAGCACGCCAGTATCAAAAGCGCTGCCATCAATGAAATCAGCCGTGGCTATCGCCAGAACTACTCGGTGGTCGTGGCGATGGTGGATATCGACCACTTCAAGTCGGTCAACGATACCTATGGTCATGCCACGGGGGATGTCGTCATTGCCTCGGTGGCGACGCTGCTCCGTCAGCGCCTGCGGCAAACGGACATGATCGGTCGCTACGGTGGCGAGGAGTTTTTGGTGGTGTTGCCTCACTGCAGCGCAGAGGATGGTCGCAAGCGTTTAGAAGACATCCGTGAATACTTCTCTCGGCTACGCTTCAACCAGGGTGATCAAGAGTTTGCCTGTACGCTCTCTTCGGGCATGGTGTGCAGCCTCGATGCGTCAGATCAAGATCGGGATCGTTTACTGGTATTGGCGGATGAGGCGCTTTACCGCGCCAAACGCGGGGGCCGCAACCAGGTGTGCCAGTAGCGCTATCCGTCGACGGCGCTGGCATGATTCGTTATGGAGCAACGCAGCAACAATTGCGCACTGCTGGTGCGCTTTTGCCGACTGGCAAGCGATGCACGTCTTTCGAACACGGTTTATTTTTTATAACGCTATGTATTTAAATAGAAATATATTTATTGGCATGCGGCTCGCTATACAAACGGTAAGCAGCAAATGAACAGAGTCATTTAGGTCACTTGCGTGACGACACTCGATGCTCTCCCTTCTTTGCGACGTTGCTAAGGCGATGCCTGGCAACCCACCGAGTGAGCTGGCGTGCTCCACCTGGGTCCCCTTCGGGGGACTTTTTTTATGCCTGCTTGTCGGGGCCGTTGGTTAATAAAAGCTATCAGAGTCAGAAAACCTATAATAAAATTTCACAGGAAATTTGGAAACAGTGTTCGTATACTATATATTGTATAGGTTAGCTGGTGTCGACCAGCACCAATCCCAAGCAAGATGCAAGAGGATGACCCTGATGAGCAAAATGAAATTGATCACCGCCGCTATCGTTTCAGCCAGCGCTTTCATGGCGAGCCAAGCCGCTATGGCTTATGAAGCGGGCGATGTCTTTGTTCGCGGCGGTGTTGCCCAAACGGACACGGGCTCAGGTAATGGCAACGTTGGTGGCGCAGACCTCAACGTACAAAGCGCACGTGGTTTCACTTACGGTGCGGGCTACCTGTTTAGTGACAAATTTGGCGTTGAGCTCAACAGCTCGGAAAAATTCGAGCATGATCTGAACACCACGCCCGGCGGTAGCGCAGGTAGCGTAGATCGTCTGCCGGTGAACCTGCTGGTGAACTACTACCCGATGGGTGGGTTGGATTCCAAAGTTCAGCCTTACGTAGGCCTCGGCTTGAACTACACCAGCTTCTCTAGCGAGCCAGCTAGCTTGAGCATCGATGAGAGCTATGGCGCGATTGGCCAAGCGGGTGTGGATCTGGCAGTGACGGATAACGTCATGCTGAACGGCTACGTTAGCTACGCTGACGTGAGCGCTGATATCAACGCGGCTGGCGCCACCATTGGTGAAGTCGATATCGAGCCTGTGACCATCGGCGGCGGTATCACTTACCGCTTCTAATCAAGGCTTGTTAGGTACACGCCCGGCTCACTGACGTGAGCCGGGCGTTTTTTTGTTGGCCAATCGTTACAGTGTTAAGTTATCTGAGCCGCTATCCGTCACCAAAATATTGTCCTCGATGCGAATGCCGCCGCAAATGGCAAGACGGTCGACCAGCGTCCAGTCGATGGGGTGGGTCTGCTTACGCAGCGGGGCGAGCAGCATGGGAATGAAATAGAGTCCTGGCTCGATGGTGACGACCATGCCGGGTTGCAGTGTCCGGGTGAGTCGCAGGGCAGGGTGAGCTTGAGGCGCTGGTGATGGCGTGCCGTCTGGCTGCATCAACCCGGCCACATCATGTACCTGAATACCCAACGAGTGTCCTAGCCCGTGGGGGCAAAAGGCTCTCGTAATACCTGCTTCCACGGCGCTTTCTGCGCTGCCGGTATACAGCCCGTGTGCGACCAAGATATCAGCCAAGCCTTGGTGCATTTTTTCATGCAGTGCAACGAAATCGACGCCAGGGGCGATGTGTGCAATCAGCGTATCTTTGAGGCTGTGCATGGCGCTGATTAAAGCGCCGAATTCGGTGGGGGCATCTGGGCCTGCATAGGTGCGAGTAATATCGGCGCAGTAACCCCGAAAGCGTTTGCCCGCATCTACCAGCAGGCTATAACGCTGCTCGGGGGCTGACAGGTCATAGCGCTGATAGTGTAAGACCCCGGCATGCTCATTCAGCCCGATAATGTTTTGGTAGGGCACTTCCGACTCGCGCTGTCGGCTGGCCCCCAAATAGGCGAGTTGCACATCCAGCTCGGCGGCTGCACCAATAAAAGCCGCGTTAGCCGCCTGATGACCTGCTACCGCTAGCCGGTTCGCCTCACGCAGGCAGGCAATTTCATAGGTGGATTTCACCATGCGTAGCTCATCGAGTTCCCGCACTAACGCTTCCGGGTGCAACGTGGCCACGTTAGCGAGCTGCGCGGCGCTTTCAAGCTCCGTTACATCGCCAATGATGGCGGCGAGGCCTGATAGCGGTGGCGTGATTTTGTCGCTACATAGATGCACATCAAACTCAGCGACCCACGGCTCTTCAGGTAGCTGTGTCGGCAAATGCCAAAAGTCGGCGGGCGCGTAAAGATAGAGCTGAGGGCGTTGATCCGGTTGAATCACCAGCCAGCTATGCTGAACGTCTGCTAGACCGACCCAGTGGATGAAGTGGCCGTAAGACTGAAAGCTGGTGGCGTGATCGTCGGCAAAGTGGTTGCGTGCGTGGCCGCTATAAATCGCCACGCTATCCAGCTGATGAGCCGCCATGCACTGCTGGTAAGCGCGCTGTAGCGACGCGATATGCTCGCGCTGCTGTTGATACAATGTTGCTGACATGAGAGAAGTCCTTTCAAGGTCGGGGCGGGGTGAGTTCGCTCCACAGGCTATCGAGTTCGGCGTGGTGTTGGCTTTGGTGACGATAAAGCCGCAGTTCCATGGGGACGTCCCAGCGGCTGTCACCCGCTCTCACCAGAGCGCCGCTGGCGAGCTCTGCCGCGACGTTGCGCTCGGGTAGCCAGCTCATGCCGTAGCCCAGCAGCACCAGTTCTTTGATGCCCGCTGCATAGAGGTTCTCACTTTGCGCCGTTAGGTACGTACTTTGGGGGAGTCTCGCCAGGTGCGCTTTGACCGCCGAGCCTAACAGCCCTCGCTTGGGATACGCCAACCACGGCACTGGCTGCTGGCGTGAGCCGGGTAGCAAAGCGCAGGCAGTGCCATCCCGCGCCAGCCCGGTTACGGGGATCAGCCGCTCATGGCCGATCACCCGATACGTACAGGCGCTGGTATCGATATCCAAATCGCAGCGCCCAACGGGCCAGTAACAAATCGCCAAGTCGCACTCTGCCCGGGCAAGCGCTTGAAAGTAGTCGCTGGCCACCCAGCCCGTGGCGCGCAAATACGGTTGAATACGCGCCTGCCAGCCGGTGCTGGCGAGCCATTCCGGCAGAAAGTGCGCCAGCAGACTTTGCGGTGCGGCCACCATGATGCGCCGCTGCTGCCCGGCGCTGATTTCACGAACGCGGTCGCGTGTTAAGCGAACCCGGTCGGTAACCTGTTCGCATAGCGTCAAAAACTCTTCTCCCGCAGGCGTTAGCGATAGCGGTAGCGTTTGCCGATTGATCAGCGTAACGCCCATCTCCTCTTCCAGCAGCTTAATGCGCCGGGAGAAGGTGGGCTGTGTGACGTGCTGTTCGTCGGCGGCGCGGGAGAAGTGTCGCGTTCTGGCCAGGGCGATGAAGTCTTCTAGCCAGCGAATTTCCATGCCTTACCTCGCAAAGCGGCCAAGCGTATAGCGGTTGAGAGGGCCGCGCTCATAGGCGGCCTTCCTCAACAGCGTGACACGCCACGCGGGTGCCGTCATCCTGGGTTTTCAGGGCAGGAATTTCCTGTTTGCAGCGGGCGTTGGCATGGGGGCAGCGGCCATGAAAAACGCAGCCGCTAGGTAGGTTGACCGGCGTCGGCACTTCCCCTGAAAGACGAATATGCTGCGGGCGGTCATCTTCCAGGCGGGGGATCGCTGACAGCAGCGCCTGGGTATAGGGGTGGCGGGGCTTGGCAAACAGCGTTGCCGTCGTCGCCACCTCACATACCGTACCCAAATACATCACCGCCACCCGCGTCCCAAAATGCTCTACCACCGCCAAATCGTGGGTAATGAACAGATAGGTCAGGTTACGGTCTCGTTGGGCATCCATCAAAAGATTGAGCACCTGCGCCTGGATCGATACGTCCAGCGCTGAAATGGGCTCGTCGGCCACGATAAATTCGGGGTCGACGGCGAGCGCGCGAGCAATCGCAATCCGCTGGCGCTGTCCGCCAGAGAACTCATGTCCAAAACGCTTGCCCCAGTCCGGGTCGATGCCCACCGAGCGCATCACGTCTTCGACTTTGTCGAGGATCTGCTGGCGGTTCCAGTCGGGGTGGTGCAGGCGCAGCGGCTCTTCCAGGGTTTGCTGAATTGTCATGCGCGGGTTCAGCGATGCGTAGGGGTTTTGGAAGATCATCTGCATGCGCTTGCGGTAGGGCAAGAGCTGCTTTGAGCTGAGATTGTCGATGCGCTGGCCGTCGTAACGAATCTCACCTTCTGAAGGTGAAATCAGCCCCATGACCGTGCGCGCCACGGTGGATTTGCCGCAGCCAGATTCACCCACCACGCAGAGCGCTTCGCCGCGTTTGATGTCCAGGTTCACGCCGTTAATGGCGTGGACATACTCCTGATGGCGAACCAGCTTGCCGCCTTTAAAACGTAGCTGTTCCAGAAAATCACCGGAGAGTGAGAAGCGCTTTTTGAGACCGCGAATTTGTAGCAGTGACTCGCTACTCTCTTCATTTTGGGTTGGCATGGTCGCTATCGTTTCCGCCTGGGCGTTCATAGGCTTTCCTCCTTCAAGCGGCGATCTTCCAGCATTTCCGCCACCATGTGACAGGCCACGCGACAGTTTCCAGAATCAACGAAATCGTGGACTTGCTGGGTGCATGCAGGCCGAGGCTGGCCGTCGGCACGGTTAATAAAGTCGCAGCGGGGGTGAAACGCACAGCCGCTGGGCAGGTTAGAGAGCGACGGCATGCTGCCACGAATCTGATTGAGCTTTTCCCCAGGCGTTGCCATCTGCGGCAGTGCGTTGATCAAGCCTTGCGTGTAAGGGTGCTGCGGGTCGTTGATGATTTCCCGCGTGGGGCCTTGCTCAATGACACGGCCTGCGTACATGACCAGCATGCGCTGAGTCACTTGGCTCACCACGCCCAGGTCGTGGGTAATCAAAATCAAGCCCACGTTGTGCTGCTCACACAGCTCCAGCAGCAGCGCCATGATTTCGGCCTGGATCGTCACGTCTAGCGCCGTGGTAGGCTCGTCGGCAATGATGATGTCCGGGTCGAGCAGCAGGGCGATGGCGATAATAATACGCTGGCGCATCCCGCCGGAAAGCTCGTGGGGGTACTGGTCTAAGCGCTTTTCCGGAGAAGGGATCTGCACCTGGCGCAGCTTATCCAGGGCGATGGCACGGGCTTCTTTGGTAGAGATGCGACGGTGTGCCTTTAAGCACTCCACCATCTGTTCGCCGATGGAGAGCACTGGGTTCAGCGTCATCATCGGATCTTGAAAGATCATCGAAATGCGGTTGCCGCGCACTTTGCGCAGGCCTCGCTCCGACATGCTGTTGAGCTCTTTCCCTTCGAAAGTAATGCTACCCCCGGCAATAAACCCGGGCTTGGCGATCAAATTCAGCAGTGAGAAAGCGGCGACGGATTTACCCGCGCCAGATTCGCCTACGATACCCAAGCGCTCGCCGCGCTCCAGGGTGAAATTCACGTCGCGCAGGGCGCGCACTTCGCCCTGGCGCAGGGCAAAGCGGACATCGAGTTGAGAAACTTCAAGAAGTGCCATGGTGTCCTCAGCCTTTGTAGAGTCGTGGGTTCATGACATCGCGCAGCCAGTCGCCCAGAAGATTGATTGACAGCACCAGCACTACCAGCACCGCACCGGGGATCAACGTGATCCACCAAGAGCCTGATTGAATATAGTCAAAGCCTGCTTTGATCAGCGAACCCAGCGAGGGATGCGTTTCCGGCATACCCAGACCCAAAAACGACAGCGCCGCTTCGGAGATGATGGCGTTGGCAATTTGCACCGTGGAGATAACGAAGATCGGTGAAAGCGTGTTCGGCAGCACATGGCGGAACATGATGCGTTTACTCCGCAGGCCCATGACACGGGCGGCATCCACGTACTCTTTGTTTTTCTCGGCCAGTACCGAGGCGCGCACGGTACGAGCATACTGGGGCCATTCAGCAAGGCCGATGATCAATATCAGCATCAGAACGGCGTACTGGCTGTAGAACGCGCTGCCCAGTGTGGCTTTCACCACGGCACCCACGACGATGGCCACCATCAGCGTCGAGAACGAGAGCTGAATGTCGGCCAGGCGCATCAGGAATGCATCGACACGGCCACCCAGGTAGCCGGCCATCAGGCCGAAGGTCACCCCCAAGAGGGCTTGCAGCGCCACCGCGCCAAAACCGATCAGCAGCGATACCCGCGTGCCGTAGAGAATGATCGACAAAAGGTCGCGCCCCTGGGCGTCGGTGCCCAGCGTATACATCTCGTCGGCGCCATCGATCCAAAAGGGCGGCAGCTCGGAGGCGAGAATGTCGATTTGCGCCAGGTCATAAGGGTCGGTCGGCGCTAAAAGCGGTGCTGAAAAAGCTGCAATGACGAGGCAGATGAAGACCGCCAAACACAATTGCGCCGTGCGGTCGCGTTTGAAGCTGTACCACAAGAAGGAGTCGCGCATGCGCTCCCAGCGGCTTGGGGCAGTGGACGTGGTAGACGTGGTCATGCGGGCTTACCTGTCAGTTTTACAGTGGGGTTCACGAAGCCGTAGATCAGATCCACGATGGTGTTCGTAACCACGAAAATGACGCCGACAATCATCAGGTAGGTAACAATCAGCGGAATGTCGGCACGGTTGATGGCGTCGAGGAACATCAGCCCCATGCCCGGCCATTGGAATACGGTTTCGGTCAAAATGGTGTAGGCCACCATGGTACCGATTTGCACGCCGCCCACGGTAATAACCGGCAGCATGGTGTTTTTCAGCGCGTGCACGAAATAGACCCGACGCATGGAGATTCCTTTGGCGCGGGCATACTTCACGTACTCGGACTGCAGCACTTCCATCATTTCTGCGCGAATCAAACGTATGAACAGCGGCAGCATGATCGACGCCAGCGACACGGCGGGCAGCACCAAGTGCTTCAAGCCGTCCCAGGTCACTAGGTTGGTATCCCAGTGGCCCACGACGTGCACCAAATCATAGCCACGGCCAAACGACGGCATATTGCCCTCGGTCGATAACACACCGTTGAGCCAAGCGCCCCAGGCCGTGCTTTCGGGGAACAGCGAGACGGTGATGCCAATCGAAAAAATTTGAATCAACACGATGGCGGTCAAAAAGACCGGGATCGAAATGCCGATGATCGATGCGCCCATGAAAAATCGGGAGATGGGCGAGCGCGGTTTGATCGCGCTATAAACGCCAATGGGCACCGACAGCAGCACGATGATTAGCGTGGCGGCAAAAACCAGCTCAAGGGTAGCGGGCAGGTGCCGAGCAATCACTTCCAGCGCCGGTTCGCGGTAGAAATAGGAGTCGCCAAAATCCCCTTGAACGGCATTTTTGGCAAAGCGCACGTATTGAACCAGGAAGGGGTCGTTGAGCCCCAGCCGTTCACGAATGGCTTCGCGTTCACTTTCGGGGACCGACTGTCCGACCATCTGCTGTACAGGGTCACCCAGGTTATCCTGGATGGCGAAGGCCAGTACACTGATGACAAACATCACCAATATTGCGTGCATCAGCCGCTTGATTAAAAAAGCAATCATGGCGTACGCCACCTATGTAGGTTAATCAGAGAAGCGCCGCATCAGGGCCGTGGCGGCCCAAAGAAAACGCTTCGCCCTCCAGCATGACTGGAGAGCGAAGCATCCTTGCGGGTTATCGGTTCAGCGTGGGGCTTAGCGCTCGATCACCAAGTCACCCAGGTAGGGGAAGTCCAGTGCGCTAACGACTGGTTCAACGTCAACGCCTTCCGCTGCGGCGTAGGCAAGATTTTGCCAGTGCAGCATGACGAAGCCGACGTCTTCATACAGCATGGCTTCGGCTTCACGCAGCATCTCGTTACGTTTCTCGAGATCGGTTTCGCCATCGGCTTCCGTCACCAGCGCGTCGATCTCTTCGTTGCAGTAGCTGCCGTAGTTGTACTGGCCAGCACCGCTCTCTTCATCGATACAGAACGAGAGGTATTGGAAGAAGTTGGCGGTATCTTCGGTATCCGCGTGCCAGCCAATCATGGCGATGTCGGACTGACGGGTGTCGTACTCAGGCCAGTACTGAGCCAGCGGCATGGTGCGCAGGTTAACGGTGATGTTGATGCGTGCCAGCATGTTGGCCACCGCCTGGGCGATTTGCGCATCGTTCACGTAGCGGTTGTTCGGCGCGATCATGTCGACGGTGAAGCCCTCTTCGTAGCCCGCTTCGGCCATCAGCGCTTGGGCGCGCTCCAGGTCGTAGCGAGGAACGAGATCCGGGTTGTGGCCAGAGTAACCTTCCGGAGAGAACTGGCCAGCCGGCGTGGCGAAGCCGCGCATCAAGCGGTCGGCGATGCCTTCCTGATTGATGGCCAGGTCAACGGCTTGACGAACGCGAGCATCTTGGAAGGCTTCCACGCGCTCTTCGTTGAGCTGGAAGCCGATGATACGGGTGCCGGGCACTTCGACCAATTCCACACCGTCAGCGTCACGCACACGATCCAAGTCGTTGGGCGGAACGGCATCGATGAAGTCCACACCGCCAGACAGCAGGGCCGCCACGCGTGAGGCGTTTTCGGCAATCGGCGTTAGGATGATTTCAGAAACGTTGCCTTCGCTTTCGGTGTCCCAATAGTCCTCAAAACGTTTGAAGTCGACGCGGACACCCTGGCGGCGGTCGGTCACGATGAACGGGCCGGTGCCTGATACGTTACGTGAAGCAAACGAGTTACCGGCTTTGACGATCTCGGCTTTGTCGTTACCTTCTTCGGTTTCGCCTGTGTAGAACTCGCTATCCATCGGGAAAATGTAGGTGGCGAGGTTCAGCAGCAGCGGATAGGGCTCAGACGTGGTGATTTCGACGGTGTAGTCGTCGATGGCTTCTGCGCTAGCCACCGGGTCAAAAATGGCGCGGTAGTCCGGGCTCTCTTTCAGACGCTCAATGGTCCATACGACATCTTTTGCTGTGAAAGGGTTGCCCGAGTGAAAGGTCACGCCTTCACGCAGGGTCATGCGCATGGTGGTGTCGTCGACCTGCTCCCACTCGGTTGCCAGGCGCGGCTCGAACTGGAAGTCTTTGGTCCAGCGTACCAGCGGATCGAAAGCAAGGTGCGAAAAGCGCAGCACGCCGCCCGAGAGCTGCTCATGCAGGTCCAGGGTTTCAGGGTCGGCAGAATAACCGATACGCAGGGTTTCAGCGCTAGCCGTCATCGGCAACATGGCAGTTGCTGCTACGGTCGCACCAATCACGGAGGCCAGTAGTGTCTTCTTGAGCGTCATCTTTGTTCCCATGCATGTTGTTTATTGTTCGCTTTACTGGGCGAGTCGCAGGCGCGTCACGAACCAGCAAAACAGACACGGTCAGCTCGTAAGCTATGCTGACAACATAGAGAGAGGTGATAGCGTCATACAATCGAAATAATGACTGGCATCATTCATCTGCTAAATGATGGGGCTAACGGCGCACGTTGGAAGCAATAGGATTAGACAAAAGTCGATGCGTGTCAGCGGTGGGTTAGGCTAGCCTCAAACCGATCACATAAGGCGTAGTAGACGATGTTCAAACAAGGAGTTGGCTGGCTGCTCGCCAGTGCATTAACCTGCGGCTCGCTGCTGGCAGGCGCTGACGAAACGGCGAACATAGTCGGAACGTTGGACGGTGAGGAGCATGCTTGGTTCGTATTACGACAGGGGGACGACTCCAATGCGACGTTTATGGAAGTCGGCGATCAGCGCCAAGTCGAGGTTACCGGCTTCATCGACCCGTTGGAGTGGGATGCTCAAGAGGCGCTGGTACTGAGCTTCGTGTTGGAGGGTGACAAGCTCGTCGCGGCCAAGGTCATGCAGCTCATCGGTCATACGGCTATGCCACCTCTCTATACCTCGGAAGGGGGCAGTGTCGACGTGACGTTGAACCACGGTGAGCAGCAGGGACGCGAGCTACATTTAAAAGGCGAGATTCAAGGCGTGCTGGCACTGCAACGCGACGCGAATACGCCCCCCAACACGTCGGAGGGCATCGATATTCACGTCCACTTCGAGCTGGTTGCGCAAAGGGTGGAGTTTTAAAGGCCGTTAGTGAGCGCCAAAGCGCTGCTGCAGCCAGCGGTTGATCTCATCCGATTCATAGAGCCATGTCGCTTGGCCGTCATCATGCTCAATTTTCAGGCAGGGGACTTTGACCTTACCGCCGCCCTCCAATAGGGCCTGTTTGTGGTCGGGGTCTAGCTGGGCATCTCGACGTTCGATATTGAGCCCCAGTCGTGCCATCTCTTTGCGCACTTTGATGCAGAAGGGGCATGTCCGAAACTGGTAGAGCGCGAGTTTCTGGCAGGCGGCATCCACCTCGGCCTGCTCTTCAGGCGTGCGCGTAACGGAGGCGGGCGTCGAGAGCTTCTCGGAGATCAGCATGACCGGGGCCAGCAGAACGCGAACACCTCTAAAAAAGTAACGAATCAATAGACGCATGATGGACTCCTCTCCTGGGTTGCGGATCACCGCGCAGGGTCTGGTAATGGAAATGGTGAAGAAAGGGTGGGCGCATCCTGCAATAAATCGCCTCCATTGTCACTTTCTCTACCCTGCACGCCCTCTCTTCCCGCGAACGAGGTGAGCAACACCGCTTGGCGTGCTAATCTCAGCGCTCGTTGATTGATGTGTCTAGTAAGTTCAATCGTTTGAAATGGTTAGGAAGGGAGCGCTCGGCCCATGCGTCTACACATAATTGGTATCTGTGGCACCTTTATGGGGAGCCTTGCACTTCTCGCACGGGAGTTGGGTCATGAGGTGAGCGGCTCCGATGCCAATGTGTACCCGCCAATGAGCACTCAGCTTGCCGAGGCGGGCATCACGTTAATGGAGGGCTATCGCGAGGAAAATCTCTCGGAGGCCTTCGACGTGGTGATCGTCGGCAACGCGCTCTCACGTGGAAATCCAGAGGTAGAGGCACTTCTTAATCGTGGCCAGCGCTATACCTCGGGGGCGCAGTGGCTAGCGGATTACGTACTGCCAGGGCGCCACGTGATTGCGGTGGCCGGTACTCATGGGAAGACCACCACCGCAAGCCTTTTGGCGTGGCTGCTGGAAAGCGCCGGACTATCGCCCGGTTTCCTGATTGGCGGTGTACCGCGCAACTTCGGCGTGTCCGCTCGGCTGGGGGCTCCCGATGCGCCTTTCATAGTAGAGGCCGATGAGTACGATACGGCCTTCTTCGATAAGCGCTCAAAATTCGTTCACTACCGGCCAAACGTTGCGGTGATGAACAACCTTGAATTCGATCATGCCGATATCTTTCCTGACCTCGCGGCCATCGAACGTCAGTTTCACCATCTGGTACGTATCGTGCCCAGCCAAGGGCATCTGCTGGTGGCCGATCAGCAGCCCGCCTTGGAACGGGTGCTATCGATGGGGGCCTGGTCTCCCGTAATCCGTTTTGGCACCGGCCACGGCAGCCAGTGGCAGCTGCGGTTGGAGCGTCCCGATGCCAGCCGTTTTCAGGTGTTGCATTTAGGTGAGCAGGGCGAAGAGGATGGCGTCGTGGAGTGGTCGCTTACGGGCGAACATAATGCCCGCAACGCCCTGGCCGCCCTGGCCGCGGCACGCCTTTGCGGGGTGAATTTGGCGCGTGCCTGTGCGGCGCTGGCGCGCTTTCAAACGCCACGGCGTCGCCAGGAGGTTCGAGGAGAGGTCAACGGCATCCAGGTCATCGATGATTTTGCCCATCACCCCACGGCCATTGCCGCCACGCTGCAAGGCCTGCGCGCCGCTACCACCAAAGGACGTTTGCTGGCGGTGATCGAGCCCCGCTCCAACACCATGCGCTTGGGCGCTCTGCGGGAGCGTTTGAGCGAGAGCGTCGCCGAGGCGGATGCCGTGTTCTGGTTTCAGCCCAGCGGCGTGGCCTGGTCGATGGAGTCGCTCGTAAAGGCCCAAGGGGAGCGGGCCGCGCTGTTTGATGACATCGATGCTCTGGTCGATGCTGTGGTCACACAGGCGTCACCCCTCGACCGTATCGTGGTGATGTCGAACGGTGGCTTCGACGGCGTGCATGAGCGATTACTGGACGCATTAACCAAGCGGGAGCAGGCGAAGTGACGACGACGTTTAAACCACCGGTAACCGTAGCCCTCACCGGTGCCTCTGGCGCGCAGTATGGCTTGAGATTGATCGACGTGCTGGTGGACGCCGGGCACGAAGTGTGGGTGATGATTTCCAAGGCGGCGCATATGGTGATTGCGACGGAAACCGACGTCTCCCTTCCGGCGCAGCCGCAGCGTTTGGTCGAGGCGCTGACCGAAAGAAGCGGTGCGCAGCCTGGGCAGATTCGCTGCTTTGGCCGTGAGGACTGGATGGCGCCAGTGGCGTCTGGGTCGGGGGCTCCGTCGGCGATGGTCGTTTGCCCCTGCTCGACGGGCACGCTTTCGGCAGTGGCCACCGGCGCGAGCAATAATTTGATCGAGCGCGCGGCGGACGTCGCCATCAAAGAGCGCCGCACGCTGGTGATGGTGCCCCGAGAAAGTCCGTTCTCACCGATCCATTTAGAGCACATGCTGGCGCTGAGCCGCCTGGGCGTGGTGATCCTCCCCGCCGCGCCGGGGTTTTATCACCGCCCGCAGCGCCTGGAAGATTTGATCGACTTCATCGTAGCCCGCATTCTCAACCAGCTGGGGATTGCGCATACCCTGATGCCGCGCTGGGGCGAAGAATCCCACGCCACCGCGACCTCTCGCGATGCACAAAACAAGGACGGTGAGCCATGATGTCATGGGCGACGCTCTCGGTCTTCGTACCTACGTTTCTTTTCGTCTCGTTAACGCCAGGGATGTGTATGACCCTGGCCATGGTGTTGGGGATGACGCAAGGCGTCAAACGCACGCTGTGGATGATGATCGGAGAGCTGATTGGCGTCGGGTTCGTGGCTGCCGCCGCAGGGGCGGGCGTGGCCGCGCTGATGTTGCGCCAGCCAGAGCTGTTCGTCGCCTTCAAATGGGTGGGCGGTGCCTATTTGGCTTACTTGGGTATCATGATGTGGCGCTCCCGCGGGCGGATGGCCATTCCCAGTGAGCTGAATACCGGCCCGGCCGCCGGTCGGCTTCAATTGGCGATGCAAGGGTTGGTCACGGCGGTCGCCAATCCGAAAGGGTGGGCATTTTTCATGGTGCTGCTGCCTCCGTTTTTAGACGGCAGCAAGCCGCTAGCGCCGCAGCTCAGTATGTTGATCGCAGTCATTCTTACCATCGAATTTGCCAGTATGCTGGTGTACGCGACCGGCGGTAAGACGCTGCGTAAGCTGCTGGGCAAAAGCGGGAACGTCAGGCTACTAAACCGTATTGCCGGAACGTTGATGATAGGTGTCGGCCTGTGGCTCGCGCTGGGCTAAGTGGCACGCCATCACACGGGCGAGAAAAACACGACGCGGGTACCCACGCATAACAGCGACCCTAGCAGCAGCGCAGCCCAGGGGAGTGGCGGTAGCGGTGCCCGGTATCGGCGCTGCCAGTTAATTTGAATCATCGCGCAGACCACCAACCCCAGCAATGCGCCGCCGATGAGGTCACTCAGCCAGTGAACCCCTATGGCCAAGCGTGAGAGCGCCATGGGCAGCGCCGTGGCCATGGCCAACCAATACACCCACATACGTCGCTGTCGAGGCAGTCGCGAGGCCACGAAGGCAGCGAGCAGTCCAACGATGACGACCCACGTCGAAGTATGAGCGCTGGGGTAGGAGAACGACCCCGTGAGGTACTCCGGCGTCTCGGGCCTGGGCCTGGCGAAAACGGCCTTACCCAGCGTGTTGAGCGCACCGATGCCTCCCATGGCCACCGCGCCGTGCGCGAGCACGTCCCACCGCTTGATCCACGTCAGCCAAACGACCCAGGGAAGTGACAGAGCGGCGATGCCCGCTTTATCGCCTATTTGAGCAAGAAGCAGGCTCGTTTCGGTTAGCCAGTCGGCGCTTAGCCATGAAAAAAGCCGCTGCGCTTGAAGATCGATCATCAGCGGTTCGGGATGCTGTACCACCAGCAGTGTCCAGGCACAGGTCAGCGTCAGTGCGAGGAGCGATAAAAACAGCGATGCCAAGGGCACCTCGCCGCTACGGCTCATGGCCAGCCAGGGGCGGCGCATGGCGGGCACGCGTCGAGCCAAACGCGCTACGGCATAATACACGCGTCCGTGCCGTCCTACCTGGGCGCGCCCCCAGGAGAAGACGACGGCCAACCCCACGACGCTGGCTGCCATCACGAGCAAGGCCATCTCCACGTTGGCAGGCAGGTCGAGACGCCGCTGCCAAGTGTGGCCCAGCAAATAGCCCGGCAGCAGGTAGGCGGGCGCCCAGAGTAGCGCCGAGGCGACGTTGGCCAGCAAGAACGTGCGTGCGGGCATGTGCATCATGCCCGCAACGAGCGGAATGATCGGTCGTACCGGACCGACGAAACGGCCAATGAACACGGAGTAGACCCCGTAGCGCTCGAAAAAGCGCGCGCCCCGACCCAGCCACTCGGGATGTTGCGATAGAGGCCAGCGTGATACCACGTGATCGCGGTGGCGTGCGCCCAGCCAGTAGCTCACGCCATCGCCCAGCACGGCGCCCACGAACGCCGCGCCGAGCAGCCATGGCAGGGCAATCATCTGATGCCCTGCCATGGAGGCGGCTGCTGTCATCAGCACAACGCCGGGAACCAGCAGCCCCACCAGCGCGAGAGACTCGATAAACGCGATGCCTAGCACCAGAAGTACTAAAATCTCTGGAGAGGGCGATAGGGAGAGTAACGACTCGGTCATCGGCAAAGACGCATCCGTGGGTAGAAAGTCAACCGTTAGCCATCGCGTCGGCACGCGCTTCCAGGCGCTGTACGTAACGCTCGAAACTCTCTTTGCGCAGCGGCAGGCAGGTAGCAATGCGCGCTTCCAACTGACCGGTCTCGACCAATACGCAGCGGGACAAGGCTCGCTGCAGTCGCTCGCGCACGAGCAGGGCACCACTCTCACTGGTGTCGGGCAGCACCAGCCAGAAGGTGGCGTTCCCCGCGCGTCCTAGCAGATCGTGGTCGCGGCAGCGGCTATTGACCTCTTGGCACAGCGCCCCCAATAGCGCCGTTTGGGCACGCTGGCCAAACTGCTCTTCTGCCATGTCCAACTGGGGAAGGTGCAGCACCAAAACGGCCAAGCGCTTATTCAGCATGGCGGCGCGTTGGAACTCATTGTTCAGGCGCTCTTTCAGCGTATCGATGTGGTAAGCATTGCAGTCGCTGTCGTTAGGGTCCGTAGCACGCAGTAGCGCTCGGCGTCGGGCGTGTTCCCAAGGAGGCAGCGCAAGCAGTAGCACCAATACCACCACGCCCAACGAGAGCGGCGCCGCGTCGAAAGGCGCCAGCCATCCCCACGCTACCAAGCACACCGTGTTGACCGCTAGCGCACTCCATAAAGGAAGCAGTAAGAACGTTGCCGCAAGGGGCAGGCCCAGCCAAAGAGAGGCCGTGTCAGGGTGGGCATGCACGGCGCTCAATACCACGACATACGTGCTGATCAGTAACAGCGTGCGGGGGAGCGCGGGCTGTGTGCCCTGGGCCAAATGCATCAATAGACACACCAACAGCAATATCGACACGAATAGCGGCACCAGCAATTCACGATAGCTGCCCATGGCATAGAGCCACAGCGTATAGGCCGCCATCATGACGATGCTCGCACCATAGGTTGACGTCATTAGGCGCTTAGACGAGATGAGCGTGTTCATGCAGCCTCGCGTAACGGGGAGGTCGGAAAGCGGCTGAGTTCTTCGAGGGTCAACGATGCCAGCTCGATGTCCATGAGCGGCTTGTGCTGCGTGAGCACGCTATCCGGTAGCGCTGCCAGCAGCAGCGTGCGGCGGCTAGCGGCTTCACTGGGCGTTTTGGAAAGCATCAGCGTAGCTAGGGTCGTGCCGTTGAGGCGGTAGACGTTCTCGAAGTCGTAGGTGAGTTCGCACAGCTTTTGCGCTACCTGCCAAAGCTGATGCCGTCTTACCCGAAAGAGCAACACCTCGGCGTAGATGGCTTCCCGTTCAGAGCGTGTCTGTTCGCGCATCAAATCGCGCAGTAGCTGCTCGCCTGCCCAAAGATTCAAACCCGGGATCAGGCGCAGCCGTTGGCGAATGGCGCCGTTGATCGCCAGCAGTTGGTGGGTACGCGACATGGCTAACACCATCAAAACGGTCAGGGAGAGTGTCATCAGCAGCCAGGCGGGGAGTGGCATGAGCGGCGCCAGCACAAGGCAGCTGGCAAACGCCGCGCAGCCGTTGAACACGGCAGCCCATCGATGCTGCGGCAGCATGAAGACGGCCCCCCACGCCCAAATGAGTAGCGCATGACGTTCGGGGGCGGTCGCTATCAGGCCTAACAGCAGTGTACCGGCCAGCATTTGCCAGGGCAGGCCCCGGGAGCGGCGATGGCTAAAGTCGAGAATGAGGGCAGTCATCAATAGCCAGCCGACAGAGAGCCACATCAAAACGGCGGCCGCCGGCGCATCGCTGGGCGTCCAGAGAGATAAGGCGACGGCTGCGGCGAGCAAGTTGGCCCTCAATAGGCTGATTTTGTATTTGCTTTGCATGGTGGCTTACTATCTACCTGATGGCGAATGGCCCAGTGGCCCGTAGCATAACGCATTGCTTGGCCTCGTCCTTGGAATCACTCAGTATAATGTTCATTGGCAATACGACACGCCTCACTTCATTGGCAACGCTCACGACATAGGGAGATCGCATGCGCGGTTCAGATACATTCCAACAAGACGCCCAACACCATCTGGCAGCCGGGGATGTACCCGCGTACATGCAACAGCTAGGACAAAGCGCCCGAGCCGCCGCCAGCGCCCTGCGTCGCGCTGATACGCATGTCAAGAATCAAGCACTGGCCGCCATGGCCAAACGTGTCGATGCGGCGCGCAGCGATATTTTACAGGCCAATGCTCAAGACATGCAGCGTGGACGGGAGAATGGACTGGATAACGCGCTGCTGGATCGTTTGGCGCTCAATGACCAGCGCATCGACGCGATGATCGAGGGCCTGCGTCAAGTGGCGGCCTTACCAGACCCGGTCGGCGAGATTGATGGGATGAGCTATCGGCCCAGCGGTATTCAGGTGGGGAAAATGCGGGTGCCGTTGGGGGTGATCGGTATCATTTACGAGTCGCGTCCTAACGTGACCATCGAAGCGGCCAGCCTCTGCCTGAAATCGGGCAATGCCTGTGTGCTGCGTGGCGGCTCCGAGGCAAGCGCTTCCAACGCAGCGCTGAGCCGCTGCCTGCAAGCAGGGTTGGCCGATGCAGGGCTACCCGCAGGCAGCGTGCAAGTCGTGGCGACCACGGACCGTGCGGCCGTCGGCGAGATGATCAGCATGCCGGCCTATATCGACGTGATCATTCCCCGTGGCGGCAAGTCGCTGATCGAACGTATTTCCCGCGATGCCAAGGTGCCGGTCATCAAGCATTTGGACGGCGTGTGCCATGTCTACATCGATACGACGGCCGACCCCGCCAAGGCACTGGCGATTGCGGTCAATGCCAAAACCCATCGCTACGGCACGTGCAACACCATGGAGACGCTGTTGGTGGACGCGCCGGTGGCGGATATCCTACTACCTGAACTCGCCCGCGCGTATGCCGAACACGAGGTCGAACTGCGTGGCTGTGAGCGCACCCGTGCGCTGCTGCCCCAGGCGCTCGACGCCACCGACGCGGATTGGCAGGCAGAGTACCTGGCCCCCATCTTGGCGATCAAGGTGGTGGACGGCATCGAGGAAGCCATCGAACATATCGAGCGCTACGGCTCGCACCATACCGACGCTATCGTGACGCAGGACTACTCCCTGGCAAGACGCTTCATGGCAGAAGTGGATTCGAGCTCGGTGATCGTGAATGCCTCTACTCGCTTTGCCGATGGCTTCGAATACGGTCTGGGGGCCGAAATCGGTATTTCTACCGACAAGCTTCATGCCCGGGGGCCAGTAGGGCTGGAAGGACTGACGACACAGAAATACATCGTGTTGGGCGATGGTCAGGTTAGGCAATGAGTGAGACGCCACACCACCCGCAGCCTCTGCGGGTGGGCATGATGGGGGGAACGTTCGACCCGGTTCATCATGGCCACCTGCGCAGCGCGCTGGAAGTGCGAGAGGCGCTAGGCCTGGATACGCTGCACATGGTGCCTGCGCCGCAACCGCCCCTGCGCGATACCCCTCAAGTGTCGCCAGCCCAACGTTTGGCGCTCTTGCAAGCGGGCATCGGCGACGCCCCAGGGCTCGTGGCGGATGATCGTGAGCTTCACCGAGATGGCCCCTCCTACAGTGTCGATACCCTGGCCGAGCTTCGCCAACAGTATGGCGATGCGGTGCCGCTGGTCATGGTGATTGGCTACGACGCCTTTTTACGCCTAGCGCACTGGGATCGCCCAGAGCAGGTATTTTCATTGGCGCATTTGGTGGTCATTGCGCGTCCAGGCTATCAATCGCCGTGGCCGTCGGCGCTGACGGAACTGGTCGGCGATCGTGAAGTCAGTAGTGTCAGCGAATTGATGGCGCGCACGCGTGGCGGCGTTTTACGGTTAGAACTGCCGTCGCTGATGGCGATTTCGGCCACTTACATACGCCAACGGTTGAAAGAGGGAAAAAGCGTGCGTTATCTGGTGCCTGAGGCGGTGGAGCAGGCGATTTTTCACGAGCGTCTTTATCAATCCGATGAATAGCGCTGGCAGTCGTGAAAGAAGCCGTTACAATGGCCCGCTTGCAGGCTGATGCCACGTAAAAGTCCAACGTTAGTCACGATACTCTCTATCACCACAAGGGGTTGCCTTTAGGAGTCATGCACATCGATACACTGAAAAACCTAGCGATTGACGCGCTAGAAGAGCTGAAAGCACGCGATATCACGCAACTCGACGTTGCGAAACTCACCGAAGTGACCGACCTGATGCTCATCGCCAGCGGTACCTCTACCCGTCACGTGGCTGCCCTGGCGCAGAACGTGGTCGAAAAAGCCAAAGCGTCCGGTCTTCATCCTCGCGGCGTAGAAGGCGGTGACAATGCCGATTGGGTCTTGGTCGATTTGGACGACATCGTCGTACATATCATGCTGCCTGAAGCCCGTGCGCTGTATGATCTCGAGCGTCTTTGGGCCGACTTGCCCAGCGATGCTGGCGCCATCGGCGAATCGCTCAAACAGTTCGAAGAGCGAGCCACGATGTCATGAGGATTCGGCTGTTAGCGGTGGGTACCAAAATGCCAGCGTGGGTAGAGCA
The DNA here is from genome assembly GCF_024124605.1 of Halomonas sp. CnH100-B. Classification (NCBI taxonomy): domain Bacteria; kingdom Pseudomonadati; phylum Pseudomonadota; class Gammaproteobacteria; order Oceanospirillales; family Halomonadaceae; genus Halomonas; species Halomonas sp. CnH100-B. The sequence goes on along the minus strand of NZ_JAMXRX010000005.1, from coordinate 143,681 downwards.
GGGCGTTGAGACCTACCGCAAGCGGCTTCCTCGGGATTTCACCTTAGAGATCGAAGAGATCCCATTGGGTCAGCGCGGCAAAAATGCCGATATCGCCAAAGCGCGTGCGCAAGAGGCGCAGCGTATCCGCGAAAAGCTGCGGGGGGATGAAATCGTCGTTGCACTGGAAGTCAAAGGGAAGCCTTGGACCACCGAGCAGCTCGCTCAAGAAGCAGATGCTTGGCGCATGGAAGGGCGAGATGTCGTACTGCTCGTCGGTGGCCCCGACGGTTTGGAACCTTCGCTGTCTGCCATGGCGGACAAAGCGTGGTCCCTCTCGCCCCTGACGTTGCCTCATCCGCTCGTTCGAATCATGCTGGCAGAGCAGCTTTATCGTGCCTGGACACTCTTGGTGGGACATCCCTATCACCGATAGGCGCTACGCGCCGCTGGAACCTAGGTTGCGTTTACTCCCCACTGGGGCCGCCGCTTTTATTGTTTGTGAGAGTCATCTGTTGCCATGCCCCAGCGCCGTGACACGCTAAAAAATCCCGAGCAAGAGCTGCGTATTTTCCGTGTCCGGGCGCTGCTTGCCGTGTTGGTGGTGGTAGTGCTCACCAGCCTGTTGGTCAGTCGGCTAGGCTATCTGCAAATCGTGCAGCACGACCTCTACAGCACCCGCTCTGAAAAGAACCGCGTGCGAGTCGAGCCTTTGCCACCCAATCGCGGGCTCATTTATGACCGTAACGGCGTGCTGCTGGCGGAAAATCGCCCCACCTACAATCTGACCCTAGTGCGTGAGCGGGTAGACGACCTAGACGACACTCTCGCTCTGCTGGTGGATCTTCTCGAACTGCCCGACGAAGAGATCGAGGCATTCCAGGTGCGTTCCCGCCAGCGCCAGCGACCCTTCCAGCCTGCGCTACTGATGAGCGACCTGAGCGAAGAGCAGATCGCTCGGCTGGCCGTCAATCGCCACCGTCTTCCCGGTGTCGAAGTAGAAGCGCAGTTGCTGCGCTATTACCCCGATTCAGAAGTCATGGCCCATGCGTTGGGATACGTTGGGCGTATCAATGCTGACGAGCTGCAGGAGCTCGATCCAGGCCGCTATGCCGGCACCCACTTCATTGGTAAAACCGGCGTCGAGCGTTTCTACGAGACCGAGCTACACGGCGAAGCGGGGCTGCGCAAGGTAGAAACCAACGCGCGTGGCCGCGTGCTGCGCGAGCTTGGCCGTACCGATCCAGTGCCTGGCGCCAACCTGACCCTGACCCTCGATCGCTCCTTACAAATGCTCGCTTACGAGCTGTTGGACGGTCGGCGTGGTTCCATCGTGGCCATCGTGCCCGATACCGGTGAGATTTTGGCCATGGTGTCGACCCCCGGGTTCGACAGCAACCAGTTCGTTACCGGCATCGATGTGGCCTCTTATCGGGCGCTGCAGGAAGACATCGACCTGCCGCTGTTCAACCGGGCCATTCGCGGCCACTACCCGCCGGGGTCGACCATCAAGCCGTTCTTGGCATTGGCGGGATTAGTGGAGGGCGTGATCACCCCCGACAGCACCATCAACGACCCTGGTTACTATCAACTGCCCAACGACTCGCGCCGTTACCGCAACTGGCTACGCTGGGGGCACGGCCGGGTGGATATGGAGCGCTCCATTGCGGTCTCCAACAACACCTACTACTACACGCTGGCGCACGACCTGGGCATCGATAAACTTCACGAGCAGATGACCAACTTTGGTTTTGGTCAGCGCGTGGCTCACGACGTGCAAGGGGAGAGCACGGGACTGATGCCCTCGCGGGACTGGAAAAGAGCACGCTTCAACCAGCCGTGGTACCCCGGCGAAACGCTGTCGGTGGGTATCGGTCAGGGGTATTGGCAGGTCACACCGCTTCAACTGGCCAGCGCCACTGCGGCGCTGGCCAACCGCGGGCACTGGGTGAAACCGCGCCTGGCCCTGCGCATTGGCGATGAGCCCATGCCCGAGGAGCTTCCCGATACGCTGCCCGATATCGAGCTTGCCAACGATAACTGGTGGGATCGGGTGTATAGCGGTATGGAGAAAGTGCTCAGCGGTAGCGAAGGCACCGCACGCCGAACCGGCGTGGGTCTGGAGTACCGTATGGGGGGCAAGTCGGGGACGGCCCAGGTGTTTTCCCTGGGGCAGGACCAGCGCTATAACGCCGAAGAGCTGGAAGAGCGACTGCGCGATCACGCCCTGTTCATGGCCTTCGCTCCCATCGACGATCCGCAGATTGCAGTGTCGGTCATCGTCGAGAACGCAGGGGGCGGGAGTACCCATGCCGCGCATTTGGCGCGGGCGATGACCGATGCGTGGCTACTCGAAGAGGATGCCCCCGAGGTCGATGACGTCAAAGAGGTGCTCGAAGAAGATACTGCCAACGTGGAGGGTAACTAGCGATGCCTTGGCAACTGATTACCCGTTCCCTGAGGCGTTACCCGACGCGTCCGCCCGATAGCGGTATCGCTCGGCGTAAAAGTATCTGGGAACGCATCCATCTCGACCCATGGTTGCTCGGCATGCTGCTGGTGCTCATGGGGGGCGGCCTTCTGGTGCTCTACAGCGCTTCGGGGCAGCGACTCGATACCGTCATCGCTCAGGCCATGCGCTTTGGTGTCGCCCTTGCGGGTATGGTCATCATTGCGCAGTTCTCGCCGACGACGTTTTTACGCTGGGCACCGCTGGCGTACGGCGTGGGGCTCGCCATGCTATTGGCCGTGGAAATTGCCGGTGATGTTGGCATGGGGGCCAAGCGCTGGCTGGAAATTCCAGGCGTCATCCGTTTTCAGCCCTCTGAAATGATGAAGTTGGGCGTGCCGCTGATGGTGGCGGCCTACTTGAACCGCTGCCAGTTGCCTCCTCGGCTTCGCGATATCGTCGTGTGTGCGGTGATCATCGGCGTGCCGGTCGTGCTCACGGCGATTCAGCCTGACCTTGGCACGTCGCTGTTGGTGGCCAGTGCGGCGTTGATCGTGGTGCTGCTTGCCGGGCTGTCCTGGAAATTGATTGGGTTAGTGGCTGCGCTGGGCGCGGCGGGCCTGCCGGTACTGTGGATGAACATGCACAACTATCAGCGGCAGCGGGTGCTGACGTTTTTGGACCCCGATAGCGACCCGCTCGGTTCCGGGTGGAACATCATTCAGTCCACCACGGCCATCGGCAGTGGCGGGTTGTGGGGGAAGGGGTGGTTGGAAGGCACCCAATCCCAGCTCGAGTTTTTGCCGGAGCGGCATACCGATTTCATCATTGCCGTGCTGGGCGAAGAGTTTGGTCTAGTCGGCATGCTGGTACTGCTGGCACTGTACGTGATGATCGTGGGGCGCGGGCTGTGGCTGGCGGCATCGTCTCAGGACACGTTTGGGCGTCTGTTTGCAGGTAGTATCATTCTGACGTTTTTTATCTATGTTTTTGTCAATGTGGGCATGGTGAGCGGTATTCTGCCCGTGGTGGGCGTACCGCTGCCGCTGGTCAGTTATGGCGGCACCTCCAGCGTGACCTTGTTAGCGGGGTTCGGTATTCTCATGTCCATACACGCCCATCGGCGGTTACTGCCACGTTAACGACATCAACCGTGGCGGTACGAATTCACAGGAGTGGTGAGTCAATGAACAGGGCGCGAAGTCAAGCGGGTGGCTATGCCATTGCCATGCTAGTAGCGTGTTCGGTCCCTGCGGCATTTGCAGAGGAAGCAGTCAGTTTCGACCCTCGGCAACACCCGCAGACCCAGCCGTTGGTCGAGGAGCTGACTGAGCAGGGAGTGCCAAAGGAGTGGCTCGAGCAAGCGCTGACTCAGGCAAGCTATCGCCAAGAGGTGCTGGACGCCATGGCGGGGGCGGCAGAGCGTCGGCTGCGCTGGTTCGAGTATCGCGATATCTTTCTGACCGAGCAGCGTATCGTCGAAGGGGCCGCGTTCATGCAGACGCATGCCGACGCATTGGCGCGTGCCGAGGCCGACTACGGCGTGCCGCCGGAGGTCATTACCGCCATCATCGGCGTGGAGACCTACTATGGTCGCCATAAAGGGCGCCATAAGGTGCTGGATTCCCTCGCCACGCTGGCCTTCCATCACCCGGCGAGGGGGGATTTCTTTCGTGGCGAACTCGCCGCATTCTTGACGATTGCCTACCAGCAAGAGGTAGAGCCAAGCTCGCTCTACGGCTCCTACGCCGGTGCCATGGGCTATCCCCAGTTCATTCCTACCAGCTATCAGGCGTATGCCGTCGATTTCGACGGTGACGACAAACGCGATTTGTGGAATAACCCCGTGGATGCGATTGGCAGTGTCGCCAACTACTTTGCTGAGCACGGTTGGCAACGGGGAGGGGCGATTTATCATGAGGCCAAAGGGCCTGAGACGCGCCCCGACGCACTCCGCTTTAACCAAACGGTGCGCCCGGATACCACGGCTGCCGAAGCCGCCGAGCAAGGCGTCGTGACGGAGGCGTCCCTATCGCCCGACACGCCGGTGATCCCATTGGTGCTAGAGTATGCCGATGGGCAGGAGCGCTATCGACTAGGCGAAAACAACTTCTACGTCATTACTCGCTATAACCACAGCCACCTCTACGCCATGGCGGTAGCCGAGTTGGCAGAGGCCATCAAGCAGCAAGCCGAGGCTGAGCATGATTAAACTGCGAATCGATGTGCGACTTTTGAGCGGCTCGCTGCTGGTGGCGGCCTTGGTCAGCGGCTGCGCCAGTTCTTCCTCTCCGCAGCGGGTGGCGGGGGAAGCTGGGGGCGCAAGCCCGGCGCCCGCTACTCCCGCTCCCGCCAGCGGTGAGCGCTACGCCATGACCGGCGACGCTTACCCGGTAGCCCCGCCAGACGTGAGTACCGTTCCCGATGCCGAACCGCGTATCGAAGCCCCTTCTCGGGCGGGCAACCGGTCGACCTACGAAGTGTGGGGCGAAACCTATCACGTGCTCCCCGATTCCCGCGGCTACGCGCGCCAGGGAACGGCCTCCTGGTACGGTGAAAAATTCCACGGCTACGCCACGTCCAACGGTGAGATCTACGACATGTACAAAATGTCGGCAGCGCACCGTTCGCTGCCGCTGCCGACCTTTGCCAGAGTAACGAGTTTGAACAACGGTCGTTCCGTGATCGTTCGCGTCAATGATCGTGGTCCGTTCCATAGCGACCGTGAAATCGATCTCTCCTATGCGGCGGCGGCTCGTCTGGGTATTCTCGATAACGGGACGGGGCCTGTCCGCGTCGAAGCGATCGACCCCGCCCAGTGGCTGGCGGAGCGTGGTCGTGGTGGTAGCGCTACGCCCTCTCAAACGGCACCGGCGGCGCCTGCCGTTGCCGCGCGGACGCCTGCGCCATCGGCTCGTCCCGCTGCAGCGACAGCACCCGAGCCAGGCAGTGGCGATGCCATCTATTTACAGATTGCCGCGTTAGGCAGTGCCGAAGGGGCACAACAGCTTCAACAGCGGCTCTCGGGTGAGCTTCCCCATGGCGTTCGCGTGAAAAGCGATGCCGATGTTCACCGCGTACAGGTGGGGCCAGTGAGCCCCCAGCAAGAGACACAGGCCCGCGAAGAACTCCGTCGTGCAGGCTTTCCTCAAGTATTTGTCGTGAGATAATAGCTCTCAACATGTGCCCAAGTGGCGTGCTATGCGCCGCCATATTCTTTGTCAGTGAGAAGTGTGTGATGAATGTATTGATGTCAATCCGCCGTACCGCCAAGCTCTGCCTCTTCGCGGCCATGACGGCTGTCATATCCCCTGCAATGGCGCAGGTGATTCCTCAGCCGCAAACGATCATTCCCGCGCCGCCGCAGCTTGCCGCGAGTTCGTGGATTTTGATGGATGCCAACAGCGGGCGTATTTTGGCAGAGCATAACTCCGATGAGCGTCTACCGCCGGCGAGCTTGACCAAACTGATGACGGCCTATCTGGTCGAGCGCGAGCTGGACCGTGGCACCATCAATCTGACCGACATGGTCAACATCAGTGAAAATGCCTGGCGTACCGGCGGATCCAAGATGTTCATCGAAGTGGGTGACCGCGTATCGGTGGATAACCTGTTACACGGCATCATCATCGTCTCGGGTAACGATGCCAGCGTGGCCATGGCAGAGCACCTGGCGGGCGGTGAAGCGCCGTTTGCCGACCTGATGAATCAGCACGCCACCCGGCTGGGCATGAATGACACTAATTTCATGAATGCCACCGGCTTGCCCCATGAGAACCACTACTCGACTGCCCATGACATGGCACGCCTGTCTCGCCATATCATCAACGACTATCCCGAACATTACGCGATTTACTCTCAGCGCAATTTCTCGTTCGGGGGAATCGATCAGCCGAACCGCAACCGCCTGCTGTGGCGCGATCCGTCCGTGGACGGCTTGAAAACCGGCTGGACCACCGAGGCAGGCTACTGTCTGGTCTCTTCGGCGCAGCGGGATGGCATGCGCCTGATCTCTGTCGTGATGGGCACCAATTCCGATGAAGCGCGAGCCCAGGAGTCGCAAAAGTTGCTGAGCTACGGCTTTCGCTTCTACGAAACCATGAAACTGTATGAGCGTGGTGCCGTGCTGGCAACGCCACGCGTATGGGGCGGTGACATCAACGAACTACGTGTGGGCGTGGATGAAGAAGTCTTCATGACGCTGCCCCGGAATCGTAACGAGGAGCTGCGCGCTCGCCTGAACCTGGATGCGGACATTCACGCACCCGTGGCCGTGGGTGATGACGTCGGCACCCTGGAAGTTTACCTGGGCGAAGAGATGGTGGGTGAGCGCCAGCTGGTCGCGCTGGAAAATATCGAAGAGGGCGGGTTGTTCAAGCGTCTGTTCGATCAAGTGCAGCGCTTCTTCAGTAACTTGATCAGCAATTTCACCAGCTAAATTGCCGGTGGCGGGCCCAGCCTCGACGCAATACACCTTGTATTGTGAGGGGCTGGGCCTTATTTATTGGGATTAGCTCAACGATTCACTTATTTCCAAAAGGCCAGTTATGAAAAAAGGTGCCAAGCAAGGGCTCCGTGATTTACGCCAGCCCGCGGCCACAGAGCCACCGAAAATCACGTTTCCCTGTGATTACCCGTTAAAGGTCGTCGGCGATGCCGCCGACGATTTCCCAGCCGCCGTTTGTCAGGTCATCGTGCGTCACGCCCCGGACTTCGATGAAACCACGCTGGAAGTCGTGGACAGTCGTAATGGACGTTTCCAGTCCGTGCGGGTGACGATCGTGGCGACGGGTGAGCAGCAGTTAAGTCAACTGTTCGACGACCTGAAAGCCACTGGCCGCGTGCACATGGTGGTGTAATCATGAACCACGACGCCCCGATCGCGCTGCATCGCCTCGGCCATCGCTCGTATCTGCCGGTATGGGAAGCCATGCGGGAACTCACCGATACCCGCGACGAACACACGGTGGATCAATTTTGGCTGGTCGAGCATGATCCCGTGTTTACCCAGGGGCAAGCTGGCAAGCCGGAACACCTGTTGATGCCGGGTGATATCCCGGTGGTGAAGACCGACCGAGGCGGGCAAGTGACCTATCACGGCCCGGGCCAAGTAGTGCTCTACCCGCTGCTGGATGTGCGGCGGGGCAAGATCGGCGTGCGCGATTTGGTCACGGCGCTCGAGAATGCCGTGATCGATGTACTAGAAGCGCACGGTGTACGCGGTTGGGCCAAGCCCGATGCACCGGGGGTCTATGTGGACACGGCGCTGGGGGAGGCCAAAATTGCCTCGCTCGGCCTGCGTATTCGTCGTGGGGCCAGCTATCACGGCGTCGCGCTGAACGTGGACGGCGATCTGTCGCCGTTTGCGCGTATCAATCCCTGTGGTTATGCGGGGATGCAGGTGACCCGCCTTGCCGATGTAGCCGAGCTTTCGTCCGACAAAGACGTTGGCGAGCAGTTAGCCTACGCCCTGGCAGCGCGACTGAAGCGCACCTTGGTGAGCCCGTCGTAGTACGCAGGGGCGGTGTTTTTCGGTAGGAGTGTCTTGCGAAAGAGAGACGCCTGCATGGAGGCCCATGCAGGCGTTTTAGCAGGCTAGCCGACGTTGAAGGCAGGAATGCGATTGCTGTCGGGCTCTTGGCCCGGTACGGCTGCTGGCGCGGCAAGGCCAAGGTTGTTCTTTTCGAACACGCGGTCTGCTCGGTAGCTAGAGCGTACCAGCGGACCAGACGGCACTTCCATAAAGCCTTTTTCGAGGCCCAGTACCCGGTAGCGTTCAAACTCTTCCGGGCTGACCCAGCGCTCGACCGCTAAGTGGTTTTTGGTGGGACGAAGGTATTGGCCTAATGTCACGATGTCCACGCCAATGTCGCGTAAATCATCAAAGGTCTGCAGGATCTCTTCGTCCGTTTCACCCAGCCCCAGCATCAAGCTGGTTTTGGTGATGATGTCGGGGCGGTACTGTTTGGCGTGGGCCAATACGTCCAGCGTTTTGCGGTAGCCAGCGCGCGGGTCGCGCACTTTGCTGGTCAGCCGCTCTACAGTCTCGACGTTTTGCGCAAATACTTCGAGGCCAGAATCCACCACGCGCTCGATGGCGGCTTTGTCGCCGTCGAAATCCGGCGTGAGGGCTTCCACGACTACCTCGGGCGTACGTGCCTTGATGGCGCGGATGCAGTTGGCGTAGTGAGTGGCACCGCCGTCATCGAGATCATCACGGTCGACGGACGTCAGCACGATGTAACGCAGGCCCATCAGTTCCACGGATTTTGCGGTGTTTTCCGGCTCTTCGTGGTCCAGCCAGCCTTTTGGGTTGCCGGTGTCCACCGCGCAGAAGCGGCAGGCTCGCGTACACACGGACCCCATCAGCATGATGGTGGCGGTGCCATTGCTCCAGCACTCGCCCATGTTGGGGCAGTGGGACTCGGCGCACACGGTGCTCAATCGGTGGGTGGCCACGTTCTTCTTAACGGCTTCGAAACGCTCGCCGCCGGGGATTTGCGCGCGCAGCCACTTGGGCTTGCGCTCGAGTGAGGGGGCTTCGGCCTGCGCTTTGCGCTGCTTCATGCCATCTTTAATCACCGTCATGCCGTGTTCGTTACGGAATTTTTCGCCGCTGGGCACGCGCTGGGAAGGGGTGTTGCTCATAGGAGAGAGCCTCTCTACTGTGCGGCTGGCAAAGGGAACCATCACGCGACGTACGCTGCAAACGAGGTTTGTCTAACGGGGTCGCTCGGCAACTGCTTGCCATGCCCTGAGTAACGCTAACTGATACGTAGGTTGTAGATAATGTAACATATCTGGCAATCAACAAGACACCGCCAACCACTACTCATCATGCGCCAGCGAGAGGGCGGGCAGACAAGAAACGCCATGGCTGGGGAGCGGACTGCCGGGGGCCTGAAAGTGGCGCTGGAACTCGCTCAAATGCTCACGGACGAAGCGCAGAAAAAGCTCGGCCACCGGGGTGGGAAAGTAATCCCGGCGATAGACCGTGCACCAGGCGCGACGGATTGGAAAGTGCGGCAGTGACAGCGTCGCCAGCAAGCCTTGCTCCAGTTCGCGCTGCACGGCCAAACGGGGTAGCACAGCGACGCCCAAGTGCGCCATGACGCCTTGTTTGATCGCCTCGTTAGTGCCCAGCTCGATACGGTGTGCCAGCCCCACTTCTTGATCCACGGCTAGCTGCTCAAAGGCACTGCGCACCCCCGACCCCGGCTCTCGCATTAGTACGAAGTGGCGCGCGAAATCCGCCAGCGTTGGCTGTGTCATGCGCAGCAGCGGGTGCTCGGGCCATACTACCGCTACCAATTCGTTTTCGAGAATCGGCATGACCACCAGATTGTCGTCTTCCGGCACCATGGCCATGATGACGACATCGTCTTGCTGCTCGGCCAGCCGCTCGAGGGCTTGGCTACGATTGCAGACCTTGAGACGCAGCTGCACGTCCGGGTAGCGGGCACGAAATTTTGCCAGCAGGTAGGGCACGACGTATTGCGCGGAGGAGACCGCTGCGATGTTCAACTTGCCGCTGATTTTGCCGTTAATATCCGACAGACTCATCTGCAGTCGAGAGAGCTGGCCAAAGATTTCCCGCGTCGAGAGAGCGAGCGTATCCGCGGCAGGGAGCGCGTGAAGCGTTTTGCCTGCGTACTTGAACAGCGGCTGGCCCAGGGCTTGCTCGAGCTGGCGGATCTGCGCACTCACGGCGGGTTGGGTCAACCCTAACTGCTCGGCTGCTCGGGAGTAAGAGCGCTGACGATAAACCGCTTGGAACACCTGTAGCTGGCGGAACGTTAAGCGGTTGAGCAGCGTAGGGGATGACATAACCACCTCGGGTAAACTTTCTCGATCATGCGATGCGCGATCGCTGGCAGTGCCGATGCGGCTGCAAGCGTGGCTTCATTGGCGAAATGCTATCACTGATTCAACGCTACCGCCTTGAAAGCTTGGCGTATATAAATACGGCAGTGGCGGCATTCATGAGAGGCCCATCGTAAAAGCGGCTGGTAATCATCGACGTTAGGCAAGGAGTGGCCTAAACTATATTGCATTGCAGCATCATGGCTTCGGGCTTGGTGCCAGGCACCAACCCAACGGGAGACTCTATGAACTTTCTCGCAAACCCTCTACTGACGTCGACATCGAGCGGTGACGCCCTTGCAAGCATGATGGACCCCTTCGGGTTCGGGCGTGCCGCCATGAATTACTGGCGCGACAGTGTCGAGCGTAACATCCTCTACTGGGATGTCATGCGTGAACGCGGTAATCAATACCTAGCGCACATGGAGCAAACCAAGCCCAATGTGCTGGGGTTTGAGACAGAAGTATTGATGGATGGGCGTACCCTGACCAACCCGACGAACTATGAGCTGCTGCGCGTTCTGCCGCCCAATGATACCCACATCGAACCGGGTAAACGGCCCTTCGTCGTCGTCGATCCTCGCGCTGGCCATGGGCCGGGCATCGGTGGGTTCAAGCCCGATAGCGAGCTGGGTGTCGCTCTCAGAGCGGGGCACCCCTGCTACTTCATCGGCTTTTTGCCGTTTCCCGAGCCCGGCCAAACCGTCGAGGACGTGGTCGAGGCGGAAGTGGCGTTTTTACGCCATGTGATCGAACTGCATCCAGAAACCACCGAGAAGCCCATGGTGGTTGGTAACTGTCAGGCGGGTTGGCAGATCATGATGGCCGCCGCGCTAGAACCGGATGTGTTCGGTCCGATTCTGATTGCCGGTGCGCCGCTCTCTTACTGGGCTGGCGAGCATGGTAAAGCGCCTATGCGCTATACCGGTGGTATGACAGGCGGTAGCTGGGTCACGGCGCTGACCAGTGATATCGGCAACGGCCTGTTCGATGGTGCCTGGCTGGTACAGAACTTCGAGCGTCTTAACCCCGCCAATACCTATTGGAAAAAGCAGTACCATCTGTATGCCAACGTGGATACCGAAACCAAGCGCTACCTGGAGTTCGAGCGCTGGTGGGGCGGCCATGTGGTATTGGGCGGCGAAGAGATTCAGTACATTGTCGATAATCTGTTTGTCGGCAACCGCCTCTCGACGGCGCAGCTGGTCACCCGGGATGGACGTCGCATCGATCTGCGCAACGTGCGCTCGCCAGTGGTGGTGTTCTGCTCCCGTGGTGACGACATTACCCCGCCGCCTCAGGCCCTGGGCTGGATCCGTGATCTCTACGAAGGCGAGGAGGATATCGTCGCCAACGAGCAGACAATCATCTACTGCCTGCACGATACCACCGGCCACCTGGGTATTTTCGTCTCTGGCAGCGTATCGCGCAAAGAGCACTCCGAGTTCACGGCGAATATGGATTACATCGACGTGATGCCACCGGGGCTGTACGAAACGACCATCTCCCATGCCAGCGAGCGCACGGATGCCGAGCTGATTGAGCGGGACTACCTGTTGGAGTTCTCACCGCGCAATTTCGCAGAGTTGGACCAGGAGGTTATGCACAAGCCGGAGGACGATCGCCGCTTTGCCACGGTGGCTCGGATCTCTGAAATCAACCTGGGCCTCTACCGTCTGTATCTGCAGCCCTGGTTGCAAGCCGTGATGACCCCTGAGGCCGCCCGCTGGATTCGGCGTATGCACCCCATCCGCCTGGGCTACAAGCTGCTGTCCGATCGCAACCCGCTCACGGTGCCGCTGCCCGTCATGGCAGATTACGTTCGCCGCCACCGTCAGCCGGTCGAACAGCACAATATGTTCAAGGCGCTGGAGACCATGGCGTCGGATCAGATCGTCGCGAGCCTGGACGCGTGGCGGGACCTACGCGACAGTACGACAGAACGCCTGTTCATGGATATTTACGGCCAGCCGCTGTTGCAAGCCGCTGTCGGCTTGTATGGCGATGCCCATGTGCATCGCCGCCGCCCGGGCGCAGAGCCAGAGCATCGCCGTTTTATCGAAAATCGACAAAACGAGCTGCGTCACAAGATTGCTCAAGGTGGCCCGGCTGAAGCGGTTATGCGCTCCGTCATATATGTCTTAGGTGGCGCTCCGGCCACTGACGAGCGTAACTTCAAGCGGCTACGCGCGTCTCGTGCGGAGCTTGAACCGAGCACGTCTCTCAGTGAATTCAAGCGTCTTGTGCGCGAGCAGTTCTTCATTTTGAAACTGGACCGTGAACAGGCGCTGGCCTCGCTGCCGACGCTGCTGAAAGGCCAAAGCAGTGAGCGTATCGACGGCTATCTGAAGCACCTCGAGCACGTGTTTGCTGCCAGTGGCGAGCTATCGGAGCATGCCGCCGAGCGGTTCGCACAGGTAACGTCGTTATTCGACAAGGCGCGCCCCAAAGCCGTGGCTGCCCCCGCAGCCAAGGCACCCGCTAAGGCGGAGAACGCTTCGGCGGGCAGCGCCGACATCAGCGATGCGACGCCCGCAGCCGCTGCGCCGAACCAGGCCAGCGACACGGCCGCTAAAACGCCCGCCCGTCGCGCGGCAGGCCAGCGCCGAGGCACCCCGCGCAAGCGATAAAGGGTTTGCCTGAAAGAACCACGCCCCCACCACCGAGTGGGGGTGTTTTTTTATAGGAGGCGGCTATTTGGGTTGCCGAGTGGCAAGCGGCAGTCTAGTGTCTAGCTACCCCTTGGTAAAAACAGGCACCCCACCTGGCGAGTGTCATTCACTGACGTCGCGCAGCATAAGCCATGCTTCTCTTGATCAGGTTGCTACTGGCGCTTCATCAAGGGCTGGGGTAGGGTAGGCGCATTTTTCTCATGGTCGCCACGTCACCGTGGTGGCAGTAACGTATTCAAAGCATGGGCGATAGCGCCTGGGCAATAGGAAAGTGGAGCACTATGGGCAAGTCACTGGTCATCGTCGAATCGCCTGCGAAAGCGAAGACGATCAATAAGTATCTCGGCAACGATTTCATCGTCAAGTCGAGCGTAGGTCACATCCGTGACCTGCCGACCAGCGGCTCAGGTAAGGCAGCCTCCGACCCTAAGGAGCGCGCTCGCCAAGCCGCGGCAACGCGTAAGATGTCGGCGGAAGAGAAGGCAGAGTATAAAAAGCGCAAGGCCCACGACCAGTTGATTCGGCGCATGGGTATCGACCCCGATAATGGCTGGGAAGCCCACTACGAGGTGCTGCCCGGTAAAGAGAAAGTCGTCGCCGAGCTCAAAAAGCTCGCCGAAAAAGCCGATGCCGTCTACCTTGCGACGGATTTGGACCGCGAAGGGGAAGCCATTGCGTGGCACCTTCGCGAGACCATTGGGGGCGACGACAGCCGCTACAAGCGCGTGGTGTTCAATGAGATCACCAAAAATGCCATTCAGGACGCCTTCAAAGCCCCAGGTGCGCTGAACCTGCCCCGCGTAGAGGCCCAGCAAGCACGCCGCTTTCTCGACCGCGTCGTGGGCTTCATGCTCTCCCCCTTATTGTGGGCAAAAATCGCTCGTGGGCTGTCCGCCGGGCGCGTACAGTCGGTGGCAGTTCGCCTGATTGTCGAGCGCGAGCGCGAGATTCGTGCGTTCATTCCCGAGGAGTTCTGGGATGTCCACGCGGATCTCGTCTCTCCTGACGGTGAGCTAGTGCGGTTTGCTCTGGCAAGGCAGGATGGCAAGCCGTTCCGCCCGACCTCCGAAAAAGAGACCATGGAGCGCATCGCGCAGCTGCGCAAAGCCAAGCTGTCGATCACCTCGCGAGAGGACAAACCGACCAGTTCCAAGCCCACCGCGCCGTTCATCACCTCGACGCTTCAGCAGGCGGCCAGTGGTCGGTTAGGGTTTTCGGTGAAGAAAACCATGACCATGGCCCAGCGTCTCTACGAAGCGGGCTACATCACCTATATGCGTACCGACTCCACCAACCTCTCGAAAGATGCGGTGGAGAGCGTTCGTTCGTTTATTGGTGATGAGTATGGGGCGCGCTATCTGCCCGAGTCGCCCAACCGTTACAGCAGCAAAGAGAGTGCCCAGGAGGCCCACGAGGCCATCCGCCCCTCAAGCGTCGAACGCAAAGCGTCTGACCTCTCTGGGATGGAGCGCGACGCAGAACGCCTTTACGAGCTTATTTGGCGACAATTCGTTGCGTGTCAGATGACGCCTGCCGAATACCTGTCCAGCACGCTCAGCGTGGAAGTGGATGGCTACGAGCTGCGCGCCAAAGGCCGCGTGCTGAAATTCGACGGTTATACACGGGTGATGAAGCCCACCGGCAAAAACGAAGATCAGAGCCTGCCCGATCTGCCAACCGGCACGAGCATGCGTCTTGAAGCCCTCGACCCACAGCAGCACTTCACCAAGCCGCCGGCGCGGTATACCGAAGCCAGCCTGGTCAAAGAGCTAGAGAAGCAGGGCATTGGGCGTCCTTCCACGTACGCGTCGATCATCTCGACCATTCAAGACCGTGGCTATGTAAAGCTGGAGAGCCGCCGCTTCTACGCCGAGAAACTCGGTGACATCGTTACCGAGCGGCTGAAAGAGTCTTTCCCTGACCTGATGGATTACTCCTTTACCGCGCGGATGGAAGACAGCCTCGATGAAGTGGCCGAAGGCGAACGCAACTGGCAGGCGCTGCTCGATGCGTTCTACGACGAGTTCCGCATGGAGTTGATGAAGGCCGAGAGCGAGGAGGGCATGCGCCCCAACCAGCCGGTGCCTACGGATATCGACTGCCCGAGCTGTGGGCGAAAAATGCAGATCCGTACCGCCTCGACCGGCGTCTTCCTAGGGTGCAGCGGCTACAATTTGCCGCCCAAAGAGCGCTGCAAGACCACTATCGACCTGATTCCTGGTGAGGAAGCCGTCGCGGAAGACGCGGGCGAAGAGGCCGAAACCGATGCGCTACGCGCTAAGCGTCGCTGCCCGAAATGCGGCACGGCCATGGATAACTACCTGATCGATGAAACCCGTAAGCTGCACATCTGTGGTAACAGCCCAGATTGCGATGGCTATGAGATCGAAAGCGGTAAGTTCAAGATCAAAGGCTACGACGGTCCGCTCATCGAGTGTGATAAGTGCGGCGCCGACATGCAGCTTAAATCGGGTCGCTTCGGCAAGTACTTTGGCTGTACCAACAGCGAGTGTAAAAATACCCGCAAACTGTTGCGCAGTGGTGAGGTCGCGCCGCCGAAGATGGACCCGATCCCGATGCCTGAACTGGCCTGCCAAAAGGTGGAAGATCACTACGTGCTGCGCGATGGGGCAAGCGGTCTGTTTCTAGCGGCGAGCAAGTTCCCCAAAAATCGTGAGACGCGTCCGCCGTTGGTCAAGGAGCTCAAGGCACATGCCGATGAGCTACCAGAGAAGTATCACTTTATTCTTAAAGCGCCGAGCGAAGATCCGGATGGTCGTCCAGCGCAAATTCGCTATTCGCGTAAAAACAAAGAGCAGTACGTGATGACCGATGAAGAGGGTAAAGCAACCGGCTGGAAAGCGACCTTCGAAGGTGGCAAATGGCACGTGGAGGATAAGCGTAAGTGACCCCTCGTTCCCGCACTAATCAATTACTGTATCAGGCCGAACTGCTGGTCGGCCTGCCGGTGGGCGATGACGAGCATAGTCCCGCTCGGCAGATGGCCATCGAGGAGAGCGCGCTGTCTCTGTTCGAACTGGCCCTGGGTTCACTGCTCAAAGAGGTGACCGAGCACGCCCGGTTGACGAACCATGACTGGCGAGCGTTGCTCGCCAGTGACGGCCCTGACGTGGCCGAGCTTCAGCGTCTTCGGGATGCGATGCACCAGCCCGAAAGCTGGCTTCATTGGCTGGTGGGGCAGCTAGACAAGCTGCACAGCAACGAAGGTGCTGCACGCCGTAGCGTGCAAAACCCTGCCATGATTGCCGTAGGCAGCCAGCGTTCGTTGGCGGAGCAGCTGATGGATAACCTGGCCGCTGCCAAGCGAGAAATCGCCTCTCTGCGTGAGACGAGCGAGGAGTGGTAGCCAGACGGTAGCCGTCGCGGGTGGACGTGCGCCGCGTCGTGGATAGTCATGCCAGACGTTGAAATGTGCCGATTCGCCACCACGTTGTTAAGACAACGACAGAGGAGACACGGATGCGCTACAACCAAGTGAAGGATCTCATCGAGTGGGCCGCAGGCTATCACGCCCGCATGGCCCGTCAGTACAGCGATGCCGCCAGTCAAGCGGAACACGAGCGGCTAGCGATGGCGCTGAACTATCTTGCGGATAGCGAGCTGAAAATGAAAACGGGGCTAGAAGCGCTGTTTCATGACGGCACCGACCACCGGGAAGTGTTGGATACCTGGTTCGATGATTCCGGCGACTTTCCCCAGCCCCCCGAGCTGGATGCGCTTGCCGAGCAGAGCGTGGCGGGTTCCATCGATGAGCTGACCGAAACGGCAGTGGAGGCTCACCGTAAGCTGCAGAGCCTTTATGAACATCGAGCGTCGCGGGCCAAAATCGAGCCCGAGGAGACGTTTTTCAACGCGCTAGCGCAGGGCCATAACGCCGAAGCCCGCAAGCTCGTCGCCAGTATGCAAGAGTTCGACGATCTTTAGGCGGCATAGAGGCGTGCGAGCCAGTCTCTTCGTTAGACTTTCGTGAAGAGATAGCGGCGGTTCTCAACGCAGATTGCTCACTAAGACGCTGACAATGGCGGCGTCTATGGGGTATAACAGCCGTCATTAACGCATTGTCGGTCAGCACCGCTGGCCCGTTTTTTTGAGAGCCATAATGATGCCTGTGAACCGCCGCCGATTTTTAGCGATGGCCCTGGGCTGGCCTGTTGCGGCCAGCGCCGCGACCACCAGCGCTGTGAACGATTACGCGCCACCCGACTTGGTGGCCACGTTGCTCGCACGGGCGCCGGTGCCACGCCACAGCAACGAGCTGTGGGTGCTGATCGACGACAAAGAGGCAACGCTGAGCATCTTCCGAGGCAATGCTCTCGTCGAGCGATTTGCCCCCATTTCACTCGGGCGTGGCGGTGCCAAAACCCAGCGCGTACGGGGAGATAACGTCACGCCGCTGGGAGAATTCAGGATTAACCGATTTAATTACGAAAGCCAGTGGCATATCTTCATCGGTATCGATTATCCTACGCCACCTCACGCGCGTATGGCGCTTGAAGCCGGTATCTACTCCCAAGCGGACTATGAGGCCTACTTCGATCACTATCGGCGTTATGGCTCGCCCCCGCAAAATACGGCGCTGGGCGGGGCCATTGGCATTCACGGGATCGGCGGCGGTGATCCGGAGATTCATGGCAACTTCCACTGGACCCAAGGGTGCGTGGCAGTGACCAATGAAGAGATCGAGCGAGTGGCCGAGCTAGTTGATGTTGGCACTCGCGTGGTGATCCGCTAGGCTTGTGTTGTTGAAGGAAGTTCTAGGTTTTGAACACGTGGCTATAGACAACCGCTGTGGTCTATTATAAAACAGCGTTTGACTTGCGTGCCCTGGTACGTAACCCTGGTACAAGTCGCTGTAACGAACCTGCACCGCAGGTAGACAAATTTAAGCTAACCTTTTAGCCTTATTTTTTGTCATACCCTTAACGTAGTACCCAAGGAAGACTCAAGGAGAACACTATGACTCTGAAGACTGCTCTGAAGATGACTGCCGCTGCCGCTTCTCTGGCAATCCTGGCTGGCTGTGCTTCTACCAGCGCTCTGGAAGAAGTTCGCATGACTGCTGAATCTGCACAAGCTGACGCTGCAGAAGCTCGCAGCATGGCTTCACAGGCTCTGAACACTGCAAACCAAGCTCAGCGCGACGCGCAAGCTGCTCTGCAGATGTCTGAGCAGAACCGTGAAGAAATGAACCGCATGTTCCAGCGTTCCATGCAGAAGTAATTCTGCTTGGACCACCGGACATGATGTATGTTCGGTGGTTGCTGTAGATGTGAAAAACCCCGCCTCGGCGGGGTTTTTTGTTGGCTAGCATTTGCCTTGTCAGGCATCGCCTTCCACGCGGACGGTAGTGGAAAGCTCAACGCCCTTCAAAATGCCTTCCAGCTGTTGCGTGGGTTGCGGTTCGGGTTCCGGCTCGGGAGCAGGCGCCTGGGGGCCGTACAGCGCCACGAAACGACCATCCGGCGCTTCTACCGCACGCTTGACCTGCTCGTAGTCGATCTCTGCTTGTTCGTCGGCAAGCTCGCTAACGCGCTCGATGGCATTGAGCAATGGCTCGAAATCACCGACGTTCTCTTCGAGTTGCGGATACGACTGCACGAACAGTGTGCCGTCAGCCGCCCAGCCCGCTTTGAACGGCGCATCCATCAGGTTGACCTGAGTGCCGCTAGGCAGGCGCTCGTAGAGTGATTCGATATCTTCAGGATACATACGAATGCAGCCGCGGCTGACGCGCATACCCACGCCATCAGGACGGTTGGTGCCGTGAATCAAGTAGCTCGGCATGGCCAGCAGGATGGCATGGCGGCCAAGCGGGTTGTCGGGCCCCGGTGGAACGATAGAGGGGGCGGGCTCGCCGCGCTCGGCAGCTTCACGACGCATCGAGGCGGGCGGTGCCCAGGCGGGATCTTTGACCTTGACCGTGGTCCGCGTGATGCCCACGGGCGTGGCGAACTCTTCCCGTCCAACGCTCACCGGATAGGTTTCGACGATGCCGGGTTTATCGGCCGGGTAGTAGTAAAGACGCAGCTCGGAGAGATTGACCACCACGCCCTCGCGGGGGGCGGGGGGCAGAATGTAGCGCGCAGGAATCACCACCTCGGTGCCTTCACCCGGTACCCACAGGCTGACGTCTGGATTCGCCATGCGAATCTCTTCGTAGCCGATGTTATGGCGACGGGCAATGTCGATCAGCGTGTCTTCTGGATTCTCGACAGTGACAGTGTAGTACTCGCCGATAATGTCGCCCTGTTCGGGTAGACGGAAGTGGCCGCGGGGCAGCTGTTCCTGGGCATTGGCAACCTGCTCGGCACTAGCGGCGGCATCATCGGTGATCGCCACCGCAGTCTCGGCCTGTTCGGCCGATGGCTGTGCATAGACGGGGCCCACAAGGCTCGCTGCTAGCAATACTGCCAGGCTAGTGGGGCCCCAACGGGTAATGTTGTTACGAATGTTCATGGTCGATCCTAATCAATGTATGCACTGCTGGTACGCATGGTAATGGGCAGCGATGCGTTGCCGATGTGTGCTGCTTAGGTATAAGTTTGCCCCAAGGTTCACGCCGCCGCTACTTTTTGATTGAGGGTCGTCAACAGCGCTTCGATCTTTTCGAAACGCTGTTCGACCGATTCCATTGGAAATTCAAATCGTAAGGTGTCGGAACCATCCAAGCGGTAGTGCTGGGGGGATTTCTGGATCAGAGTGACCAGCGTCAGCGGGTCTACTTGGGTACTGCTATTGAAGATCACTCGGCCGCGCTGCTCGCCCGCCTCGATACGGGCGACGCCGAGCTGTTCGGCCCGGTGGCGTAGCTTGGTTTGACGTATCAAGTTCTTCAACGGCTGAGGCAGCAAGCCGAAGCGGTCGATCAGCTCCACCTGAAGCTCTTTCAGTTCGGCATCGGACTGGGTGTTGGCAATGCGCTTGTACATGACCAGGCGCTGCTGCACGTCGTGCAAGTAATCATCGGGAATTAGGGCGGGCAAATTCAGGCTAATCTCGACGCCGGTATTGAAGGGGGCGTCGATGTTGGGCGTTTTGCCTGCGCGTATCGCTTTCACCGCGCGGTCCAGCATCTCCATATAAAGGGTGTAGCCGATGGTTTCCATCTGGCCACTCTGCTCATCGCCCAACAGCTCCCCTGCGCCGCGAATCTCCATGTCGTGGCTCGCCAGGGTGAAGCCTGCGCCGAGATCGTCGGAGGCGCTGATGGCTTCCAGGCGTTTGACCGCGTCCCGGGTCATGGCTTTAGGCGGCGGAGTCAGCAAGTACGCGTAAGCCTGATGGTGGCTGCGCCCCACACGACCGCGCAGCTGGTGTAGCTGCGCCAAACCAAATTTGTCCGCCCGTTCGATCAAAATAGTATTGGCGCTGGGAACGTCGATGCCCGTTTCGATGATGGTCGAGCACACCAGCACATTGAAGCGGCGGTGGTAAAAATCGGACATCACGCGCTCCAGGCTCCGCTCCGGTAGCTGGCCGTGGGCGACGGCGACACGGGCTTCCGGCACCAGCTCGCGAATCTGTTCGGCGGCGTTTTCGATGGTTTTGACTTCGTTGTGCAAGAAGTACACCTGACCGCCACGCAGAATTTCCCGCAGCAGCGCCTCTTTGATGACGCTGCTGTCCCGCTGCTGTATGAAGGTTTTGACCGATAGGCGCCGAGCCGGTGGTGTGGCGATGATGGAAAGATCGCGGATGCCGCTCATGGCCATATTGAGCGTGCGCGGAATCGGCGTGGCCGTCAGCGTGAGAATGTCGATTTCCGCGCGCAGGGTTTTGAGCTTCTCTTTCTGGGCAACGCCGAAACGGTGCTCTTCGTCGATAATCAGCAGGCCCATTTTGGGCAGCTCGACGCTCTTCGACAGCAGCTTGTGGGTGCCGATGACGATGTCGGTCTGGCCGCTTTTGATGCCGTCTAGAGTCTGCGTCATCTCCTTGCCGCCGGTGAAGCGCGAGATCAGGCTAATATTGACGGCGGTATCGGCGAAGCGATCACGGAAGTTCTCGAAGTGTTGCCGCGCCAACAGGGTCGTCGGTACGAGCACCACGACCTGCCGACCCGATTGAACGGCGAGGAAGGCCGCGCGCATGGCCACTTCGGTTTTGCCAAACCCCACGTCGCCGCACACGACGCGATCCATCGGCTGAGGCGACACCATGTCGCCGATCACCGCTTCGATGGCGGCTTGCTGGTCGGGGGTTTCCTCGAAAGGGAAGCTGGCGGCAAAGCGCACGTACTCTTCCCCGGGCGTTTCGTAGACCACGCCCTGTTGGGCTTCGCGGCGCGCATAGATGTCGAGCAGCTCGGCGGCGGTATCGCGAATCTTTTCGGCGGCTTTGCGACGGGCTTTCTCCCACTGATCGGAGCCCAGTTTGTGCAGCGGAGCGAGTTCGTCGTCGGCGCCGCTGTAGCGTGAGATGAGATGCAGGCTGTCCACCGGGACGTACAGCTTGGCGCCATCGGCGTAGGAGAGCGCGAGAAACTCATTCGCTTGGCCGCCTGCCTCCAGAGTTTCCAGCCCCAGGTAGCGGCCCACACCGTGGGCTTGGTGAACCACCGGGGCGCCTTCGCGCAGCTCGGATAAGTGACGAACCGCCAGTTCGTTGTCGTCGGTTGCTTTTTCGCGCCGGCGGCTTTGTCGCACCACGTCACCAAACAGTTCGGTTTCACTGATCACCGCGACATCGGGATCGGTGAGCCACAGGCCGCTGCCAACCAGACTTTCGGTGATCGCCATGCGCTCGGTGCCCGCCAGAAATGCCTGGAAACTCTCGCTGTGGGGCAGCGAGAGTCTTAGCGGGGAGAGCACGTCTTCCAGTGCTTCTCGACGCCCGCGAGACTCCGCCACGAACAGTACCCGAGTGCGGGGATGTTGCTCCAGGAAGTTCGCCAGCTCGCTCAACGGCTGCTTGGCCCGTGCATTGATCGAGAGAGTAGGCAGCGCTTGCGCCAGTGGGGTCAGCGCGTGGCGCTGGGCCTCGTCCTCGGTGAGCTCCAGGCGCGGTCGCGCTTTGATGGCCGAGAACACCTCGTTGACCGGGAAAAAGGCCCGATGGGGCGGCAGAAGAGGGCGTGTTGGATCAACACCGAGGTTGACGTAGCGCGACTCGATGGCCTGCCAATGCTGTTCGGCCGCATGAAATACCCCGGGTAGCAGGGCAATGCGGGTGTCATCGGTTACGTGTTCGAACAGAGAGGCCGTCTCATCGAAGAACAGCGGTAGGTACTGCTCTAGCCCGGGCGAGGGGATCGCTTTCAGCGCATCGTTATAGAGCGGACACTGGCGCGGGTCGACGTCGAAGAGCGTTTCGAACTGCTCGCGGAAGCAGGCAATGGCACCGCGACTCAGCGAATATTCGTGGGCGGGCAGCAGCTCGATGGTATCCACTTTGTCCGTGGAGCGCTGGCTGCCCGGGTCGAAGTGGCGCAGTGTATCGATCTCGTCATCGAAGAGGTCGATGCGGATGGGTTCGTCCATGCCCATGGCAAACAGATCGATGATGGCACCGCGCATGGCGTACTCACCCGGCTCGTAAACGGTCTCGACCGCACGATAGCCTGCTCGGGAGAGCGATTCGCGGAACGTTTCGCGGTTGAGTGTGGCCCCTGCCTTTAGTGTCATCACGCGGCCCGCGATGTAAGAAACCGGGGGCAGGCGCTGCATTAGCGTGTTGATCGGTACGAGCACGATCCCTCGGACGCCATCCTGCAGTAAGCGCAGCGTTCTCAGCCGGGCGGAAATGATGTCCTGGTGCGGCGAGAAACTGTCGTAGGGCAGTGTTTCCCAATCGGGGAAGGGGAGAACGGGCACGCTGCTATAAAACGCCAGATCCTGCTCCAAGCGCTGTGCGCTCGCAGTATTGGGGGTGATCACGAGCAGCGGGGCGCTGGACGCTACCTGAGCCAGCGCTAGGGCCGTCGCACTGCCCGGCGGCGCTTGCATATAGAGCGTGTCGCGAATCCCTTGCGGCTGGGGCGGTTCGAGCAGAGAGAAAGAAGGCATAGTCAAGGTATCGTTTTGCGCAGAAACGGAACCTGAATCATACACGATCAGCCCTGTCAGGCAGAGACCTTCGGGGAAGGCGGAGGTTAAGCGCCATGAGGCACTGCATTATTACCGTTTGTAGTCAATGCCCATTTTCTGTAATACCCCTACATGTTGTGCGACTATCCATTCATTGCGGCCCTCTAATAAGCCCCGGATAATGCCCCGGACATCCCCGTTCATAACTCAATGAGGCCGCACGTGAGTCAGCAAGCGCTCGAAAACGTTTTTCAGGAATGGCAAAACAATGAAGCTCTGGCCGAGCAGATGATCCCGCTGGTGGGTCAGCTTTATCGCCAGAACAATGTTGTGGCCACGATGTTCGGACGCTCTCTGATCAAGCGGTCGGTCATTCGTATTCTCAAAGATCATCGTTTTGTGCGCAAAATCGAGGGCACCGAGCTGTCGGTGGAAGATACCTTCCCCATCGTCAAAGCGATGAGTGAGATGAACTTGGGCCCGGCGCACGTGGACGTAGGCAAGCTAGCGGTCAGCTTCAAGCGTCAGGGCGGCGGCGATCTGAACGCCTTTTTGCGTAAAGAGCTGAGCGAAATCATCGACGGCTATCAGCCGGAAGGCAGCAAAGGCGAGCCGCAAGACGTCGTGCTGTACGGTTTTGGCCGCATTGGCCGCCTGCTGGCGCGGGTGATGGTCGAGAAGGCCGGTGGTGGTAACCTACTGCGCTTGCGTGCCATCGTAGTGCGTGGCCGCGGCGACGTGTCGAAAGATCTGGAAAAAAGGGCGAGCCTGCTACGCCGCGACTCCGTACACGGCCCGTTCGACGGCACCATTTCCGTCGATGCCGATGCACGCACGTTGACCATCAACGGCAACGTGGTGCAAGTGATCTACGCGGACTCCCCCAGTGAGATCGATTACACCGCCTACGATATCCACAATGCGGTCATCGTGGACAATACCGGTATCTGGCGCGATGAAGCGGGCTTGGGGCAGCACTTGGAGTGCAAAGGCGCTGCGAAAGCGCTACTGACCGCGCCGGGCAAAGGCGACATCAAGAACATCGTGTTCGGCATCAACCACGAGACGATTGGTGACAGTGACCGAATCGTCTCGGCGGCCTCGTGCACCACCAATGCCATCGTGCCGGTGCTCAAGGTGTTGAACGATGAGTATGGCGTGGTGACGGGCCATGTGGAGACCGTCCATGCTTATACCAACGACCAAAACCTCATCGACAACTACCACAAAGGCGACCGCCGTGGCCGCAGTGCGGCACTGAACATGGTACTGACCGAAACCGGTGCCGCCAAAGCCGTTGCCAAGGCGCTGCCGGAGCTCGAGGGCAAGCTGACCGGTAACGCGATTCGCGTGCCAACGCCGAACGTCTCCATGGCGATTTTGAATCTGACGTTGGACAAAGGCACCGACGCCGAGGCCCTCAACGACTACCTGCGTCGTATGTCCATCGACTCCGCTTACCAAAAGCAGATCGATTTCGTCGACTCGGCCGAAGTGGTCTCGTCTGATTTCGTCGGGAACCGTCATGCGGGCATCGTCGATGCTAAAGCGACCATCGCCAACGGCAATCACGCCGTGGTGTATGTCTGGTACGACAACGAGTTTGGCTATAGCTGCCAGGTCATTCGTATCCTGCAGCACATGTCCAACGTGCAATTCTTGAAACTGCCGCACTAAGTCTTTGCGGGCATATGCCCTGGACGCACTCATGTAGGGCAGTTGCGCCATTGGCTTGACAAACGCCACCTTCGGGTGGCGTTTTTTGTATCAGAAACAAATGACCTAGAACGGCATATAGCACTTTTGGAGGCCATCAGGGATGTGGTCATTGGCCGCGCTTATCTTTATAATGCGATAGATTTTTCGGGGTGGTTCAAGCGTGCTTGAGCCTGACTGGTAACGATCTGAACAGCAAAACAAGAATTCACTGAACAGAAAATAAGCATTCGAACCCCTTACCTTCGTATATCCGATCCATCAACTGGGCGAGACTATGATCGAAGTCAAAAAAGGCCTGGATCTCCCCATCACGGGAGCGCCCGAGCAGCGTATTGAAGATGCGCAGCCTGTGCGTCACGTGGCAATCCTGGGCACTGACTATGTTGGCATGAAGCCAACCATGGAAGTTCAGGAAGGGGATAAGGTCAAATTAGGCCAGCTTCTCTTCACCGACAAGAAAATCGACGGCGTACGTTTTACGGCGCCTGCCGGTGGTGAAGTAGTCGCTATTAACCGTGGCGAAAAACGACGTTTATTGTCTGTGGTCATTAAAGTCGATGAAAATGAAGAAGCGATGACATTTGCTTCTCATGATCGTGGCGCTTTAGCACAGCTTGATCGTCAAACCGTTGTCGACCAGCTCGTTGAGTCAGGATTGTGGACTGCGCTGCGCACCCGTCCTTTCTCACGTACGCCAGCCATCGATAGCGTTCCTGCCGATATTTTCGTCACCGCCGTGGATACCCATCCGCTGAGCGCTGACCCTGCCTTTATCATCAATGAAAACGCTCAAGCATTCGAAGACGGCCTCAAGGTGCTAACCCGCCTGACCGAGGGCAACGTTTTTCTGTGCACGGGGGCTAACGCTTCCGTACCGGGCAGTGATATCAGCGGCGTCAAGACGGAAAGTTTCGCTGGGCCGCACCCGGCAGGCTTGGTAGGCACGCACATTCACTACCTCTCGCCCGTCGCGCTACATAAAAAAGTGTGGCACATCGGTTATCAGGACGTCATTGCATTCGGTAAGCTGTTTGCCGAAGGTAAGCTGGACATGAGCCGCATCATTGCGGTGGGTGGCCCGCGTGCCCAGAAACCTCGCCTGCTGCGTACCCGTATCGGGGCGAGCACCGAGGAACTCTTGGCAGGTGAAATCATCCAACCGGAAGACACTCGCGTGATTTCTGGCTCGGTCTTCTCTGGCGCTGCCGCAGAAGGCAAGGTGACTTACTTGGGGCGTTTCCACAACCAAGTCAGCTTGCTGGAAGAGGGTAACAAGCGCACCTTTATGGGATGGCTCTCTCCCGGTGCCAACCGCCATTCGGTGATGGGCATCTATCTCTCCAAAATTAAAGGCCTGAGCAACTACGCGCCGACCACCTCTACAAATGGTTCCGAGCGTGCCATGGTGCCGGTGGGTAACTACGAACGCGTCATGCCGTTGGATGTCATGCCAACCCAACTGCTGCGTTCGCTGATTGTGGGCGACATTGAGGTTGCCATGCAGCTTGGGTGTCTTGAGCTGGACGAAGAGGATCTGGCGCTATGTACCTACGTTTGCCCCGGCAAATACGAGTACGGCCCAATCCTGCGTGACAATCTCACCATGATCGAGAAAGAGGCCTGATGATGGGTATTCGACAAACACTCGATAATCTCGAGCCGCACTTCCATAAAGGTGGTAAGTACGAAAAGTTCTATCCGCTGTACGAAGCGGTAGACACCATTTTCTACTCGCCGCCCAGCGTTGCTAAAACGACCGCGCACGTGCGTGATGGCGTCGACCTGAAACGCATCATGATCACCGTGTGGATGTGTACCTTCCCGGCCATGTTCTTCGGTATGTGGAACGCAGGCTGGCAGGCGAACACCGCTATCGAAGCGGGCTATGCCTCCATGAACGGCTGGCGCGAAGCCATCATGATGACCCTTGCGGGCGGTCATGATCCGAGCAGCCTGTGGGCGAACTTCGTTCTCGGCGCGACTTACTTCCTGCCCATCTACTTGGTGACCTTCGCCGTGGGTGGTTTCTGGGAAGTGATGTTCGCCATCAAGCGCGGCCACGAAGTCAACGAAGGCTTCTTCGTGACCTCTGTGCTGTTTGCGCTGATTCTGCCGGCCACGATTCCGCTTTGGCAGGTTGCCTTGGGCATTACCTTTGGTGTCGTGATCGGTAAAGAGATCTTCGGCGGCACGGGTAAGAACTTCTTGAACCCTGCGCTGACCGGCCGCGCCTTCCTCTACTTCGCGTATCCGGCGCAAATTTCCGGTGACGCGGTATGGGTAGCAGCCGACGGTTACACGGGTGCGACAGCGCTCTCCATGGCGTTCCAAGATGGCATGTCCGCACTGACCGATACCTATAGCTGGTGGGATGCCTTCCTGGGCTTCATTCCCGGTTCCGTGGGTGAAGTCTCGACGCTGGCGATCCTGATCGGTGCTGCAGTCCTGCTGTGGACCAAGATTGCCAACTGGCGCATCATGCTGGGCGTTTTCCTTGGCATGGTGATCACCAGCACGCTGTTCAACCTGATCGGTTCTGATACCAACCCGATGTTCGCGATGCCCTGGTACTGGCACCTCGTCATCGGTGGCTTTGCCTTTGGTATGGTGTTCATGGCGACCGACCCCGTGTCGGCTGCGATGACCAACCAAGGTCGCCTGGTGTTCGGTGCACTGATCGGTGTCATGACCGTGCTGATCCGCGTGGTGAACCCGGCGTTCCCGGAAGGCATCATGCTGGCCATCCTGTTCGCCAACCTGTTTGCGCCGCTGATTGACCACTTCTTCGTCCAGGCCAATGTGAAGCGCCGTCTCAAGCGTACTGGCGTACCGGCCGAGGAGACTGCCTAATGGCACAAGGTAACAACTCCATCAAGAAAGTCCTGATCGTAGCGTTCTCGCTGTGCATCGTGTGCTCGGTCATCGTTTCGACGGCGGCCGTAGCACTGCGCCCAGCGCAGCAGCTCAATCAGGAGCTGGACCGTAAAACCAACATCCTCAACGTGGCGCGTCTTTACGAGCCGGGTATGGATGTGGAAGAAGCGTTCAGCAACCAGATCACTGCGCGCGTCGTCGAACTCGAAACCGGTGACTACACCGATCAGTTCGATCCCGAGACCTTCGATGGTTTCGAAGCTGCGCGTGACCCGGCTACTGGCCGCACGCTGTCTGGCGACCGTGACATCGCGGGCCTGACGCAGGTAGAAAACTTCGCGACCGTGTATCTGGTCGGCGATGCTGAAAACCCCGATCAGATCGTTCTGCCCATTCGTGGTCAGGGCCTCTGGGGTCGTATGATGGGCTTCCTCTCCGTTGAAGGTGACGGTAACACCATCGTCAGTATCACGTACTACGACCACGCGGAAACGCCGGGTCTGGGTGCCGAAGTAAACAACCCGCGCTGGCAAGCCCAATGGGAAGGTAAAGAGATTTACAGCGAAGAGGGCGACCTCTCTCCTGAAATCCACCTGACCAAAGGCGGTGCGAGTAACGAGCACGAAGTCGATGCGCTCTCCGGGGCCACGCTGACCAGTAACGGCGTGACCAACATGCTGCAGTTCTGGCTGAGTGAAGAGGGCTTTGCGCCTTACCTGGCTAAATTCCGCAGCGGAACCGAGCCATCAGACGCCGAAGACACCGAGACTGACTTCGACGACGTTGAGGGGGCCTGATCATGGCGGATGTAAATGCAAAAGGCGTTTTGACGGCGCCGATTTTCAAGAACAACCCCATTGCGCTTCAGATTCTGGGGATCTGTTCTGCTCTGGCGGTCACCACCAGCATGAGCGTGTCGCTGGTCATGGCGCTGGCGGTTATCTTCGTAACATCTTTCTCGAACTTGTTCGTATCGCTGATTCGGAACCACATTCCGTCCTCGATCCGTATCATTGTTCAGATGACCATCATTGCCTCGCTCGTTATCGTGGTCGACCAGATCCTCAAAGCCTATGCTTACGAAATGTCTAAGCAGCTGTCGGTGTTCGTCGGTCTGATCATCACAAACTGCATCGTAATGGGCCGCGCGGAAGGTTTCGCGATGTCCAATACGCCGGGCATGTCGTTCCTGGACGGTATCGGTAACGGTTTGGGTTACGGTTTCGTTCTGATGGTCGTTGGTTTCGTTCGTGAGCTGCTGGGTGCGGGTAGCATCTTCGGCTTCACGGTCCTGCCGACCATCCAGAACGGTGGCTGGTACGTGCCGAACGGTCTGCTGCTGCTGCCGCCTTCTGCCTTCTTCATCATCGGTCTGTTGATCTGGGTACTGCGCTCCGTCAACCCCGAGCAGGTAGAAGAGAACGAGTTCAAGATGAAGCACAACACCAAGCCGAAGGAGGCCGTGTAACATGGAACACTATCTGAGCCTTTTCGTTGCTTCGGTATTCGTCGAGAACATGGCACTTGCCTTCTTCCTGGGCATGTGTACGTTCCTAGCGGTATCCAAGAAGGTGTCTTCTGCCATTGGCCTCGGCATCGCCGTTATCGTCGTACTGACGATCACGGTACCGGTCAATAACCTGGTATTCACGTACCTGCTGCAAGAAGGCGCGCTGACCTGGACCGGCATTAGCGGTGCTGAAAACATCGACCTGTCATTCCTGGGTCTGCTCTCGTACATCGGTGTCATCGCGGCGCTGGTACAGATCATGGAAATGTTCCTTGATAAGTACGTGCCGTCGCTCTACAACGCACTGGGTGTCTTCCTGCCGCTGATTACCGTTAACTGCGCCATCCTCGGTGGCGTACTGTTCATGGTGGAGCGTAGCTACAACTTTGGCGAAGCCGTGGTTTATGGCTTCGGTGCGGGTACCGGTTGGGCGCTAGCGATTGCGGCCCTGGCGGGTATTCGTGAAAAGCTGAAGTACAGCGACGTGCCGGGCGGTCTGCAGGGTCTTGGCATTACGTTTATCACCGTTGGCTTGATGTCACTGGGCTTCATGTCCTTCTCTGGCATTCAGCTTTAATCGGAGCCGGTTTTCTCGGCAGCCCAGGCTGCCGAGGTACAGAAAACCTTCAGCAATAGGAAACCGACATGGTTGATACATCTGTCATCTTGCTCGGTGTTGTCATGTTCACGGTCATCGTCATTAGTTTGACGGCGATCATTCTGGCAGCGCGCAGCAAGCTAGTGAGTAGCGGGGACGTGACGATCGAAGTCAACGGCGATCCCGAGCACACCCTGAAGACCCAAGCCGGCGGCAAGCTACTGAACACCCTGGCGGCCAACGGTATCTTCCTCTCTTCTGCCTGTGGCGGCGGCGGTTCCTGCGCCCAGTGTAAGTGCCGAGTCGAAGAGGGCGGCGGTTCTATCCTGCCGACCGAAGAGTCGCACTTCACCATGCGTGAGAAGAAAGAAGGCTGGCGCCTCTCTTGTCAGGTTCCTGTAAAGCAGGACATGAAAGTAGAAGTGCCGGAAGAAGTCTTCGGCGTGAAGAAGTGGGAAACCGAAGTAACGGCCAACCCGAACGTCGCAACCTTCATCAAGGAGCTCAACCTGAAGCTGCCTGAAGGCGAAGAAGTAGCTTTCCGCGCTGGTGGTTACGTTCAGCTCGTTGCACCGCCCTACGACATCAAGTTCTCTGACTTCGATATCGAAGAAGAGTACCGTGGCGACTGGGAAAAGTTTGGCCTGTTCGACATTTCCCATAAGAACAACGAGGAAATCATCCGCGCCTACTCCATGGCGAACTACCCGGAAGAGAAAGGTCTCCTCAAGTTCAACATTCGTATCGCGACGCCGCCTCCTGGCACCAGCCATCCGCCGGGCCTGATGTCGACTTACGTCTTCAGCCTGAAGCCGGGTGACAAAGTGACCGTCATGGGGCCGTTTGGTGAGTTCTTTGCCAAAGACACCGATGCCGAGATGGTCTTCATCGGGGGTGGTGCGGGCATGGCGCCGATGCGTAGCCACATCTTCGACCAGCTCAAGCGTTTGAAGTCGGATCGTAAGATCTCGTTCTGGTACGGTGCGCGCTCCTGGCGTGAGACCTTCTACAACGAAGAGTACGATCAGCTGGCAGAAGAGTTCCCGAACTTCGAGTGGCATCTGGCGCTGTCCGATCCGCAGCCGGAAGACAACTGGGAAGGCCCGACGGGCTTCATCCACAACGTGCTGTACGAAAACTATCTGAAGGACCACCCGGCGCCTGAAGATTGTGAGTACTACATGTGTGGGCCGCCCATGATGAACGCTTCCGTTATCAAGCTGCTGCTGGATATGGGGGTCGAGCCGGAAAACATCCTGTTGGATGACTTCGGCGGCTAATGTCGCGTCAGCGTACGTTAGAAACGGGGCTAGCCTTAGGGCTAGCCCCGTTTGTTTTTGAGGTGATGGGAACGCACATCGTGTGGAAATTGCCTCGAATGCCTGATCATTTTGCATCGGCTAGGGTACAATAGGCGGTAACTTTTAAGGCACTTATCGGCGCAATGACTGTCGGCAGGTAAGGCACCTAACGCAATGCTGGGAGGACCACATGGCAATTTGGCTACTGGTATTTGGTTTTATGGCGCTGATCATGGGGGCCATGGCCGTCGGTGTACTGATGGGGCGTAAACCCATCGCAGGTTCCTGCGGCGGGTTGAACCAAATTGGTATGAAAGATGGCTGCGATATCTGCGGTGGCAAAGACGATGTTTGCGAAGAAGAGAACCGCAAACGCGGTAGTCTGCGCCGTCGTAGCGATGAAAGTCGCGGGGCAGACCTGGGCTACGATGTCACACGCCGTTAAGCCCCATCGTGCCGTTATTCACTCATGATGTACGCGCACA
This sequence comes from Halomonas sp. CnH100-B, assembly GCF_024124605.1. Classification (NCBI taxonomy): domain Bacteria; kingdom Pseudomonadati; phylum Pseudomonadota; class Gammaproteobacteria; order Oceanospirillales; family Halomonadaceae; genus Halomonas; species Halomonas sp. CnH100-B. The sequence continues at coordinate 112,185 of NZ_JAMXRX010000005.1, read as the reverse complement.
CATACGTCGAACGCTCGCTTAATCGCGGGCGTTTACGTATGCGCTGACGAAAATGTAAGGGAACAAGGAGATCCAAACCGTATGGCGGTTCACAATTACGATGTCGTGGTTATCGGTACCGGCCCCGCCGGAGAAAGCGCTGCCATCAATGCTGCCAAACACGGTATGCGGGTGGCGATCATTGAGAAACAGGCCCAAGTAGGCGGTAACTGCACTCACTGGGGCACTATCCCATCCAAAGCGCTGCGCCATCAGGTCAAGCAGATCATGGCGTTCAACACCAACCGCATGTTCCGCGATATCGGTGAGCCGCGCTGGTTCTCTTTCCCTAAAGTCATGGAGCGCTCGCGTGGCACGATCGACAAACAGGTCGAAATGCGCACCACCTTTTATGCGCGCAACCGCATCGATCTCTTTCACGGTGTGGCGCGCTTCAAAGACGAGCACACCGTCGTGGTTCGCGACCGCCAAGAGGGCATGGAAGAGCTAGTGGCCAAAAAAATCGTCATCGCCACCGGCTCACGCCCTTATCGCCCGGCGGATATCAACTTCCGTCACCCGCGTATCTATTGCTCCGATACCATCCTAAGCCTTTCCCATACCCCGCGTACGCTGGTGATCTTTGGCGCCGGTGTCATCGGCTGTGAGTACGCCTCCATTTTCTCGGGCCTGGGGGTCAAAGTCGATCTGATTAACAACCGCGATAGCCTGCTGTCGTTCTTGGACGACGAGATCAGCGATGCGCTCTCGTACCATCTACGCAAGCACGGCGTATTGATTCGTCACAACGAAGAGTACGAGAGCGTCGAGGGCGACGAGGCCGGGGTCGTGGTACGCCTCAAATCCGGCAAGAAAATCCGCGCCGATGCGTTCCTCTGGGCCAATGGCCGGACCGGTAACACTGACAGTTTAGGGCTTGAGAACATCGGACTAGAAGCCAACGGCCGAGGCCAGCTCAGCGTCGATGAACACTACCGGACGTCGATTCCGCATATTTATGCGGCAGGGGATGTGATTGGTTGGCCAAGCCTTGCCAGCGCCGCCTACGACCAGGGTTTGAACTCGTGTAACGAGCTGCTGGAAAAAGAGTACCGCTTCGTTAGCGATGTGCCGACCGGTATCTATACCATTCCCGAGATCAGCTCCTTTGGCCCCAACGAGCGCGAGTTGACCGAAGCCAAAGTTCCCTACGAAGTGGGCAAGGCGTTCTTCAAAGATACCGCCCGCGCGCAGATTACCGGCGATACCGTGGGCATGCTCAAGATCTTGTTCCACCAAGACACGCTAGAGCTTTTGGGTATCCACTGCTTTGGTGACCAAGCCTCGGAGATTCTGCATATCGGCCAAGCGATCATGCAGCAAGAGGGCGAAGCGAATACGCTCAAGTACTTCGTGAATACGACCTTCAACTACCCAACCATGGCCGAAGCCTACCGGGTGGCGGCGCAAAATGGCTTAAACCGCGTCTTTTGATCGGCCACACGAAGGGGGCGCTATGCCCCCTTCGTGTTTTTTCAAGCATCGCCTTCCGAAACCATACCCTTTATAGCGATTCCAGCAGCTGCTGGGCGCGAGGCTGCCATTCGCCTTCTAATGAAGCGGCCTGGCTGAGTGATTCCCTGGCGGCGGCGGTGTCCTCTTGCTGAAGCTGCAAGATGGCGAGGTTCAACCACGCGGCACCCATGTTCGGGTCAATCTGTGTGGCGTTTTCAAACGCAGCTAACGCTGCCTCGGGTTCCTGCGTTGCGTAAAGCGCGTTGCCCAGAGCGAACTGGCCCATCGGGTTCTGCGGGAAGCGCTCGGCGAATGCCTGCCAGCTACTCAGCGTTGTGTCGGGGCCGTGCTGCTCTTCAAAGGCGCTAATCGCTTCCAAGGCATTGCGCGCGATCACGCCCTCCGGCAGGCTGCCCGGCTCGCTGACCACAAAGCCCCAGCGCTCAGTGCGCGCCCAGGTAGCATCAAAACGGCTAAACGACAGGGTATGCCGCTCGATCTCACCGCTGCGCAGTATCAGCGTCTCGTTGGGCAAATCAAATCCAATGGCCACCGCATAGTGCCACATGGGAAAGGCGGGCAGGGCGAGGTTCTGCATCACGACGACCGGGTTGCCTGCTTCCAGATGCGTGAGCAGAGCATCCATGGTACCTCGGATGGGAATTGCCAGCTGTTCGTAGCGGCGTACCGTGGCCAACATTTCCGGCTGCACGCTGCCATCACGCCCAGGCAAGAATACCTGAGGGATTAGCTCGTCTAAGTTAACCTCGACGCCTTCGTGATTGAGCACCATAGCCAGGGTCGCCGGGCCGCACTGGTACTCGGTTTGGGCGAAAAACGGCACCTCGGTAAGCTCGGTTTGCGGGGCCAGGCTCGATCTAGTGCTCTCTAACAGTACCGGGCTGCGGGCGCAGCCGGTGAGCAGTACGATCAGCAGGCTTAACAGTAAAACGCCCGCAGAGCGGGCGTTGACGGAGCGATTCATCACTGCAGACGACTTAGCGAGTGAACGGGTAAACATCGGTCAGACCGAGAATATCCGTTACCAGCAGAATCACGAAGACCGCGAACAGCGCTCCTACCACACCGGCACCGGCAGGCAGTTGTTCGAGCTGTTGTGCCATTTGCTGAGCTTCGGCATCGCTAAGGGCCGCCACACGGGCTTCGACGTCGGCAGGATTGACACCCTGCTTTAGCAGCTGATCCTGCACATCGGCACGGGCGAGGATTTCATTGATACGCTCGCGATCAGCGCCGGCACGGTCGCCTGCTAAAACAGACTGCGTCGATACCAAGTCCATGCCTTGCGGGGCGGTCGGGGCTGCCACGACGGGCAGGCTGGCGAACACTAACGCAATCATCAAAAGGGTCGAGAGGTAAGCACGCACTGTTTTCATCGTCTTCATCCTTAGACTTATCAGGGAGCAGGCCATGAATGACCTAGCAAGTAGTATAGAAACAAACAGATGCGGTTTTAAGGCAAAAATGCAAAGTGCTAATTATTTGCACTAATGCGATAGGTCCAAGGGGTTTCGGCCAGAATGCCTTTTGCACCCGCCATAGTCATGGCCAGATCGTGAAGCCCCGGCCAAAGCGGCACGGCAGAGGCGCCTTTTACCGCTAAATCCAAGCGCTGGGCCATCAGCAATAGTTTGTGCAGCCGCTTCATGGAAAGGCGGCCAATGGCTTTTTGATATGCCGGACGGCGCTTATCGAAAATCATCGGCTTTTGGGTTTTGCAGGCGTGCTCGAAACTCTGCCCCTGATCCAGATGCTGATGTAGCGATAGTAGGGTGCGCAGCTCACGCGTCAGTGCCCATAGGACGATCGGCGCTTCCACGCCTTCGCTTTTCAGGCCGTTGACGATCCTAGAGGCACGGCTGGGCTCGCCCTTCAAGCACGCATCCGCCAGATTGAAGACGTCAAAGCGGGTGCTGTCCTCCACGCCCTGGGCAATGTGTTCGACGTTGAGTCGAGTGTTGGCCGGGTAGATCAGCGCTAGCTTCTGTAGCTCTTGATCCGCTGCCAACAGGTTGCCTTCGGTACGCTCACCCAGCAGCCGGGCCGCTTCGAGATCGATCTGTAGGCCGTGATGCGAGGCTCTATCCCGCAGCCAGTAGCCAAGGCGCGAGGCATCGACAGGCCACACGGGTACGAACAAGCCGTGTTTATCCAGGGCTTTGAACCAGGCGCTCTTCTGCTGTTTGGCATCCACCTTACCCATGCTGACCAGCAGCAGGTCATCGCTGCCGTCCATCATGTCTGCGTACTGCGCCAGCGCTTTGGTGCCTTCCTGCCCCAGTTTTTGATTGCCCAAACGCAGTTCTAACAGCTTGTTGGAGGCAAACAGCGAGAGGTTGCTGGCGGTTTCCAAGAGCCGTCCCCAGGCAAAGTTGGGCTCCACGTCCAGCACTTCCCGCTCTTCGATGCCCGCCTGGCGAGCGGCGGCACGCACTGCATCGCAGGCATCGCGATGCTGTAGCGGCTCGTCACCCGCCACGATCACCGCTTTCGGCAGCTTCTTGGCCAGGGCGGCAGGCAGTTGATCGGCAAATACCTTCACCGCAACGCCTCGAGATTGGCCAACCGCTCTACGATGCGCTGTGCGAGCTGGCGGGTCAGTGTCTGCTCCGCTTCCTGGAAAAGGGTTTCCCGATTCAGCAGATCGTCATCGCTGACGCGAATGCGCGTGCTGGTCGCCACCGTGGCATTGTTCAATGCGTAAGCGCTGGTGTCCCGCTGCTGCACCGACAGCGACGTGCTTAGCGTTAGTTCATGCTCACGGCTTGCGCGGCCATCGGTGCCAATGCGCCGCTCCTGCAGTGACGGTGTGCCCAGCGTTACGCGCCAAGGCGCGCTGCTCTCAACGTCCGTGCCTAACTGCTGTAAGCGCGTGCGAAGCTGCTGAGCGAGAGCGCTGTTGTCATCGCCCTCTAGCGAGAGCGCGGGCAGGCGTGGCATGGATTCCGAGCCGCGCAGGCGGAACCCACAGCCACTGAGCAGCACCGCCGCTGACGCGGCGATGCTGAGGGTCAAAAAGCGACGGCGATTCATCCACTCACCACAATGTTAACCAGCTTGCCGGGCACCACGATCACCTTACGAACCGTTTTGCCTTCCAAATGGCGCTGGACGTTTTCGTTTTCCATCGCCAGTTGCTCGATGGCGGCTTTGTCGGCGCTGGCCGGGGCTTCCAGGCGGGCGCGCAGTTTACCGTTCACCTGTACCACCAGCTCGATGCTGTCGCGGGTCAGGGCGGCTTCGTCTACTTTCGGCCACTGGGCTTCAATGGCGGGCTGCTCATGGCCCAACTGCTGCCACAGGGTGTGGCACAGGTGCGGGGTAATCGGAGCCAGCAGCAGCACACAGGCTTCCAGCGCTTCACGGCTAACCGCGAGGCCCAGTTCAGAGGTATCGTCGAACTTAGCGACCGCGTTAGAAAGCTCCATCACAGCCGCAATGGCGGTGTTGAACGTGGTGCGGCGACCAATGTCGTCGCTGGCTTTCTTGATGGTTTCGTGGGTTTTGCGACGCAACGCTTTTTGATCGTCGTTGAGTGCATCGACGTTCAGCGTGCCCGGCGTGCCCGCTTCCAGGTGCTCGCTCACCTGACGCCAGATGCGCTTCAGGAAGCGGTGTGCGCCTTCGACGCCAGAATCCGACCACTCCAGCGACTGCTCAGGCGGGGCGGCAAACATCATAAACAGGCGCACGGTGTCGGCGCCGAACTTGTCGATCATCGACTGCGGGTCCACGCCGTTGTTCTTCGACTTGGACATCTTCTCGATGCCGCCCATCTCAACGGGCTGGCCGTCGCTCATTAGAACAGCGCTCAGCGGGCGGCCTTTCTCGTCACGCTTCACTTCCACATCGGCGGGGTTAAACCACTCTTTACCGCCGTTCTCTTTAATGCGGTAGAAGGTTTCGGCGATCACCATGCCTTGGGTGAGCAGCTGCTGGAACGGCTCGTCAGAATCGACCATGCCGAAATCGCGCAGCAGCTTGTGGAAGAAGCGGGCATAGAGCAGGTGCAGAATCGCGTGCTCGATACCGCCAATGTAGAGGTCCACCGGCAGCCAGTAGTTGGCGCGCTCGTCCAGCATGGCTTCGTGGTTATCCGCACAGCAGAAACGGGCGAAGTACCAGGAGGACTCCATGAAGGTATCGAAGGTGTCGGTTTCACGCACCCAGCCATCGCCCATCTCGGAGAACTCCGGCATCTTCTTCAGCGGCGAGCCAGAGGCATCCACGGTGACTTCCATGGGCAGCGCGACGGGCAGCTCGTCATCGGAGAGCGGTACAGTTTGGCCTTCCGGGCCGTACTTCACCGGAATCGGCGCGCCCCAGTAACGCTGGCGGGCAATACCCCAGTCGCGCAGGCGATAGTTGGTTTTCACTTCGCCACGGCCAAGCTCGGCCAGTTTGGCGGCAATGGCATCGAACGCGGCTTGGAATTCCAGGCCATCGAACTCGCCGGAATTAATCAGCGTACCGTGCTCGGTGTAAGCGCCTTCCGAGATATCCGGCGTATTGCCGTGCTCGTCGGCCACTACCGGCTTCAGCTCAACGCCGTACTTGGTGGCAAACTCCCAGTCGCGCTGGTCGTGGGCGGGTACGGCCATGACCGCGCCGGTGCCGAACTCCATCAGCACGAAGTTAGCCACGAATACCGGCACTTCTTCACCGCTTAACGGGTGAATGGCCTTATGGCCCGTGGCCATGCCCAGCTTCTCTTTGGTGGCCATTTCCGCTTCAGAGGTGCCGCCTTTGGCGCACTCTTCACAGAACGCTGCCATCTCGCTGCTCTGCTCGGCGGCCTGTTTCGCCAACGGGTGACCGGCAGCCACGGCCACGTAGGTCACGCCCATCAGTGTATCCGGGCGGGTGGTGTACACCGCCAGCGGCTCGCAGGCGCTGCCATCGGCGGCTTTAATGTCAAAGCTCAGTTCGACGCCACGGGATTTACCAATCCAGTTGCGCTGCATGGTCTTGACCTGCTCGGGCCACTCGACGTTATCTAAGTCCGCCAGCAGCTCATCGGCGTAGTCAGTAATCTTCAAGAACCACAGCGGGATCTCTTTACGCTCCACCGGCGCGCCGGAACGCCAGCCACAGCCGTCGATGACCTGCTCGTTAGCCAGTACGGTTTGGTCGACCGGGTCCCAGTTCACCGTGGACATTTTCTTATACACCAAGCCTTTTTCCACCAGCTTGGTGAAGAACCACTGCTCCCAGCGGTAGTAGCTGGTATCGCAGGTGGCGAATTCGCGGCTCCAGTCGTAGGCAAAGCCCAGTGCCTTCAACTGGTTACGCATGTAATCAATGTTTTGATAGGTCCACTTGGCGGGTGGCACCTGGTTTTGAATCGCGGCATTCTCCGCCGGCATCCCGAACGCATCCCAGCCCATGGGCTGCATGACATTTTTACCCTGCATGCGCTGGAAACGTGAGACAACGTCGCCGATAGTGTAATTACGCACGTGGCCCATGTGCAGCTTGCCGCTGGGGTAGGGGAACATGGATAGGCAGTAGAACTTTTCGCGGTTGGCGTCTTCTACGGCTTTAAAGCACTGGTGTTTGTCCCAGTACTGCTGAGCATCACGTTCGATATCACGGGGGCTGTAATGTGCGTCCATCGGTGTTTTCAATGCCTTGGGGTCATTCGCCCAAAAAGGGCGCAAAGTGAATAGTAGATGACGACTGTCAGATAAGTAGCGTCGATTGTATCCTATGCAGGTGTATCCTTGAACGGCTAGCCGATGATAGGCAGCACCTATGGCGACAAAAGGAGAGGACCCATGGAAAAACATAACGATCACCGCCTTCGCGAAGGCTACGAGCGCCTGTTGGAGCGTATGCAAGACGGCGCCAACGAGCTCACCTGGGACAACCTGCAAAAGGATTTGGACGACGCCGTTGCCTTTGAAGCAGAGCTTGAAGAGTACACCAAAGACGAGCTGGCCCTACTGCGCGCCTGGGTAGAGCGCGACCTAAAAGATATGCGTTACTACATGGCGGATACCGGCAAGCAGGTCGCCAGTTGGCTAGGCATCGATATTGATCAGCTCTCCCGCCGAGTGGCGGAATCGCTGCTTTCGATTGCCGACCGCAGCGTGGTAGACCGCGAACGCTTCGAGGACGACCTAGAAGCCGCCCGTGCCGACTACTGTGAAGGCGAAATGGCCGCCCCCGGGTTAATGGCCTGCATCCACTGCGATGCCCAAGTAATGCTCAGCGAAGTCGCTCGGCTGGAACCCTGCCACCAGTGCGGCCACCGCTACTTCTACCGCTTCCCCAATAAAATCATCGAAACCTGATTGTTAACCCAGCCAAGCGCTCAAGCCTGCAATCGCCCCCAGCGAGAGCAGGCTCATCATCGCCGCGTAGGGCAGGTTATCTTTCATCATGCGATAACCGCTCACCCCATAGCGCCCCTGCAAGGAAAGGTTAATACCGGAAAGCGGCCCCACGCTGGTGCCCACCGCCCAGGCGCTTAACGCCACAAAGGCAAACAGCGTTTGCTCGCCACCGCTTAAATCCAAAACAGACGCCAGCACGGAAACACCAATAATTGGGTGCAGCCCCACCAGCGCACTCAGCGTAATGGCGGCAAAGCTGGCCATGGCCTGCCAGGTACCAAAGCGGGCAAACAGCGTCCACTCATCGCCCGCAGCAGCGGCCACCAACGTCGAAAGCCCTAATGTTAATAACCCCGCTGCCAAAAACAGCGAGATTTCCCCACGCATGGCGGGCAGCCGGGTCACGGTGTGTTGGCGAATGCGCCGCAGGGTAAAACGCGGGCCTTCCCGCAGGTTGCTCAACAGCGCCACCCCCGGCAGTAAAAAGGTAATGATGCTGACGATAGTGAGCGACGGCGTGACCCAGAAGTGAAACAGCATCACCAACGCCGCCATGCCCGCAGGCATCAGCAGGCTACGAGGCGAAAGCGAAAAGCCATCCACCTCGGTTAAATCAAACCGCCGCCGCAGCTCTAGCGTGGTTAATAGCCCCGAGAGCATGGCGATAGGAAAACCCACCACGGCAATCTGGGCGTATTGCACCGACGGCACCAGGGCAATCACCACCGCCATAGAAGCAAAGAAGGGCGACCAGAGGGCGGCGCTGGAAAGCCCACGGTTCAGCGCCAATAGCTGCGGTGTGGTTAACGGCGCACGGCGAGCCAAACGGTCGCCCACCATAAACACCGTGGAAAGATTCAAAATCGTGCCTAGGAAATGCACCCCCAGCCAAGTGCGCAGCACGCCATCTGCACCCGTTACCCGCTTACCCGGCGGGCGCTTATTGCCTTGGGTGCCAATCAGCGAAATAAAGCTCACGCCCACCAGCATCGTCGCCACAAACACGTTGCCTTGCAGCATGGCAGGCCAGTTCACTGCCGCGCCATACACCGTTTGCGCTACCACCAGCATTATCACGCCAAGGGCAATTAACACCCCCGCCTGAATGCGCGAACGCTTGGGAATATCCCGCCACAGCAGCGCCACCGCCGCCCACAGCAAATAGCTCACCACCTGCGCGGTCGGCACCGCCCCGGTAAAGCCCAAAATCTGCGCCAAAAGCCCCAGCAGCACCAACACCCCCGCCAAGCGCTGCCGCGTCGTTGTATCTTGCATCTCAATCCCTTACTGGTTGAGTTAGCAGGCTAATCGGGTTTGCGAGAGAAGGCCAGTAGCAAGAAGTGATGGGGGAAGGTGAGATAACAGATGTGGGGGATGCCATAGGTGGAAGGTGATAGAGGTGAAAGATGGAAGTTTTGGGAGATGACAGATGCGAGAGATGGAAGGAGTTGGAGATGGCAGGAGTGGGAGGGCGCTTCAGCGCGCGACGCTCAAGCCACCATCCCTACGACAAAGCCACCAACCCAGTAGCGCGGCGTAACGAACGAAGTGAGGCACCCGCGAAGCACCGCAACGCGGTGCCGATTCCACCATGCAGGCCAATCGGGCACAGCAAAAAAATTAACCTAACGCGTGACCTAAGCTGAATTTGTTAATAGAGTGTGATTAGACAGGCAAAACGAGCGGGCACGATAATAGGGGATATGTAGCCTGAGCCAAGGTGATGTTATTCAAAATCAATGGGTTGGGTGGTTTTTTGGCGCTGTGTAACATCAATGACTGTGATCGCTCAGTTATTGGGGTTATGTAGCGGGCTATATAACCACTGTTATGTTTCTATCAGCTAGTAGCACCAAGGATAAGAAATTCTATATGAGCAATAAGTTTACATATCAATCAGATGACTATGATCGACAGTCGCAAAGATTTGTAATCCCTTTATATATCAAGGATGAATTAGAAAATTACAATTTTTCATCTACAGGGACACTCGTTAGGTATAGAGAGCATCATTTTATAATTTTTGCTGCGCATGCATTAGGCAGTGGAATTGCAATTGAGAATATATGTACCTTTGGTATTGATGGGAACTTCCATCAGATCATGAGCTTTGCGATAGGTTATCAAGTATTTGAAAAAGAGGATATAGTAATTGTTGATTGCTTTAACCAGGCACTGGAAAACAAAAACTACTTTGATTTGAATGTAGAAAGTATGAATGGTTTTGATAAAAAGCACTTTGCATGGACGGGGTTTCCTTCAAGTAAATGTAAATCAAAAAAAGTTCATAAGAGTAATTCCCAGGAAGCTTTAAAAAATAAATTTGTATATATTGACGAAAATGGAAATTACTTTCAAAATGCAAAGTACTTCACAATAATATCGAAAGTTATAATAAACAATAGAGTTCAGATGTCTGGAGCTTATAATAGAGAGAAAGTTAATTTAAAATATCAAGGCGATGTAAGCATGGGGCCTCACCCACAAGGTATGAGTGGCGGTGCTATGTACTTTTTTTCGAAAAATCAGATATTAAAAGAAAACCTCGACGACACCTTCCGGTTTGCTGGTATAGGTATTGAATATAAAAAAGACAACTCGATTATTGGTGTTCCTAGACTGAAAATTATTGAATTAATAGAAATGTTTGATAATGAAAACCCCATAAAAGTAAGTCTGGTTCAAGACAGCTAGATCGAGGTTGAGACAATCGAAAAATAACAAGTAAATCCAGGCGACGCCTACGGCGCACCTGATTTAGGCGTTAAATTTCCGGCAGCCATTCTAAGGCTTTAAGCAGGTATCGAAAGTTTTTTATGAAGATAATTAAAAAAGTTGAAATCAGCTATTTTAGATCAGTATATTCAGTAGACCTGAAAAATATTGATGATTTGAATATTTTGATTGGTGGCAACGACAGTGGGAAGTCAAATATCTTAAAGTCTCTGAACCTTTTCTTCAATAATAAGACGGAGCTTGGTCAAGAGTATTATTTTTCAGATGATCTTACGAGGAAGAGAGAGCAAGAGGCGCGGGATACAAAGGGCCGTGCAACTATATGGATAAAAGTTCATTTCTATAACTTCTTAAAGTGGAAATCCTTACCAGAGGAATTTGTCATAAAGAAGGTTTGGAACCGCTACGTCTCTGAGCCAGAAGTGTCATACCCGAAGGGGCTACCCTCAACTGCTATAGCAAGATTTTTGAATAAAATATCCTTTCATTACGTACCTGCCGTTCGAGGTAGAGATATATTTAGCCACTACTTGTCGCTACTACATGACGCTCTGCTTGAAGATGAGAAGGCTGGTTTGATTGGCTCGACGGATGAGTTGATGAATACTTTGAATGATAGCACTCAAGATATGAGTGAAAAAATCATGAGGGGAGTAGGTATAGAAAGTAGCATTCAGCCTCCAACAAATCTGCGAGTGCTATTTAGTGCCTTGGACTTCTCGACTGGGTATGGAGATCACAGCGTCCCTCTTCAAAAAAGAGGAGATGGCGTACAAAGCAGACACATACCGTATATTCTTGATTTCATCGCTAGGCATACAAACACGCATCACATATGGGCCTATGAAGAGCCGGAGACATCTTTAGAACTTGGCCCAGCGTTTGAGCTCGCGAAACAATTCAAAGAGGAGTTTTGTGAGGAAAACCAAATTTTCCTAACGACCCACTCTCCAGCGTTTTATGACTTGTCTGGAGATCACATTTCTAAATGGCACGTTTATCAAAAGGAGATGGAAAGCGGTAACGAAACTCAAGCTGAGAAAGTGACTTCTGAAGAGATATTAGATCGGAAGCTGGGCGTGGCGGCATTGGTTGCTGATCGAGCAAGAGAGGCATATGAACAAATACAGTCATTAACAACTACAATCGATAGGCTTGATACGGAATTATCGCAGCATGCAATGCCTCATGTAATCGTTGAAGGCGTTACTGATAAAGACATAATGGAGGAGGCGTACCGTAAGCTTTATCCTGGTGATGATCCATTTTGCGAATTCCTACATGCTGGAGGGGCCACAAATATTCCTCCATATCTTAAGTCGGCAAAAGTACTATCAAAAGAATTTTCTCACGCTGTCATCGGATTGTTCGATAGAGATCAAGAGGGAAGGAAACAAATTAAGGACTTCTCTTCTAATGATCTAGTAGATGGCACTGAATTCTTCGAAATATCTTCTGATAGAAAGTTGTATGCTGGTTTACTAGCACTACCTGATGCGCTTCAAATAGTTGAACAAAGTTTGAACGACAACATGGGGCAGGACATCAATCTTCCCGTGCCAGTTGAGTTCATGTTTTCGGAAGAGATTGTACGTCAAGCACTGGACCAGGGCGTTATTGAGCTCGAGGATCGAATTGCAAAGGCAAATGATCCTGAGCTCCCTACTAGTATTAACCTCAGTGAAATGTATTCAAAGCACCTTCCAGATGGAAGTGAATACCTTGCAAAAAAGGTTAAGAAAAGTACTAAAACTCAATTTTCAAATTGGGTAGTCAATCAACCTGCAGAGTCGTTCGAAAATTTCAGGACGGTGTTCGAGCAGTTGAGAATAGTTATCAATACAGAGCAGCAATAATTTAACAAGGCATTGCAGCGGATAAACCGCTGAATGCGGCGTTGAGGCTGTAGAAAAACCCTTTTGACAGCCAGGTTTTGATAGGATCGGGAAAACAGACGGGGAGTGGTCAGCATGGCGCGCTTCAAGGTTTATAACTACGATCAGAACGCCATGGTGGTGATCAACTACCAGGATCAGCTTCAGCCTGGCACCTTCGAACACGCATTACCTGATCGAGCATAAACTCGACTTGTCGGTTTTACATCCGGGATATCGCAACGACACGACAGGTCGGCTGGCCTATGATCCGGACATCCTGTTGAAGATCATCCTGTTTGCTTACTCAAAAGGCATCACCTCCAGCCGCGAGATGCAATGGTATTGCGAGACCAATATCATTTTCAAAGCCCTTTCTTGCGATACCGTTCCCCACTTTACCACTCTGGCTAGCTTCGTAAGCCGTCATGCTGATGAGATTGAAGCGCTGTTCGAACAGGTGCTGCTTATGTGCCACGAACAAGGCTTACTGGGCAACGAGCTCTTTGCCATTGACGGCTGCAAGATGTCCTCCGATGCCTCCAAAGAGTGGTCGGGTACGTTCAAAGAGTTGGGCGAGAAGCGGGAGAAACTGAGAGGCCTGGTTCGGCATCACCTGCTAGAGCATTACGCACGTGATGAAGCTGAAACGGAAGCCGATCTGGATCGGGACATTCGTCGAGCCAGGATGATCCTCTCCCTGGATGCCGCCATGAACAAAGTGGATCGCTTCCTGAAGACGCACAGCCCAAGGATGGGCCGGGGGAAGCGACTCAAGGAAGTGAAAAGTAACCTCACCGATAATGAAAGCGCCAAAATGACCACCCGTAAAGGCACGATCCAGGGTTATAACGGTGTGGCCACGGTGGATAAGAAGCATCAGATCATCATTGACGCTCAGGCCTTTGGTGAAGGCCAGGAACACCACACCTTGCAGCCCGTACTGAAAGCGGTCGAAGCTCGTTTTAAGAAGCTAGGTATTGCGGACAACATCTACCAGAAAGGCACCGTCGTGACCGCAGATACTGGCTTCGCCAATGACAAATTTATCGGAAATAAATTTGCACAGCCGCAGGCTGGCCCGAAGGGCGAGTCTCATGGATGAGACGAGTAAACTCAATATGAAGTACCTGCACGAACGCCAGATTTATGGCTACATCCCCGATAACCAGTTTCGCAGCCCAGATACGAAGTTCGCCGACCAGAAAGATAAATACGGCAAGCGCCACCAGAACCTATCTGACAAAGGCTGGTGTGAGACGACGCCAGCCAGCGCGTTCCAGTTTGATTCAGTAGCGCTCACGTGTATCTGCCCAACCGGCGAAAAGCTGTCTTATCGCTGGCAACGAGAAACGGACACTGGCAAGATTCGGGTACGCTTTGAAGGACGTTTGCTGCAATGTCGGCACTGCCCAAAGAAATACCACTGCATGCAGAACCCAGGCTCGGCCGATCATCGCCACGGCGCAGGGCGATAAGTGTCTTTTGTTATCGAGAACAAACGCTTACCCAATTACACCGAATGGATGAGACACCGGGTGTATAGTCCGAAGGGCAAGGAAATCTACAGTCATCGCATGTCAGTCGTGGAGCCGGTATTCGGCAACATTGGCACGACGAAAAGGCTGAACCGGTTCAGTCTACGGGGTAAGAAAAAGGTACAGGGCCAGTGGCAGTTATACTGCCTGGTGCATAACATTGAGAAGTTAGCGAATTATGGTCATTTGGCCGCGTCATGAAAGGCTTGGAGAGGGATAAATTGCTTTGTAACAGCAAAATACTGCCTTCATCTAGCTTTAAATGGGCGCTCAGGTGGCGGAATACCGATATGAATATTATCCAGCCAGATGACTGGCTGGATCAGTAAATGATGACGAGAGGCGGTGGAGACGGCTCGAAATCGGGTTTTTCTACAGCTTTGTTAGCCATGCACCCAAAAAACTTCAACTATAGCGTAATAAGAATTTATATGAGCTACAGAGAAAGCAACCTTGACAGAAACCTAAGAAAATGGTTTGCAAACGACTTCTCAAAGTCACTGCTTAGATCAATAACGCTTAGAACGGGAAATATGCGAGGTTTATCCGCGTTCCATATTGACTTTGAGTATCCAATAACAGCAATTGCTGGAAAGAATGGATCGGGGAAGTCAACAATCCTCGCACTTTCGTCTTGCGCATATCACAATAAAGGCACGGGATTTAAACTTCCAAATAGAAAGACTTCTTATTACACTTTTGCTGATTTTTTTATCCAGCACTCTGAAGACTTACCACCACAAGGTATCGAGATCTCATATGGAATTTCTTATAACAACTGGAAGAAAACAGATCGGCTACCTAATGGTGTCGGAATTGGATATCAAACAAGAAGGAAGAAGCGTGCTGGAAAATGGAATGATTATGCAAGTAGGCTTAAGAGGGACGTTGTATTTTTAGGTATAGAAAGAATTGTTCCGCATAATGAAAAAAGTCAATCAAAAAGCTATTCAAGATCATTCTCACATGCAGGTAATGCCGGCTGGGAGGTTAAGGTAAAGGATGCTGTGGGAAAAATATTGGGGAAAAAATATGACGACTTTAAGTATGTGAGTCATTCTAAATATAGACTGCCCATAGTAAGTGTCAATGGCGATAAATACTCTGGATTTAACATGGGGGCAGGCGAGAATGCTCTTTTTGAAGTTTTTTCTGTTATGCACTCTGTGTCGGAGGGGGCTCTGATCGTAATAGATGAAATAGAGCTAGGTCTACATTCGGAAGCCCAAAAGAAGTTTGTCCGAACACTTAAAGAACTTTGTAAAGAACGCAGTCTCCAAATAATATGTACCACTCACTCAAGAGATATATTTTCGCAATTACCAGATGATGCAAGAATATTTATCGAAACTACGAATGGTAAATCTATTGTTACACCAGCCATCTCTCCTGATTACGCGTTTTCAAAGCTAAGTGCTGAAAACTCACAAGAGCTTAGTATTTTAGTTGAGGATCGGGTAGCCAAGTCTATTCTTTTGGCCGTTTTGCCTAGCTGTATTCGTGCAAGGATTAGTTTGGAGGTTATTGGTTCTGCATCAGCTCTTTCTAGACAGCTTGCGGCAAGTTATAACCGTGAAAATAGAAAATCAATTTTAGTAATATTCGATGGTGATCAAAAGGCAAAGGAGAAGCACAACCTAGACCACGCATTTTCCATGTCTGAGTCCAGGGATAAGGAGGGTTTTAAGGATTGGGCGTTAAATCAAATAACCTATTTGCCCGGAGACACTTGGCCCGAATCATGGCTAGTACAGAAATCTACAGAAAGTATCGAAGAACTCGCTAAGATTTTAAGTGTCGACTTGGATGAGCTTGAAGATGTATTAGAGCGGGGTTTGGAGGCCGGAAAGCATGATGAGTTTAATGAAATTGGAACGCTTATTGGTCTTGATGAGTCAGATGCTCTGAATAGATTTTGTATAAATGTTGCACAGCAACATGCTAATGAGTTTTCAAAGGTCGTAACTATTGTTGAAAATGCTCTGGATGGCTAACAAGTGCGTCAAATACTTTCCGGGCCAAAAGGCCCTCCACCGGACGGCTTTTTCTCCGCTTCGCTGCGCAAAAGCCGCCGTTTACGCAGGCGTTGAGGCTGTAGAAAAACCCCTTTGACAGCCAGGCTTTGGTAGGATCGGGAAAACAGACGGGGAGTGGTCAGCATGCCGCGCTTCAAGTTTTACAACTACGATCAGAACGCTATGATGTTGATCAACTACCAGGATCAGCTTCAGCCTGGCATCTTCGAACACGCAGTGCATTACCTGATCGAGCATAAACTCGACTTGTCGGTTTTCCATCCTGAGTATCGCAACGGCACAACAGAATAGCCTATGATCCGGCCATCCTGTTGAAGATCATCCTGTTTGCCTACTCAAAAGGCATCACCTCATCCCAAGCCCCACCAGCCACCCACAAAGGACACGCATGCCCTACGAACTTGATAACCGCTTGGTCATTGGCGTTGCCTCCAGTGCGGTCTTTGATCTGAGCGAATCCGATGCCGTCTTTCGCCGCGAGGGGGAGGAGCAGTACCGCGAATATCAGGAAAAGAATCTTGAGGTTCCGCTCCCCAAGGGCATCGCGTTTCCGTTTATCAAGCGGCTGCTGGCGTTGAACGACTTGAGCCCCAGCCCGGAAGACCCGCTGGTGGAGGTGGTGCTGCTGTCACGCAACGACCCGGATACCGGCTTGCGCGTCATGAAAACCATCGAGCACTACGGGCTGGGCATCACCCGGGCGATCTTCATGCAGGGGCGTTCGCCCTATGAGTACATTCCCGCGTTGAACATTGCGCTATTTTTGTCTGGTCACAAGCCAGACGTGGAGGCCGCCATTGGCAGCGGGCACCCGGCGGGGCAGGTGCTGGATTCCATGTTTGACGATGATGAAGACGACCAGACACTGCGCATCGCTTTTGACTTTGATGGCGTGCTGGCGGGCGACGAATCCGAGTCGGTCATGCAGGCATCAGGGCTCACGGCCTTCCATGATCATGAAGTCAAAAACGTGATGCAGCCGCACCATCCTGGGCCACTAAAAGAGTTCCTAGTACGCATTTCAAGAATCCAGTCGGCGGAAGAAGCGTACAAGCAGCAGCACCCCGAGTATGAAAACCGTATACGCGTGTCGATTGTCACGGCCCGCAATGCGCCTTCCCATGAACGCGCCTTGAAAACGCTGAAAAGCTGGGGTGTCATGGCCAACGATGCATTTTTCCTGGGCGGAATCGAGAAGGGCAGCGTGCTGGGTGTGTTGAAGCCGCACATCTTCTTCGATGATCAGTCTGGCCATTTGCAGTCCGCCAGTGCGGTAGTGCCTTCTGTCCATATTCCGTTTGGTGTCACCAACCAGCCCAGGGCGAAAGCAGACGAGCCTGCTGCTGGGAGCTGACCCTATTCACTTTACAAGATGGCAACCGACATGACCCTGGTGACGCTTCTGTTATTCATACCTGCATGTTTTCCCCTGAACATGGCCCCAGTCCCAACAATCTGCTCTCCATGGCGAATGCCAGGCGTTGCGGCAAACATGTTGCTGGGTGCATTTCGCTCAGCTCGGTGGCGCGGCCTCGCGGGTGCCTCGCTAATCGCTCGTTACCACGCGCTACCAGGGTATTGACCTGGGTGGTGGGTATCACCGTCGCGATCTGATGCCGCCCAATCACGCGCTTTCTCCCAACATCTCAACGATCGTTTGTCTCAGCCAGTTGTGCCCGGCATCGCTTTCCCGCCGTGAGTGCCAAACCATCTCGTAGGCAAACGGGTCAATGGGAAAGGGTGTGGCGAAGAGCTGCAGTGGTGAGTCCACTGGCAACGGATCGAAGCTGCGCCGTGCTGCCGTCACTATCAAATCCGTGTTGGCCACTAGACTGCTAGCGATGCCCCAGTGGGGCAGGGTCATCGCTATCCGGCGGCTAACGCCTTCGCGCTGCAGGGCGTGTTCTATCTCACCGGCTTCGTTGCTTTGCAGGGCGACCAGGACATGTGGCCGCGAGAGCCAAGCGTCTTTATCCAGGCTGCCAGTATTGGGCAGGGTGTGTTTATCCGCCGCACTCACGAAGTGCTCGATGAAGAGCGTTCGGGTGCGTAACTCATCGGCAAGCGGCGATGGGAACACCCCAAACGCCAAGTCGATCTCTCCATCATGTACGCCTGCCAGCATCGAGGCGCGGCTGCCTTGCGTGACTTGAAGATCGATCTCCGGGGCGCAGGAGCGCAAGCGCTTTATCAGCCCCGGCAGGATGACCCTAGAGCCATAGTCCGACATGGCGAGCCTAAATAGCCGCTTCGTCCGAGCGGGGTCGAAGGCGGGCTGGCCGAGCAGCGTGCCTACCTGATGCAGTGCTTCCGTCAATGCCGGTAGTAGCTCGCTGGCGCGGGAAGTGAGTTCCAGTTTGCCTGCCCGTCGCACCAGCAACGGGTCGTCAAAAATAGTGCGCAAATGAGCGAGTGCATGGCTGACGGCGGGCTGGCTTTTATGTAAGCGCCGTGCCGCTCGCGAGACGTGCTTTTCGGTCAGTAGTGCGTGCAGAGTGACCAGCAGATTGAGATCGATACGTCTTAAATTATTCATAGCTTGAATAATGAAAAATAAAAAATGGAATTTCAATTAATAAAATGAATTATACAAGATAAAAGACCCTTTCAGACGCATTAGGAGCTTGTCATGAATTCATCTCTCACCGTGGTAGGGTTGGCGGCAGTGGCGGTCGTCGCAGGGGCTTTGGTGCCATTTCAAGCCGGTAGTAACGCGGAATTAGGCCGAGCGCTAGGCCATCCTCTTTGGGCAACGCTGGTCTCTCTGGTGGTCAGTATTCTTGTCGTCATCCCTATTGCACTGGCGATGCAGGCAGCGCCTCCCGTTTTCGGCGCTGCTAGGCACTTGCCCGCCTGGGGATGGCTGGGCGGCGTCGCAGGCGCTATCTACGTTTCGTCGGCGCTAATATTGGTGCCGCGGGTGGGGGCCACGAGCTTTATGGTGTGTGTGATTGCAGGGCAGTTGATCGCATCGCTGCTGTTGGATTACCACGGCTGGATGAACTTGCCTGTTAGAGAGGTCAGCGTGGGGCGTGTGTTGGGCGTGGTGATGGTAATAGTGGGCATGGTGACGGTGCTGTGGTTCTCATCCACGACCAAGCCAGCTCAACACGATGCTGATCAGGTCGTATCACGCACCGCCCCTTCATGAAGGCACTAGGTTTTTCGATGAGTCTGCACGGTTTAACGTCGCTCGAACGGTAAGTGGACGTAGTGTAAGTTTGGTTATGCGCTTCAAGCGAACCATCATCTTCCTTTCAGGAGCCTATGGATAATCGATATATCGTCATATTCGATGGTGTTTGCAACTTCTGTAACGGCGCAGTGAATTTCATCATCAAGCGAGACCCAGAGGGAATCTTTGCATTCACCCCGATGCAGAGCGAGTTGGCGCAGGAGCTCACGCAGCGCTTTAACGTGCCCGATGTGGGAATGGACACCTTGGTACTTATCAAAGATGGTAAGTGTTACGTCCTTTCAGATGCGGCCCTTGAGATAGCCAAAGACCTGCAAGGGCCGTGGCGGTTCTGTTATGTATTCAAGGTTGTTCCCAGGCCGATCAGAGACGCGGCTTATAAGTTATTTGCTCGGAATCGTTATACGCTTTTTGGTAAGAAAGAGGCTTGTATGGTGCCGTCAGCAGAGGTGAAGTCGCGGTTTGTGGGTATCGACACTTAGCCCTTGTGCGGGTATTTGTTTCAACCAGACGTTGGTGGGGGGTAAGCGCGTGCATGTTATTTATTGAGGTGGCGCGGCCTCACGGGTGCCTCGCTGATCGCTCGTTACCACGCGCTACAATTTCATTCTTTGCCTACTCGCGTCAGTAGGGTTCTGTGTCTATGGCACTAGCACCATAAGGAAACGTTAATCCATGCCCACCGCCATCGTTCTTGGTGCCACTGGCGCTATCGGCCAGCAGCTCGTTACACAGCTTACGAGGCGCGAGGAGGTGGAAAGCGTCATCGTGATTACTCGCCGTGAGCTGGATATTACCCGTGAATTTCCCAACGCTATCGTTTCCAAAATCCAGCCTGCGCTGCTCGACTTCGACCAGTTAGAAGACCAAGCCGCCAAGTGTATGCCCGCAAGTGCCGTGGCCTTTGTGGCGCTGGGCACCACGAAGAAGCAGGCGGGGAGTAAAGAGGCGTTTCGCCGTGTGGATTATGTCTTAGTGCTGGCGTTTGCGCGGGCGTGTAAAACGGCAGGCGTTAGCAGATTAGGCGTGGTGACAGCGCACGGGGCGAATGCGCGCTCTTCGGTGTTTTATAACCGTGTGAAAGGCGAGGTGGAGCGGGATGTTCAGTCGCTGGGGTTGCCCTGCGTGTTCTTTGCTCGGCCTTCGCTGTTATTGGGACGGCCAGAGGATGGGCGGTTGGCAGAGTCGTGGGCGAGTGCGCTTTTAGCACCAGCGTCACGTTGGTTGCCGCGCTCGGTACGGCCGGTCGAGGTGCGCGTCGTGGCGGCGGCAATGGTCGACGCGGCGTTGGGCTCAGCCGACAGGCGCGCGTCGTCCGTGCTCTCGAATGCGGCCATGCACCAGAGTGAAAGCCCCCAGCGTTAATGCGTGTGGGCGGGTTGGCGGCTTTGCTCCAGCTCTTCGATCATCTTGCGCGCGGCGTTGGAGAGCGTTCGGTTGGTGTGCACCAGATAGCCGAGCGGGCGATGAATGGGCGCGGTGTCCACGGGTAGCTCTACCAGCTCGCTGTCGATCATCCTTTCCGGCAGCAGGCTCCAGCCGAGCCCTACGCCGCACATCATCTTGAGCGTTTCTAAGTAGTTGGTCGACATGCTCACGGGCAAGGTGAGGCCTGCTTCCTCAAATCGCTGGCCAATCAGCGTGCGAGTGAAGGTTTTGGCCCCCGGCAATATGCAGTTCACCTCACATAGTTCTGCCAAGCTGAGAGGCCTGCCGTTGTTGCGACTGCGGTCGGCGAGTGGATGGTCGCTGGCGCAGACGAAGCATAGTCGGTCACGCCATAGCTCCACGACCTGAAGCTGTTCAACGGGGTGGGGAGCCAGGGTGACGATGGCCATTTCCAGCGTGCCGTCCATCACGCCCTGGTAAGCCAGTTCGGAATCCAGGAAATGCAGATCCAGCGCCACTTCGGGATGGCGCTGGGTGTACTGCTTCAGTAGCGGCGGCAGGCGGTGAAGGCCAATGTGGTGGCTAGTGGCGAGCGTCAGTTTGCCGCCCACTTGACCAGAGAGATTGGCCAGCGCGCGGCGGCTATCTTCCACGGTAAACAGAATGCGCTGGGCGTTGGGCAGCAGCACGTTGCCTGCTTCGGTCAGCGCGATGCGCCGCCCAATGCGGTCGAAAAGTCGCGTGCCCAGCAGGTCTTCCAGCGTGGCAATGCGCTTGCTGACCGCAGGCTGTGTGAGATGGAGCTGTTCGGCAGCGCGGGAGAAGCTTTGGGTTTCCGCCACGGCGAGAAAGGCTTGCAGGCTTTGGGTATCCACGGGCGGCTCCCTGGTTGCTATTCCTGTTTGGAATCTAAAGTATGAATAACATGAATTGCTTTTATGCGCGAGTCGCGTAACACTCCTTGCATGCCATAGAAGCAGCACGCAGAGGCTGCCATAACGAACTAGCAGGGCACCGCCCAGGAGAGCCACATGTCAGGTCAAACGCTTTACGACAAACTCTGGAACCAGCATTTGGTGAAGCAGCGCGACGACGGTACGGCGCTGATCTACATCGACCGCCAGTTGCTCCACGAAGTGACCTCGCCTCAGGCGTTCGAAGGCCTGCGTTTGGCGAACCGTAAGCCCTGGCGTTTGGATGCCAACCTGGCCACGCCGGATCACAACGTGCCCACCACGGTGAAAGAGCGCGCCGAGGGTAACAGCGGTATCAAAGATCCGGTCTCGCTCATTCAGGTGCAAACCCTGGACGACAACTGCGTCGAGTACGGCATCGAAGAGTTCAAGATCAACGACCCGCGCCAGGGCATCGTGCACGTGGTGGGCCCTGAGCAGGGCGCCACACTGCCGGGTATGACCGTGGTATGCGGTGACTCCCACACGGCCACCCACGGCGCGTTTGGCGCGTTGGCCCACGGTATCGGCACCTCGGAAGTCGAGCACGTCTTGGCCACCCAGTGCCTGCTGGCGCAGAAAATGAAGAACATGCAGGTGCGCGTCGAAGGCGAGCTGGGCCTGGGCGTGACCGCAAAAGACGTCGTGTTGGCGATCATCGGTAAGATCGGCACCGCTGGTGGCACAGGCTACGCTATCGAGTTTGCGGGCAGCGCCATCGAGTCGCTCTCCATGGAAGGCCGCATGACGGTGTGCAACATGGCGATTGAAGCGGGTGCTCGCGTGGGCCTGATTGCCGTGGATGACACCACCATCGACTACCTCGCTAAACGCCCCTTTGCGCCCACCGCAGAACAGTGGGAAGCCGCCGTGGCCGACTGGCGCAACCTGGTATCGGATGCGGACGCCCACTTCGATAAAGTGGTGACGCTCAAAGCCGAAGAGATCGAACCGCAGGTGAGCTGGGGCACCAGCCCGGAAATGGTCACCGGTATTTCAGGCCAAGTGCCCGACCCCAAAGCCGCCTTGGATGAAACCGTGCAGCGCAGTCATGCCCGCGCGTTGGAGTACATGGGGCTGCAGGCGAACCAGAAGATCACCGATATCAAACTGGATAAAGTCTTTATCGGCTCCTGCACCAACTCGCGCATCGAAGACCTGCGTGAAGCTGCCAAAGTGGCGAAGGGCAACAAAGTGGCCGATTCCATCAAGCTGGCCATGGTCGTACCGGGCTCTGGCTTGGTGAAGCGCCAAGCGGAAGCGGAAGGCCTGGACAAAATCTTCATTGAAGCGGGCTTTGAGTGGCGCGAGCCGGGCTGCTCCATGTGCTTGGCCATGAACGCCGATAAGCTGGGCGCGGGCGAGCACTGTGCGTCTACCTCCAACCGTAACTTCGAAGGGCGCCAGGGCTATGGCGGTCGCACTCACTTGGTGAGTCCTGCCATGGCAGCGGCCGCCGCCATTGCCGGTCACTTCGTCGACGTACGCACCTTACCCGCTAACGACGCCACCCACGCGCAGGAGGCCTAAGCCATGAAAAAGTTCGAACGTTTTGAAGGCGTGGTCGCGCCGCTGGATCGCGCTAATGTCGATACCGACTTGATCATTCCCAAGCAGTTTTTGAAGTCCATCAAGCGCACGGGCTTTGGCGTCAACCTGTTTGACGAGCTGCGCTACCTGGATGAAGGCCAGCCGGGGCAAGACTGCTCGAAGCGCCCGCTGAATCCGGATTTCGTCTTGAACCAGCCGCGTTACCAGGGCGCTGAGGTACTGCTGGCGCGCCGTAACTTCGGTTGCGGTAGTTCCCGCGAACACGCGCCTTGGGCACTGGAAGATTTCGGCTTCAAGGTAGTGATTGCCCCCAGCTTTGCCGATATCTTCTACAACAACGCGTTCAAGAACGGCATTTTGCTGATCACTCTGGCGGAAGAAGAAGTAGATCGCCTGTTTGCTGAAGTAGAAGCTAACGAAGGCTACCAGCTCGACGTGGATCTTGAGCACCAGCGGGTGATTACGCCCAGTGGCGAGATTCTTGAGTTCGACGTTGACGCATTCCGCAAGCACTGTCTGCTCAACGGCTTGGACGATATTGGCATCACTCTGCAAGACGAAGACGCCATTCGCAGCTTCGAAGAGCAGCATCGCCAGCAGCGCCCGTGGCTGTTCCGCCAGCCTGCGTAGCGTTGGCTCACTGAGTAGTGGGCTATAAGTGCCTAAATTATAAGTGCTAAGGATTAAGCATGACTCATAAAGTGTTACTGCTGCCCGGTGATGGTATCGGCCCCGAAATCGCGGCCCAGGCAGCGCGTTTGTTGAAAGCCTGCCAAGAAGCGGGCTTGGATATTGAAGTCGAAGAGGGCTTGGTGGGCGGCTCCGCCTATGATGTTCACGGCGAGCCGCTGCCCGCTGAAACTCTGGAAAAAGCCAAAGCCGCCAGCGCCATTCTGCTCGGCGCAGTGGGTGGCCCTAAGTGGGATAAACTCGAAGATCTTTCCAAGCGCCCGGAAAAAGGCCTGCTGGGGCTGCGTAAGAACCTTGGCCTGTTCGGCAACCTTCGCCCGGCCATGCTCTACCCGCAGCTGGCCAGCGCTTCCAGCCTAAAGCCGGAGCTGGTGGCGGGCTTGGATATCATGATCGTACGGGAACTGACCGGCGGTATCTATTTCGGTCAGCCGCGCGGTATCGAAGAGCGTAACGGGGAGCGTGTTGGCTTCAACACCTACGTCTACTCCGAAAGTGAAATCGAGCGCATTGGCCGCGTCGCGTTCGAGATGGCTCAAAAG
This sequence comes from Halomonas sp. CnH100-B, assembly GCF_024124605.1. Taxonomy (NCBI): domain Bacteria; kingdom Pseudomonadati; phylum Pseudomonadota; class Gammaproteobacteria; order Oceanospirillales; family Halomonadaceae; genus Halomonas; species Halomonas sp. CnH100-B. Next base: position 87,827 of record NZ_JAMXRX010000005.1, on the reverse strand, counting down.
CGGGGCAAAAAGCTCTGCTCGGTGGATAAAGCCAACGTACTGGAAGTCACCATTCTGTGGCGTGAAGTGATGGAGCGCTTAGCACCGGAGTACCCGGACGTCGAGCTTTCCCACATGTACGTGGACAACGCCGCCATGCAGCTGGTGCGCGCACCGAAGCAGTTCGATGTTGTGGTGACCGGCAATATGTTTGGCGACATTCTCTCTGACGCTGCCGCCATGCTCACCGGCTCCATCGGGATGCTGCCGTCTGCCTCGCTCAACGAGAGCGGGCAGGGCATGTACGAACCCTGCCACGGCAGCGCGCCGGATATTGCGGGCCAGAACATCGCGAACCCGCTGGCCATGATGCTTTCTGTGGCGATGATGCTGCGCTACTCGCTCAATGAAACGGCGATGGCCGAGCGTATTGAAGCCGCCGTAGGCAGTGTGCTGGACGACGGCCTGCGCACCGCCGATATCGCCTCTGAAGGCACGCGCCGTGTGTCCACGGTGGAGATGGGCGATGCGGTACTCGCCGCCTTTGTACGCGGTGAGTAACAAAGAAAGCTTGCTAACTAATTGATTCGCCTCAATGCTTGTTTGAACAGCACATGTCGGCTGCCCTCAGGGGTGGCCGACGTCGTGTCTGATATGTGTGTATAATATAGGTCTCATTCTTAGTTGGAGGACTTCACATGTTGAAAGTCGGTTTCGTGGGATGGCGTGGCATGGTTGGCTCGGTGCTGATGCAGCGCATGCAGGAAGAGGGTGATTTCAACGGCATCGAGCCGATCTTTTTCACCACTTCTCAAGTCGGCCAGCCGGGCCCCGACATCGGCGTGGACGTGCCTCCGCTGAAAGATGCGTTTGCGCTAGACGACTTGAAAGCCCTGGACGTCATCGTGACCTGCCAAGGCGGCGACTACACCAAGAAAGTCTACGGCGACCTGCGTAACGACGGCTGGAAAGGCTACTGGATCGATGCCGCCAGCACCCTGCGCATGGAAGATGAGGCCACCATCGTCCTCGATCCGGTGAACCGTAAGGTGATCGACGCGCAGCTTGCCAAAGGCGCGAAAACATTTGTGGGCGGCAACTGCACCGTTAGCCTGATGTTGATGGGCTTGGGCGGCCTGTTTGAAGCCGATATGGTCGAGTGGATGACCTCCATGACGTATCAGGCTGCGTCGGGCTCCGGTGCCAAGCACATGCGCGAGCTGCTCAACCAGATGGGCCAACTGCGTGACAGCGTGTCCAGCGAGCTGGCCGACCCGGCGAGCGCGATTCTGGACATCGACCGCAAAGTGACGGCGGCCATGCGCGGTGGCGACTTCCCCACCGATAACTTCGCCGCGCCGCTGGCTGGCAGCCTGCTTCCGTGGATCGACACCAAACTGGATAACGGCCAAAGCCGCGAAGAGTGGAAGGGTAGCGTCGAGACCAACAAGATTCTGGGTCTCGAAAACAACCCGATCCCCATCGATGGCCTTTGCGTGCGTATCGGTGCCATGCGCTCGCACAGCCAGGCGTTCACCATCAAGCTGAAGCAAGATGTGCCGCTGGATGAGATCGAAGAGCGCATCGCCAAGCATAACGAGTGGGTCAAGCTCATCCCCAACGAGAAAGACGCCACCATTGCGGGTCTAACGCCTGCAGCCGCCACGGGCACGCTGCAAGTGCCGGTAGGCCGCCTGCGCAAGCTGAAAATGGGCGGTGAATACCTTTCAGCGTTCAGCGTGGGTGACCAGCTGCTGTGGGGGGCCGCTGAGCCGCTCAAGCGCATGCTGAAAATTCTGCGCGAGAAGTAAGTCGTCGCGCCATCGGTGCCGCTTATGACGCGGATGACCGAGCGCTAGACACAGCGCTAGACAAAAAAAGGGGAAGCTGTTCGCAGCTTCCCCTTTTTTTGCGCTGATGCAAGTGGCTAAGCCGCGTACTCATTCAAAGGGATGCGTTGAAGATGGCGTCATGGTAAATACGTTATGATAAGAACGAACTAACATATCTCATGGCAGAAAAGAGTGATCTTGCCATGGGGCAAGGGAATCGCAGGCAGTAGGGGCCGACATGAATAAAAAGCTGGCATGGTTGTTGTGGCTGCCGCTGAGCGCCGTGAGTCCGCTGGCGCTGGCCGTAGGGCTGGGGCAAGCCACCGTGAACTCACCGTTGCAAGCGCCGTTAGATGCCAGTGTACCGCTCGTGGAGGCTGCCGATGTGTCGCTGGACGACGTACGTGTAACCATTGCTGACCCCTCCGCCTTCAGCGCGTTGGGATTGGAGTGGACCCCTCTCGCCGCGAGCGTGCGCACCGAGCTTCAACGCCTGCCCTCAGGCGCGCGACTGGTACTCCGTTCCGATCAAGCCGTCAACGAGCCGTGGTTGGACCTGTTGATCACCATCACGACGCCAAACGGGCGGCGCACGGAAGCGCTGACGCTTCTATTCGACCCACCCAACTATGCCGCCAGCCCGTCGCCTGCGGCGGTGTCCTCATCGTCGGTTTCCTCGGCCTCTTCGTCTGCACCGTCAGCGGCGACGACCCGGCCCGCCAGCGCCGCCCGTGACATCGCCTATGTGGCCAGCGGTGACACGCTTTGGGGCGTGGCAGCCCGTATCAAACCTGCGGACGTCAGCGTTCAGCAGATGATGGTGGCGCTGGTCGAGGCGAATCCGTCGGCGTTCCCCACCGGCAACGTCGACGACATGCGTGCAGGCCAGACACTCGCCGTGCCCAGCCGAGAGCAGTTGATGGCGCGCTCGCCAGCCCAAGCCGCCCAAGCGATTCAGTCGATGCGCTCGTCATCTAGCGCGCCCTCTGCAGCAGAGCCCTCGACCAATGCCTTGGCACCTGAGTCGGCACCAGAGACGGCCAGCGACGTGTCGGCTTCTACATCTACGCCGCCCGACGCTGCCTCTGCCGACGGCGCGCCTGTGGCGACCGTGCAAGAGGGCGAGCTTGCTGGGTTGACCCTCAACGATCTAGCCGAGCAGCTGTTGGAAAGCCAGGCCATGCTGCAAACCGTGCTCGACGAGCGCGAGGCGATGCGTGCCGAGATGGCAGCGCTACGCCAGGAAGTCGCCTCGTTGACCGAGGCGCTCAATGCGTCTCAGCAGGAGACCCGACGAGCGCTGGCGGCGGCAGAAGCCCGTGCGATAGACCCCAGCTCGACCGACATCGACACCCAAACGGCCTCGGCGCCTGCCACCTTGGAGACGCCCTCTAACGCCGCCAGCACTGGCGTGATCGAACGTTTGGAGCAGTATCAGTGGCCGCTTGCCAGCGTGGCCCTGGCCCTGCTGCTTGGTGCCTTGGTGTGGTCGCGTAAGCGCCGTGAGCGCCAGTGGGAGGATGCGCCCACGCCCGCAGGCATGGGCGCCGCCGAGATGACGCCCCCCAAGCGCACCGAGCCGAGCGCGTCTTCGTCTGCCGCCTCACCGGCGCAGCCGGTGGCGCCCGAGGCGTCGCTGTATACGCCGCCGCTCACCGAGAGTGCTGTGCCGCCGAGTCACGAGGAAACGTCTCCCTCTGAAGAAGCAAGCGCGCCTGAGCGCCGCGAGTCCCCCGCAGCCGACGACACGAGTGACGACGTCGACAGTGAGGAACTCGCCAGCGCCGTGCGTGATGACTCGCAACGAGAAGCGCAGCGTGAAGACGCCAGCGATGAGTATGACGCAGGTGATCACGAGACGGGCGACCGGGAACTAGGGTACGCCGATGAGAATGACGACTTCTACTATGCCGTCAAGCATGACGAGGACGACGAGGGTGAGGACTCCGCCGTCTCGGAAGAGGACGAAGCCGCACTGGAAGCCGCGTTTCTAGAAACGCCCGAGCCGGTAGAGGAAGCGTCGCTTAGCGCGCCGATGCAGGAGCGCGATGAGGCACCGCTATCAGCGTCTCCCCAGGTGCCGCCACAGGATGACGATCGTGCGCACTACATCGACTATCATCCGCCGTCGCTGACTAGTGAGGCGTCAGCCGACGAGGAGGGAGCGGAGAGCCACGCGGGAGCGAGTCGGACACAGGAGGGCAGTATGGCGCGCCCAGGTCGCGTACCCGAAGAGGAGTGGGAGATTGAAGAGGTGGCATTCGAGCCGCGACGTCGGGATAATAGCGAACCTTCAAAACTCTCCAAATGACGTGGCTCGATGACGCTGTTCTACCACTTTGATGAGACACAACCGCTGGCGGGCCGTTTGGCGATGGGCGTGGAGTACGATGGCTCTCGCTTCTGCGGCTTCCAGCGATTAAAGCATGCGGCCTCGGTTCAGCAGGCCATCGAGGATGCCCTGACCAAAGTGGCCGGCGCACCGGTGCGTATTCACGCCAGCGGACGCACCGACTCCGGTGTTCACGCCACCCGCCAGGTGATTCACTTCGACCCGCCGGTGCAGCGCACTGAGAAAGCGTGGATTTTTGGTGCCAACACCAATCTGCCCAGAGACGTGGCGGTACGCTGGGTGAAGCCGGTATCCGACGACTTTCATTCGCGCCTGGGTGCGCTGGCGCGTCGCTATCGCTATATCTTCTTGAACCAAATCAGTCGTCCGGTCTTGGAACGCGCCAATGTGACTTGGTGCCGTGACCCGCTGGACGCCGACGCCATGCACCGCGCAGCCCAAGCGTTGGTGGGCGAGCATGACTTCAGCAGCTTTCGGGCGGCCGGGTGTCAATCGAAGACCCCATGGCGGCAGATGCACTTCGTGGAAGTGAAACGTTACGGCCCGCTGGTGGTCATCGATATTCAAGGCAACGCCTTTTTGCACCATATGATTCGTAACATCGCCGGTGCTCTTGCAAGTGTGGGCCGTGGTGCGCAGGATGAAGGCCACATCGCGCGCCTGCTGGCGCTGAAAAATCGCCGTAAAGGGGATGTCACCGCGCCCGCTTGCGGTCTGCATTTCGTCGACTCTCTTTACGACGAGCGTTTCGAGCTGCCCAAAGAGCCGCTAGGCCCGAACTTGCTGGCCTTTACCGGCGAGTGGACCGGCGAGCGCGTGCTGCCCGACAGCCCGCGAGTGACCGCACGTCGGCAGCTCACCTTCTCTAAACAAGCCAACCCCCAGCAGCAGGAGACGTCTTCATGACGCCTAACGTGACGCGCACACGCATCAAGTTTTGCGGGCTAACGCGACAAGCGGATGTGGCTCAAGCCGTCGCGCTGGGGGTCGATGCACTGGGCTTCGTCATGTGGCCCAACAGCCGCCGCAGCGTCACGCCGGACACCCTGGCAGCGCTGGCCGCCCAGGTGCCTGCCTTCGTGACGCGAGTCGGGCTCTTCGTCGACCAACCCGTCGAGTTCATCGAGCAGTGCCTGCCGCACTTGGATCTGATCCAGTTTCATGGCGATGAGTCGCCGGCATTCTGCGAGCAGTTTGGACGGCCCTGGATCAAAGCACTGCGAATGCGCGACGGGCTTGATTTACACGACGCCGCCACGATCTATGAAGGTGCACAAGCGCTGCTATTGGATGCCTATCGACCTGGCGTGCCGGGCGGAACTGGCGAGACCTTTGATTGGTCTAGAATCCCCGCAACCCTGGCAAAACCTGTTATTCTCGCGGGTGGGCTGACCGCCGACAACATCGCGGCTGCAGTGACCCAAGTTGCACCGTATGCGGTTGATGTGTCAGGTGGTATCGAGGCATCCCCCGGTGTGAAAGCGGCCGAGTCGATGGCCGCTTTTGTTCGCAACGTGACGCAGGCCTCCATCCGTTAGACGCGCCTGCGTGCACGCCCTGTTCGATGCGCCGCCCACCTTGGCGTGGGCGGGCCCGACACTTATTCATTCATTTGCCTTTTCTGGCGATCTTGTGAGGTATGCCTGTGACCGTCTCAGCAACTGAAACCAAGTTCAGCGACCTGACCCGAATGCCGGATGCCCGTGGTCATTTTGGGCCCTACGGCGGCCGGTTCGTGTCAGAAACCCTTAGCTTTGCCCTGGAAGAGCTGGAGCAGATTTACCTCAGCTTGCGCGACGATCCGGATTTCCAAGCCGAGTTCGACCGTGACCTGGCTTACTACGTGGGTCGACCGTCGCCGCTGTATCACGCCAAACGCTGGTCAGCGTCGCTGGGTGGCGCGCAAATTTGGCTGAAGCGCGAAGACCTCAACCACACCGGCGCTCACAAGGTAAACAACACCATTGGTCAGGCGCTGTTGGCGAAAAAAACCGGTAAGCCTCGCGTCATCGCAGAGACCGGTGCAGGTCAGCACGGCGTGGCTACCGCCACCGTCGCCGCGCGCCTCGGCTTGGAGTGTGACGTGTACATGGGGGCGGAAGACGTGCAGCGTCAGAAGCTCAACGTTTACCGTATGCGCCTGCTGGGTGCACGGGTCATTCCGGTGGAGTCGGGGACGCGGACGCTCAAAGACGCGATGAACGAAGCCCTGCGTGACTGGGTGACGAACGTCGACAACACCTTTTACATCATTGGCACCGTGGCGGGGCCGCACCCGTATCCGCAGCTGGTGCGCGATTTCAACGCCGTGGTGGGCCGCGAAGCGCGCCGTCAGTCGCTGGAACAAATCGGCCGCTTACCCGATGCGCTGATCGCCTGTGTTGGCGGTGGTTCCAATGCGCTGGGGCTGTTCTACCCGTTCGTCGAGGATGACGCCGTGGCGATGTACGGCGTGGAAGCCGGTGGCGATGGGGTCGAGACGGGCCGTCACGCCGCGCCGCTGTCATCGAACGCGCCGCGCGGCGTGCTGCACGGCAATCGGACGTATTTGATGTCCGACGAAGCCGGGCAGGTCTCGGACACTCACTCCATTTCGGCGGGCCTGGATTATCCCGGCGTTGGCCCCGAGCACTCGCTATGGAAAGACGTGGGCCGGGTGCACTACGTTGCCGCCAACGATAAAGAAGTGCTGGAAGCGTTCCGGGAATTGACCCACATGGAGGGCATCATGCCCGCGCTGGAGTCGGCCCATGCGTTGGCCCATGCCAAGGTGCTGGCCCCCACCATGCGTCCGGATCAGCATATCGTGGTGAACCTCTCAGGTCGTGGTGATAAAGACATCATGACCGTTGCGAAAATCGACGGCATCGAGTTTTAAGGGCGAGCATGAATCGTATTGACCAGCGTTTTTCAGAATTGAAGCAGCAGGGCCGCAAAGCCCTGATTCCTTACATCACTGCAGGCGATCCAGCACCGCAGTACACAGTGGGCTTCATGCATGCCCTGGTCGAGGCGGGTGCCGACGTGATCGAGCTAGGCGTGCCGTTCTCCGACCCCATGGCCGATGGCCCGGTGATTCAGAAAGCCTGCGAGCGGGCGCTGAAACAGGGCACCCGATTAGTCGATCTGCTGGACATGGTGGCCGAATTCCGCCAAACCGACACCACGACGCCCATCGTCTTGATGGGCTATCTCAACCCCATCGAGCGCATCGGTTACGAAGTGTTTGCCGACAAGGCCGCAAGCGTTGGGGTGGATGGCGTGCTGGTGGTGGATATGCCGCCTGAAGAGGCCGAAGAGTTCGGTCCGCTGTTGAAAGCCCGGGACTTGGCTGCGATTTTCCTGGTTGCGCCTACCACTTCCCACGCCCGTGCCGCTACAATATGCGCCCACGGTGAGGGCTACCTTTACTATGTTTCGCTGAAAGGCGTCACCGGTGCGGCCACGTTGAACGCTGAAGACGTGGCCGAGCACCTTGCGCCGCTGCGGGATATGACCGATTTACCGCTTTGCGTTGGGTTTGGTATTCGCGACGGTGTGACGGCTGCCGAGGTGGCGAAAGTCGCCGACGGCGTGATCGTGGGCAGCGCATTGGTGAACCGTATTGCTGATAGCGTCGACGCCCCTGAAACGATTGCCGGGCAGTTAAAAAGCGTGCTGGCAGAAATGCGCACCGCGATGGACGCCTAAGCGCGTTCCCTCATCGTCTACACTGATTTGATTGACGACACTCATCAGGCTTGGCGTGGCCAAGCCTTGACGTACACGGAAGCCTTTTTGATATGAGCTGGTTAGACAAGATCGTGCCCTCCATGGGGCGTATCCAGCGTAAAGACCGTCGTGCCAGCGTGCCCGACGGTCTCTGGCGTAAATGTCCCAAGTGTGAAGCCGTTCTCTACCTGCCTGAATTAGAGAAGCATCACAGCGTATGCCCCAAATGTGAGCACCACTTACGCCTGACGGCGCGCAAACGCTTGGACTGGTTCCTGGATAAACAGGGGCGCGAAGAGATCGCGGCAGAGATCGAGCCGAACGATCGCCTCAAGTTCCGCGACTCCAAGAAGTACAAGGATCGTCTGACGGCGGCGCAAAAAGAGACCGGCGAAAAAGACGCGCTGGTAGCAATGCGTGGCGAGCTGGATGGGTTGCCGGTCGTTGCCGTGGCGTTCGAGTTCACCTTCATGGGCGGCTCCATGGGCGCCGTCGTGGGCGAGAAATTCGTTCGCGCGGCGACCATCGCATTGGAAGAGGGCATTCCGCTGGTCTGCTTTGCAGCGTCAGGCGGCGCGCGCATGCAAGAAGCGCTGTTCTCGCTGATGCAGATGGCAAAAACGTCGGCGGCGCTCGAGAAGCTCAAGCAGGCAGGCGTTCCTTATATTTCAGTCTTGACCGATCCTGTATTTGGCGGCGTATCGGCCTCTTTGGCGATGCTGGGCGACTTGAACATTGCCGAGCCCAATGCGCTGATTGGTTTCGCGGGCCCCCGAGTCATCGAGCAGACCGTCCGTGAAACTCTGCCAGAAGGTTTCCAGCGCAGCGAGTTCTTGCTGGAGCATGGCACGGTCGACATGATCGTTCATCGTCATGACATGCGTGAGCGAGTAGGCGGTGTGCTGCGTAAATTGACGCACCACAGCGCTAACCCCTCGAAAGGCGAGCAGCCGGACGCCGAGGTTATCGAGCCGGTCGTCAACGAAGAACCGTTGGCAGACGCGTTCGAGTCACCGGCTAGCGGTGGGGCCAAAGCGGACGTACGCGCTGCACCGAGCGATGACGCGTCTCGCAATGCCTAACACGTTAGCGGAATGGCTTCATCACCTGGAAACCCTGCATCCCGTAGGGATCGATATGGGGTTGGAACGCGTCTCTTTAGTGGCCAAACGCATGGGGCTGCTGGATCGCCCCATTGCCAAACGGGTCATCACGGTGGCGGGTACCAATGGCAAGGGTTCGACCCTTGCCATGATCGATTCGCTGGCGCGTGCACACGGCTGGCGTACGGGCACCTACACCTCTCCTCATCTGTTGCGCTACAACGAGCGCGTCACGCTCGAAGGTCGTGAAGCCAGCGATAAACGCTTGGTAGAGGGCTTTCAGCAGGTAGAAAACGCCCGCCTGCAAGCGCCTGTCGTCAGCTTGACTTACTTCGAAGCCGGCACGCTCTGTGCGTTGTGGTGCTTGGCTCAGGCCGAGTTGGACCTGGCCGTGCTGGAAGTGGGGTTGGGCGGTCGTCTGGACGCGGTAAATATCATCGATGCAGACGTGGCGATCGTCACGACCATTGCCTTGGATCATGCCAACTTTCTCGGTACTGATATAGAGCAGATTGGGCGTGAGAAAGCGGGGATTTTTCGCCCGCTCAAACCGGCAGTGCTCGGAAGTCAGGCGCTACCTGCCAGCGTGTTGGATTCCGCGATTGGTATCGCAGCTCAAACCTATGCACTGGGAGCCGCGTTTAGCCACAGCGCTGGCGACGTGGCAGGCGCGACCTGGTGTTGGCATGGTTTGGCGGCAGATGGCGCTACGCTCTCGTTGGATGGCCTGCCAGATCCAGGTTTGCCGATCGATAATGCCGCCACGGCGCTGCAAGCGCTGTCGCTGGCCGGTGTCGTTCTCAAGGTCGATACCGTGCGCAAGTCGCTTCGGACGGTCACGCTATCCGGGCGCATGCAGTGGGTGGGCCAGTGGTGTCTGGACGTGGGCCATAACCCTCATGCCGCGCAGTACGTCGCTAGGCGCTTACCGGCACCGCCCAAGGGCGGTCGGCAGTGGGCGATCATCGGCATGTTGAATGACAAGGATGCCGACGGCGTCATTCAAGCCCTACTGCCCAGAGTGACCGACTGGGTGTGCGTGAGCCTTGACGGGGAGCGTGGCCGCACCGCAGCGGAGCTAGCCGAACGTATTACGTCGCTCGGCGGACACGTGTATGATTGCGCCGACTCCCCCGCGGCGGGAGCTGCCAAGCTGGCCAAGCAGCTCACCCCCGAGGACCGCGTGCTGGCCACTGGCTCGTTCTTTACGGTCGCTGAGTTGCTGGCGATGCCGCTGCCGCAAGCCACATTGCGAGCGCGCTAAGCTTGATGGAGAGGGATATGAAATACGGTAAAACGGAACGCATTAGTGGCATCGTGATACTGCTGGCGCTGCTGGCCATTGTTGTTCCATGGCTAATGAGTGATCCTGCGCCGCGTGAAGAGCGCCCTCAGCCGACCTTTGTCATCGAGCAGCCCGTGGATGTCGTCCGTCAGGACGTGCCCGCACCGGAAATGCCTGAATCCATCTCGACGCCCGCTCCCTCCGACCCCGTCGAGACAGACGAAGCGCTCGAAGAGCCGATTGACGAGATGCCTCGTGCACCGCAAACCGATCAGGTCGTGCGCGCCGAAGCGTCGTCGACTCAAGAGGCTCCTTCCGAATCGATGTCCTCGTCACCAGCGCCGGAACCTGCCTCTCCACCGCAAGATGACCCCATCGCTGCGCTGGTGGCCGCCAATGAGAGTCGTAATAGCAGCAGCGGCAATAGCAGCAGTAGTGCTTCTTCCGGTCCGGCCGCTCAGCAGCAAGGGGAGTGGGCCGTTCAGGTAGGCAGCTTTGGCGATACCGCCAATGCCCAACGCATCAGCGACCAGCTCAGTGGCGAAGGATTCAGTGTCTTTCAGCGGGCCAGAGACAACAACCTGACTACCGTACTCGTTGGCCCTTATGCCACCTCCGAAGATGGCGAGGCAGCCATGGCCCTGATCAAGCAGCGGATCAATGTCCAGGGCCTGCTTGTGCGAGTTAGAGATTGACCATGGCCTTGACCTGGATTGATGCACTGTTTCTAGCGGTTCTGGGGCTGTCCATGCTGGCAGGGTTCGTGCGTGGTTTCGTACGCGAATCGTTGGGGCTGGCCGCTTGGGTGGTGGCGCTGATGGTAGCTCGCGTGCTGGCTGAGCCCGTCGCCGAGCTAATGAGTGGCTTTATCGATAGCTTCGATGCCCGCTTGGTGTTGGCGTTCGTCCTGGTGATTTTTGCCGTCATCTTGTTATGTGGCATCGTCATTCGCGTGGTGCATGCGGCCGTCGAGTGGGTCGGCATGGGGTTGTTGAACCGGTTTGCGGGCGCTGCGTTTGGTATCGCACGAGGGGCGGTCATTCTTCTGGTAGCGACGGTTCTTATTACCTTGACGCCCCTGGCAGAACTCCAGGCGTGGCAACAGGCCTCGCTGAGGCCTACCTTCGTCGAGCTACGCGACTGGGCGGTTAGTCAGCTCGACCAGTGGGAGCGTGAATTACCAACGCCCCCAGAGTCACTGCGCGATATTTCGCTGCCCGAGCTGCGTCGTGCGCAGCCAACGCTACCCACCAGTGGCGCTCCGGAGGTGGAGACGGACGCGCAGTAGGGCGTTGCTTGAAAATTCTTCGCTGGCGCCGGGTCACGGCGCCAGTGTTTGTCAGTTAGATGAACGTACGGGCTTGCGTCCGTAAGCCATGGTATCAAAGCGAGGTAACTGGAATGTGCGGTATAGTAGGCCTTCTGGCCAAGCAGGCGGTAAATCAGGGAATCTACGATGCCCTGACCGTACTTCAGCATCGGGGCCAGGACGCTGCCGGCATGATGACTTGGAGCGAGGGACGCTTCCTACTGCGCAAGAGTAACGGCTTGGTCCGTGACGTCTTCCACACTCGCCACATGGCACGCCTCAAGGGCAATTTAGGGATTGGGCACGTTCGTTATCCCACGGCTGGTTCCTCCAGTGAGGCGGAGTCGCAGCCTTTCTACGTCAACTCGCCTTACGGCATCGCGCTGGCTCACAACGGCAACCTGACCAACTCCGAGCAGTTGAAGCAGGAGCTGTTCTCCACCGACCTTCGTCATATCAATACTAGCTCTGATTCCGAGGTGCTGCTGAACGTGTTTGCCCACGAACTGGGCAAGCAGGGGCTGCACCTGGAAGCAGAAGATATCTTCGATGCGGTTCGTAGAGTGCACCGGCGCTGCAAAGGCGGCTACGCGGCGGTCGCGATCATCAATGGCTTTGGCATGGTAGCGTTCCGTGATCCCCACGGTATCCGTCCGGTGGTCTTCGGTACCCGTCAAGACGCCGATGGCCAAGAGGTCATGATTGCTTCTGAATCCGTGGCGTTGGATGTCGGTGGCTTCGAACTCGAACGCGATCTGGCTCCCGGCGAGGCGATTTTCGTCGACATGCAGGGGCAAGTGCACACCCAGGTGTGTGCGGATCGCCCGCAGCTGCGCTCGTGCATTTTCGAGCACGTGTATCTCGCCCGTCCCGACTCCATTCTGGACGGTGCCTACGTGTACGGCACCCGCATGCAGATGGGGCGCAAGCTGGGTGACCGTATTTTGAACGAGTGGCCGGACCACGATATCGATGTGGTCATTCCCATCCCCGATACCTCGCGAACCTCGGCACTGGAGATGGCGCAACATCTCGGCGTGACCTACCGCGAAGGCTTTATGAAGAACCGCTACATTGGCCGTACCTTCATCATGCCGGGCCAGACCCAGCGTAAAAAATCGGTGCGCCAAAAGCTGAACGCCATCGATGTAGAGTTCAAGGGCAAGAACGTTCTGCTAGTGGACGACTCCATCGTGCGCGGCACCACCTGCAAGCAGATCATTCAGATGGCGCGGGATGCCGGTGCGCGTAAGGTCTACTTTGCTTCCGCTGCGCCGCCCGTGCGCTATCCCAACGTGTATGGGATCGACATGCCAGCAGCTTCCGAGCTGATTGCCCATGGTCGTACCGAGGACGAAGTGGGGCAGTTGATTGGTGCAGACCGCATTTTCTATCAAGATCTAGAAGACTTGAAAGACGCCTGTCGGGAGGTCAACCCAGACATGGAGGCCTTCGACTGCTCGGTGTTCGATGGCAACTACGTGACAGGCGACATCGACGACGCGTATCTCGCCGTTCTAGAGGCCAGCCGTAACGATGCGGCAAAAGATCAGAGCGCGGGTGACCACGCCTTGGTCGATATGCATAATCAAGACGATGATCTGGACGATTGAGCGTCGACGCCTGCGGTGCGGTTCGCCCGCAGGCGTTATGCCTAAGTTTTTTGCACATTGAATGTGCAGCTTTTTGATATCGCGGTTGGAATAAGGGGCTCTGCCATGCACGACGATAGCCATCAGGATGAGTGGTCGCTGGAAACGCTCGCCATTCGGGCGGGGCATCACCGCACGTTCGAGCAAGAACACGCGGAGCCGATTTTCCCCACGTCGAGCTTTGTGTACGAAAGTGCTGCCGAGGCGGCGCGCAAGTTTGGCGGAAAAGAGCCAGGCAACGTGTATTCACGCTTCACCAACCCGACCGTTCACACCTTTGAGCGTCGTTTAGCAGCACTGGAAGGCGGCGAGCGCTGTGTGGCCACCAGCTCCGGTATGTCGGCGATTCTTTCGACGGCGCTGGCGTTGCTATCGGCGGGAGATGAAATCGTAGCTTCCCGCTCTCTCTTTGGCTCTACGGTCAGCCTGTTCGATAAGTATTTGGGTAAGTTCGGAATCACCACACGCTATGTGGAACTGTCCAATCTGGCTGCTTGGGAGGAGGCAATCAGCCCCAAGACCAAGCTGATGTTTGCCGAAACCCCCTCTAACCCGCTTTCTGAAGTGGCAGATATCCCGGCCCTAGCAGCGCTTGCCAAACGCAGTGGTGCGCTGCTTGCCATCGATAACTGCTTTTTGACCCCCGCTCTGCAGCAGCCAATCGCGCTGGGTGCCGATTTGGTCATTCACTCTGCGACCAAGTACCTGGACGGACAGGGGCGCGCCGTGGGTGGCGCGGTCGTCGGTAAGCACGATGTGTTAGAGGAAGTCTTCGGGGTGGTGCGTACCTGCGGGCCCTGCATGAGTCCGTTCAACGCGTGGATTTTCACCAAAGGGTTGGAAACGTTGTCGCTGCGTATGAAAGCGCACTGTGACAATGCACTGACGCTTGCGCGCTGGCTCGATCAACATCCGGCGGTGAACCGCGTCTATTACAGTGGGTTGGAAGCCCATCCTCAGCATGCGCTGGCGAAACAGCAGCAGCAGGGCTTTGGCGCGGTGTTGGGGTTCGAAGTCACAGGAGGGCAAGAGGGTGCGTGGCAGGTCATTGATGCCACCCGTATGCTTTCCATCACGGGTAACCTGGGTGATGTTAAAACCACCATCACCCATCCGGCGACGACCACCCATGGCCGTCTTTCAGACGCTCAGAAAGAGGCAGCAGGCATTGCGCCGGGTCTCATTCGCGTAGCGGTAGGACTAGAGAGTCAAGAGGACATCCAGCGGGACTTGGCTCGTGGCTTGGATGCGCTAGCGGCGCGCTGAGGTTGCAAGGCGTGTCTCAATAAAAAACCCACCTGCCGGTGGGTTTTTTTTACCTAATTACCTAAGCGATGCTTAGGAAGCATTGCGATGCGGCAGGTCAGACTGTGCGATCTGACTGTCGCCACGGTTGGCAGACGTCGCTTCGGAGTGAGGCTCGGAGACACGGTTTTTGGCAGCGTCGCCGTTTACCAGTGTCAGGTCTGCAGGCGTCATCTTCAGGCTGTCAGCGCTGTGATGGACCGAGGAGCTAGCATGAACGATCTCATTGAGTTCCGCAGAGCCTTGCTCAGCGAGCGCGGCAGTGGAGGTCAACGTCATGGCAATAGCAGAAATAAGGGTCAATTTTTTCATGTGTCATACTCTCTATAGATAATGAAACGTGTTCTTTGACGTGGTGACGTGTCGTGTCAGAACGTGCGCTAATAATAAGCGCGCTAAACAAATTGTAAAATTGATTAAAATTGCTGGTTTTGTTCGTTTTTTTAAACTTTCGTCTAAGGTGCAAAATGTTGGCGTATCGATGCGCTTTCGTGAGGAAGGGGGCAAGCCGTTAGCGACGTAACCAATGGTTTTTACGAACGATGTATTCTGCTTTTTTCAGCAGAGTTTTGGCCGGTGAGACGGTATGCTCTTAACCAAACGAGCGGGCAGCCACTTGCGAGCAGTTTTATACGGGGAATCAAGGATGTTGCGGAACACGCGCAGCGGTTGGGGTGTCATTAGTATTCTTTTTCACTGGCTCAGCGCCTTGACGATCATTGGATTGTTCATACTGGGCTGGTGGATGACCGGGTTGGGTTACTACGATCCGTGGTACAACCAAGGGCCATGGGTTCACCGCTCGATCGGTATTTTGTTATTACTGGCGACCATAGGCCGATTGGCGTGGCGTTTCTCGCAACCCACGCCTGCGGCAGAGGGTCGTCGTTTTGAACGGCTGGCCACCCATCTGGGGCATATTGCGCTCTACGTTTTATTACTGCTGGTTTTGACCAGCGGCTATTTGATTTCCACCGCCAACGGGCGCGGCATCAGCGTATTCGACTGGTTTGAAGTACCTGCAGTGCTATACGACTTGCCCAACCAATCCAGTTTGGCCGGTGAGGTTCATTGGTACAGCGCACTTGCGCTCATGGTGCTGGCGGGTGGTCATGCGGTGATCGCATTGGTGCATCACTACCGTTATCGCCATGCCACGTTACGCAGGATGATGAATCCGCGTTATAGCAAGACAGGTCATTGAGATATTCGACACTTTTTGAACGCTGTTACGGCATGAAGTGACTTTGCTGGCAGTGCCCATAAGGAAAGAAAGGAGATGGACGTTATGATGAAGAAAAGCGTAATGGCAGCAGCGGTCGCGGCAGCTGCGCTGGTTCCCCTGAGCCAAGCACAGGCCGCTGATTATCAAATTGATACGGAAGGCCAGCACGCCTTCGTTCAATTCAAAATTAACCACCTAGGCTTTTCCTACATTCTAGGTAGCTTCGAAGAGTTCGACGGCCAGTTCTCCTACGACGCTGATGACCTAGCCGCGTCTTCCGTTGAGATGGAAGTACAGGTAGATAGCCTGAACAGCAACCATGCAGAGCGTGATCGTCACATCCTGAGCGGTGATTTCCTGAACGCCAGCGAATATCCCACGGCGACTTTCACGTCGACCGGTTTCGAACCAACGGGCGACAACGAAGGCGTCGTCACGGGTGAGTTGACGCTGCACGGCCAAACGCAAGAGATCGAGATGCCGGTCACGCTAATGGGCGAAGGTGAAGACCCCTGGGGCAATTACCGCGCAGGCTTCGAGGGCAGCACGATGCTGACCTTGGGCGATTTCGGTATCGACATGAGCGATTTTCCGGAAGCCATGCATGAAGTCGAGCTTTACGTGACGTTCGAAGGTATTCGCCAGTAAGCGATACCGGTCCAGAACGCCGCCACCTTCACGGGTGGTGGCGTTTTTTGCGTTTAGTCTTTCTAGTTTTGTGACGCTAAGGAGTCCGTTTTTGGCAGCTGTCATGCAACAACGCGAGTTGGCGATAACCCTATGGCGGCAAACGTGGCCAATGGCCATTGGTGTGCTGGCGCTATTGGGTTTTCAGCTTGTGGACAGTGCGTTTATCGCACGTTTGGGCACTGCGCCGCTGGCGGCTCAGTCGTTTACGTTTCCGCTATCGTTTTTGATTATCGGCATCCAGGTGGGAATGGGAATCGCCATTGCCGCGCTGATCTCTAGAGCGCTGGGCGCAGAGGAGCACGCCAGAGCCAAACGGCTCTCCTGCCTGGTGCTCATGGCCGGTGGGGCGGTCATTGCGTGTTTGGGTCTCGTGTTATGGTGGTTACAGGTGCCGCTGTTTCAATTGCTAGGCGCGGACGACACGGCGTTGGCCTACATTCGCGCTTACTGGGGGCCACAGCTTTTGGCTGCGTGGCTAGGTGCCGTGCTCTATTTCATGTACAGCGTCTTCCGTGCTCATGGGGATACCCGTATGCCGGGGAAGATGATGGTCGTCAGTAGCCTCGTCAACCTGGCACTGGATCCGCTGTTCATTTTTGGTGTAGGTGGTTGGGACGGCTGGGGCCTGCCAGGCGCGGCTTGGGCGACTGCAGTGGCATTTTCTGTGGGGTTGCTGCTGACGGGGCGAAAGCTGCATCGAAGTCAGTGGGCCACCACCGACGGCATTGGCCGGGAAGCGAAACGCTCGTGGCGACCGTTCATGGGTATTGCGGCGCCGGCCATGGTCAGCCAATTGATGCCACCTTTGGCCGCCATGCTGGCGATTGCCGCCGTAGCGGGCTTAGGGGATACCCAAGTAGCGGCATGGGGGTTGGCGAGTCGTCTTGAGACGCTGTCACTGATGGTGATTCTTGCCATGACCATGTCGCTGCCACCCTGGTTGGGGCGCTGCTACGGCGCGGGCGACTGGGGGCAAATTCAACGGCTGCTTCGTTTGGCGCTGAAAGTGGCCGTGATTTGGCAGTTGAGCCTGGGAGTCCTGCTTGCATTGGCATCGCCTTGGGTGGCGATGGCGCTGGCGGGTAATCCCGAGGTGCAGAGTGAGCTAGCGCTGCTGATCCGTTTCCTGCTGCCCAGCTACGCAGCACTGGGAGTGTGCATGCTGGTGGTGTCGGCAGGTAATGCGCTGGGCTGGCCGCTGCGGGCCATGCTGCTGTCGAGCGCACGGCTGTTCATCTGCTACTTGCCCTGCCTATGGTTGGGCGCGCAGCTATTTGGCTGGACAGGCCTGGCCGCAGGCGCTGCCATAGGTAATTTGCTGGCTGGATTGACGGCGTGGTTCGTGTTGAAGCGCATTCTCTCCCGCCCGCATCGGCAGGCGGGAGTTTCGCATTGAATCAGCGCTTATGAGGGGCTTCTTGAAACGAGAAGTAGACGAACAGTAACGCCATCGCCAAATAGCCCATGACGAACTCCGGCGCGGCGTTGAAGGCCAGTTTGGGGGCATGCATCAAACCGACGAACGAGAAGCCTGCGGCAATTACGGCGAAGGCCGCTGCTCGGCGAAATTGATGGTCGATCACCGAAACGGTCATGGCACCCAGGAAGATGGCCATGAACATGGCGCCTTGGCCCATTACGACGATGGCGCTGGAAATGTCGCTCACCACTTCGCCCGCTCCTCGGTTGAAACGGGTCATGACGTAGTTGGCGAAGTAGGGCAGCATGGCCAGCGCAATGGCTGGGTAGTAGCGTGTGTCGTTGGCTTGGAACGCCGTTGCAATCATCGACATGCCGACGAAGACCAAAATCGGAGCGACGACGGAGACGGGGATGATGGCGGCCAGCGCAGCAATGAGCCCGAACATGGTCGCTAGTGCGTAAACCGCCCCGTTGAGCAGGCTGTAGCCGCGCCCTGCGCCCATCCATTTCGCGCCCACCGTGGCGATATATACCGTCGTAGGAAACACGCCGCCAAACAACGCGCCGATCATGGTGCCTGCACCATCCACTGCCTGGCACTCGCGCACGTCGTACTTGTCGCCAGCGGCCTCCATGGCTTCGACGTTGTTCATCGTCTCGATGGCGTTATAGAGCGTGATGGGCAGTACCACGGTCAACACGGCCAGCATGCCGGTGAACAGCAGGCCTAGCCCTTCGAACCAAGCAAGGTTGGGGAGTAGCGGATAAAAGCCGAGATGCGTGAACGCATCGCTGAAGCGTTCACTGCCAGCGTCGCCGATCAGATAGGCCATGGCCGTTCCCACCACGATGGCGAACAGCGATGTCGGTAGTTTGAAGGGCATGCTGACGCGGGCCACCAAGCCAACGATGATGATCCCTAGCACCAGCAGGCCAATGACCGGCATTTCCAACGTTTTGAACAGCATTTCACCGGCAATGAAGGTCAAGGCTACGCCTGCGACGGCGCCCAGCATGGCGGCACGGGGTAGGTGATACTGTACCCAGCGGCCGATGACGCTAATCACCGCTTCGATGGCGCCGCTGATGAAGCAGGCCGCTACGGCGACTTTCCATGCGAGTTCCGCATCGCCGGTGAGCTGTTTGGCAGGCAGGAGAACGCCAAACAGAAACACAAACATGACAGGGGTCGAAATGCCGTAGGAGAGCGCGGTGACGTCGCTACGGTTCTCTTTGCGTGCGAGCCTGGCGGCGCTCCAGGCGTAGTAGAAGTTACCGACCATCACCGCGACGGCGGCGCCGGGCAGCACCTGACCATAGACGATCGACGTGGGAAAACCCATCCCTAACATCGTAATCGCGATGATGACGAAGTTAGCGATATTGTTTTGAAAGAGCGCAAAGAATGCGTCGGTATCTTCCTTTTTGTACCACGGGTAGTGAGTGCCGGCAGCCGCCATGATATGCCTCTTGGTTATGGTGTGTTGTATACAAGGCTACGCTGAGTGTGCCGAAAGTTTGACTGATCGGTCAAGCGCTGCGTTGTATCGGACGCCGCACGGGCGCCCCAGGCTCTGGCGGCGAAGGCGCAATTGTACACAACCTTGGCCAAAGGGTTGATAACCTTATGGCTTTTCTTGTGGGTGACCAAAAAAAACGCCCAGGCGATGGCCTGGGCGCTGTGACGGCATGCGATGTATTAGTCGTTAACTGCCGCAATCGCTTTGGCGAGGTAGGGAAGGTTCTCGTGGGAGAAGCCTGCCACGTTGGCACGACCAGAGCGAACCATGTAGATGCCGAACTCGTCACGCAGACGGTCGACCTGTTCCGGCGTCAAGCCGGTGTAGGAGAACATGCCGCGCTGTTCGGCCACGCAAGCGTACTTTTCATCCAAGCCGTAGGGCTTCAAGGCTTCGACGAAGTCGCGGCGCAGCGTATTGATGCGGTCGCGCATTTCGGTCAGCTCTTCACGCCACAGGGCGGAAAGCTCGGCATCGTGCAGAATCTCGCTGACGATCGCACCGCCGTGAGCGGGCGGGTTGGAGTAGTTTTCACGCGCTACGATAGCCACCTGAGAGCGCACGTTCTCCATCTGCTCGGTGTTTTTGGCGACCAGGATCAAGCAGCCTGTGCGCTCGCAGTAAATACCGAAGTTTTTGGAGCAAGAACTGGTGATGATCACCTCATCCAGATTCTCGGCCAGTAGGCGAACGCCGTATGCGTCTTCGTCCAGGCCTTCTCCGAAACCTTGGTAAGCAAAGTCGATCAACGGCAGCAGCTGACGCTCTTTCAGCACGGCCATGACCTCTTGCCACTGCGACTGAGAAAGATCGAAGCCGGTAGGGTTGTGGCAGCAGGCGTGCAGCACCACGACATCGCCTTCAGGGATCTTTTTCAGCGCGGCCAGCATGCCTTCGAAGTCCAGACGGTTGTCCGCATCGACGTAGGGATACTTATGCAGCTCGATACCCGCTGACGTGAAAATGCCGTGGTGGTTCGGCCAAGTGGGGTCGCTCACCCAGATGCCTTTGCCCGGCAGCTGGCTGGCCACGAAGTCGGCCGCCAGGCGCAGGGCGCCGGTGCCGCCCGGTGATTGAGTGGCGCTGGCTCGCTTGGCGTCGAGCACCGGAGAGTTTGCCCCCAGTACCATGGGCAGCACGGCGTCGCCATAGGCGGGAGCGCCGTGGGAGCCGATGTAAGTCTTGGTGGTTTCATTCTTGAGCAGGCGAGCTTCTGCTTCCTTGACGGCACGCATGACCGGCGTGTTGCCAGCAGCGTCTCGATAAACACCGACACCCAGGTCGACTTTCTGCGGGTTGGTATCTTTTTTGAAAGCTTCGATCAGCCCGAGAATGGCGTCTCCAGGGACTCGCTCAATTTGCTCAAACATTTATTCGGCTACCTCGTCGGTTCTGGCGGCAAGAATGAAGTCGTTAAGATGCAGGCCGTTGATTTCATGGGACCACCAAGTGACGGTGGTTTTGCCCCATTCGGTGACCAATACAGGATGATGACCAGCCTGCTCTGCGACATCGCCCACCCGCTGGCTAAACGCTAGCGCGTCGGCAAAGTTACGAAACGTGAATTGTCTCGACAGCTTCATGATGCCATCGTGTTCGATAATCTGCCACTCTGGAAGTGCCTTGAGGTGCGCTTGGCATGCGTCATGAGTGAGCGGCATGGCGTTGCCGCTGCAAGGTTCGCACTGTGATTGCGCTAGCGATGTCATGGGAGTACCTCCGCGTTGAAGTCCTCTCTTCAGGGTAGAAGGCATACGCAGTCGCGACCAACCTCTTTGGCGCTGTAGAGCGCGCGATCGGCCCGCTCGATGAGACTCACCAGCGGTTCACCCAAGCGGTACTCCGCCACGCCGATACTCAGCGTGACCCTGCCCTGGCCGATACCGAAATCGTGCTCGGCGATGGTCTGACGTAAGCGGTCGGCAAGCTTATGGCATTGCTGTAGCGAAGTGAGCGGCAGCACTACCATAAACTCTTCGCCTCCTAGCCGGGCAATCATGTCTTCGCAGCGCAGCAGCGACTGCGCCAGGGTGGCCAGCTGCTTGAGTACGCTATCCCCTTGTAAATGTCCCCAGCGGTCGTTGAGCTGTTTGAAATGGTCGATATCGATCATCATGATCGACAGCGGCGTGCCGTGGCGAGTGCTCATCGAACTCAGATGATTGAGCTGACCCATCAGCTTGCGCCGGTTCGGCAGGTTGGTGAGCGGGTCGGTGTCGCACAGTTTGCGAAGCCGCTGCTCCTCGATGACCTGATCGGTAATGTCCATCATCAGCCCATTCCAACGTACCCCGGATTCGATGGGTTCCGGGTTGGCGCTCACCGCAATCCAGTGTGGCTTCTCTTTAGGAAAGGGCAGCCGAAAGCGCGTGTTGAGCGGCAGCATCCAGCGCGCGGAGCGCTCGATGGCCGACATCACCTTAGGGTGGTCGTGACCGGTGAGTTGTTCCAGCAGTAGGCTGGCATCTTCGGCGAGCTGCTGCCTATCGACGTACGCTAACGCCATGCCGCCACCCTCAAGATAGGGAAAGTTCATATGGCCGCTATGGGAGCGGTAGAACTGAAAAATGACCCCAGGAATACGGGGTACGAGACTATCGGCACTGGCGGGTATGCCGATAGAAGGTGCGGGTAGGTCATTCACGGGCATGCGTGAATCTCCGGTTTTTATGCCTGTTGTAAGTTAGCCGTGAAGATTAGCGGTAAAAGCGTAAACAATATGTAAGCTTTTGCTGACAATTTTGCGGTTTTTAATACTTTTTGGTCATTAAAAATCTTTTGTATATTCCATTTTCTCAGATGTACCGCGAAAATGGTCGATTGTGTAAAGAGTGGCCGTTTTCATTCTTTTCTGAACTATCATTAGACTTGAATTTCCCATGGGTGGTGGCTTTGGATACGCAACGATCACACACGGTTCATGCCGACGCGGGCGTGCCAGAGGAGCCTCAAGCGCCGCTTGGGCGTGTCAGCTTGATTGGCGCAGGCCCTGGCGACCCCGATCTGTTGACGCTGAAGGCTTACAAGCGACTCATCAACGCCGAAGTGGTGCTGTACGACCGCCTGGTGAGCGATGAAATTTTGGCACTGTTACCGGCCAAGACTGAGCGCTATTACGTGGGCAAGGCACGCTCTTCCCATAGCGTACCGCAGGAGGAGATCAACCAATCGCTGGTGACTTGGGCTCAGCAGGGCAAGCAGGTCATTCGCCTCAAAGGAGGTGACCCGTTCATCTTCGGACGTGGGGGGGAGGAGCTCGAAACACTGGTGGCGGCGGGTGTGCCTGTCGAAGTGATTCCCGGCATTACGGCGGCGTCTGGCTGTGCTGCTTATGCGGGCATTCCGCTGACCCACCGAGATCATGCGCAGTCGGTACGCTTCGTGACGGGGCATTTACAAGACGGGGAATTTTCGCTGGATTGGGCGACGCTGGCGCAGCCGGGGCAAACGTTGGTGTTTTACATGGGGTTGAGCAATTTGGCCTCCATTTGCGATGCTTTGATGGCCCATGGCATGACGCCCTCGACGCCGCTGGCGCTAATCGAGCAAGGCACGACACAGCAGCAGCAAACCCACGTAGGAACCCTGCACTCACTGCCCGATAGCGCTCATCGCGGCGATATCAAGCCGCCTGCGCTGTTGATTATCGGTAGTGTGGTCTCTCTTCATCAAACGCTATCGTGGTTCGAGTGCGACCGTGGCACATCGGCAGGGTTCTCGCCGGGAAAACATGCTTGGTTGACGCGGGACTAGGCAAGGGGAGCGCTTTGTCGGGTGGCGTTATGACCTGCGCTGTGTATGCTAGTAACGAACAGATTCATAAAGCGACGACCTGATCACCATCGTGCTACTTGTCACTAACGCTGCTGATGTCAGCAGCCCAGCGAAAAGAGGGACGCAGCATGTCAGAAGCTAACCACTCCGATTCGAACACGCCTGCCCACAAGCCGGACATGAAAACGCTCTTTCAGGATAACCGCGTGAAGGGTATCGCCGGGATCGCGGCGATTGCCGTGATATGGGCCATCATGGCGCAATCCAACTCAGGCACGCATCAAGAACGCGTCGAGACCTTGGAAGGCCAGTTGTCCAGTGTCGAGCAAGAGAACGCTGAATTGAGCCAGCGGCTTTCGGAAGTTGAGCAGGCGGAAGCTGACCTGACGGCGATGCGCGATGAAATGGCCTCTTTAGAGCAGCAGCAAGCGGACGCCACGGCTAGCCTCGAGTCGGCGCAGGAAGATGTCAGCAGTGTCGAAGCGCAGCTGGAAGAGCTAACGAGCCAGCGTGACAGTTTGCAGCAAGACATCGCGGCGCTGGAAGAGCAGCTGGCAAGCGCCGAGAGTGACCTGCAGACGCTACGCGAAGAGCGTGATCAGGTCGTCAGTGAGCGTGACGAGGCCCAAGCTTCTCTGCAGCAAGTAGAAGAAGCGCGTCAAAGCGCAGAAGAGGCGCGCCAGCAGGCTGAGTCCGCGCGTCAGGAAGCAGAAGAGCAGCGCCAACAAGCCGTGGAAGCGCTAGGTACCGCAGAGACCGAGCTCGGTGAGATCGAGCGCCAGGTCAGCGAGGCCAACGAGCGATTGGCCTCACTCGAGGAGGAGATCTCTGCTCAGGAGAGCGAGCTGCAATCCCTCCAGGAAGAGCGCGACAGCGTGATGAGCGAGCGTGATTCGCTGCAGTCCGAGGTGGATTCGCTGACGCAGCTACGTGAAGAGGAGCAGCAGAGCCTAGAGCAGGTGCGCACCGAAATGGACGACCTGATGGTGGCGCTGGACATTGGCCGCGATGAAGTGGCGAGTGTCGAAAACGACATTGAAGCACGGCAAGAGCAGCTCGCCCGGTTGGAAACGCAGCTAAGCGAGTGGCGCGACGAGCTGTCGACGCTCGATGAGCGCCTGCATGTCGAGAATCCTGCTTCGGGTGACGTGCCTGACCTCACGGGGGAGCAGCAGAATCAGCAAGAAAATGCGGATGCTGACAGTGGCGAAGAAGGTGAAGACGCCCAAGCGGACGAGACGAGCCAGCAGAGCAGCAACTAATCGGAGACCAGCCGTCTTTGCGTGCTGAGCTCGAGCGGATGTGGTGTTCCCACATCCGCTTTTTCTTTGCTGGTTTAGAAATAGGGCGCTGAGGAGTATCATTCACGCCATGTTCACAATCGATAACCCACGGGAGTGCCATTGATGGATGGTGTAAAGCATATTGTGGCAGTGGCATCCGGCAAGGGTGGCGTTGGTAAATCCACCGTAACCGTTAATTTGGCGCTGGCGCTATCTGCCCAGGGCTACCGCGTTGGCGTGTTGGATGCCGATATTTATGGCCCGAGCCAGGCACAAATGCTGGGTGTGGAAGAAGGCGTCCGTCCTCAGGCGGCGGCAGACAATAAGTTTCTGCCGCTGGAGGCCCACGGCATTCAAGCTATGTCGATGGCGTTCATGGTCAACACCCGCGACGCGATGGTGTGGCGTGGACCGATGGTGGTGGGAGCGTTCCAGCAGATGCTGACTCAAACCCAGTGGGATGACCTGGACTTTCTGCTGATCGATATGCCGCCGGGCACGGGGGACATCCAGCTGACGTTGGCGCAGAAGGTGCCGGTATCCGGTGCGGTGATCGTCACGACGCCGCAGGACATCGCGCTGCTGGATGCCCGCAAAGGCATCGAGATGTTCCGCAAAGTCAACGTGCCGGTGCTGGGCGTGGTAGAGAACATGAGCCTCTACCACTGTGAGAAGTGCGGCCATGAAGCCGCGATTTTCGGGACGGGCGGCGGTGATCGTATTGCACAAGAGTATGACACCCAGGTGCTGGGCCGTCTGCCGCTTACGCTGTCGATTCGCGAGCTGGCCGATTCTGGACGCCCCAGTGTCGTGTCCGAGCCAGAGAGCGCGGTCAGCCGCACCTTCGCCGAGATTGCCAGCCAGGTCGCGCAGTCCGTCAGCGCTAGCCACAGTGGCGGCCCTACGATTTCTTTTAGCGAGTGATGAAGTAACCGATGAGCATTAAATCAGACAAATGGATTCGCCGGATGGCGCAGAGCGATGCCATGATCGAGCCTTTCGAGGCAGAGCAGGTGCGCTATGTGAACGATCAGCGGGTCATCTCCTACGGCACGTCCAGCTACGGCTACGACGTGCGCTGTGCCGACGAGTTCAAGGTATTTACCAATATCCACTCGGCCATCGTGGACCCTAAAGCGTTCGACGATAAAAGTTTCGTGGATGTGAAAGGCGATGTTTGTATCATCCCGCCGAACTCGTTTGCGCTGGCGCGGACGGTGGAGTATTTCCGCATCCCGCGTAACGTACTGACCATTTGTCTGGGTAAATCCACCTACGCACGCTGCGGTATCATCGTCAACGTGACGCCGTTGGAGCCTGAGTGGGAAGGGCACGTGACGCTGGAGTTCTCCAACACCACCAACTTGCCTGCGAAAATCTATGCCCATGAAGGCGTCGCCCAGATGCTTTTCCTGGAATCCGACGAGGTGTGCGAGACCTCCTATAAAGATCGTGGGGGCAAGTACATGGGGCAACGTGGCGTAACGCTGCCGCGCACCTGAGACGTTGCTTCGCTCGTGCTACAAAAAAGCCTTGCCGCATCATTGCGGCAAGGCTTTTTAACGCCGGTATTGGCAAGTTAGGCGTCGTCGATCTCTTCATCTAGCTCTTCGGCGGCATCCGCGTGAGAAAGGCGCATGCCGTATGGTGGAAGCGGGTGGCCGTCCATCGTGGCGCCCTCGGCCGCGTACTGCAGGCGTCCTTCTAGAAACCACTGTACTGCAATCGGGAAGATCAGATGCTCACGGGCGTGAACCTTCTCTTTTAGTGTCTCCACCGTGTCATCTGCACTCACCTGAAGCTCCGCTTGCAGCACCACGGGGCCACCATCCAGCTCTTCGGTGACGAAGTGCACGCTGCAGCCGTGATGCGAAGCACCGTCGGCCAGCGCACGGGCATGAGTATTCAAGCCTTGGTACGCGGGCAGTAGCGAAGGGTGGATGTTGAGCATCCGCCCCAGGAAGCGCTGCACGAAGCGCGGGGTGAGAATTCGCATGAAGCCTGCGAGTACGATCACATCCGGCTCGTGTCGCTCGATGACTTTGATCAGCGCGCCGTCGTAGGCGTCGCGGCTATCGTACTCGCGGTGAGGGAGAACCACCGCTTCGATGCCGGCTTCATGAGCCCGCTTCAAACCATAGGCGTCGGGCTCGTTGGAGATGACCGCGACAATCTCGCCGCCTAGACGATCATGCTGCTGGGCGTCGATGAGCGCTTGGAGGTTGCTGCCACTGCCAGAGATCAGTACCACCACGCGACGGGCGCCCATGGGTTCAGGCGTCATGCCGTTGAGGGTATCGCTGCTGTAGTCGGTATTGCTCATGCTTGTGAGCTCGCTTCGCCGTGGTCGAGGACGACGGCCTCTTCCTGGCGTTGAACGATCTGGCCGATCTGGTAAACGGTCTCGCCTTGGGCTTCTAGGTGTGCTTTGGCGTTCGCGGCCTGAGTGGCGGGCACGACCACGACCATACCAATGCCGCAGTTCAGCACGCGATGCATCTCGGTCTCGTTGACGTTACCTTTCGCCTGCAGCCAGTTGAACACTTCCGGGCGCTGCCAACTGGTCAAGTCGATACGGGCTGCCAGCGTGTCTGGCAGTACGCGGGGAATGTTTTCCAGCAAGCCGCCGCCAGTAATGTGGGAAAGCGCATGAACCGGGATATCGGTGCCGCGCATCATCGATAGCAGTGACTTCACGTAAATACGCGTGGGAGCCATCAGTGCGTCACCCAGCGGCTGGCCATCGACGCTCTCTTCCAAGGACGCATTGCTGACTTCCAGAATTTTGCGGATCAGTGAATAGCCGTTGGAGTGCGGACCAGAAGACGCCAGGCCTAACAGCACGTCGCCTTCGGCGACCTTGCTACCGTCGAGAATCTCGGACTTCTCCACAACGCCCACGCAGAAGCCTGCCAAATCATAGTCGCTGCCTTCGTACATGCCGGGCATTTCAGCGGTTTCGCCACCGACCAGCGCACAGCCCGCCAGCTCGCAGCCTGTGCCGATGCCGGTCACGACGTCGGCGGCAATGTCGACATCCAGCTTGCCCGTGGCGTAGTAATCGAGAAAGAGCAGCG
This sequence comes from Halomonas sp. CnH100-B, assembly GCF_024124605.1. Classification (NCBI taxonomy): domain Bacteria; kingdom Pseudomonadati; phylum Pseudomonadota; class Gammaproteobacteria; order Oceanospirillales; family Halomonadaceae; genus Halomonas; species Halomonas sp. CnH100-B. Next base: position 60,307 of record NZ_JAMXRX010000005.1, on the reverse strand, counting down.
GCTCGGCACCGGCCACGATCAGGTCATTCACGCACATGGCTACCAGGTCGATGCCGATAGTGTCATGCTTGCCAAGGTCCATGGCCAGACGCAACTTGGTGCCGACACCGTCGGTACCTGAGACGAGAACCGGCTGTTTGTAGCCTGCGGGCAGCTCGCACAGCGCGCCGAAACCGCCAAGGCCACCCATCACTTCAGGGCGTGACGTGCGCTTGGCAACGTGCTTGATACGATCGACAAGAGCGTTGCCGGCATCGATATCGACACCTGCGTCTTTATAGCTGAGAGAGGGCGTAGCCTGGGAGGGAGAAGTCTCGGTCATGACAGGTCCTGTGAAGCCTATGCAATGCTGCAATGCGATTGTGCTGGCAAGTAGCCAGTGCCGGAGCAATAACGGGGTGCGATTGTATCACCCAGCGACGTAAGTCGCATCGATGTGACGCGTTATCAGGTGCGTGGCGGCCAACTTTTGTTACTATTCAAGCACTACCGCTGACCGTATATCCAGGAAGGAGCAGGGAATGAGACATTCATGGTGGGGAATCGCGCTGGTCGTTGCGCTGGTGGGAACGGTGTATTTTCTTGATGCCGTGCTAATGCCCTTCATTGCAGGGTTGATTTTGGCCTACCTCGCGGACCCGCTAACCGACTATTTTCAGCGTCTGGGCATGCGGCGCACCTGGGCGGTCAGCAGCGTGTTCTTGGTGTTGATGTTCGTGCTGGCGCTGAGCCTGCTGATTCTCATTCCCCTCGTGGTACAGCAGATCAAGCAACTGGGAGAGGCCCTGCCGGGCGTGCTCAACTGGGTAGAAAGTGTACTGGCTCCCCAGGTTCAGGAGTGGACCGGTTATGACCTTGCCACAGAGCTTGGCAACGTTCGCGAAACCTTGATCGAAAACTGGCGGGACGCGGGTAGTTACGTAGCGCAGGCTCTGGGCCAGATTGGTCGCTCGGGCATGGCGTTCGTCTCTTGGGTGACGTATGTCGCGCTCATTCCCGTAGTGACGTTCTATTTGCTGCTGGACTGGGATCGTATGCTCGACAACCTGGGAAACTTGGTGCCGCGCCAGTGGGCAGACGATACGTTTCGCCTAGCGCGCCGCTGCGATGAAGTGTTGGCGTCGTTTTTACGCGGCCAGCTGCTCGTCATGCTGTGCTTGGGCATCATTTATGCCGCAGGGTTGACACTGCTAGGCCTCAATTTTGGCCTGCTGATCGGCGCGCTCTCGGGGCTGGTCAGCATCGTGCCGTTTTTAGGCTTCATTGTCGGGCTAGTGATCGCGTTGGTGGTGGCACTGTTCCAGTTCGATACGTGGTGGGCGCTGTTAGGCGTTGTGGCTGTTTTTGGTTTGGGACAGGTGGCGGAGAGCGTCGTACTGCAACCCAAGCTATTAGGCGATAAGATTGGCTTGCATCCGGTGGCGGTCATCTTTGCGGTGCTCGCGGGCGGGCATCTTTTTGGCCTCACGGGCGTGCTATTGGCGCTACCGGCCGCAGCGGTGATCATGGTGCTGCTACGTGAAGTGAAAGACCGATATAAAAATAGTGCGCTCTACGACGCACACTTAGAAACCCCAGAAGCGCATACTCCGGATGATGCACGGGGTCGCGACGACAAAAGGGAGTCATCATGAGCCGATTACCGGCACAGCTGCCGCTTGGGGTGGGGCTGCGCGACGATGCCACGTTCGATAACTACTATGCGTCCCGTGCGAATGCGTCGTTGGTCGATCACCTCAGTCATCAGCTTACGCCTGGCTCAGAGCCGTTTCTTTACGTATGGGGCGCCCCGGGTAGTGGGCGCAGCCATTTATTGCAAGCGGCCTGCCATGCGGCTTCCGACCAAGACAAGCGGGCCCTCTATTTGCCGCTTGCAGACCTTGGTCACTTTCCGCCACTCATGTTGGAAGATATCGAGCGGCTCGATCTGGTGGCCATCGATGACCTGGAGTACGTCATTGGACGCAAGCGCTGGGAAGAGGCGCTATTTCATGCCTTCAACCGTTTGCGAGATGAGGGCAAAGCGCTGCTGATTGCGGCCAACAAACCGCCGCGCCATTTGGAGGTGGTACTGCCGGACTTGGCGTCACGGTTGGCCTGGGGCGTGACGTTCCATCTTCACCCGATGGACGATAATGACCGATTGGCTGCACTGAAGCTGCGTGCCAATGTGCGTGGCATGCAGCTGCCGGATGACGTGGGGCGCTATATCATGCACCGCGGGCCGCGGGAGCTGGGTGAGCTTTGCCGCGCCTTGGAAACGTTGGATCAAGCGTCGCTATCAGCAAAGCGAAAACTGACGATTCCCTTCGTCAAGTCGGCGCTCAATTGGTAAAACGCCCCTGCCAGTCAACTGGCAAGGGCGTTGGAAGACGGCTCTATTGCGCGATCTATCAGGTGCGTTAGGCGGTCTTGCTCATCTTGGTGGCAGCGGCTTGTGCCTGCTTCACGTTCTCTTCAGTCAGCTTTTGACTCTTCTGCAGGAAGTCCTGCTGTAACGACACGACTTTGTCTGCATCGCCTTTGACACGCTCTGCCAACTCTTTCGCCACTTTTTGCTGGCCTTCCATGTAGCTGCGGAGGCCGTCGGCATCTTTGACGCTCATCAGCTGGCGCATTTGCGCAATGCCGGTATCGACATAGGCTTTGTTCGCGTCTAACTGAGCGTTCATCAGTTTTTCGGAGTAATCGATGCTCAAGCTCATGTAGGCGCGGGCCGGTGCCATGAACAGATTATCGAACTGCTGGGTCATTTCGTTGGTGTTAAACGTACGCATCATCAACACTCCTGTGCCATTTGCTAAGGTCGTGGGCTGCTAAGCTGCGCCCAAGACGGTTCGTTAATCAGCGTCGGCGAGTCAAGGAATGCACCGTCACTGATGAGATATCTTGCATCGCAGCATAGCAAGCGCTTTTGTGCAGTGCAACATTGCTGGCCAATAAACCTGGTCTAGCGTTTGTGTCAATGGTGCAACGCACGGGGTTGGCAAAGCACGGGTTTACCAAAGAGAGTGGGGCCGCTAGGCTGAATTATAGAGAGAATCGTTATCAAGCAGCGGAGAGGGAGTGCCCTCCCGCCGATGACTCACCAGGAGGGTAGTATGGAAACGCGTATTGAGCGGGATAGCATGGGGGAGTTGGAGGTGCCTGCCACGGCGCTCTACGGCGCACAGACCCAGCGTGCCATCAACAACTTTCCCGTATCGGGCACGCCTGTGCCGGTGGCGTTCGTTCATGCGGTTGCTCGTATCAAGCTGGCAGCGGCGCGCAGTAATCATCAGTTAGGGTTATTGGATGCCGAGCGTGCCCAGGCGATCGAAAAAGCCGCACAAGCGGTGATCGATGGCCAGCACGACGAGCACTTTCCTATCGATGTTTTTCAGACGGGGTCGGGCACGTCCACCAATATGAACGTGAACGAGGTGTTGGCGACGCTGGCCAGCCGTGAGGGCGTTGACGTCACACCCAACGATCACGTCAATATGGGGCAATCCAGTAACGATGTAATCCCCACGGCGATCCACCTCTCCGCCGCCATTGCCGTGCATGAGTCGCTACGCCCGGCGCTAATCGAGCTCAAGGCAACGATTGATCGCCGTGCCAGTGAGCTTAGCCATATCGTCAAAACCGGCCGTACCCACTTGATGGACGCCATGCCGCTCCGTATGGACCAAGAGCTAGGCGCGTGGTCCAGTCAGGTGGGGCAAGCCATCGAACGATTCGACAGTGCCATGACGCGGCTATGCCGCCTCGCCCAAGGCGGTACCGCCGTGGGCACAGGCATCAATGCGCCGCCAGAGTTTGCCGACTTGATGGCCAACGATCTAAGCCAGCAAACGGGCCTCTCCTTTGCGCCTAACGACAGCTTCTTTGCTAGCTTGGCGTCGCAGGATGCCGCGGTAGAACTATCTGGTCAGTTGAAGGGGTTGGCATGTGTCGTCATGAAGATTGCCAACGACCTGCGCTGGATGAACTCGGGCCCGCTGGCGGGGTTGGGGGAAATCGAACTGGAGGCGCTGCAGCCGGGCAGCTCGATCATGCCGGGTAAGGTCAATCCCGTCATCCCCGAGTCGGCGGCGCAAGCGGCCGCTCAAGTGATTGGCTTGGATGCTGCCATCACGGTGGCCGGGCAAAGCGGCAATTTCCAGCTCAATGTCATGTTGCCCCTCGTGGCCTCGAACCTGCTCACCTCAATCACTTTGATGAGCAGTACCGCCAAGCTGCTGGGCGAGCGTGCCATCGCCACCTTCAAAGTCCGTGAAGACAATCTGCAAGGCCCGCTAGCGCGCAATCCTATTCTCGTCACCGCACTCAATAGCGTGATTGGCTACAACGCCGCCGCAGCGATTGCCAAAAAGGCCTACCAAGCGGGCCGACCAATCATTGATGTGGCGGAAGAAGAGACCGAGCTGGACCGAGCGACCTTGGAGCGGCTGCTCGATCCCACGGTATTGACGAAGGGCGGCGTCCCAGAGTAACGGGGCGCCTCGATGCACGGGCAAAATGGCTACGTTTCTTGACGTTCCGTTTTGCCTTTTTGAATGGTTTCGCTGGCTTCTTGGCGTTCCTCTTGGCTCGCCTCTGGGTTGTCGTGCTCATCTTGACGGGAGGGGCGATAGCAGAGCGTCGCGAGGATCGGGAAGTGGTCGGAGCCGAAGGCGTCCAGGCGCTGCATGCTGTCCAGCGTAAAGTGTTCGCTCACGAATACGTGATCCAGTGGCCAGCGCAGAAACGGATAATTTGCATGAAACGTACTAAACATACCGCGCCCGCGGCGAGGGTCGAGCATGCCGCTGATACGGCAAAATCGACGCGTGGTGCGTGACCAGGCGACATCGTTGAGGTCACCTGCGACGAGCGTGGCCGATGGGTTTTGATGGATCTCTTTACCCACCAAGAGCAGTTCGGCGTCTCGCCATAGCGATTTTTCGCTTTCACTGGGAGCCGGGGGGCGAGGGTGCAACGCGTGTAGGCGAATATTGTCGCCGCTTGCCAGAGTGACATAGGTGTGGATGGAGGGAATGTCATCCTGGATCAACCATTTTACTTCCGTCTCACTGAGCGTAAGTCGAGAGTACAGATGCATGCCGTAGAGGTTATCGAGTGGGATTTTTACATTGTGCGGCCAGCGGTCCGCAAGGGCCTGATCGAGCTGATCTTGCCACCACTGGTCGGACTCTAACGTGATCACGATGTCGGGCTGGTGCTGATCTATCATGGCCAGCAGCGTGTCTGCCTTGCGATTGGGGGTAAGTACGTTGGCAATCAGCAGCGTGATTTTTTGGTCGTCTGGCGCGTCGTGAGACGATTGCACTTGTACGGGCCACAGCCGTGTCCAGGGAAGAACGTAGCGCAGCTGAAGTATGCAGGTGAGTAGCGCAAGCCCTATCGTCGCTGTTTGCCATCCGCTGGGTTCCAAAAGCAGTATGCCAACGGCGGCGCAGAGCCCCGCAAGTACCGCAATTTGCAGGCGGGGAAACTCAAAACTGCGTACCCACCACCAGCGGAGTCTTACCCGCGCGATGAGCGTTGATAGTAATAACAAACCGGCGACGCATCCCAGCAAAGGCCCTAGCAAAACTTACCTCCTTATCCGCAAGCGATTATGATTAATCTATGTGCAGCTTAGCCGTTAGCTTTGATAAGTGTCGATGTAATTTGCGGTAGCGGGCAGAGGAAGGCGCTAATGTAGCGGAAGACGCAAAAATGACTTGCAATTCAGCCATGAAGCCGTAGAATACGCATCCGTTGCACAGCAGGACCATAGCTCAGTTGGTTAGAGCGCCACGTTGACATCGTGGAGGTCGGCGGTTCAAATCCGCCTGGTCCTACCAAGTTTGTTGGTGTACATGTTTAGGACCATAGCTCAGTTGGTTAGAGCGCCACGTTGACATCGTGGAGGTCGGCGGTTCAAATCCGCCTGGTCCTACCAGATTCTAAAAAGCCCCGCTCATTGAGCGGGGCTTTTTGTTGTTTAATGCGCCATCAAACGAAGCGGGGAAGGTCTGTTTGCCGCACGAAAGTGGCCACCAGCGCCTCGATGCCAGCCTGGTCTGCTTGGCTAAAGCGCGCGTGCTGGGGGCTGTCGATATCCAGAACGCCCCATACGAAACCGTCGTGTACGATGGGGACGACCAGCTCGGAACGTGAATCGGCGTCGCAAGCGATGTGGTCAGCCACCGCGTGAACGTCATCGACCCGTTGCGTTGCCTGTTCACGGGCCGCAGCCCCACAAACGCCTTTGCTAAAAGGGATGGGGTGGCAGGCGGGTTTGCCCTGGAATGGCCCAAGGCACAGTAGCTGCGGTTCGCGCTGCAAATAAAAGCCAACCCAGTTCAGCGCTTCTAGCGTTTGCTGAATGAAGGCGCAGGTTTGGGCGCTGTTGGTCAGCCAGTCGCGTGTGTCTAGCAAGGCCTCTAGCTGGCGGTTGAGCAGGGTGTAATCGGTGGTCGACATACCATCTCCTTGGTGAAACGCATCAGGCCAGCCTTTCGGCTGGCCTGATAATGAATGACGAACGGATGAGAGTTACTCGTCGGTCCAGCCCGGTACCGCCGCGCCTTTGAACAGCTCGTCGGCTTTCTCGATCACTTCGTCACGCTGATAAGCGTCGACCAACTGGCGAATCTCTTCGCGATCTTCATCGCCACCGCGAACTGCGATCAGGTTGACGTAGGGAGACTCAGGGCCTTCCTTGATCAGCGCATCGTCCAGGCTCAGGCCAGCCGGTTGGGCGAAAGTGTTGTTGATGAAGGCCATGTCTACGTCAGGCAGTACGCGGGGCAGCTGCGCCGCTTCGATTTCACGGAAGCGGAAGCCGCGCGGGTTTTCTGCGATATCGATCGGCGTGGCTTCCAGGAACGTCGGATCGTTGAGCGTGATCAGGCCTTCGTTGTGCATTAGGATGAGCGCACGCCCTTCGTTGGAGGGGTCGTTGGGCAGAGCGATTTGTGCGCCGTCCGGCAGCTCATCGATGCTATCGTACTTCTCGGAATACGCGCCGATGGGGTAAACGAAGGTGTAGCCAGCAATGGCGAAGTCGTAGCCACGGTCATTGACCATCGCCTGCATATAGGGCTCGTGCTGGTAGGCGTTGGCATCCAAGCTGCCATCGGCCAGCGCTGCGTTCGGTGTGACGTAGTCGGTGAACTCAATGATTTCGACGTTCAGGTCGTATTCTTCTTTGGCAATGCGCGCGGCCACTTCCATGACTTCGGTTTCGGGGCCCGCGACGGTGCCCATTTTGATGGTACGGGTTTCCGCATTGGCCACGTTGATGGCCAGAGCCAGTGCGGTCAGGCTGCCGATAATGACTTTTTGCATGGCGTTACTCCAGTGTCGTTGTGCATCGTGTTGCAATAATGCGGGAATAAGAAACGCAAGTCTAATGCGTTTTTGTTATATTTAGCTATGCCCATGACAAAGGCTGGCTATGACTATTTGCGGTCGCTTTTGCGCACCAAGTAGTCGCCCAGGCTTTGAAACCCCTGTACCAGTACGACCAGGATCACCACGGTGATCAGCATGATCGTGGGGTTGAAACGGTTGTAGCCGTAGCGAATACCCAGGTCGCCCAGTCCGCCACCGCCTACGGCGCCCGCCATGGCCGAATAGCTCACTAGGGTGACGAGCGTAATGGTGAGGCCCGTAATGATGCCGCCGCGCGCTTCAGGAATCAGCACCTTGGTAATGATTTGCCAGGGTGTCGCCCCCATGGATTGTGCAGATTCGATCAGCCCTGGCGAGATCTCGTTCAGTGCGCCCTCGATAAGGCGTGCCACGAATGGAATCGCAGCAATCGTCAGCGGGACCGACGCAGCGTTGATGCCGATGGAGGTCCCGACCAGCATGCGGGTGAATGGGATAATGGCGACCATCAAAATGATGAACGGAATCGAACGCCCGATATTGGTGATGATGCCCAGTGCCTGGTTGAGGACGGGCATCGCCATGATTTGCCGCGGGCGGGTCACGTAAAGCATCACGCCCAGGGGGAGTCCCAGTAGGGTGGCGATCACGCCCGACACGGCCACCATATAAAGGGTATCCAGCGTGGCCTGTAAAATGAGATCAAACATTGCGCTGGACATGACCAAGTACCTCCACCTGTAGTTGATGCGCTTCTAGATAGGACATGGCTTGCTGGGTTTGCTCGTGGCTGCCCAGCAGCTCGGCAATCATCAGGCCCAGCGTGCGGTCTTGAATGGACTCGACTTTGGCTTGCAGGATGCTGACATCCACGCTGCACTCCCGCGCAAGACGAGAGATGAGCGGCGTGGAGACGGCGTCGCCCGAAAACGTCAGTCGCACCACCGGGTGCGTATGTTCACTGGGGCTCTCTTGCAGACGCTCCAGTAGCTCTTTCGGGGGGCTGAGCTGTAAGAAGTCGTTCAAAAAGTCGCGGCCAAGCTGCGTTGCGGGCGCGGTAAAGAAGTCGCCCACTTCCGCGTCTTCCACCAGCTTACCGTCAGAAATCAAGCTGACCCGATGGCAGATCGATTTCACCACTTCCATTTCGTGGGTAATGAGCAAAATGGTAATGCCCAATTGGTGGTTGATGTCCCGCAGCAGCTCAAGGATTGAGCTGGTCGTCTGTGGGTCCAGTGCCGAGGTCGCTTCGTCGCATAGCAGCACGTTGGGTTTGCTGGCAAGGGCGCGGGCAATGGCGACACGCTGTTTCTGGCCGCCGGAGAGCTGAGCGGGATACTGCTTCGCTTTATCGGCGAGGCCGACCATCTCTAGCAGTGGCAGTACGCGGTTTTTGATTGCGCTGCGCTTTTCACCCATGAGTTCCAGGGGGAGGGCGACATTGTCAAAAACAGTCCGCGTGGTAAGCAGGTTGAAGTGTTGAAAAATCATACCGATACGGTGACGAGCTTGGTTGAGCTCGTTGCGGCCAAGCTCGGTCATTTCCTGCCCGTCCACAACGACGCTGCCGCTCGTAGGGCGCTCGAGCAGATTGACGCAACGGATGAGGGTGGATTTCCCCGCGCCTGAGAGGCCGATGACCCCGTGGATGGTGCCTTTGGGGATCGTTAAATTGACATTTTGAAGGGCGTGAACGGCACTGTCGCCGTTGCCATAGGTTTTACTAACGTTGCTAAGTTCAATCATAGCGTCTGCCTTAATGGTAGGCCGAAGACGGAGTGCGAGGGGGCAAGCGTAGGGCGGGGAACAAAAAAAGGCCACCCTTGCGGGTGGCCATCAACGCTGGACACACCCTTTTAGCTGCACTTCACCCCGCCAAAGGCCAGGTGGACGCCCGCAATCTGGGTACAAATCGGCGTCATTACATTTGCGGCGAAAGTCTAAAGAGCGGCCGGGGTGTTGTCAACGAAAACCGTTCTATTTCATGTTTTTAAGTTGTTAAACAGGGTGATTTACTTTTTAAGTGCTTTTATTTGGTGGTTATTGCTGTTGGCGGCGGGTTTGGCTGGGTGTTGGTAGCAAAAAACCATGATCGATCACGCGGGGTTGCCGACTGGCTGCACAAGGTTGGGTCATTAGTAGTAAGCTTGCGCAAGTTTTTATGGCCTACGCCACCCTGTTCACCTGTTTTGAAAGGAAGGGATCATGTTTACGGGTATCGTTCAAGGTACTGCTGAGGTTGTCGAAGTGCGCGAGCTAGAGGAGTTTCGCACGCATGTGGTGGCCTTGCCAGAGAGTCTGCGTAGCGGACTGGAGATTGGCGCGTCCGTCGCGCATAACGGCGTGTGCTTGACGGTGACGGCCATCGAGGGCGAGCGTGTCAGTTTCGACCTGATGCGAGAAACGCTCCGGCTGACCAATCTTGGTGCAATTACGCCAGGGCAATGCGTCAACATAGAGCGTGCGGCCCGCTTCGGGGACGAGATCGGTGGGCACTCCATGTCCGGTCACATCATTTGTATGGCGCAGGTAGTCGCCATCGAGGAGGCGCCCAATAATCGCCGTCTCTGGTTCGCGCTACCCGAAAAAGCCGCCAAGTTCGTATTTGAAAAAGGCTACATTGGCGTTGATGGGATTAGTCTCACCGTGGGTGACGTGCGTCCTTCGGCGGATGGGGCAGGGGCCGAGTTCAGTGTTAACCTGATTCCCGAGACGCTGTCCCGTACGGTATTGGGTAGTCGCTTAATGGGCGACTGGGTCAATATCGAGATCGATCCGCAAACACAGGTCATCGTGGAGACGGTAGAGCGGGTGTTGGCGAGCCGGTCCATGTAGCCATGTGACGGTATCGTTTTGGGTTTTTGTTGACCGATCGGTTAGCTGATGGCCTAAAGTTTGCTAAACAGTAGGTGAGGGGACGTGCCCTCGATCAACGGCTGCACGTGAGGCACTCGCATCACGCGGTGCCTTTCGGTAGTATGTGCGGCTTTTCTCGCACCAAGGGACGCATTCGGCGTAAGCGCGAAGGATAAAAACTACATGAAATTTCTGGACAACTACTTCAAGCTCACAGAGCAGAAGACCAACGTCAAGACGGAAGTGATCGCTGGGGTCACGACGTTCTTAACCATGGCCTACATCATCTTCGTCAATCCGAGCATCCTCTCGGAAGCGGGAATGGATTACGGCGCTGTCTTTGTTGCCACCTGCGTGGCTGCGGCCATTGGCTGTTTCGTCATGGGGCTATGGGCGAACTATCCTATTGCACAAGCACCCGGCATGGGGCTGAACGCCTTCTTTACCTATGGCGTCGTGCTGGGCATGGGCTATACCTGGGAAGCGGCGCTAGGGGCCGTCTTCTTCTCCGGTTTGACGTTCTTCTTGCTGAGTATTTTCAAAATCCGCGAATGGATCATTAACTCCATTCCGCTTTCGCTGCGTTTGGGTATTGCTGCAGGGATCGGCCTGTTTCTGGCGATGATTGCTTTGAAAAACGCAGGCATCGTGGTCGCTAACCCGGCAACGTTCGTTTCTCTTGGAGACTTGTCCGAGCCAGCTCCTCTTTATGCACTGCTGGGCTTCTTCGTGATCACGGCCTTGGCCTACCTGCGCGTGACTGGCGCAGTCATGATCGGCATTATCGGGGTGACCGTCTTGGCCATGGTGCTGGGGCATAACCAGTACGGTGGCATCATGTCCATGCCGCCCTCCATTGCGCCAACTTTTATGGCCATGGATCTGATGGGCGCGCTGGACGTGGCCATGCTCAGCGTCATCTTCGCCTTCCTGTTCGTCGACCTGTTCGATACGTCCGGCACGCTGGTAGGGGTGGCCCACCGAGGCAAGCTGCTGGACGAAGATGGCAAGCTGCCGCGCATTGGTCGCGCCATGATGGCCGATAGTACGGCGTCGATGGCCGGTGCCGCGCTGGGTACCTCCACCACCACCAGCTATATTGAATCCACGGCGGGCATCGTTTCCGGTGGGCGCACGGGGCTGACGGCAGTCGTGGTTGGCGTGCTGTTCTTGATCAGCCTGTTTTTCGCGCCGCTGGCAGGCTCTATCCCTGCCTATGCGACCGCCGGTGCACTTCTCTATGTCGCTGTATTGATGGCGGGAAGTTTGGCGCATGCGAATTGGGAAGATCCCACCGACGCTGCCCCGGTTCTCATTGCGGCGATCGCCATGCCGCTGACTTTCTCCATTGCGGAAGGCATCGCCCTGGGCTTCATCAGCTACGTTGCGATCAAAACGCTGTCGGGCCGCTTTGCGGACCTCAACCCGGCGGTAGTGGTGTTAGCGCTGCTATTTGCAGCAAAGTTTCTATTCATGGGTTAACCACCCAATCTTCGACTAATCAATGAGAGACGCGATGAGCATCTACGGCGATTACATTAAGTCCGTTATTCGCACGGTTCCTGACTGGCCAGAGCAGGGGGTGAATTTCCGTGACATTACTCCCTTGCTGCAAAACAGCGCTGCCTTTCGTAAGCTGATCGACAGTTTCGTGCACCGCTACCAGGAAATGAATCTGGATGCCATCGCGGCCATCGATGCCCGTGGCTTTATCATCGGCGCACCGTTGGCGTACGAGCTGGGCTGCAGCTTCGTTCCCGTGCGTAAGAAGGGCAAGCTGCCGTTCAAAACCATCAGCGAAACCTACACGCTGGAGTACGGTCATTCGGAAGTCGAGCTTCATGCCGATGCGTTCCAGGAAGGTGATCGGATTTTGCTCATGGATGATCTGATCGCCACGGGCGGCACGATGCTGGCAGCGGCCAACCTGATTCAGCGCTGCGGTGGTCACGTCGTCGAGACAGCAACGATCATCGATCTGCCTGAACTGGGTGGTTCTCAGAAAATTCGCGATGCGGGTTACAGCGTATTCGCGGTCTGTTCCTTCAACGAAGACGAGTAACGTCCCATGAGCAGCGAACGCTATCATCAACACTTCACCGTTTCTTGGGACCAAATTCATCGCGACGTGCGCCAGCTGTGCCACCTGCTTATCGAGCGGGATTTCAAAGGCATCGTGGCGATTACCCGTGGCGGCCTGATTCCGGCGGCCCTGATTGCCCGCGAGCTGAACATTCGCCTGATCGACACCGTGTGCATCAAAAGCTATGACCACATGGAGCAAGGCGGCTTGGACATCATGAAAGGCGTCGACCACGATGGTGATGGCTGGCTGTTGGTCGACGATCTCGTCGATACCGGCAAAACGGCCCGTGCCGTGCGTGAAATGCTGCCTAAAGCACATTTTGTCACGATCTACGCCAAACCAGAGGGGCGTCCTTTGGTGGATCAATACCTGACCGAAGTGGCTCAGCAATGCTGGATCCAGTTCCCTTGGGATATGGGCATAGCTTACGTCGAGCCACTCGCCGATCAAATGAAGAAGTAATATGGCTAACCCGCTACCCGATGATTGGAGCCAGTGGCTAGGGCAAGAGTTTCAGGCGGAGTACATGTCCGCCCTGAAGGCGTTTTTGGCCGATGAAAAAGCGGCCAAGAAAGTTATCTACCCGCACTCGTCGAACTGGTTTCGTGCTTTCGAGCTTACGCCTCTCGCTTCGGTGAAAGTGGTGATTCTGGGGCAAGACCCCTATCACGGGCCTAAGCAAGCGCACGGGCTCTGCTTTTCGGTACAGCCGGGGGTGCCGGTGCCCCCGTCGCTCGTCAACATTTATAAGGAGTTGGCGAGCGACGTGGGTTTTACGCCGGTGCGTCACGGCTTTTTGGAGTCGTGGGCCAAGCAAGGGGTGCTGCTATTGAACACGGCGCTGACGGTAGAGCAGGGCAATGCCGCGTCGCATCGTGGTAAAGGGTGGGAGCATTTCACCGATCGGGCCATTGAGACCGTAAGCCGACACGCCGAACCTAGTGTGTTTCTTCTGTGGGGTAGCCATGCGCGTCAAAAGAAGTCGCTGATCGATACTTCTCGCCATTTGGTGTTGGAGTCGCCACACCCCTCGCCGCTATCGGCTCACCGCGGTTTTTTTGGCAATCGTCACTTTTCCAAGGCGAACCAGTTCTTGGAAGCACAGGGGCGTGCACCAATTGCGTGGCAATTACCGGAAACCCCTTAACCTGATGGTCAGTTGCGGGTAGAATGGCGCGCAATTTTGTAAGCATGTCGATGGCGGCCTATGTCGCCATCCTGAATCCCCTGCAGTGAGGAAGTCCCATGAGTGTCTACGCCATTAACCATCCGCTTGTTCAACATAAGCTGGGACTGATGCGCGAAGCTGATTTGAGCACCAAGAGCTTTCGTGAACTGGCAGGTGAAGTGGCTAAGCTTCTGACCTACGAAGCCACCAAAGGTCTGGAGCTTGAGGATCATGAGATTCAAGGCTGGAACGGCGAGCCCATTGCGACGCGTCGTCTGAAAGGTAAGAAGGTCACCATCGTCCCGATTCTGCGTGCAGGCTTGGGCATGCTCGAAGGCGTGACGGATTTGATTCCCAGCGCGCGCGTGAGCGTCGTCGGCTTGTACCGCGACGAAGAGACACTGCAGCCGGTGCCGTATTTTGCGAAGTTCGCCAACGACATCGAAGAGCGGATGGCGATCGTGATAGACCCGATGCTGGCGACCGGCGGTTCCATGGTGGCCACGTTGGACATGCTGCGTGAGCGCGGCTGTGAGCATATGAAAGTCATCGTTTTGGTGGCTGCCCCTGAAGGGATTAAACGGGTGCAAGATGCTTATCCTGATGTAGAAATCTACACCGCGTCGGTGGATGACCGACTCGATGAGAACGGCTACATCGTCCCCGGCTTGGGAGATGCCGGCGATAAGATTTTCGGAACGCGTTAAGCGCTCCGCCTCTAAAGGCCCCTTACGCATCGCGTTGGGGGCATTTTTTTGCCTCCGTGATGAATAACAGACCCAGGAGTGGTGTGATGACAACGAGTGCGAGACAAGAGTCTTGGCCAAAAATGCTGCTGACCGGCGCGCAGATGCTATTCGTCGCCTTCGGTGCGCTGGTGCTGGTGCCTCTATTGACCGGGCTAGATCCCAGCGTTGCGCTCTTTACCGCCGGGCTAGGTACGCTGGTGTTCCATGGTGTGACCAAGCAGAGCGTGCCGGTCTTTTTGGCCTCATCGTTTGCCTTCATTGCCCCGATACAGGGTTCCATTGCCAGCTTTGGCGTGTCGGCCACCTTGGGTGGATTGATGGCAGCAGGCCTGGTGTATGTGGCGATTTCCCAGGCGGTGCGGTTGAAAGGCACTGCTTGGCTGCATCGCTTGCTGCCTGCCGTGGTGGTTGGTCCCGTTATCATGGTGATCGGCTTAGCCCTCGCGCCGGTTGCCGTCAGCATGGCCACCGGGGAAACCAGTGACCAGATTGGCTACGGTCAGGCGATTTTTCTTTCCATGGCGAGCCTGCTGGTCACTCTAGTGCTAGCGGTGTTTGGGCGCGGCATTCTGCGCCTGGTGCCTATCATGGGGGGCATCGCGACAGGCTATGCCCTGGCACTCATCATGGGAGTGATCGACTTCACGCCGGTGCGGGAGGCTGCCTGGCTCTCGTTACCCAATTTTACGGCCCCTAGTTTTCATTGGGCGGCCATTCTCTTCATGATTCCTGTAGCGATTGCACCCGCCGTCGAGCACATTGGGGACATGGTGGCCATTGGTTCGGTCACGCGCACCAACTACCTGGAAAAGCCCGGCTTGCACCGAACGCTACTGGGCGACGGTTTGGCCACCACGGTTGCGGCGCTATTTGGCGGGCCGCCCAACACGACTTACTCGGAAGTGACCGGCGCCGTGACGCTGACCAAAGCGTTCAATCCCGCCTACATGATGGTAGCGGCGGTCATCGCGATCGTGCTGGCGTTCGTGGGTAAGCTAGGGGCGCTGCTGCAAACCATTCCTGGCCCGGTCATGGGGGGCATCATGACGCTGCTGTTTGGTTCGATTGCCGTGGTGGGAATGAACACCCTGGTGCGCGCGGGGCAGTCGTTGACGGCGCCGCGTAACTTGGTGGTGGTGTCGCTGATCTTGGTGTTCGGGATTGGCGGCATGCAGTTTGGCGGTGGGCAGTTCACGCTCCAGGGTGTCAGCTTGGCGGCGCTGGTGGGCATTGCGTTAAACTGGCTGTTGCCTGCTGAAAAAGAGGGTGAATGACCCGTGGCGCTAATGGTGAATTATGAGTGATACCCTACACTGCCCGTTTCCCGTATTGGGGGTGGCAGCCTGGAGCGGAACCGGCAAAACCACGCTGCTAGAGAAGCTTTTACCTAAGCTGCGTGAACAGGGCCTTTCGGTGGCGGTGATCAAACACGCCCATCACCAGTTCGATGTGGATCGGCCCGGGAAAGATAGCTACAAATTGCGCAGTGCTGGCGCAGCGCCCATGCTGATTGCATCGCGCCAGCGTTTTGCGCTCATGCAGGAAACGCCCGGGCAAGAGGAGCCCGATCTTGCCTACCTGTTGACGTTGATGGCCCCCCACGCGCCTGATTTGGTGATAGTGGAAGGGTTCAAGGCTTGGCCCATTCCCAAACTGGTGCTCTACCGCGACGGTATCGGTGATCCGGCGATTTTGTCCGATCCGTGGGCCCAGGCCGTCGCGCTGAGCGGTGAGCCGCCCGTGGCGCTGGCGCCCTCCGTTACGCGCTTGAATTTGAATCAACATGAAGAGATTGCTCGCTGGGTAAGCGAGTGGGTCGACCAACAACGCCGCTCTTTGGCTTGATGATGAAAAGGTGACACCATGCAGTTAACCCACCTGAATGCGCACGGCGAAGCAAATATGGTTGACGTCGGCGATAAGCAAGAAACCCGTCGAGAGGCGGTCGCCTCCGGGCGTATCGTCATGCAGCCCGCCACCTTGAAGTTGCTGAGTGATGGGGCGCTGCCCAAAGGTGATGTGCTGGCCACGGCGCGCATCGCCGGTATCCAAGCAGCCAAGCGAACCCATGAGCTCATTCCACTTTGCCACTCGCTGGCGCTATCCAAAGTGGCGGTAGCGTTCGATATCGACCATGACCAAGGGTGTGTGAACGTGTCGGCCATGTGCCGCTTGAACGGCCGCACTGGCGTCGAAATGGAAGCGCTGACCGCGGTGTCGGTCGCATGTTTGACGCTATATGACATGTGTAAAGCGGTCGACAAAGAGATGCGTATCGAGGCAATACAGCTGGATAGCAAGCAGGGCGGTCAGCGCGGAGATTACCGCCGGGAAATGACCGCGCCCATCGTCACCGGTGAAGGGGCTGCGGGCGAGGTGAGTCTCGGCGAGCGCTGCGCCTCCCCGTGTGTGCGGGTCAAGTTTCTGGCCGAACTGCGTGAGCGTATCGGTGAGAGCGATCTGGCCATTGGCTTGGACAAGCTGCCAAGTCGCGATGTCGCTGGCTTGAAAGCGGCGCTCAGCGCTCAAGACACGCGTTTTGCCGTACTTGCCGATCAGCGGACGCTATGTGCCATCAACCAGGTAATGGCTAATGACAGCGCACGCATTACCGATGAAGACGAAGTGGCCTTTTTTCCGCCGGTCACCGGAGGCTAAGCCGTGTCCGTTCACGAACCGACAGCGCCAGACATTGCGGTAGCGGTACAGCCCGCGCCATTTTCCATGGATTATGGCTATGAAAGTGCGTTGCGCCAGCGTACTGATATTGGCGCGATCGTTACCTTTACCGGGTTAGTGCGAGATTTCAACGAAACGCCTGACGTCACCGGCTTGACCCTGGAACACTACCCAGGCATGACCGAGCGCACCTTGACACAGATTGCCGAGCAAGCTTGGCAGCGCTGGTCACTGCAAGCGGTGCGGGTCATTCACCGGGTGGGTGATTTGTCCCCTGGGGATCCCATCGTGCGGGTACTGGTCGCCAGCGCGCACCGCCGTGATGCGTTCGAGGCGTGTGATTTCATCATGGATTATTTGAAAACGCAGGCACCCTTTTGGAAGAAAGAGCACTCTAAACAGGGAGCTTACTGGGTGAAAGAGCGCGACACCGACCAGCAGGATGCTGCTCGGTGGTAGTACTCAAGGCTCGTCGTTCAGCTCTTCGATGGTCGGCATTTCGGCGGCCATGATCTGCAGGTGCACGTCCGGCATATGCTGTAAGTGGTTCGCTAGCCAGTGCACCAGCCTTGGCTGAAGCGCATGACGCAAATCGGCCAACGTATCTGCCGGGATCTCGTCGAGCTGGTCATCCAGCCACTCGCTAAAGCTATCTTCGTCCATGGGGCTGGCGCCGCTGGCATCTAGCATCAAGCGCCCGATCCGGCACCAGCCGGTCTCTGTGGCAGCGACCGGCAGAGCCAGAAAGAGGCTGCCCCGGCGGGAAGAGGGCTGGCCAATATCCAAGCCGGGGTGGGGCACCACGCTATTTTGGTTGACGATGCAAGGGGGCTGCGGATAGCGCGTCTCGCAGCGCAATCCCTGGTGGTCGAGCACGAGCATGTCACCATTTACCGGTGCCAGCGGTGCTTGAATACCTAGCTCTTCGGCCAGCGCCTGATGCGCCGCTTGGTGGCGAGCCTCGCCGTGCACCGGCAGTAGCATTTTGGGTCTGACCCACTGATAGAGCTTTTTGAGCTCTTCCTGAGCGGGGTGGCCGGTGGCGTGAAGCTCGGGATGATTCGTTTCATCGAAGAGCGTGACATCGAGTTGCAACAAACGTTTTTTAAGCTGCTCAATGGGGCGCTCATTGCCCGGAATGGCTTTGGCAGAAAAAATGACGCTATCGCCTGGCTCCAAGTCGACGAACGGGTGGCGCCGCTGGGCCAAACGCTGTAAAGCGGCGCGAGGTTCGCCCTGGCTGCCGGTGGCAATGATCACGACCTCTTCGGGGGGGAGGTAGCCAAGGTCGTGGGCGGGCACTAGGGGCGGAAAGTCGTCCAAGTAGCCAAGGCCTCGGGCCACGCTGACCATGCGCTCCATCGAGCGGCCCATCAGGCTAACCCTGCGGCCACATGCCTGGGCCGCTAAGCCGATGGCCAACACCCGCGCCAAATTACTGGCAAAGCAGGACACCACCACGCGGCCTTTGCAGGCTTTTAGTGTGGTGGCCAGTGCCTTGGCGACGTCTCCTTCGCTCGCCGACTGTCCCGGCATGGGGGCATTGGTAGAGTCACCCACCACTAGATCCACCGGCGCCAAGGCCCGAAACTGTGCCGCACTGACCGGCGCACCGATGAGCGGCGTTGGATCGAGTTTCCAGTCTCCCGTGTGCAGGATGCGGTAATCTCCCGCTTGCATCATGATGGCGCAGCTTTCGGGGATGGAGTGGGTAACGCTGAGATAGCGAAGTGTGAATGGACCGCTCTCCACCGCGTCCCCTGGTTCGATGATCTGAATCGCTGCGCTACTGAGCTGGTGTTCGGCAAACTTGTAGCGAAGTAGTCCCGCCGCCAGTGGCGTGGCAAAGATCGGGCAGCCCCATTTAGGCCACAGCCACGCTACGGCACCGATATGGTCTTCATGGCCGTGCGTAATGAACAGCGCCTTAGGTACGATCTTGAGCGCTTCCAAGGTATCCGTGTTGGGTACTTGAAGCGGGGAGTTCGGCAGGTCTTGGCGAATCATCATGCCGCAATCGACGGCGATCCACTGATCGTCGTATCCATACAGCGTGAGGTTCATTCCAATTTCGCCACAGCCACCTAGCGGCAGTAGGCGCAGAGGCGGGCGGCGACGGGGACGAAGTTGAACGCGTGATGGATGCATCAGTTATGAAAAGCCTAGAAAGTAATACCTTAACTATACGGGATGCGGGGGGCGGGTAACAATCATCGCGGCACCTGTCCACGGTGCTTCATCATCCGGCTTACGTTACACTAAGGTCGCTACAGAGTTTACCTGCCGCCCGGCAGGTGCTTGGCGAGCGTGCCGTTAAATACGTTAAGAGTGTTTGTGATGTCTCATTATTACCGGTTAGTTGTTTCCTGCCCAGACCAAGTGGGCATTGTGGCGCGTGTCTCAAGCTTTATTGCTCAGCAGGGTGGTTCCATTACCGAGGCAAGCCAGCACTCGGATTTAGAGACTGGCCGCTTTTTCATGCGTTATGAAATTCTGGCGGACTCACTCGGCATGTCGGCAGAGGCGCTGCGTACCGCGTTCGAACCCGTCGCTGCGGAGTTCGATATGCAGTGGTCGCTGGTGGATACCGAGAAACGCCGCCGCGTGGTGTTGATGGTATCCCGAGAGTCTCACTGTTTGGTCGACTTGCTCTACCGCTGGCAGGCAGGGGAGTTGGATTGCGATATCGTCGGCGTGATTTCCAACCATGACGATATGCGTTCGCTCACCGAGTGGTACGGTATTCCCTACCATCATGTGCCGGTCGATCCTGCCAACAAACAGCTGGCGTTCGATCAGGTGCAAGAGCGGATCGACGCGGCCCGTGCAGACTGTGTCGTGCTGGCCCGCTATATGCAAATACTGCCGCCCTCGCTGTGCGAGCGCTATGCAGGTCGAGTCATCAACATCCACCACAGCTTCCTGCCGTCGTTTGCCGGTGCCAAGCCCTACCATCAAGCCTATGAGCGGGGCGTGAAGCTGATCGGTGCGACATGCCACTACGTGACCGAAGAGCTGGACGCCGGGCCGATCATCGAGCAAGACATTCATCGGGTCAGCCACTGTCATACGCCTACCGACCTCGTTCGGTTTGGTCGCGACGTGGAGAAAGCGGTGCTGGCTCGCGGCTTGCGTTGGCACTTGGAAGATCGCGTACTCATCCACGGTAATAAGACGGTCGTCTTTAGTTAATCGATTCTGGGGGCGCTATGTCCTTTGCACAAAGCGTATTGGCACCGTGGGCGCTCGTGATGAGTGGGTTGTTGTCACTGGGTGTGATGGGCTGGTGCGTTTGGCTGCGCCCCTGGCAACCTCTTCTGGATGATCCGGCGCTTCAGCACCGCTGGCTGGCCGCAACCCTGATCGTCATGCTGTTTTGGCAGCTACGCGCGCAAGCGGTGGATTGGCTGACGCTGCATTTGGTCTTTACGGTGCTGATGACGCTGGTATTCAAAATGCCGTTAGCGCTTATCAGCAACCTGATGATCAACGTTGCCATGGTGGCGATTGGACGAAACGACTGGGCCCTGCTGGGGGCAAACGTGCTGGTCACCGGCATCGTACCTGCCATGGTGACAGGCGTAGTGTGGCGGCTGGTTGATCGCCGGCTGCCGGATAATTTGATGGTCTTTCTGTTTGCCTGCGGCTTTTTTGGTGCGGCGCTGTCGACATTGGGGGGTGGACTGTCGGCGGTGGCGCTCATCCTCATGGCGGGCACTGACCCTGAAGCCGTGTATCTGGCTCAAGAGTATGCCCGCTTTTTACCGCTGCTGATGCCTTCCGAGGCCTTTATTACGGGGATGCTGCTCAGCATCCTGCTGGTCTACCATCCGAACTGGGTGGCCACGTTCAATGACCACCGTTATATCGACTCCCAGTAACGCAGGCGAGTGTATGCAGAGCGTCGGTGAGGATCAGCCCAGTGCCTGACCGTTGCCTCCACGAATTACCCCAACGCCGACGCCTTCGATATCCAGTTGCTGCGTGCGCAGATCGATCTCGATGGGGGCAAAGTCGGCGTTCTCGGCAATCAACGTCACTTGATGCCCCTGGCGTTTAAAACGCTTGACCGTGACTTCGTCTTCTAGTCGTGCTACCACGATCTGACCATCCCGCACGCGGTCGGTACGGTGAACGGCCAGTAAGTCGCCTTCCAAAATGCCGACATCTTTCATGGAGAGGCCGCGTACCCGCAATAAATAATCGGCCTTGGGAGTGAAGTACTCGGCAGGCAACGGGCAGTAACGGTCAATGTGCTCGGCGGCCAGAATCGGGCTGCCAGCGGCCACTTCACCAATCACGGGCAATCCGTTGGGGAGAGGGTCAGCGGCGACCGATGCTGTGGCAGGGGCTGGCGTATCGGCAGGTTCCAGCGGCTCTTGATTAGGCAGACGGATCCCACGGGACGTATTACGAATAATGCGAATGGCCCCCTTGCGCTCTAACGCGCGCAGGTGCTCTTCCGCTGCATTGGGAGAGCGGAAGCCAAGCGCTTTGGCGATTTCGGCGCGCGTTGGCGGATAACCCAGCTCACCCATGGTCTTAACGATGAAATCAAATACGTGCTGCTGACGTGCTGTGAGTGGACGCGACATACCAAACTCCAAAACAGTGAAAAGACAGTAGCTACATGTCGGCTTAATCAGTATGTGGTTAAGTATACAGTATGTTGCTCTGTCCAGTACATGGCGAGGACCACGAAAGCTAGACAAACATGAAACCCGTCAATGACTAGGCACGAATTGGATAAGAGATTGAGCCAGCAAAGCGAATGGCATAGTATTCAGCGTTGTTTAAAACACCTGTTTTTTGGAGGGCGTTATGGCCCAGTCGGATACGGTAACGCGTATTTTGGATACGGCAGAGGTGCTATTTGCAGAGCGAGGCTTTGCCGAGACGTCGCTGCGCAATATCACTAGCAAGGCGCGGGTCAATTTGGCCGCCGTGAATTACCACTTTGGTTCCAAAAAGGCGCTGATTCAAGCGGTGTTCGCCCGCTATCTCGATCCGTTCTCGGCGCGCTTTCATACCGCACTGGATGAACTAGAGGCGCGCTACCAGGGCCAGCCGATTCCCCTAGAAGTGTTGCTGGAAACCATGGCGACCACGGTGCTCGCCGTTCCCGCCGAGCGCAATAGCTTAAAAGTGTTCATGCGACTGCTAGGGTTGGCCTACAGCCAAGCGCAGGGACATTTGAGGCGTTACATCCAGCAGCAGTATGGTGATGTGTTCACCCGTTTTACGGAGCTGGTGCGCAAAGCGACGCCGGATCTGCCGGACGCCGAGCGCTTCTGGCGGCTACACTTTATGTTAGGAACGGTAATATTCACGCTGTCAGGGCTGGATGCACTGCGCGATATTGCTGCCAAGGATTATCAAGAGCAGGTCACGGTGCGTGATTTGGTGCGACGGCTGCGTCCTGTCGTAGTGGCAGCCATGAATGCACCGTTACCCGCTGTGGTTGAAGAGGGTCACCATGGTAACGCCCAAGCTAGCTGAGCTGCCGCCAACACGCGGGGGTTGGATAGAGATCGATACCCAGCGCCAGAGGCTGTGCTGGTGGCAAGGGAACGACATTCAGCATGAGTGTGCGATTTCGACGGGGCTGGCAGGCGTGGGGCAGGAAGAGGGTAGCGGTCAAACACCGCTTGGCTGGCACTATGTGCGAGCGTCGATTGGCCGCGGTTGTCCGGATAATGCCGTGTTTCGTGGTCGCCGCTGGACAGGCGAAGTCTTTTCGCCAGAGCTTGCGGCCGCGCACCCCTCGCGCGACTGGATTTTGACGCGCATTCTATGGCTGTGCGGGTTGGAGCGGGGTGTGAACCGCGGAGGGAGCGTGGATTCCCAGCGGCGCTATATTTATCTGCACGGTACCCCCGAGGACCAGCCCATGGGCGAGGCCGCTTCTCACGGTTGCATACGCCTGCGCAATGACGATTTACACTTATTATTCGACCATGCCCAGCCCGGTACGCCGGTTTGGCTTCATTAAGCCCATAGATGCGGCGTCCTGCCAGAATTTTGACACGCTAAGCGGTTAGTCTAGAATGGCGCCCTTTTTTGTTGGACTCACCACCATGACGCAACCCATCGGCCCGGTCATGCTTGACCTAGAAGGGCCACAGTTATCCAACGCGGAAAAGCGCCTGCTAAAAGATCCCGCCGTGGGCGGTGTGATTCTGTTTGCCCGTAACGTCGAAGACGCTTATCAAGTTCGCAAGCTGTGCGAGAGCATTCGGCGTGTGAGAGGCGATTTGCTACTGGGGATCGATCAAGAGGGGGGACGTGTCCAGCGAATCAAGCAGGGCGTTACCCGGTTGCCCGCCATGGCGCGTCTTGGGGAGCTGTTCGCCAGCGACCCAGTAGCAGGTTTGAACCTCGCCAAAGATACCGGCTGGCTGTTAGGCATGGAAATGGCCGCCTGCGGTCTGGATATTAGCTTCGCTCCCGTATTGGACGTGGAAAGTGGCGTGTCAAGCGTGATTGGTGAGCGCAGCTTCAGCAGTGACCCGCTTCACGTGGCCAAACTTGGTCATGCATTTGTCGAGGGCTTGCATGATGCCGGCATGGCCGCCGTGGGTAAGCACTTTCCCGGCCATGGGGGCGTGGCGGCAGACTCCCACGTGGCGCTACCCGTCGATGACCGAACGCTGGCGGAATTGAAAGCCCGCGACCTCGTGCCGTTTCGCGAGTTGGCGAGTGTCTTGAATGGCGTCATGCCGGCCCATGTGATCTATTCGGCTTTTGACAAACGTCCCGCCGGATTTTCGCCAACATGGCTGGGCATGCTGCGTGAATCGCTCGGGTTCAAAGGGTGTATTTTTTCGGATGATTTGAGCATGGCCGGTGCGCACGAAGCCGGTGGCCCCGCGGAGCGCGCCAAGGCAGCCCTGGCGGCTGGCTGTGACATGCTGCTGATATGTAATGATCGTGCGGCGGCTCTTGAAGTCGTTCACGCCTGTGACGGGGTGTTGAACAAACGTCCTGCCAAATTACGTTACGGCCGCGCAAGGCCAGAGCTCGATGCTTTGGCTGCGCTTGGTCGCTGGCGGCGCACCCATGCCAAGCTCGACGCGTTGGCACACTGATTTTTATACCGTTATCTTTTTGAAGGCTTTGTGGAGAAGTAGCATGTCCAAGTTGGATACAGAAGCGCTTGAATCGCTGGATTCCATGCGTGAGTTGATGGATAACGCCGACTGCCTGATTTCGCAAGAACAGGTAGAGCGGGCGCTGGATCGCATGGCAGAGGAGATCACGCGTGACTTGGGCGACAAGCTGCCGGTGTTTTATTGCGTTATGAACGGTGGGCTCATCACGACGGGGCACTTGTTGACACGTCTGGGGTTCCCGCTAGAGGTGGATTACCTGCACGCCACGCGGTATCGGAACGAACTGCGCGGTGGTGAGCTTTTCTGGCGCGTCTCGCCTGAAGTGCCCATGGCGGGACGTCATGTGGTCATCGTCGATGACATTCTGGACGAAGGGGCGACGCTGGCCGCCATCCTCGAATACTGCAAAGAGGCGCAGGCCGCCAGTGTCACGACCGCCGTACTGGTCGACAAGCAGCACGACCGTAAAGCAGTGCCGGGTCTAAAGGCCGACTACTGCAGTCTGGAAGTGGCCGACCGTTACGTTTTCGGTTTTGGTATGGATTACAAAGGCTATTGGCGTAACGCCCCAGGGATTTTTGCGCCTAAGGGCATGTAATACAAAGCGTTGCCTAGCGGGGCGAGAAGCGCCTCGCTAGGCCCGTCTCCGCGATCATGCGGGTCGAAATCTCCTCCACGGAAAACCGCGTCGTATCGATGTAAGGAATGTGCATCGTTCGATACAGCGATTCCGCCTGCTCTACCTCCTGCAAGCATTGATCCATCGAGCTATAGCGGCTGTTGGGTCTGCGTTCATTGCGAATGGCCGATAGCCGACGGGCATCGATGGTCAAACCAAACAGCTTGTGTCGATGGGGTGCCAATGCTTTGGGCAGCTTGAGGTGGCCGTCTTCGTCCAGATCGTCCTCGGTCAGCGGGTAGTTGGCTGCACGAATACCGAATTGCAGCGCGAGATACAGCGACGTGGGGGTTTTTCCGCAGCGAGAAACGCCTACCAGAATGATGTCGGCTTTGTCGTATTGGTGCGTGCGTGCACCATCGTCGTTATCCAGTGCAAAGTGGACCGAATGGATGCGATCCATGTAGACATCGTCACTCCCGATGGAGTGAGTGCGACCGACGCTGTAGGAGGAGTGGGTTTCCAGCTCCTGTTCGAGCGGCTCCAGGAACGTCGAAAAAATATCCACTTTGAATCCTGACGCCTGACGAATGACGTTCCGGATGTTTTGATCCACGATGGTATCGATGATGATGGGGCGGTGACCGTCGCGGATAGCGGTGGACTCGATGATCTCGGCCAGTGCTTGGGCTTTCTCTACCGTATCGATATAGGGTTTGGTCAGCATGTTGATCTCGACATCGCTGAATTGGGCCAGCAGGCTGCGTCCCAAACTCTCTGCAGTGATGCCGGTACCATCGGAAATGAAAAAGGCCGTTCGCTTCATAGACTGTTCCGCCAGCTAAGGGTGCATGATGCGTCTATTGTGGGCTGCGTCTGCCGTCAGCACAACGCTTCACCGCCACTACATAAAACGGCTATATCAGTGAGTTGTTGTAAAAATCCTCCACTCCCTTCGCTGTTAGACCAATGGCGAATAGGAACGCGTGGTGCTAGGGTGACAGCGTCTAACAGTGTCGCCCTATGGGGTTGCAACAAAGTCTGAAAGCGAGGGGGTTGCGTGGAAGAGTACATTCTGTGGTTCGATCAGCTAGGTATGGCAGACGTCGAACGCGTGGGTGGTAAAAACGCCTCGCTGGGCGAGATGATTTCCAATCTGTCGGGGGTTGGCGTGACGGTGCCCGGCGGCTTCGCGACCACTGCCCACGCGTATCGCGAGTTTCTCTCCCATGAGGGGCTGAACGACCGCATTAATGACACGCTCGCTCGCTTGGACGTTGACGATGTCAAAGCCCTGGCCGAAGCCGGTAAGACGATTCGTCAGTGGATCATCGATACGCCACTGCCTCCCGCTTTCGAGGCCGCGCTGCGCGATGCTTACGAAAAGCTCCAGGCTCAGCACCCCAGTCTGAAAGTCGCCGTTCGCAGCTCTGCCACTGCAGAAGATCTGCCGGACGCCTCTTTTGCAGGGCAGCAAGAGACCTTCTTGAACATCGAAGGGTTTGCCAATATCAAACACGCCGTGCATGAAGTGTTTGCTTCGCTGTTCAACGATCGCGCCATTTCCTACCGCATTCACCGTGGCTACGCCCATGAAAACGTGGCGCTATCAGCAGGCGTCCAGAAGATGGTGCGCTCTGAAACCGGTGCTTCCGGCGTAATGTTTACACTCGATACGGAGTCAGGCTACCGCGATGCCGTCTTCGTCACGGCCTCATGGGGGTTGGGTGAAACCGTGGTACAGGGGGCTGTCAATCCCGACGAGTTTTATGTGCACAAGCCCACTTTGGCCGCAGCTCGCCCGGCGGTGCTGCGCCGCACGCTGGGGTCCAAGCTGATCAAGATGGTTTATGGGCAAGATGCTAGCGCCGGTAAGTCCGTCGACACCGTCGATGTACCTTTCAAAGATCGCGGTCGCTTCTGTATCAACGATGAGCAGGTGATGGACCTCGCCCGTCAGGCGGTGACCATCGAGCAACACTACCAGCGCCCGATGGACATCGAGTGGGCGCTGGATGGCGACGATGGAAAGCTCTACATCGTACAGGCGCGTCCGGAAACCGTGGTGTCTCAGCAGGAGGGCGGGAAGCTCGAACGCTTCCAGCTACGCGAAAAGGGCCGCACCCTGATTACCGGTCGCGCCATCGGTCAGCGTATTGGACGTGGAGCGGTCAAGATCGTCTTGAGTCCCGATGAGATGGACAACATTCAGGAAGGCGACATCCTGGTCACCGATATGACGGACCCCGACTGGGAGCCGATCATGAAGCGCGCTTCGGCCATCGTGACGAACCGTGGTGGCCGCACCTGCCACGCGGCCATCATTGCCCGTGAGCTGGGTATTCCGGCGGTGGTGGGCTGTGGCGATGCCACAACGCAGCTTCAGGAAGGTACCGACGTAACGGTGTCCTGTGCAGAAGGCGACACTGGTCACGTGTATGAAGGGCTATTGGCCTTTGACTGCAACGTGTCCAGCGTCGATTCGATGCCGGAAATCCCCTTCAAAATCATGATGAACGTGGGTAACCCAGATCGTGCGTTCGGCTTTGCAAGCTTACCCCATGCTGGGGTTGGCCTCGCGCGACTGGAGTTCATCATCAACCGCATGATCGGTGTGCACCCGAAAGCGCTGCTGGAATACGATACGCTGCCTGCCGATCTTCAACAGGTGATCGACCTGCGTACCGCTGGCTATGCCGACCCGGTGAGCTTCTACGTCGATAAGCTGGTCGAAGGGATCTCCACGCTGGCAGCAGCATTCTACCCGCAACGAGTGATCGTCCGCCTGTCGGATTTCAAATCCAACGAGTATGAAAACCTGATTGGCGGCAAACTCTATGAGCCGGGCGAAGAGAACCCGATGCTGGGCTTCCGTGGTGCTTCCCGCTATATTTCGGACGCATTTCGCCCTTGCTTCGAGCTCGAGTGTCGCGCGTTGAAGCGCGTGCGTGACGAGATGGGCTTCACGAACGTCGAAATCATGGTGCCATTCGTTCGCACCACCGACGAGGCACGCGAAGTAGTGGACCTACTGGCCGCTAACGGCTTACCGCGTGGCGGGGACGAACATCCAGACGGTTTGAAAGTCATCATGATGTGCGAGCTGCCAGCCAATGCGCTGCTGGCGGATGAGTTCCTCGAGTACTTCGACGGTTTCTCGATCGGGTCGAACGATCTTACCCAGCTAACCCTGGGCTTAGATCGGGATTCCGGCATCGTGGCGCATCTGTTCGATGAACGTAATCCCGCAGTGAAAAAGCTGCTCGCCATGGCGATCAAAGCCTGTAAAGAGAAGGGTAAGTACGTGGGCATTTGCGGCCAGGGGCCGTCCGACCACCCGGATCTTGCTAAGTGGTTGATGGAGCAGGGTATCGATTCGGTGTCGCTCAACCCTGATGCGGTCCTGGAAACTTGGTTCATGCTGGCAGGTGAAACCATCGCCTAACGCATTGTTCATACGCTTAGCGTGCTTGCTATTTTGCGCCCGACCATTGTGTCGGGCGCAGTCGTTTTATAGGCTACGCTGTTGTTTGAACGACGACCGGGCGATTCCGCCTAGGATGTTAACGTCAGCGCGAAGGTTTCAAGGAGAAAAGCGATGCGGCCAACAAGGGCACTCTCACTGACTGGTTTACTGCTGGTGCCAATGGTGAGCTGGGGGTTTAGTTACGAGACACCCTCCATTACACCGGAAGTGGGATCAGGTTTCGAAGAGAAGCCCGGTTGGGCGGCTGACACCTTTGCCGTGGCGGCAGCGAACCCGCTAGCCACCGATGCAGGCTACCAAGTGCTCAAAGCGGGTGGCAATGCCATCGATGCGGCAGTAGCCGTACAAATGGTATTGACACTGGTCGAACCGCAGTCCAGCGGTATCGGCGGTGGCGCTTTTTTAATGCACTTCGACGGAGCGAAGGTGCAAGCCTACGATGGCCGCGAAACGGCGCCTGCCGCAGCCACTGGGGAGCTATTCATGGAAAACGGTGAGCCGCTGCCCTTTATGGATGCCGTGGCCAGCGGTCTCTCAGTGGGTGTGCCCGGTACGGTACGCATGTTGGAGCAAGCCCACGCCGAGCACGGACAGCTCCCTTGGGAAGCGCTCTTCGAGCCTGCGATCACGTTGGCAGAGGAGGGGTTTGCCGTCAGTCAGCGACTGCATACCAGTCTTGCCAACGACGAGGCCTTGCGTCAGAACGAGCGTGCCCGGGCATTTTACTACACAGCCGATGGCGAACCGCTTGAGGTGGGTACCTCTCTAAAAAATCCTGCGTTGGCTGCCATTTTGCGCCTTATCGCGGAGGAAGGCAGCGCCGCATTTTATGAAGGAGCGGTCGCGGAGGATTTGGTCGAGCAAGTGCAATCACACCCCGTCCGGCCAGGTACCATCACACTGGAGGATATCAGCGGTTATCAGTCGTTAGAGCGTGAGCCGCTGTGTACTCCCTGGCAGCAGTGGGAGGTGTGTGGTTTTCCTCCCCCCTCGTCGGGTCATCTTACCGTCATGCAGATTCTAGGTATGATGGACCAGCAGCCGCTGCTCGAAGCGCCGCTGGAGGATGGCGTGACCAGCAGCGGTTGGTTGCATCAGTTCTTGGAAGCCTCTCGACTGGCCTTTGCTGACCGTGGTCGCTACATCGCCGATCCTGACTTCGTCGATGCACCCGGCGGCGACTGGTCGCTGATGCTGGCGCCCGATTACCTGGACAAGCGTAGCCAGCTCATCGGCGACGAGAGCATGGGAGAAAGCGCCGAGCCTGGTAACCCAGGCGAACTCACCGTTAGCTTTGCCAGCCAGCCGGAGCAGCCCGAGTATGGCACGAGCCACATCAGCATCGTCGATGCCGACGGCAATGCCATCGCGATGACCACGACGATCGAACAGGCCTTTGGATCTCGACTACTGGCGGATGGCGGGACCGACCTGCCCGGCGGTTACTTGCTCAACAATGAGCTAACGGATTTCTCGTTTACCCCAGAGATCGATGGCCAGCCAGTGGCCAACCGCGTCGAGCCGGGTAAGCGACCCCGCTCTAGTATGAGCCCGACCCTGGTGTTCGACCAGGAAACCGGTGACCTGGTGGCGAGCCTAGGCTCCCCGGGGGGAGCGGCCAT
This sequence comes from Halomonas sp. CnH100-B, assembly GCF_024124605.1. Taxonomy (NCBI): domain Bacteria; kingdom Pseudomonadati; phylum Pseudomonadota; class Gammaproteobacteria; order Oceanospirillales; family Halomonadaceae; genus Halomonas; species Halomonas sp. CnH100-B. Next base: position 30,561 of record NZ_JAMXRX010000005.1, on the reverse strand, counting down.
CATTCACTACACGGCGCGCACGCTGGCGGCCATGCGCGATTGGGGGTTGAACGCCCAAGAGGCGTTGAATCTCCCCCACGCGATTACCCTAGGGGGGGATGTTTACCTGGAAGAGGGGCGTTTTCCCGAATCGACGATCGAATCACTGCGTGAACGTGGCCATACCGTCAGTGAGCGTGAGTTGACGAGCGGCTTGCAAGCCATCCAGCGTTTGGAAGATGGCACCCTGTACGGCGGTGCCGACCCTCGTCGTGAAGGCGTCGTCATGGGCGAGTAAGACTCGCTGTCACTGGCGTAGCCAGTTACGTAGCTTAACCAACATGAGGCCGCCGTCGCTGAGAGCACGGCGGTCTTCGATGAGAGCACGCAGCCGATCTGGGTAGTCGGTGATGATGGCATCGACCCCTAAGTCAATCAGCGCCGACATGCGTGCTCGGTCATTGACCGTCCAGGCATGAATTTCGTACCCAAAACGAGCCGCCAAACGAACTTCCTGTCCGCTAATACGGTTATGACGCAACCCCAGCGCGTCAAACTGGCGACGATCCAGCGTGCCCGGCAGTATTAGCTGCGCCAGCAGTGTCACCCGTAGTTCGGGCGCCTGCGCTTTGATGAAGCGTACCAAGTCAGGTGACATGGTCGCCATGCGCATCTCCATCAGCGCATTGGGAAAACCGCAAGCGGCCATGCCGGTCAGTGCGCTCTGCTGCGTCGCCCAGCAGCGATAGCGAATGTCACTCTCCTGATTCAGCGTCTCGATGACCGCGTGTGCGAGCGCTTGCTCTTGGCCCGGTAGCGCTTTCATATCGATCATCAGTGACGCCCGACCGCGAACGGTGCGCAAGGCGTCATCCAGCCCAGCGATGCGCTCGTTCTGGAACGCGTCGCCAAACCAGCTGCCTACATCGATGTCGTTCAACTCTCGACGCGTCAGATCACCAAATTCCCGTGGATCGCCGGTGAGCCGAGCAAGCGTGCGGTCGTGATACAGCATAACCTGTTGATCGGCGCTCAAACGAACATCCAGCTCAACGGCGTGGGCTCCATCCTCCAATGCCTGCGTGACGGCCGCCAGCGTATTCTCCGGTGCCACCATGGAGCTGCCGCGATGGGCAATGATGGTTACGCTGTCGCGGATCTCGAAGCTGTTGAGAATCCACCATGCTTGCAGACCTGCCAAAAGCAGGACACTGAGCTCCAGTGCCCATGCCATGCGTCCAGAGTGTGCATCGGCCGTCGGTGGCGCTGGGCGGGGTTCTTGATGGGCCAGTTGTACGTATAGACAAGCCGACAGCAGAGCGTTAGTGGCAATACCCAGAAAGGTGAGGGTCAGGGTGATTAATACGTAGCCAGTCAAGTAGGCCAGCATCGCCGGTATCAACAAGGCGTTATGCTCGGGGAGCCACCACAGTAACGGCGTGACTATGCTGTCGAACAGCCATGTAATGACGATGGGTAGGCTGATGATGATCAGTAACAGAGTAAGTACCGCGCCGCCAATCGAACGATGCCAGCCGCGGGTCAAGCGAACGCTTCGTTTTAGCGCTTGTAAAGGCGAGCAGGTTTCCAAAGCCACGAGCGGCAGTGCCAACAGCCAGCGTAAGTACAGCCATGCGGCTAGCAGCATCCACAGCGTGACGAGCGGAAGCGCGCACGCCAGAAAATACCACAGCACCGGTGGGCGGACGCGCTGAAGATAGTAAGGATCGATGCCGCTCAGCCACAGCTCATACAGCCACGTCAGCGCCAACATAAAGGGGGCCATGAGCAGCAGGTGGCTGCCCACTTGCAGGATGACCAGCAGCGCCAGCGCCGGAAGTCGTCGAGTGCTTAGCCACAACGCCTCGAGTGCCAGTCGGTAGTGGTGGTCTTTCGGCCTCACCGCAACGTGCAGCATGCCCGCCTGCTGCCAGTAGATCAGTAAAAACGTCAGGCCAAGGCCGACCAGCATGACCAGTAACCCTGTAGGGCTGAAAAGCAGCGCCAAGAGCGCGTCCGTCGTAACCACCGTGCGATTGAGCTGCGCCAGCAAGCGCTGGGACAGCCAAGCAACGGCTGGAACCAATAAGGCAGAGGCCAGCAGGGTAAATAGCAGGTGATAAGCAATCAGTGGACGGAGATGGTCTCGCAGGGTGCGAAGGAGGGCATGGCCTAATGAGGTGAGCGGCTGCATGGTCACAAAAGTGTCAGAGTGAAGCCTCAGGGTGGCACTCTCTGCCACCCCTGGCAAGTGGGTTCAAGAGAGCTTTAACGGCTGCTCGGCTATGAGAATGCCGTTGTTGTCGGCATAGAGCCATTGACCAACGCGCAGCGTGACACCCGCGAACGTGACCGCAACGTCTCGCTGGCCCTCGCCGCGTTTATCACTTTTACGTGGGTGGCTGCCCAGTGCCTGGACACCTAGTGGAAGGGTGGCCAGGATATCGACATCTCGGACACAGCCATACATGACGACCCCGGCCCAGCCGTTTTGTGCGGCCTGCTCCGCTAGCATGTCGCCGAGCATGGCGCAGCGATGCGACCCACCAGCATCCACTACCAGCACGGCGCCTTCACCGGGCTCCGCCACGGCCTGCTTCACTAGGGAGTTGTCTTCGAAGCACTTTACCGTACGAATGGGACCATAAAAGCTGTCGACACCGCCGAAGTTTGCAAAGAGAGGCTCGAGCACCTCGACATCGGGGTAAGCGTCGCACAGATCGGGCGTAACCACTTGAGTTGTCGTTGTCATCGTTGACTCCTGTGTTGACGGCACTATGGTTCACAGCGTCATAAAAAACGCCCCAACCTCGAAAGGAAGGGGCGTTCTGTCATCGGCTCAGCGAGGTATTACCCTGGCTGCGATGTTGCGAGCATCGGCGATGGGTCGGTGCCACTGGCGATTAAGCCTCTTGGGCTACCGGAATCACGTTCGAGGCGATTTTTTGATACTCCTCGATTTCGTGGAAGTTCATGTAACGATAGATCTCGCCTGCCATGGCGTCAAACTCACCCATGTAACGCTGATACTCATCAACGGTCGGCAGACGACCTTCTACAGCAGCAACCGCTGCTAGCTCTGCCGAGGCGAGGTAAACATTTGCACCATCGCCCAGACGGTTCGGGAAGTTACGTGTAGACGTGGACACCACGGTGCTTTTCGCTGCAACGCGTGCCTGGTTACCCATACACAGAGAGCATCCCGGCATTTCCATGCGAGCGCCTGCACGGCCATAGATGCCGTAGTAACCCTCTTCGGTCAGCTGGTGCTGATCCATTTTTGTCGGTGGTGCGAGCCACAGACGGGTTTTCAGGCTGCCCGCAGGCTGTTTCTCGAGCAGTTTACCTGCCGCGCGGAAGTGACCAATGTTGGTCATGCACGAACCGATAAATACCTCGTCGATTTTTTCGCCGGCAACGTCAGACAGTAAGCGGGCGTCGTCCGGGTCGTTCGGGGCGCAGAGTACCGGCTCTTTGATGTCAGAGAGATCGATCTCGATGACTTCGGCGTATTCTGCGTCTTTGTCGGCACGCATCAGGCTCGGGTTCGCCAGCCATGCTTCCATGCCTTCGATACGGCGGCTGATAGTACGCTCATCGCCGTAACCGTTGGCAATCATCCACTTCAGCAGTGTGATGTTGGATTTCAGGTACTCGGTCACGCTCTCTTCAGACAGCGTGATGGTGCAGCCAGCAGCGCTACGCTCAGCGGAGGCATCGGAAAGCTCGAATGCCTGCTCGACGGTGAGGTCTTCCAGGCCTTCGATCTCCAGCACGCGACCAGAGAAGGCGTTTTTCTTGCCGGATTTCTCGACCGTCAGCAGACCTTGCTTAATCGCGTACAGCGGAATGGCGTGAACCAGATCGCGTAGCGTAACGCCCGGCTGGCGCTTGCCTTTGAAGCGCACCAGAACGGATTCCGGCATGTCCAGCGGCATGACGCCCGTAGCGGCGGCGAAGGCCACCAGGCCAGAACCGGCAGGGAACGAGATGCCCAGCGGGAAGCGGGTGTGGGAGTCACCGCCAGTTCCCACGGTATCCGGCAGCAGCATGCGGTTCAACCAGCTGTGGATGATACCGTCGCCGGGGCGCAGCGAAACGCCGCCACGGTTCATGATGAAGTCCGGCAGGGTGTGGTGAGTGTCCACATCTACTGGCTTCGGATATGCCGCCGTGTGGCAGAACGACTGCATGACCAGATCGGCTTGGAAACCAAGACATGCCAGGTCTTTCAGCTCGTCACGGGTCATCGGCCCCGTGGTATCCTGAGAGCCTACGGTGGTCATCTTCGGTTCGCAGTACATGCCGGGACGAACGCCGTCCATGCCGCAAGCCTTACCCACCATCTTCTGCGCTAGCGTAAAGCCTTTGCCGGTATCGGCCGGCTGATCTGGCAGGCGGAAGACATCAGAGGGCGCTAAGCCCAACGACTCACGCGCTTTGCCGGTCAGGCCTCGGCCAATGATCAACGGAATGCGGCCGCCAGCACGCACCTCATCAAGAATGAGCTGAGTTTTCAGTTCGAAGGTGGTCAGCACGTCATCGGTGCCGTGTTTGCACACTTTGCCTTCATAGGGGTAAACGTCGATGACGTCGCCCATTTCCAGTTTGGAAACGTCCATTTCTACGGGCAGTGCACCGGAGTCTTCCATGGTGTTGAAAAAGATCGGTGCGATTTTGCCGCCAAAGCAGAAACCGCCAGCACGCTTGTTCGGGACATAAGGAATGTCGTCACCGAAGAACCACAGTACGGAGTTGGTGGCGGATTTACGCGAAGAGCCGGTGCCGACGACGTCGCCGACATAGGCCACTGGAAAGCCTTTGGCTTTGACGTCTTCGATCTGCTTGAGCGGGCCCGTGGTACCCGGTACTTCAGGCTCGATGCCTTCGCGCTCGTTTTTGAGCATGGCGTTGGCATGCAGCGGTATATCGGGGCGTGACCAAGCGTCCGGGGCGGGGGAGAGATCGTCGGTGTTGGTTTCACCGGGTACCTTGAATACGGTGAGGGTGATTTTCTCTTCCAGCGCCGGCTTGGAGAGGAACCACTCGGCATCGGCCCAGGATTGGATCACATCTTTGGCGACGGCATTGCCTTGTTTGGCGCGCTCTTCCACATCGTGGAAAGCATCGAACATCAGCAGAGTGTGCTTGAGCTGTTCACCGGCTTCGCGGGCCAGTTCTTCGTTATCCAGCAGCTCCACCATAGAGACGATGTTGTAACCGCCCTGCATGGTGCCGAGCAGCTTGACGGCATGAATTTTGTCGATCAGAGGAGAGGTTGCTTCCCCTTTGGCAATCGCGGTCAAAAAGCCGGCTTTGACGTAAGCCGCTTCGTCGACACCGGGGGGCACGCGGTTGGTGATCAAGTCGAGGATGAACTCCTCTTCACCGGCCGGGGGCGCTTTGAGCAATTCGATCAAGGCCGCGACTTGCTCGGCAGTCAGGGGCTTGGGTGGGACGCCCTCTGCGGCGCGTTCCTCGACATGTTGGCGGTAAGCTTCAAGCACGTTGGGGCCCTCTCATCTTCTTGGTAGTGATGACTCAGTGGTGCCGAACGACTGCTAGCACGGTGGGTGAGGCGTTCGGACACGTGACATACGCTTGACAAACAGCGTCTGGTGGATGAGCGAGATTCTACGGGAAACTGTCGACAATGTTAAGAAGCCAAGCTAAGTGCTTGCTTGTACTTTATGTTGAGGCGCTGATATTCGGCTCCTTCCAAGCCGTTTTTTTCGTTAATGTGCCTTATATCTGAAAGTTTTTTACCAATCGGGGTGTTTTACGGTAAGGGCGGGTGTGATTATTGTGATGCCGCGTTACCATAGCCACTGATTTATAACGATGGATCGCGCGTCATTACGCGGTTTATGGGGTGTGTGGAGCACCAAATAAATCGGGCTTATATATTAGCGATATGCTATATGAGAATTGAGCCGTCATTTAATAAGCGGCCTTTGGTTATTAGGGAACAAACGCCAACGGCGTTTATATATTGTACAATAGTGTGATAAACGCTCGGTAGCGGTATTATGTCTATACAATTAGTCGAACTCAAAACGGCAGAGCACTCCCTTCAAGCGGACGATCTGCTGCCTGAAAGTCTTCATCAATTTCTTGCCTGCCCCACGCCGGATACCTGGCTTCAATGGGCGCTTGCCAATCCTGAAACACTGCTGATCGATCATGCACAGTGCGAGAAAAAAGCGGCTTCCACGGCCATGAGCTTGTTATATCGCTACGTGGATCAGCCGCTGTTGCTCAGTAAAATGTCACAGCTTGCTCGTGAAGAGCTGCTCCACTTCGAGCAGGTCGTCGGCCTCATGGAGAAGCGCGGGGTGGCGTACCATCACCTAACGGCATCGCGCTATGCCGAAGGACTGCGCCAACACTTACGCAGCAATGACCCCGAGCGTTTGATCGATGTGCTGATCATCGGTGCTTTGATCGAAGCGCGAAGCTGTGAGCGCTTTGCTCGGCTCATTCCTTACCTAGACGAAGAGTTGGCAAAGTTTTACCGCACGCTGGTGAAGTCAGAGGGACGCCATTTCGAAGATTATCTGCTGTTGGCCCGCCAACAGACCGATGAGCCGATCGACGATCGCATTGCCTTCTTCGTTGCACGTGAAGCGGAGTTGATCACGACTCCCGATACGGCGTTTCGTTTTCATAGCGGCGTGCCCGCCTAAGCCGCCGCTAGCCAGGCAGGATGTATTCCATGCGCGATGCTCAACAGACAGATCAACTGACCTTGTTTGGTCACTTCTCCTTAACGCAGGGGGAGGACGTACTCACTCATTTCAGTTACGACAAAGTGAAAGCCCTGTTGGTGTATCTGCTGTTGCATCGCCAGCCGGTCAATCGGGCAGCGCTGGCGGAGTTGCTTTGGCCAGATCAGGGGCTATCGTCGGGGCGCACCAACTTGCGCCACGCCTTGCACTGCCTGCGCCAGTCCATGGGTGACAACGCCGACCAAGTGCTGAATGTCTCTCGTCAGACGATTGCGTTTCACTTGCCGGCCCACTGGCAGGTCGATCTACACGATCTGCAGCAGCTACTGGAAGGCCCTAAGGATCTAGACACTCTCGAAGACGTCATGGCCTGCTACCAAGGCGATCTCATCGAAGAGCTTCAACTCGCCAGCTGCAGTGAATTCCAACGCTGGCTCGTTCAGGTGCGCAACGAGTGGCGCCAACGGGTGATCCGCTTTGCCGAGCAGGTGCTGGAGACCCATGACGAAACGCCGGACGGCATGCTGGAAGGGCTGGTCAGTCGCTTTTCAGGGTACGGGCCTTTCCATGAGCGGCTGGTGCGTCAACTGGCAGAAAAGAACCAAATGGCCGCCGCTCACGAACAGTACAACAGCTATTTACAGCTGTTGGCGCTGTCGGGTCAGCAGCCGGAACCCAGCTTTTTGCAGCTGGCGAGCTACTGGTCAGACGGCCACCACGACCCGCGCGCCATGTCACCCCAAGGGGCCTTTTCTCGCGCGTTGGCCGCCGATAGCAAGCCGCTGCGTGAAGATGAAATCGAGCTGCGCCAGCTATCGGTCATGGCGATTCGTTTGCGTTTGAAAGGGGATTGGCAAGATCGCGCCGCTACCCGCAACTGTCTTGCGCTTCAACTAGAGCTGATGCGCTGGCTGGAGCAGCAATGCCACCATTTGGGCGGTTTTTGGCTTCCAGGGGCGACCGGCGGCTTGGGCTTGGCATGCTTTGGTACGCATGGCCCAGCACACCAGCTCGCCGAGCTGGTCGCGCTTTACGAACACTGTCGCCAAGCGCTCCCCCAGGAAACCCAGCGCCACTGGAGCGGCGACGGCGAGGCTCCCTCCTTTGAGCTGGCGGCGGGTCTCAACAGTGGCCGCGTGGTTTATCTGCCCGAGCGCCAGTTTGCGGACCCGCTGGGCCAAGTCACCCAGGTATCGCTTGAATTGATGAGCGCTGCCGAAGGCAGTGAACTGGTGATTTCGCAAGAAGCTAGCCAGCACATGCCCCCCGCACTAGATCTGCAGCCGCGCTTGGTCTCGCGGCTAGTGGCCAGCGACGGTCGCGTTCGCTTGCGCGCACTGGTATTGGGTCAGAACGAGGGTGGCCGTGATGCGCTGCCGCCGAGTCTGGTCGGCCGCGAAACGTCGCTGCGTACCCTGCGGGATGCCCTGGCAAGGGCCGGCATTGGTTTACGCCAAAGCGTTTTGGTACGCGGGGCGTCTGGGATGGGGAAATCGGCGTTGATGGTGGGGTTTCGTCAGCTCGAACTGAGTCGCGATGCTGCCATCTGCTGGCAGCCCACCACACGCCTATCGGTGTTAGAGCCGTATGGCGTCGCGCGCACGCTCTTGGCTTGGCATCTCGATACGACGCCGACGCTGGCAGCGCTGCATCAGTTGCAGTCATCGCTGGGCGAGACGCCATTGGACGATGCGCGACAGCAGCTGTTAGAAGAGGCGCTGGGCGTTAGAGACGTTCAGGAAATCACCCAGCTCACACAAAACGGAGAAGCGGTAGAGCTGGTCGTGAAACTGCTGCACCGTCTGATCGACCAGCGCGCAGGCACCCAAACCCTCGTCTTGATGGTCGATGATTTGCAGTGGCTTGACGAGCCCTCCTTCAAAGTCCTTGCCGGGTTACAAGCGCGTCTGCCCATCAATACTGCATTCATGCTGGTCGCGAGCCATCATGGTCGTGAATCGCTGCCGGTGAAGCTGCATTGGGATCAGCAAATTACCTTGGGTAAACTCGATGCGCTGCAGTCGTCGCGACTGCTGTCGCAACTCTCCCGCCGGTATCGAATGCATTTGAGCCCCCGTTTGCGCAACCAAATCATCGAGCGATGCGACGGTGTGCCGCTCTATATGCAGGAGATTTGTCGCCGTCTAGACATGGATCGCCGCGAAGGGCGCAGCGTGCAGTTCGATGAGTTGCCGAAAGGGTTGCTGGGTCTACTGGCCAGCCGTATCGATCAGTTGGAAGGAGATCGCGAGATCGCCCATATCGCTGCCGTGCTGGGCAAGCGCTTCCGTCTGGATTTCTTGGCCGAGTGTAGCGGATGGGACAAGACGCGGCTCTCCCAGGCGGTGGAGCATATGCGCCTTTTGGAGATCATCGAGCCAGTGGACAAAGAGAGTGGTGAGCATGAGTACCAGTTCAGCCATCAGCTTCTGCAAGAAGCGGCGTACCTCTCCTGTCCACGAGACGTGCGGGTGAAGTTGCACCAGCAGGTCGTCACCTTGATCGAAGAGCGTTTCCCGGTGTGGATCAGCCGCCATCCTGGCGATTTCGCGACGCACCTACGCCGCAGCGGTCATTACGCCCGGGGGGCGCGCTATTTCGAGCTGTCTGCCCGTGAGGCTCTGAAAGTGAGTGCCAATCGTACAGCGCTGCGAATGGCCGACTTCGGTTTGGCGAGCCTGCGCCATGTCGAACATGAGGTAGAGCGCGAAGTCAGCTTGCTGACTGTGCGAGGCCAAGCGGCTTTTGCGCTGGAAGGCCACGGTTCGCCCACCGCTCACGAGAGCTTCGTGCGCGCGCGGGAGCTTTTGCGTCAGTCCGGAGGTGACACCCTGGACGACCCGGAAGATTTGGAGCAAATTTTCCTCGTGAAGTGGGGGCTATGGGTCGGCCGCAGCCAGCGGTACGCCCACGCGGATGCTTTTGCCCTCGCGTCCACGCTGGCGGACATCGCCGAGCGCCTGGAAGACCCTCGCTATCGTCGCTTGGCTGACTACGCGCGAGCGCACTGTGAGTACTGGGCCGGGCGCATTCAGCAGGCTCACGATCATCTGGATGAGATCGATCCGCTCAATGCACAAATGATGATCGAATGGCTGCCGTTCTCGGATCATCCCCAGGTCACGGCGGCCTGTTTCCAGGGCTGGGCGCTCTGTTTGCGTGGCGACTACCAGCGCGCCGAGCGCCACGTATCGTCGGCCATTCGGCTGGCCGAGAAAATCGGTCATCCGGGCACGCTGGCCATGGCGCTGATGTTTGCCGCTGCCCTGTATCGTCAGTTGGGACACGTGCATCTCGCGGCACGTCACGCCGAGCGTGCTGCCGCCATGACCGGCACCCCGGATCTACAGCTTTGGCAAATTTCTGCCCAGGGCGTGCTGGGTTGGCAGAAGGCCATGGCAGGGGATCACGCAGGGCTGGTGCAGTTGAGAGACAGCCTGGATCAAATGGCCGAGTTAAACGGGCGAGACCGCTTCCAGCGCCCTGTCCTATGGTACTCGGACGCCTGTATCGAACTGGGCGAACTAAAGGCTGCCGAGGAGTATCTGGATCAGTGTCTGGTCATAGCTCGCGAGCGCACCACGCTCTTTTTACCCGAGCTGGCGACTCAATTGGCGAGAGTGCGTGATTTGCTGGGGCACCCCGCCAGTGAAGTGAGGGCATTGGCCGAGATGGCGATCGTCCAGTCACGGGAACATGGTAATCGCCATCAGGAGCTGGCGGCCCTGGAGCTTTGGCTAACCCGAATTGCGCCCAACGATCAGGCGGCCAAAGAGGCCTTCCGTCGGCTGTTGAGCGAGGTGAGCCACAGTGATGCGCCGGTCTTGGTCCGCTGGGTGAGCCTGCTGGACCGCCGTTTACCTCACTCATTGAGTGTCGAAAGCGAGGTTTGAGCGTTAGCGCGTGCTCTCTTCTAGCCACGTCAGCGTGGCGAGCGCCTCATCGCGGTGCTCGCCACACACCAACGGGTCGTAATCGAACTGCCCGCACACCCGGGGGCGCTGCGGGCTGCCAAACAGTTTGCACAAGTTGTTGGCATCGAGCTGGACACAGCGCACGCCTGCAGGTTTGCCGTTAGGCATACCTGGAATAGGAGAGCTGATGGACGGCGCGATGCAGCAAGCGCCGCAGCCTGCTCGGCAGCCCCCTGACGTGTCGCTGGTGATCAAGTCGCTCATGCGTGTGCCGTGGCACCTTTGTCGATGCCTTCGAACGCGTGGACGGTGGTTGCGGTGGCCGTTTGCTGGGCAATTTGGTCAGCTAGCCACTGGGCGATGTTTTCGACCGTGGTCGGTTTGGGGAGCACGCTGCAGCGCTCGGCGGGCAGGGTGATCGAGAAGCGTCCTTGGGCCGCCTCATATCGGCAGGTCAGCCGCGTGTCACTCAGCTCGGCAATATCCGCCTCTTCCAGCAGATACCGATTGTCCAGCCACGCGCTCCACGTCTGCTCAAGCTGCGGCTGTCTCTGCTGCTCCTGGAAAATATGTAAGCGGGAGCGGTGCCCATGGGCAATTCGCTGGCAGTTCCCAGCATGGCGCTTCAGCCCATGGCTGTAGCCGTAGGCCGCACCATCAATGTGTTCATCGCTGAGTAGCAGCGTGACGCGCTCCACATTGACTGGCCGCTGCTCGGTGAGTTGATCGCTGAGATGACGGGTCACGCGCTGTAGCGTGATCGATTCCCAGGGGAGGAGCGTAAAGGCTTCTTTTGGCCCGCGAACCTCCATGGCATAAGGCGTGGTGGTACGAAGGCAGAGGCCCTCTTCGCACTCACTGACCTCCACCCCTGGCGCCTTAGTGGGCACCAGCAGCGTGTGATCCAGACCGTTGTCCAAAGTACGTTTGATCCACGGCTTCACTTCACCGAAATCAAATAGCATACCATCTTCACCCAATTCCCCCTCGAGTTGGGCATCTACCTGCCAGCTACAGCCAACCAGACCCTTCGTGGGGCACCAGAGGGAAACGTCGATGTGGGTCAGATGGTTAACGAATAGTGCCATTACTCGAATCCTGCGATTTTGTGCGTTTGTAGTGACAATCGCCACTGAGGGTGGGCCATGCAATAGGCCGTCGTGGCGTTCACCGTCTCTGCGCCATCGGTGGCAATGTGCTTTATCGCCACGGCACTGAGATCCATCGGCTGTAAGAAAAAATGGCGAAAGGCGAGGTGAGCGAATCGTTCCGGTGGTGCATCGGGTTGGGGGTAGACCAGTTTCAGCTCATCGCCCTGGGTGATCGCAAGCGGGTTGTTGCCCTTCGGGCTCACGCAGAGCCAATCGATACCTTCAGGGGCGGGCACCGTGCCATTGGTCTCGACTGCCACTTCAAAGCCTTTGCTGTGTAGCGCGGCAATCAGATCGCTATCGAGCTGTAACAGCGGTTCGCCACCGGTAAATACCACATACGGCGCAGCATGGCTGGCTCCTTGGGGCCACAGCGCTGTGATGTGGTCGACCAGCGCTTGAGCGGTATCGAACCGACCGCCGTTGATGCCGTTCGTGCCGATGAAGTCGGTATCGCAAAAGGTGCATTTGGCGCTTTCGCGATCCGCCTCTCGTCCTGACCACAGGTTGCAGCCCGCAAAGCGACAGAAGACGCTGGCGCGTCCTGCCTGGGCGCCTTCCCCTTGCAGAGTGTAGAAAGCCTCTTTGACGTGATACATCAGCGGCCACCTTGTGCCGTGTCGATGGCATAGTCGAGAGGGTCGACACTCTGGTTGGCTGCGAAGGCGGCTAATCGCTCACGGCAGCTGCCGCACTGGCCGCAGGCAAGCTCGCGGCCTTCATAGCAGGTCCATGTTTGGCGATAGTCCAAGCCCATGGCTAAACCATCACGCAGGATGTCCTCTTTCCGAGCGTGCAAGTATGGGGCATGCAGTGCCACCGGCTCGAAGTTGGCAATGCTTGCGACGTGGTTCATGGCATCGACGAACTCGGGGCGACAGTCTGGGTAAAGGATGTGGTCGCCACCGTGCGCGCCGTAATCCACGCGTTCGGCGCCAATGTTGACCGCTTTTGCGATGGCCAATGACAGCAAAATCATATTGCGATTAGGCACCACCGTCGCGCTCAGATTGTTCGCGTCATAGTCACCGGTGGGCATATCGATGGCGCTGTTGGTCAGCGCCGAATTATCGATCAACCCATGGATTGCGCGAATATCGACGACTTGGTGAGGGATACCTAGAGAGCCGCATACTTGACGAGCGGTGTCGAGTTCTCGGCGGTGGCGCTGACCATAATCGAAGGAGAGTGCGTGGACCGTCAGCCCTTCACGAATGGCGCGGTGCAAGACCGTGAAGGAGTCCATACCGCCGGAGTAAATCACGACGGTGGCTGACGCGTTAGCGTCAGATGAAGCGGTTGGGGACATACGAAATGCTCATCGTCGGAGAATTTATGCGTCCTTGCCAGGTTGGCAAGACAGTGTTCCGGGGTCCGGTCCGGAAGGGCGGCAGTTTACGCAATAGCAAGGAATCTGACCAGCACCGGCTGACGTTTCATTCGGTGTGTGGGAGCGGTTTGCCATGTTAAGCTAATCGTCCAAGCCGTTAGGAAGACACGTATGGCCACGATAGAACATAGTGAAATCGTTAAAGCCCCCCCGGAGCGAGTGTTCGATCTTCTGCGCCGAGTCGAAGATTTTGCCGATTACTCGGATCTTATCCGTTCCATCGATAGTTTGGGGGAGAATCGCTACCGCTGGCACGTTCGCGCGGTGGGAATGGATTGGGCGTTCGATGTTGCGGTCACCGAGATTCAGCCGCCCCACGTGCTGGCTTGGGAGTCGTTGGAAGGCGTCAAAAATCAAGGGCGTTACCAGCTTCGCGCCGTGCCCGAAGGCACGGAGGTGGCCTTGACGTTGCAGTACGACATTCGTAATCGTCTGATGGAAAAAGCCGTCAATAAAGCCGCAAAACCCTTGGTGGGCAAAGTAAGCCGACAAATTCTCGAACGGGTCGAGGCGCGCCTGAATGGCTAAGCGCCGCTCTTCAGGGCGGCGCTTCTTCGGTCAAGTCGTTTTGTGCATGGAGGTATCGAGGTGGTCGACCACTTCCGCCCAATCGGCGTCTTCCTGTACGGCCTCTCTGAGAAAATCCGCTTGACCCTCGTTCCAGCAGGGAGCGTCTGCCAGCGGCATCTCTTTGGGGAGCGGAGAATGGCGCTGGATGAAGCGCTCGATGGAATCCGCATCCGAACGTAAGCCAAGCTGCTCGAACAGTTCACTAAAGTGATGTACCGGCTGATCCATAGATGGCGTCCTATCCCGTCGGTGGTCAATACATGTTAAATGCGTTGTTTAACCATAGCGGTTATCAGCCAGTACGCCAGTCCAGGAGCGGGTGCTCCGTTATCGCTCGCCCACAAGTGACATCAAAAAGCGCCGCCGCCGGTCCTCGAGAGAAATGGGTTGAGCGATGAGGTGGATCAGCTTGGTGTAGGCGGCCTCGGGCGTCATGTCATCGCCTGAGAGCACTCCTGCGTCGGTTAGGCCGTCTCCCGCCGCGTAAGCACCCATGTGCACCCGCCCCTGTGGGCATTGGCTGATGGTAGCGATCAGCTTGCCTTCACCGCTCGCTTTGGCAATGACGGCAAGCAGGGCGGGGTCGTCAGGCAGGTTGCCCGCTCCCCAGAGCTGTAACAGGGCTCCTTTGATGCTTGGGTGGCTAAGCCATGCGTCCAACTGCCAAGCGGCCATTCCTGGCCAAAGAGTAATTCGGACCACCTCGCCCTGGGCCACGGGCCGATAATCCACTCGTTCGAAACGCGGCGCACCGCGCTGCTGATACGCTAAGCCACGGCTTGGAAACAGAATGAAATCGTCTCCAATGCGCTCTCCCAAGTAGGGATAGTTCGGTGACGTGAAGGCATCTGCGGCTTCACTGTGCTGCTTGATGGCACGCGTGCCCCGCAATAACCGGTTGGCAAAATAAATGGCCACTTCCTGCAGCGCTGGATGGGCGGCAAACCGCAACGCGCCATAGAGGTTGTCCAAGGCGTCGCTGTTAGGTGCTTCGAGCGGCGCCATCGCACCCGTCAAGACGACGGGACGATCCAAGCCCTGTAGCTGATACGCCAGGCTGGCGGCAGTCCAGCTCAACGTGTCGGTTCCATGGATCACGGCGAAACCGCGATATTGATCGAAGCGCTCGGCGATGTCTGTGGCCAGCTGCTGCCATGTTAGGGGCGTTGCTGCGCTGGAGTCGATCAGCGGCGAATAGCTGATGATGTCGTACGCTGGGAGCAGCGGCTGATCCCGCAACGGAAGCTGGCTTAACGCCTTGGCCAAGCGTTCAGCAAAATCCCCGGCCGGTGCTAAGCCGTTGGCCTGGGGCTGCATGCCTATCGTGCCGCCGGTGTAAATGACCAGAAGCCGCTCATGGCTATGGGGTGTGTCGGCAAGGAGAGGAGCTTGGCTCATCGCTGTATCCTGTGAGAGCTAAAAGGGTTATCGGTGGTGGACCTGCAGTTGGCCATTGTGGTCGTCGAGTTGCCGCTGGCGTCCTGCCAAGAGCGCAAAGCCACAGCAAATGCCAATCAGGCCGAGCAGCAGCCAAGCGATATGCTGCGTGCTGGCGCCAGCTTGCAGCAGCAGACCGACGCCGAAGGGGCCCAGGGCGGCCAGCGTATAACCACCTCCTTGTACCAGACCGGAGAGTTGGCCTGCCAAACGCTCGTTGGCGGTACGCAGCACCAACAAGCTTAACGCAAGGCTAAAGCTTCCGCCTTGCCCGAGCCCAAGCAGGACAGCGCCAGGCCAACGCCAGCCCAAGGGGGCCGCCAGCAGGAAGACAAGCCCCAGTGCAGTGCATAGCAAGACCAGTAAGAGCGCCGGTCGCTGATCTCGGTATAAGCGTGCGAACCAGGGGGCGCTCAACGCGGAGATCAGTTGGCACATGATGGAAACGGCCATTGTCCAGCCTGCGGTGGCCTCGGTGTACCCCCGCGCGATGAGCAGCGTCGGTAGCCAGCCAAAAACGATATAGGCCATGGAAGATTGGATGCCCATGAAGAGCATCACCTGCCACGTTAGTGGCTGCATAAGTAATGCACTAAGAGGCTGCGCAGCGGGCCGTTGAAGAACGCTTGCGTTGTTTGGGGCAGGCGCATAGCGCATCCACACGATGAGCGTGGTGAGCGCCAAGAGTGCCCAGCTCACGAGACTGGCTTGCCAGTCCCCCAGCCACTGCATGAAAGGGACGCTGAGCCCTGCACCTAGAGCACCACCCAAGCAGAGCGCCATGGTATATAGGCCCGTCAGCAGGTCGGCATTGGCGGGAAGTTCGCGCTTGACCAGGGCGGGCAACAGCGTGCCAGCCAGCCCGATGGCACTGCCGGCCATGGCGGTACCGACGTAGAGCAATCCTGGAAACGGTAACACTCGCACCCATAAGCCGGTGGCCAGCAGCAGCAGGGCAGCGCTTAGCGCACGTTCGCTTCCAATGCGGCGCCCGATCATGGGAGCCAGTGGGGCCGTCAAGCCCAAAAACAGCACGGGAAGAGTGGTCAATACTCCAGCCGCAGAAGCAGACAGCCCCGCGTTCTCTTGCAGCCGATTGAGTAGCGGGGCTACCGATGACATGGCAGGGCGTAAATTGAGCCCTACCATGAACATCAGCACAATGAAGCGACAAGCGTGGCGTGAGACCATGACGCGAGCTTATTTCAGGTGAGGGCGAAGGTCGCCGCGGACCGCGTCGAGCAAGGTAATGAAGTGAAAGTCTTGAGGGGTGTCCAGGCAGTCGACACGTACTTGAGTTCGCATGCCCTTGTTGATATCGAGCTTGTCGTAAATCTCGAGCGTCAATTTGCTAGCGGGCTTATCCCCTGGGGCAATGATGCCCTCTTCCAGGGTAAAGGTTTCCAGCAGAGTGACGCGTATACGGGTGCTGTTGCCTTCGCTCAAGACGCGGCGCACGAACAGCCAGCCTTCACAGGGCAAAGACGCATTGTCGCGCTCACGAAGAAAGAGCGTACGGTAGCAGGCCCCTTCGGTGGACGCTTTTTCGGCCATGCTGCGATATGCCTGGACGACTTGATTGGCCGAGGCGCGGGCGTCCTCTAGGCGTTGCGCAATGCCCTGATGCTCGCGGCTGAGTTGCTCCTGACGCTGAAAGGTCAGCCATTGGCGGTAATCGGCCATGAGTTGTGAAGACGCCATAGTCACTCCATGAATTAATTCAGCAAAAACGCCGGAATAGGCGAGGCGCTACCTTCGCATATTCCGGGCATTCGGGCTAGCGGCGGCTACGACGACGGCGCTCGCCACCGGCGTTGGCTGCCTGTCCTTCCGGCTTGCGCTGGCGCGGTGAACGCTGGCCGCGGCGGCCATTCTCGATGGGCTCTGGTTTGGCATTCGGGTCAGGTTCGAAGCCAGGTTCGATGTGCTTGGGCAGCGTCTGATTGATCAGTCGCTCGATGTTTTTGAGCAAGCCATGCTCATCGACGCATACCAACGAGACGGCTTCACCATTGCTGCCCGCGCGCCCCGTACGGCCAATGCGGTGAACGTAATCTTCAGCCACATTGGGTAGGTCGAAATTCACCACGTGGGGCAGTTCGTTGATGTCCAGGCCACGCGCGGCAATATCGGTGGCCACAAGCACCTGCAGGTCGCCGCTCTTGAACGCGCCCAGCGCTCGGGTGCGTGCGCCTTGGCTTTTGTTGCCATGGATCGCCATGGCCGGTATGTCCTGTTTCGAGAGCTGCTCGGCTAGCCGGTTAGCGCCATGCTTGGTGCGTGTGAATACCAGTACTTGGAACCAGTTGTGCCGCAGAATCAGATGCGCCAACAAGTCGCGTTTCTTATCACGGTCCACACGGTAGATAGCCTGTTCGATCTTTTCTGCTGTGGTGTTACGCGGGGCGACTTCAATCAGCGCAGGGTCGTTGAGCAGTTGTTTGGCCAGGGTCTGGATCTCGTTGGAGAACGTGGCCGAAAACAGCAGGTTCTGCCGCTGCTTGGGTACTAGACGCAGCAGTCGCTTGATATCGTGAATGAACCCCATGTCGAGCATGCGGTCGGCTTCATCCAAAACCAGAATCTCAACGGCGGCCAGGTCGACATGCCCTTGCTGGTGCAGGTCGAGCAGCCGCCCAGGGGTCGCTACCAGGACATCCAGGCCATGCCGCAGGGCATCGACTTGGGGCTGTTGGCCGACGCCGCCAAAAATAATGTGAGAGCGCAGCGATAGGTGTTGTCCGTAAGCGGCAACGCTCTCACCCACTTGAGCCGCCAGCTCACGGGTGGGGGTAAGAACGAGTGCACGCACCTGACGTTTGCCCGGGCGTTTGCCGTTTGCCAAGCGCTGTAGCATCGGCAGCGTGAATCCTGCCGTTTTGCCCGTACCGGTTTGCGCGCTGGCAAGAAGATCGCGTCCTTCTAGAACGACAGGAATGGCCTTTTGTTGAATAGGCGTCGGCTGTGTGTAGCCCTGCGCATTCACCGCGCGCAGTAAATCGTCGTGCAGACCAAGATCAGAAAAGCTCATGCGTTCTCCGCAGTCGCATAGCAATCGGCGCCACCAACTGGGCGGCGCTGCTAGGCGTCATGTTCAAAAAGCGAGGATAGTACACCGTCGCGGCAGCGAAGTTTGACAGATAGCACGCTGTGCCGCGACGGGCGTTAAAACGTCTTGTGATACCTCAGGGTGTCACAAGAGGGAGACAGGGTGGCGCTGACAGTGACGTCGTTAGTGGCCGTGAGTGTAACACGAAAGTCTCACGTCAACGCGCTACCCGTAGCGATCATGCTTAGAGGATTACAAGTGGCCGCCTTGGCGCAGCTGGTCGGCAATTTGCTCGGCCACTGCCTGCCAGCTCTCTCCCAACGAGCGCACCAGGGCAGGGTAGCCATCCTGGTCGAGGGTCGTTTCAGCGGTAAAGCTCTTGAGGGCGAGCATCTCGCCGTCGCTATCGCGCAGTTGCCACTGGCCGCTGGCCACGGCGACGCCATCGTAGCGACCCTGGAATTGATCCACTTCCATGGAGAGCGTCAGGGTACCGGGACGGCTTCCCTCTGCCCGCACGACTTGCACGCTGGGGAGCTGGTCAGCTAATTCAGCACGTAATGCACGCTCTAGCTGGCGGCCGATGCTCTCTGCCCACTGATGTTCGCGGGCTTCATTCAAGGTGATGTCGTCTAACTGCATCACGATGCCATCCACGTCTAAATAGTGGGCGAGGCGGGGCGCGCTGACTTGAAGCGTCGCCTCGGCGCTGCTGGATGCGCTGACTGCCGGGCTTGCAGGCAACATGTAGCGCGTGGGCGGAGAGACGCTGCTGGCACAGGCGGACAAGAGCAGGCTCATGGCAGCTGCCAGCCATAACAAGGGTAATCGACGTAGCATAACGGTCATCCTTAATTAGCGAGGAGCGCGAGGAATCGGGTCCTGGGTATCCAAATTGTCGAACAGCAGCGCCCGAGGGTTCTCGTTGAGCGTTCGGGTGAGCGGCTGAAGGTCACGCATCAGCCTGTCCAAGCGCTCGATAGCGCCGGTCAGTTCCTGATACGCCGGCGAAGAGGGCGAGACGCCTTCCAGCGTGCTGCGCAGCTCTTCCAATGTGCCGTTCAGGTTGCCGCCGATCGCTTGGGTGTCGGGATCGTTCAGCAGCTGATTGATGGATGCGCTGACCTCGCGCACTTCGTTGAGCACGCTTTCAGAGGCTTGCAGGTTACGATCCAATCCCGCCAGCAGTGGCTCCACTTCGAGCTCGTTGAGCTTTTCCAATAGGCTCGTTACCTGCGCCTGTATCTGTGCAAACCCACCGGCCACCGTTGGGAAAACGGTTCGATCGGCAAACCTCTCTGCCACGTATTCGTCGGCCAAATCGCGCTGGAAGTTAAGATCGACGAACAGTGCCCCTGTCAGCAGGCTACCGTTTTTGAGCGACGCGCGCAGGCCCAGGCCGAACATGCGCTTGAAGCGGTTATCCCACTCCTCCAAATCGATGTCGGTATTTTCGATGCCCAGGCGCTGAGGCTCGATACGAATCAGGACTGGAATCGCGAAACGCGCGCGTGAATCCGGCTGCGGCGCCGTGAAGTTCCAGGGGACGGCGGCCACGGTGCCGATTCTTACGCCGCGAAACTCCACCGGTGCGCCCCGAGACAAGCCACGCACCGTGTCATCCACCAGCAGGACATACTCCAGGTAGCGATTGAAGGTGCCTTCCCGGGCGGTGTCTTCATCGGCATAGAGGTTAAAGCGCGTATTGGCTTCAACAGGCTTGCCCATGGGGAGGTCTTCCGGTACGCCAAAGGTGACGCCGCCGCCAAGCAGCGCTTCGAGAGACTCTACGTTCACCCGTACGCCATCGGCATCCAGGCGGAAGTCGATGCCGCTGGCCGTCCAAAACCGGGTGCTGTCGGTGACGAGCTGGGCGTAGGGCTCTTCGATGAAGACTTGATGGTGCATGGTGCGGGTTTCTGGCTCGAAGCGCGTGTCTTCGACGCGACCTACCGTGTAGCCCTGATAAGAGACCGGATCGCCAATGCGCAGCGAATTACCCAGCTGGCTTACCAGGTTGATTTGCAGGCCTGCTTGACCGGCGGGCGCAACGGGAGGGACATCGCTGACTTCAAATTCGCGTTTCGGTTCGTCGGATTGGCCGGGTTCCAGTTGAATGTACGCCCCCGACAGTACCGTGCCCAAGCCGCTGATGCCTTCACGGCCAATACGCGGTTTGACGACCCAAAAGCGACTATCTTCCCTCAACATGGCTTCCGCTTCGGGCTGAATGCGCGCCACCATGACCGCATGCGAAAGGTCGTCGGAGAGACGGACGCTTTGCACGCGACCGATTTCCACGTTTCGACTGCGGATGAGGGTGCTGCCTGCTTCGATTCCTTCGGCACTTTCCATGGTAAGTGTGACCAGCGTGCCGCGACTCGAGTAATTATCGTACACCAGCCATAGGCCGATGATGACGGCGACCAGCGGCACGATCCAAATGGGGGATAGGCGCGTTTGTGGCGAGGATTTCGCTTTGTGTAATTCGCCATTGTCGGTGTCAGGTGTGTTCTGAGGCGTTGAATCGTTAGCCATCAACAGGTTCCTTGGTGGCCGTTTTACGGCGAAGAGGGCGTGGAGTATGAGTATCCCATATCAAACGGGGGTCGAACGTCATGGCCGCCAGCATCGTGAGCACGACGACTGCACCAAACGCAAGGGCAGCAGGCCCTGGCGTAATCGACATCAACGACCCGGCACGAATGAGGGCAACCAAAATGGCTACGACAAATACGTCAACCATAGACCAGCGTCCAATGAATTCCGTCAATCGGTAAAGACGGGTGCGGCTCTGGGCATTGAGGTCATTGCTGCGTTTCAGCATCAGGCAGAGCCAAGCCAGGGCCACCAATTTGCCCACTGGGACGATGACGCTGGCCACGAATATGACAGCGGCCACCGGCCATGACCCCATTTGGATGAGTTGTACCACCCCGCCGATGATCGTGGACGGCGTGGCGTTACCCAAGCTCGTGGTGGTCATGATGGGGTACAGGTTAGCCGGCAGATACATGACCGTGGCAGCGAACAGCAGTGCCCACGTGCGCTGCAAGCTGTGAGGCAGCCGCGTATGCAGTTTTTCATGACAGCGCAAACAGCGCTTCTTGCCGTGTTCGGTGCGATTGATCAAACCACAGGTGGGGCAGCCAGTGACGCCTTGGCTGGCAGCGGTCGTACCAGTTAGCGTTCCCTCGGGGGCGAGTGGCTCACCTTCGAGGGAGAACCACATCCAATCGCCATCGATGGACTGCACCGTCATCAACAGCAAAATTCCAAACAGACAGAACGCCCAAAACGAAATGCCCAGCTCGATTTGCGCCATGCCCGCTACTTTGATCAGACTGACCAATGCGCCAATGATGAAAACATCCGCCATCATCCACGGGTTCAGGTGAGCCAAAGAGCGGGCGATGTCGCGGCTAAACGGCATGGGGCGTGCACGCAAAAGGCCAAACTGTAACCATACCACCCCCACCAGATAGACGGCGGGCAGGACGATGATCGTCATCATCACCGCAATAGCGACGATGGGTTGGTGAAATTCGATGAGCGTCGTGGCGGTTTGCGACAGTTCGATTCGATTGCCTACTCCGCTGACACTGAAGCTGACGAATGGAAACGAGATCGCCACCATCAGTGCGATCAATGAGGCCAACGCCAGCGCCATGCTGCGCTGGGCGGGATAGCGGTGACGCTTGACCAATACATGCGAGCAGCGCGGGCAAGTGGCTTTCTCACCCGAATTGAGCGGCGGCAGGGCAGACACCCAGTCACACTCATGACAAGCGCGCAGACGCCGTCGCTGAGTGCGGGTCTCAGGCGGGAAACAATCTACCTCGGGCGTCTTAACCGGCAGCGATGGCCGTTTCATAAAGGAGTAATGGGGCAACAGCAAACTCTCTGTGCATAATGCGGTTAGAACCAATACGATGGGGCGTTGCTTATGTCAACCTAGGAAACGGGAAGGGCGCATGCAAACAGCGCTTGACCGAAGAGGCTAGTTAGACAAGGATGCAGCCGCGATAGTGCCTAACATTATGACATTAAGGAACTGAAATGTTACTCGCCTTTCTTGCTGTGGTCGCGGGCTTGGTCCTGCTGATATGGAGTGCAGAGAAATTCATCGATGGCGCTGCGGCGACGTCTCGCTGGTTGGGGTTATCGCCTCTGCTGATAGGGATGCTAGTGATCGGCTTTGGTACGTCGGCACCGGAAATGATGGTGTCGGTGTTGGCGGCCATGCAAGGCAACCCGGGCTTGGCGGTGGGTAATGCTTACGGTTCCAACATTGCCAATATGGGGCTGGTGCTCGGTTTCGTCGCGCTGATGGCACCTTTGGCCGTTCATTCGAGCGTGATTCGCAAAGAGATGCCGCTACTCGTCATCGTCATGCTGGTAACGGGTTACATGCTGCTTGATGGCTGGATATCGCGCATCGAAGCGGCCTTGCTGCTGGTGGGGTTGGGCGTCTTCATCACGGCCAGCATCATCAGCTCGCGCGGTCAGCAGGATGACCCGCTGATGGCAGAAGTGACCGAAAGCCTGGATAGCAAACCGATGTCCCGTGGTAAATCCATCATGTGGACGCTGATTGGTTTGGTGCTGTTGATTGCCAGCTCTCGCCTGCTGGTGTGGGGCGCCGTCGAAATTGCGGTAGGGTTTGGGGTCAGTGATTTGATCATCGGTTTGACCGTCGTCGCGGTGGGTACATCGCTACCGGAGCTGGCCTCGTCAATCAGTGCGCTGCGCCGTAACGAACACGATATGGTGTTGGGTAACGTAGTGGGCTCGAACCTGTTCAACAGTATGGCCGTGGTCGGTTTGGCAGGGGTCATCGTACCGATCGAAGCGGGGCGGGAAGTGCTGGTGCGTGATTGGGGCGTGATGACGGTCATGACACTCATCATGGTGCTGTTTGCGTTCTCTTGGCGTGGTCGCCCGCGGCGCATTAATCGTGTTGAGGGGGGTGTGCTGTTTTCCATGTTCATTGCCTACACCGCCTATATGGTCAGCGTCGTAGTCATGTCTTAAGTGTCGAATAACGGAAGTTGCCTGGAGAGTGTGCGTCAATGCGACACAGCTTTTCAGGCAAACTATCGCTGTATAACGATGGTCGAAGCGGTAAACTACAACTCATGTAAAGAATAAGCTTAGTGCTTATAACTAAAATGCAGCGCCATTAAGGCTCAACTAAGCTTGTGACACCCATTGACGGGATACCAACTCAGGTCTTAGGAGAGTGTGATGGAACTCGACCCCTTAGTACTATCGCGAATACAGTTCGCCTTCGTTGTATCGTTTCATGCGATCTTTCCAGTCTTTACCATTGGCCTAGCGTCTTACATTGCGCTGCTCCACGGGCTGTACTTCAAGACCGGCAATCCTGCGTGGGACCGCCTATCGCTGTTCTGGACCAAGGTGTTTGCCGTGGTCTTCGGTATGGGTGTCGTCTCGGGCATCGTGATGTCCTTCCAGTTCGGCACCAACTGGAGCAATTTCTCTCAGGCCGCCTCCAACTTCTTGGGGCCAGTGCTGAGCTATGAAGTCGTGACCGCGTTCTTCTTGGAAGCGGCTTTCCTTGGTGTGCTTCTCTTCGGTCGCGGTAAGGTCCCGCAAGGAGTGCACTTGTTTGCGGCTATCATGGTGGCTGTTGGCACGTTTATCTCTTCCTTCTGGATTTTGTCCGCTAACAGCTGGATGCATACCCCGGCAGGCGTGGAGCTGATCGATAATCGCTTCCACGTGCTCTCTTGGTCTGAGGCCATCTTCAACCCTTCTTTCCCGTACCGCTTTGCTCACATGGCCATGGCGTCGTTCTTGACCGGTGGTTTCGTGGTGGCCGGGGTCAGCGCTTGGTTCCTGCTGCGTGGACGCGACCCGGAAGCCAACCGTCGCGCGCTCTCCATGTGTTTGTGGCTGTTGCTGTTCCTGGCGCCTGCTCAAGCAGTGGTGGGGGACTTCCATGGCCTCAACACGCTGGAGCATCAGCCCACTAAGGTGGCAGCAATGGAAGGGCATTGGGAAACGTCTGGCAACGTCCCGTTGCTGCTGTTTGCCATTCCCGACCAAGAGGCACAAACCAACCATTTTGAGATTGGTATCCCGAATTTGGCGAGCATGATCCTGACTCACTCCCCCGATGGTGTGATTCCAGGTGTCAGCGAAGCAGCGCCCGACGAGCAGCCGCCGGTGATCATCGTTTTCTGGGCTTTCCGTGTGATGGTGGGGATCGGCTTATTGATGATTGCCACGGCCTTCGTCGGTTTATTGATGCGGCGCAAAGGCAAGGTGTATGAACATAATGGTTACTTGAAAGCGCTGGTGTGCATGATTCCGATGCCGTTTGCCGCCGTGTTGGCAGGTTGGATCGTCACTGAATCTGGCCGTGCGCCGTGGTTGGTTTACGGCATGATGACCCATGCCGAAGGTCTGACGCCTTCGCTAACCGGGCCGATGGCACTGTTCACTCTGATTGGTTACGTGGCGGTATACGCGGTCGTGTTTTACGCCGGTATCTACTACCTCACGCGTGTGGTGCGCAACGGCATGCTGCCCGAAGAGGAACAAGACACTACCAGCGAGAACTTCAAGCGTCCCATGCGTCCGTTCTCTGCTGCGCATACGCCTTTTGACGATGATGTCGATCCGGTAAGGAGCTAAACATGGAAATGTTTGATTTAACGCTAATTTGGGCGGGCATCATTGGCTTCGGCATCATGATGTACGTGTTGATGGATGGTTTCGATCTGGGCTTGGGGATACTGTTCCCCTTCGCCCCGGATGAAGATTCTCGTGATGTCATGATGAACTCGGTGGCCCCCGTATGGGACGGCAACGAAACGTGGCTAGTACTGGGGGGCGCTGGCCTGCTCGGCGCCTTCCCGCTGGTGTATTCGGTCTTTTTGCCAGCGCTCTATATCGGTGTTTTCTTGATGCTGGCCGGGCTGATTTTCCGCGGCGTCGCATTTGAGTTTCGCTTCAAGTCGCGTCGTAACCGCCGCTGGTGGAACCGTGCCTTCAGCTGGGGGTCTGGCGTGGCGGCGTTTGCCCAAGGGGCCGTCGTAGGGGCGTACATTCAAGGCTTCCGCGTCGAAAACTTTGCCTTCGTGGGTGGTGCTTTCGACTGGTTGACGCCGTTCTCAGTGCTCACGGGACTGGGTTTGATGGCGGGCTATGCGCTGCTTGGTGCGACCTGGTTGATCCTTAAGTCGGAAGGGCACATTCAAGATTGGGCCTATAAGATCACTCCTATGCTGCTGGTGCTGGTGCTGGGTGTGTTCGCGATCATTAGCATTTGGACGCCGTTTGTGAATCCGGTGGTGTGGGAGCGTTGGTTTGGCAACCTTCAACTGATCTGGATTTTCCCGGCGCTTGCGCTCTTTTCGGCCTTTATGGTGTATCGGTCCGTCAAACGCCGTGATGAGGGCATTCCTTTCGTCGCGACGATCGGTATCTACGTGTTTACCTACTTGGGGCTGATCGTCAGTAAGTGGCCGGTCATCGTGCCGCCCAATTACACGCTTTGGGATGCTGCGTCAGCGCCAGAATCACAGCTATTTTTGCTAATTGGCGTGCTGTTCGTTATTCCGATCATCCTGGCCTACACCGCATGGACCTATTGGGTGTTCCGCGGCAAGGTGCGTGTTGGCGAGGGGTATCACTAACGCTATGACAGACCATCCTCCCGAAGTAGAAACGGTGGAGGTCATGACGCCGCGCCATTGGCTCAATCAGCTTGCCAAGCGCGAGCGGAATCAACTGACGTGGGCTGCAATGTGGGGAGTGTTGGCAGGCGTACAAACGGTCCTGCTGGTGGTGGGGCTTGCTTGGCTTATCGATCAATTGGTCATTGCAGGCCGCTCCCCTTGGTCACTGATCACCCCATTGGCAGGCCTCGTGGCCGTTGTCTTACTTCGCTCTTTGTTCCAGGCGCTGCAGGAAATGTGCAGCGCCAAAGCAAGCCTTCGCATTCGCCAGTACGCCAGGCAAACCCTTCTCGATAAAATCTCGGCGCTTGGTCCGGTGTGGCTGACGCGTCAGCAAAGCGGTGCGTTGGCTACTCAGTCGGTTGAGCATATCGAGGCCTTGGATGGCTACTTCGCCCGTTTCTACCCGCAGCTAAGAATCGTGGTGGTTTTGCCACTGATTATCCTAGGGGTCGTCGTTGGGCTGGATTACTTGGTTGCCGTTTTCTTATTGCTATCTGCACCGCTGATCCCGCTGTTCATGGCGTTGGTCGGTATGGGGGCCGAGCGTATGAATCGCGATCAATTCATGGCCGTTTCTCGTCTATCGGCGCACTTCATCGACCGTGTGCGTGGAATGACGACGCTTCAGCTGTTCGGGCATACCAAGGCGGCCCAGCAAGACGTATGGTACGCCACCGATCACTACCGAAGGCTCAGTATGCGGACGCTGCGTTTGGCGTTCTTGTCATCGGCCGTGCTGGAGTTTTTTGCTTCCGTGGCCATTGCCGTCGTGGCCATGTACGTCGGCTTCGGTCTGCTGGGGTATATCGATTACGGGCCGTCGCCCCAGTTGACACTCTTCAGCGGGTTGGCGGTGCTTCTTCTAGCGCCAGAGTTTTTTCAGCCCTTGAGAACGCTTTCACAGCATTATCACGATCGTGCTGCTGCCCTGGGTTCAGCCGAAAGTTTGGTGGCCATCCTAAACGAACCTAGTCGCGTCGCATCACCGTCGAAGCCGCCTACAGAGGTGGGGGTGATTGTGGCGCTCGAGGGTGTCGATATTCGTTATGTAGAACGTTCGACGGTTTTAAGCCGTGTCAGCATGACGCTGCGGGCTGGCGACGTGGCGGTATTGACCGGTGAGTCGGGGAGCGGTAAGTCCTCGTTGCTGGCGCTCATGGCGGGGTTCATGGCACCAGATCGTGGGGAGTGCCGTATCGACACTTCGATACCCATTGCTTGGCTGGACCAATCACCCTGCATTTTGCAAGGTTCCCTGGCGGATAATCTACGCATGGCCTCGCCTGATGCAGACGATGCTCGACTCATCGAAGCGCTAGAGCGGGCCGGGCTTGGTGATCTCTTGGCTAGCTTGCCCCATGGCCTGGCTACCACGGTGGGTGAGCGCGGCGTTGGCCTTTCCGGTGGTCAAGCGCAACGGCTTGCGCTGGCGCGTGTTTATCTTAGCCATGCCCAGCTCATTTTGCTCGATGAGCCGACAGCGAGTTTGGATGCAGAAACGGAAGGCGCAGTCATTCGGGCGCTGCTGGAGTGGGCAAAAGAGGGGCGTACGCTGGTCATGGCGACGCATCATCCCGCAGTGGTGTCAGTGGCCAATCGTCATTTTGTGTGCCGCTCTGGTCAGCTAGTGGAGGTGACTCCATGAAGCAACTGTATCGTGACGTTGCGCCCTGGCTCAGCCTGCTGCTTCGCCGTCGTCAGGCGTTTTGGCTGGGGGCGCTGCTGGTATGGATTACCTTGCTCGCGGGGTTGTCGCTGCTAGGGCTTTCCGGGTGGTTCATTGTCTCCTGTGCCCTAGCGGGCATCGCTTTGGCAGCGGGCCTGCCCTCCTCGTTGGATGTCTACGTCCCTGGTGGGGGTATTCGTTTTTTTGCGTTGCTGAGAACCGTGGCGCGCTACATCGAGCGGCTTCATAACCATAACACCGTGCTTACGCTGCTGGCTGATTTGCGCTATCGCGTGTTTGGCGACTTGACGGGGTTGGATGATGCAACCCTCAAGCGTCGCCGAGTCAGCGAGTGGTTGAGTCGCCTCACGGCTGATATCGATCAGCTCGACAATCTCTACCTACGGTGCTTGATTCCACCGGTAGCCGCGCTGCTCACGATCTTGATGGTCTCGGGATTCATTGCGATATGGCTGCCCGCTGCCGGCATCGCGATAGCGTTCGTATTGACGCTTCTTTGGGGGGGGGTGACTTTTGGCTTTGGTTGGCTCGGCTTCGCCAATAGTTACCAGCAAGTCAGTGATCAGGAAGAGCTGCGCCGGCTGGTACTGGATCAGATACAAGCATCTGCGGAGCTGCTGAGTTATCAGACGGTCGCTTGGCACCGTCAGAAAGTGCACTCGCATGAAGTGGAGGCCATGACGAATCAGCGCCGTCTCGTCTTGAAATCAGCCCTGGGTAATGCATTTGTTTCCGCGGTCACTGGTCTTTTACTCATAGCGACGCTGTGGCTGGGCAGCCTAGCACTCTCAGCAGAAGCGGTCGTTGGGCCTATTGCCGTGATGGCAGTTATTGCCGTACTAGGCATTAACGAAGTGTTTGCACTGCTTCCTTCTGCGTTCTTGAAGCTCGGCGCGAGTTATGCTGCTGTTCAGCGTTTAAATGCGCTCAAAAAGGAGGCGCCTGGGCAGGGCGTGCAGCGTTTGCCATCAAATGCTGGCGAGTACGTCATCCAGCTCGACTCAGTGCATTACGTTTACCCTGGCGCGGCCTATCCCGCGCTGTCGGGCGTCCATGCCACACTTCGCCCGCAATCGCGTGTGGTGATTACCGGCGTCTCGGGGTCCGGTAAGTCGACGTTAGCTAGCATGTTGATGGGACGTATAGCCCCGACGCAAGGTGCGGTCAGTATGGCCGGTATCTCCCCTCATCGTGTTTCCGTAGAGAGCAGGGCAGAGCATTTCGTTCTTTTAACCCAGCAAACGGATCTATTCGATGGCACGTTAGAAGCGAATTTGCGTATGGCGAAAACCAGCGCAACCGATGATGAGTTGTGGCATGTGCTGGCCATGGTTGCCCTGGAGGACTGGGTGAGGCAGCAGCCCAAAGAATTGTTGACCCACGTAGGAGAGAAAGGTCAGCAGCTTTCTGGCGGTCAAGCGCGTAGAGTGGCGTTAGCCAGGTTACTGCTACGTGACCCGTCGGTTGTGCTATTGGATGAACCGTTTGCGGGCGTGGATGCGCGCACCGCCAGGCATTTGGCGACGGCGTTAGATCACTGGCTCGTAGGTCGGACGGTGATTTTCTTTGTCCATCAAGTAGATGACGCCGCGCTTTTACCAGGGGTGGAAGCGTGCTGGCACCTTGATGGAGGGCGGCTATTTATCGATACTACCTCGTCAACCTATCCGCAAGCAGGAGCCCAGTATGAATGAGTTTTTACGCCAACTTCCCAAAGTCGAGCTCCACTTGCATATTGAAGGTTCCCTTGAGCCTGAGCTCATGTTTACCTTGGCGGCTCGTAACGGTATCGAGCTTCCTTATGCCTCTGTCGAGGAAGCAAAAGCTGCTTACGACTTTCAAGATCTTCAGGGGTTTTTAGATCTGTACTATCAAGGCATGAACGTGCTGCGTAACGAACAGGACTTTTATGACCTTGCCATGGATTATTTCAAGCGCGCCCGTAGCGAAGGTGTCATGCATATCGACATGCATTTCGACCCACAGGCGCACCTCCAGCGTGGCGTCCCGCTAGAAGTCGTCATGGCTGGCCTGCTTCGTGCGAAAGAGGATGCCGAAGCTACGCTGGACTTGACGGTTGGAATGATCATGGCATTTTTGCGTGACCGTCCCGCCGAAGAAGCGTTGCATGTACTCGAGCAGGCCTCTCCTTACTGGAAGTTCCTTGACGCCATTGGGCTGGATAGCGCGGAGCGCGATCATCCTCCTGCTAAATTCCAGGCTCTGTTCGCCCGTGCCAAGGAATTGGGGCTAGTGCGCGTTGCTCATGCCGGTGAAGAGGGCCCCGCCGAATACATCGCAGACGCTCTCGACCTGCTGGACGTGCAGCGTATCGATCACGGCGTTCGCTGCTTGGAAAGTAACGATGTAGTCAAGCGCCTGCGTGATCAGCAAACGGTCTTGACGGTGTGCCCGTTGTCCAACGTCAGCTTGAAAGTCGTTGATCAATTAAGTGACCATCCGTTACCCCGGCTATTGGCAGAAGGGCTGAAAGTCACCATTAGCTCCGACGATCCTGCTTACTTTGGCGGTGGTCTGTTGGAAAACCACATGGCATGTGCTCAGGCGTTTGGTTGGAAAGAAGACACGTTTCGTATGCTCAATCGTAATGCGATTGAAGAAGCTTTTGTCAGCGAACAGCGTCGTGAAGAGCTTCTCAAGCGATTAACGGCTGCGTAACGGATGCTTTGAAAAAAAGGTGTTGACGCGCGACGTTATATGCGTAAAATACGCACCACATCGAACGGCAACGCCATTCGAAAGCTCTTTAACAATTTGATCAGGTAATTCATGTGGGCGCTTGCCGATGAGGGTGACTCATCACCTATTATCAAGGCAAGCGACTCGTCAAATAGGCTTCGGCCTAATGAATGAATTCGTTTGACCCTTGAGCCAAGTTTGGTTCGCTTCTGTGGCCTCGGTCACAGGCAAGAACCGCATTGAT
>NZ_JAMXRX010000004.1:0-563372 GCF_024124605.1 Halomonas sp. CnH100-B | reverse complement strand
CAGCGAGTGAAGCGAGCGATCCAATCAATAACGAGACGGTGCTAACTTCCTGACAAACCAGAGGTTTTTAACCTCATTCACCGCTGGTAACGCTTGGCGTCCCCGGCAGCGGATGCGTACTTTACGGGTTCAAAGCCGGGTTGGCAAGAGCTAATTATCAAATAGTCGAAAAAAGTCTCGGCCAGAACATCTGCCCACTTATATTGGATAGCGGAAACCGCTTCGGCACGTCTGGATTGGCGGTTACACTTAGCGCCTTAATACAGCGGCCACCTTCACCCACGCCCACTTATGATGAGGTCCATGATGAGCCAGCACCTATTAACCGT
This sequence comes from Halomonas sp. CnH100-B, assembly GCF_024124605.1. Classification (NCBI taxonomy): domain Bacteria; kingdom Pseudomonadati; phylum Pseudomonadota; class Gammaproteobacteria; order Oceanospirillales; family Halomonadaceae; genus Halomonas; species Halomonas sp. CnH100-B. The sequence continues at coordinate 563,043 of NZ_JAMXRX010000004.1, read as the reverse complement.
CGATTCATTAAACCGCGAGAGCGTTGATCACTTATTACGCGTGGCGGCACGCATGGAGCCGATTGCTAGTCGCCGCCAGGTGACGAGGGTGTTGGAAGGGGCCGTGCTGGGCAACCTGTTTTTTGAAGCGAGCACTCGCACACGGGTGAGCTTTAATGCCGCGTTCTGCCGACTGGGGGGAAGCGTGTGCGACACCACAGGCTTTACCTTCTCGTCCATGGCCAAGGGCGAGTCGCTTTACGACACCAGCCGTGTCATGAGCGGCTACTGCGATGCGATCGTGATGCGTCACCCAGACCAAGGTTCGGTAGCCGAATTCGCCGCCGCCACCCATGTCCCCGTCATTAACGGTGGCGATGGCCCAGGCGAACACCCCAGCCAGGCACTGCTGGATCTTTATACCATCGACAAGGAGTTCCAGCGGCTGGGTAAGCGCTTGAGTGGGGCGCACATTCTGCTAACCGGTGATTTGAAATATGGGCGTACGGTGCATTCGCTGATTAAGCTGCTGTCACTCTATGACCCGCTGCGCATTACGCTGGTGTCGCCACCAGGGTTGGAGATGCCTTCCTACTTAATTGATCTAGTGGCTTCTCGCGGGCATCGCATTGAGCAACGCGACTCATTGGCCAGTGACTTTGCCGATTTAGATGTGGTGTACACCACCCGCATTCAGAAAGAGCGCTTTACAGATGAAATGAACGAGAGCTTCCAGGGGCTTTCCGATGACTTTATGGTCAACCGCGATTTTCTTGACCAGCGCTGCAGTCAAAGCACGATCGTAATGCACCCGCTGCCCCGCGATAGCCGCCCTGGCGCCAATGATTTGAACGTCGATTTGAACGGCGACCCGCGGTTGGCGATTTTCCGCCAAACCGATAATGGCATCCCCATGCGGATGGCGATTTTTGCCACGCTGCTCAAGGTGGATGACCTGATCGAGAAAGACCTCCGACCTGTCCGCTGGTTCGTGCCCACTCAAACCGGCACGCTCGATCGTTAATACTGTGCTGGATCAGTACGCGCTGCGCCCACCGGGAAGGCCTTCCTGGTGGGCAAACCAACCTTCCAAAATCAGTACAGCGGCGATGCCATCCACGCTCTCTTCTCGGTAGTTGCCTCGGTGGCCCGCCGCACGCGCAATCTGCTTGGCCTCGCGCGTCGAGCCCCGCTCATCGACCATTTCACAGGGCTTCCCATAACGGCCGTGCAAGCGATTGCCAAATTTGCGGGCGCGGGTGCTCATCAATGACTCGGTGCCGTCCATATTGAGCGGCAAGCCGACGACGAATAGGTCTGGCTGCCACTCTTCGATGAGACGCGTGACCAAATGCCAATCGGGTATACCATCCCGCGCCGTCAGCGGCGGCAACTCACGGGCACTGTGGAGCAACTCGTTACCCACGGCGACCCCAATACGGCGCGTACCGAAATCGAAGGCCAAGATGAGACGCTGCCCTTGCTCTGCCATGCTAGGTCTTCTCCACACAGGTCATGCATGACCCGCGTTGCGCGTCATCAAATTGAGATCGACACCCAAAATACCGGCCGCTGCCGCTAGCCGCTCTGCAGGAGGCGTATCGAACAGCACGCTGCCCTGGCCTTCGACGGTCAGCCAAGCGTTCTCTTTGAGTTCCTCTTCCAACTGCCCCACGTCCCACCCCGCGCAGCCTAAACAGACCAGGAAGTGTTCGGGGCCGGTACCGTCTGCCAAGGCTTGCAGAATATCCATGGAGGTCGTCAGCGCGATACCGTCCTCCACCTGGATGCTGGAATCCCACGCTTGGCTATCTCCCATGTGGAGGATGAAGCCACGATCCTTATGCATCGGGCCGCCGTAGTAGACGGGCGCATTGCGATGCGGGCTATCGTCGCCTCCTAGTGAAAGCTGCTCGAACAGCGCATCTAGCGTGATGTCCATTGGGCGGTTGGCAATCACGCCCATGCAACCGTTGTGGTCGTGATCACATAGATAGATCAGGCTGCCCGCGAAGTTGGGGTCTTCCAAATGGGGCATCGCCATCAAAAAATGGTGCTTTAAACTTTGCATGCGTCTCCTATGGCTTGCCGATGGTTCGGCAAGCCTCGCGTCATAGGGCGGGTGCGCCGTGACCGGTTAAGCCAGACGACGCTCGATCGCGTCCAGCAGCATTCCGGAAATGTCGGTGCCACGCTGATCGTCGATTTCACGAACGCAGGTAGGGCTCGTCACGTTGATTTCCGTGATGTAGTCGCCAATCACGTCCAGGCCGACGAACATCAGGCCTTTCTCACGAATCATCGGCTGCACCTGTTGAATCAGCCAGTGGTCGCGTTCGGTCAGTTCACGGCTCACGCCGCGCCCGCCTGCGGCCAGGTTGCCACGGGTTTCGCCCGCCGATGGGATGCGCGCCAGCCCGTAGGGCACCGGCTCGCCATCGACCAAGAGAATCCGCGTGTCGCCATCCTTGATGTCCGGCAGGTAGCGCTGGGCCATGATTTGGCGCTGACCGCGTAGGGTCAATTGTTCGATCACCGCGCCAATGTTGCGGCCCTCGGGGCCAATATGAAAAATCCCCGTGCCGCCCATGCCGTCGAGCGGCTTGAAGATCACATCGCCATGCTCGGCATGAAAGGCGCGTAGCACGTCATCGCGGCTGGCGACGACCGTCGGCGCGCAGCACTGGGGAAACTGCTGAGCAAAGAGCTTTTCGTTACACTGCAGCAGCGCGGCGGTGGGGTTCACCACCAGCACGCCCTCACGCTCGGCAAAGCCCAGCAGGTGTACCGCGTTGATGAATTCGGCATCCACCGGCGGGTCTTTTCGCATCAGCACTACGTCCAGCTCGGCCAACGGGCGTTGAGTCGCTTCGCCTAGGTCGTACCAGTGTTCAGGGTTGCGGTGCACGGTGAGAGGACGCATCTGCGCATAGGCCTTACCCGCCTGCAAGAAAAGATCGTCCTGCTCCATGTAGTGGAGCGTATAGCCGCGCTCTTGGGCGGCCCAGAGCATGGCTAAGGTGGTGTCTTTCTTGTACGCGATGTCGCTGATGGGATCCATCACCACACCGAGATGCAACGTTGATTGGCTCATCGAAATACAGTCCATGCAGGATCAATAGGTCATCAGTATGCCGCACTGCAGGCACGGCTCCAACCGCGGCTAGGTATCCGACGTATCGGAGAGCGCACCGGGTACCAGGCGGATCGCATCCGGCGCCAGGGTGATCAACTGCTGTTTATAGAGTCGGCCAATCGCCTGTTTATAGGCGCTTTTGCTCACCCCTAGTCGCGTTTTGATATCGTGCGCCGAACTTTTATCGCCTAGCGGTAAATAGCCACCGCTTTCGCGCAGCGCCTTTAGCACTTTGTCACCCACCACGTCCAGACGTGCGGCGCCGGGCGGTAGCAGCGAAATATCCACGCGGCCATCCTCGCGGCGCTGTTTCACAAAGCCTTTTAGCGACTGCCCACGGCGCAACGGCTGAGTGATGTCGTCTTGGTAGATCAGCCCCCAGTAGCGGTGATTGACCACCACTTTCATGCCTAAATCCGTGCGGTCGGCCACCACCACATCGACTTCGTCGCCTTTCTCTAACGCCCAGGCGTCGTCCGTTAGGAAACGGTCGAGTCGCATGGTAGCAACCGGTCGCCCCTGGTCGTCGCTATACAGCATCACCAGCACCCGCTTGCCGGGGTCGGGGCGAAAGCGCTGCTCGCTATAAGGGAGCAGCACGTCTTTGGGCTGCCCCCAACGCAAAAACGCCCCGGTGCTGTTCACCGCCGTCACGGTTAAATAGGCCACATCGCCCAGTTGGGCAGACGCATCGCTGACAGATCGAGGGGTGGCGTGTGATTCACGGACCATGGGTGCCGTCCTTACAGGAAGTAGATCTTCATTATGGTACCTTGCCAAAGCAAGGCAAAGCGGCGTCGAGTGACGCGAGCGCCGGATACAAAAAACCGCTGCCGCAGCAAAGACGGCAGCGGTTCGATAGTGAGCGCTTACAAATCGCCGAAGTGGTGCTGCAAGAGCGTGAGCGCAACAACGGGAGCGGTTTCGGTGCGCAGAACTCGCGGCCCCAGGGTGAGAGGCGTGAAGTGGCTGGCCGTCGCAGCCTGAATATCCGTGTCGCTCAGCCCGCCTTCCGGACCGATCAGCAGCGCGGCGGACGTAGGCCGCTCTGACTGAGCAAAGCCGTTACCCGTCGCTAGATGCAACATCAAGCGCAGCGGCTCTTGGCGCTCGGCCAGCCACTCGCCTAACGTCTGCGGGGGGTGAACAGGCGGCACTACTGCCCGGCCGCTCTGCTCGCAGGCGCTGGCCGCCACGGCCTGCCAATGCGCCAGCTTCTTTTCTTCACGGTCGCCTTTCAAACGCACATCGCCCCGCTCGGTATAGAGCGGGGTAATCGCCGCCACTCCGAGTTCGACGGCTTTTTGAATGGCGTAATCCATGCGATCGCCCTTGGAAATCGCTTGCCCAAGATGCACCGCCAGCGGTGACTCGCCGCTACCCGCCCATACCGCTTCCACGGTCACGGTCGTCTGCTTGCGGCTCACCTCGGCTAACCGCACGCCCGCCTCGTGCCCACTACCATCGAATACGATCAGCGGCGCGCCTTCACCCATGCGCAGTACGCGGGTCACGTGCTTGGCCGGGCCGTCAGGGAGTGACAGCGTCGTGCCCGCGGCTAACTCGGCAGGCACATACAGGCGGGGCATTTTACCGTGTTGGGCCTGCCAGTCGGCGGCGGTCAGCGTGTCCGACATGGGTTAGTGCGTGTTCTCAGCCGCTTGGCTGGCCTGCTGCGCTTCGCGCTGCTTGCGCTGAGCGTACATGGCTTCGAAGTTGACCGGCGCCAGCATCAGCGGCGGGAAGCCACCACGGTTGACGAGGTTATCAACGCACTCACGGGCGTACGGGAACAGCAGGTTGGGGCAGAATGCACCCAAGGTTTGCTCGAGCTGTGCGCCTTCGATGCCCGAAATACGGAACAGGCCCGCCTGCTCGACTTCCGCCAAGAACGAGGTAGTGCCGGTTTCGCTGTCGTTGACCTGTGCGGTCACTTTCACCACGACTTCATACTGGTCGTCGGCCACTTTCTGGCTGGTGGTATTGAGGTCCAGGTTGACCTTCGGCTTGAACGCTTGCTTGAACACGGATGGAGAGTTCGGCGCTTCGAAAGAAATGTCTTTCACGTAAATACGCTGTAACGAGAATTTCAGCTGAGGCTTTTCGCCTTCTGCGGCGCCTGCCTGCGGGGTGTTGTTATCTTCCGCCATGGGATACTCCTGATTGTTCATCCATTAAAAAGGGGTGCGGCGTTACCGCGACGTATGCTCTCGTTTACTTCTTGACCACCGGAAGGCCATCCGCCTGCCACTGCATCATGCCGCCGCGCAGCTTCATTGCCCGCTCAAACCCGGCTTTGGCAAGCTTTGCCTGGGCAGCGCCAGAACTTTGGCCATGCTTGCACACCACGATGATCGGCTGGCTCTTCACTTTCTCCAGCTCGTTCATGCGGCTATCCAGGCTGCTTTGGGGAATGTTACGAGCGCCTGCGATGTGGCCGGCTTTGAAGTCTTTGCTCTCACGGATGTCCAGCACCACCGCGTCTTCGCGGTTGATGAGCTGCGTGGCCTGGGTAGAGGACACCGCATTCGAGGAGGCGCTGCGCGTTTCGTAAACGATCCACGCTATGAGCACCAGCAAAAATACCCCTACGAGAAGGGGGTGGTTCATTACGAATTCGAACAGCTGATCGATCATCGCGAACACAATCTCTTGGTCTATGCAGAAAAAAGCGGCGTCACCGCCCTCAGAAACGCGACAAGTATACACGTCACAGGGCATACCGCGCAGGCCATGACGCCCGACGGCTGCCTGCGTTATGATGCCCCAAGCGCGCGCCTGTCGCGACCCCGATTATCAGGTGTTGTCTGAAAACTGGCGGAGCTGGCCTCACCAGCGTTTCAAACAGTACCTCACGTCGCTTGGCTGACCCACAAACGAGGGATTCTTTCATGGCATCACCTGCACCGCGCCCCGTGGCGCTGATCATCCTAGACGGCTACGGCCACAACCCCGATAGTGCTCACAACGCCGTGGCAGCGGCCAATACGCCGGTGATGGACGCGCTATGGGCCAACCGCCCCCACGCCTTCGTGCATACCGATGGCCGTCATGTGGGGCTACCCGACGGCCAGATGGGCAACTCCGAAGTCGGCCATATGAACCTGGGTGCCGGGCGTATCGTTTACCAGGACTTCACGCGCATCACCAAAGCCATCGAAGAGGGTGACCTGGACACCAACGAGGTGCTCACCAAGCCCATCGACGACGCGGTCGCCAATGGCCGTGCCGTGCATCTGCTCGGCCTGCTCTCACCCGGCGGCGTGCACAGCCACGAAGACCACTTTATCGCCATGGCCGAGCTGGCGGCGCGACGCGGTGCCCAGCGCATTTATGTACACGCCTTTCTAGATGGCCGGGACATGCCGCCGCAAAGCGCGCTGGCGTCTATCGAGCGCGCCAACGCCCGTCTAGCAGAACTGGTCGGTGCCGATAACGGCTTTGTCGCGTCCATCATTGGCCGCTTCTTCGCCATGGACCGCGACAACCGCTGGGAACGCGTCGAGCAAGCCTACCGCCTGCTCACCGACGGCCACGCGGAGTACACCGCCACCAGCGCGGAAAGCGGCCTGCGTGACGCCTACGAACGCGGCGAAACCGATGAGTTCGTCGCCGCCACGCGCGTACCGGGCAACGGTAACGCCGTGACGTTACAGGATGGCGACGCCGCCTTGTTCCTGAACTTCCGCTCCGACCGCGCCCGCGAACTCACTCGCGCCTTCACCGAGGCAGACTTCGACGGCTTCGAGCGTCAGGTGCGCCCAACGCTGGCGGGCGATGGGTTGGTGATGATGACCCAATACGCCGCCGACATCGATGCCCCTGCGGCGTTTCCGCCTACCGACCTCACCGACACCCTAGGCGAAGTGGTGGCCAAGCGTGGCCTCACCCAGCTGCGCATTGCCGAAACAGAGAAGTACCCCCACGTGACATTCTTCTTCTCCGGCGGTAACGAAGCCGAATACGAAGGCGAAGAGCGCATCTTGGTGCCTTCCCCCCGCGACGTGAAAACCTACGACGAAAAGCCGGAAATGAGCGCGTTCGAGATTACCGACAAGCTTGTGGAGGCCATCGATAGCGGCCGTTTCGATCTCATGGTGTGCAACTACGCCAATGGCGACATGGTCGGCCACACCGGGGATTTCGACGCTGCCGTGAAAGCGATCGAGACCGTCGACATTTGCGTTGGCCGCGTGGTGGAAGCAATCGAGCGCGCGGGTGGAGCCTGCCTGATTACCGCCGACCACGGCAATGCCGAACAGATGGTCCACCCGGAAACCGGCGCCCCGCAAACCGCTCACACCACGTTTGTGGTGCCGCTGGTGTACGTGGGAGAGCGGGCGGCAGAACTCGACGACGGCCGCCTGTGCGACCTGGCCCCCACGCTGCTGACCATGATGAATCAACCACAGCCTGAGGCGATGACCGGCACGCCGCTGCTGCGCTTCACGTAATGCCCATGTGGCGACCACTCGCCCTTGCCACTCTGCTGCTGGCCTTGGGCCAGCAGCCCGCCTTGGCGCAGCCGGACGAACGCGCTGCTCGTGAGCAGCTCGATGCGCTCGGGCAGGAGATCGACGCCATGGCCGAGCGGCTCAGCGCGACCGGCCAAGCTCGCGATAGCGCTCAACGCGAGCTAAAGGCGGTGGAAACCGAGCTCGCCCAGACCCACCAGCGGCTGGACCAGCTTCAGGCGGAGCGGCGCCAGCTCAATGACGAGACCACCCAATTACGTCAGCACCGCGAACGCTTGCAGAGCGAACGGGAAGCTCAGTATCAAGCGCTCGGGCAGCAACTCGCCGCGCTCTATCGGCTAGGGCCTACGCCCCAGCTCAAGCTGTTGCTCAACCAACGCGACCCTGCCGAGCTGGACCGTATGCAGGCCTATTTGAACCGGCTGACACAGGCGCGCCAGCAGCGCCTGGCCGATATTGCGCGGCTGGACACGGCACTTGCCGATACCGAACAAGCACTGGCAGAGCGCCAAACGCGTTTGGATACCTTGGCGGACGAGCTGGAGACCCAAAGCGCCCTACTCGCCGAGCGCACCGAAGCGCGCCGGGGCGTCGTCAATACGCTCGATGATCGCTACGGGAGCGAGGCGGAACGCTTGGCCGACCTGAACCAGAGCCGCGAGCAGGCAGAGCAGCAGCTCCGCGCGATTCAAGCCGAATTGGCACGCCTGGCAGAGCCCACGCCCACTACGCACATCACCCGCACGCAAGGGGATCTGCCCTGGCCCGTGCAGGGCAGCATCACCGCCAGCTTTCAGCGGCGGGATGGGGTGCACTACAACGGTATCGTGATTCAGGCCAGCGAAGGCACGGCGGTCACGGCGGTCCACTCGGGTCGCGTGGTCTTCGCCGATTGGATGCGAGGGTTCGGCAACTTATTGATCATCGACCATGGCGACCAGATCATGACGCTTTATGCGCACCTGCAGCAGTTCAGCGCCCGCCCCGGACAGCAGGTGAATCGTGGCGACGCTATTGGCCGGGTGGGCAACAGCGGCGGGCAGCCCCGGCCAGCGCTCTACTTCGAAGTGCGGCGAGGCGGGGAACCCATTAATCCGCAACGTTGGATTGCGCGCCGTTGACGGGATAAGCTGATGCTACTCTCTTTATAGTTACTCTCTTGACCATGACCCTCACAACCCGCGCAGTGCCACTGGCGCTGCCTTTCGCCTAGCGGAGTCCGCATGACGCTATCTGTTACCGAGGTATCGGCCCCTGCCAAGCGTTTCTTGGCCACCCTGCTTCCGCTCGCGCTGCTGGCTGCCCCGCTCCCCTTGGCCGCCCAGCCGGCGAACAGCGTCGCCGATGACCTGCCGTTGGAGGAGATTCAAACCTTCGCCGAGGTCTTCGAGCGTATCAAACGCGGTTACGTCGAAGAGGTCGACGACCGCACGCTGCTGCGCAACGCCATGCGGGGCATGCTCAGCGAGCTCGACCCCCACTCGGCCTACCTGGATGAAGAGGAGTACCAAAGCCTGCGGGAATCCACGCAGGGCGAGTTTGGCGGCATCGGTATCGAAGTCGGCACCCAAAATGGCCAACTGATGGTTGTCACTCCCATCGATGACACGCCCGCCTCCCGGGCAGGCCTGCTGTCTCAGGACATCATCGTGGCCATCGATGGCACCCCCACCGATAGCCTCTCACTGCAGGAAGCCGTCAACTTGATGCGTGGCGAACCCGGCACGCCACTGCGTTTGACGATTCTGCGCTCCGGCGAAGAGTCACCGCGGGAGTTCACCCTCACCCGTGAAGTGATCCGCAGTGAGAGCGTCAAGCAAGAGGTGCTGGAGCCCGGCTACGGCTATTTGCGCATTAGCCAATTTCAGTCCCGCACGCCCGAACAGGCTCGCCGTGCTCTCGAGCGTATGGCCCGAGAGCAGCCCTTGGAAGGTTTGATTCTGGATCTGCGCAATAACCCCGGTGGCGTCCTCCAGGCAGCGGTGGGCGTCGCCGATCTGTTCCTCGATGATGGGCTGATCGTGTATACCGAAGGGCGACTCTCGGATACCGAAATGTCGTTTTCGGCGTCTCCGGATACACCAGCGGGCGACATCCCGCTCGTGGTCCTCATCAACAGCGGCAGCGCGTCGGCGGCGGAAATCGTCGCGGGCGCGCTGCAAGATCAGCGCCGGGGCGTCATCATGGGGACCGAGAGCTTCGGTAAGGGCTCGGTGCAACAAATCATGCCGCTGGGCAATGGAGAAGGCTTGAAGCTGACGACCGCCCTTTACTACACCCCGAATGGCCGCTCGATCCAGGCGCAAGGCATCGAGCCGGACGTCGAAGTGGTGCGCGGCCGCCTGGAAGTGGCGGAAGGGCGTCGCGAAATCCGCGAATCGGATTTAGACGGCCATCTAGGCAGCCAAAGCGATATGCCAACCGAGCGCGCCGCCATGTCTCAGCGGCTGCGCGAGGATTACCAGCTCAGCGAAGCGCTGAACCTGTTGAAAGCGCTGAACGTGGTGGATCGTCGTCGCGGCTAGCTAGCGGCACGATAGCGGCAGGCGGCCTCGCTCTCCGGTCGCCTGCCGCATTACCAAGCGTTTAAGCGGCACGAGCTGGTTCATACCGCTCATACCCACGTTGCGCGCCAGCGTAAACACCGGATGCTGGCTGCCAAACAGCCCCTTGAACCCCTTCATCAAGCCCAGCATAGCGCTGTTATCGAAGCGTCGACGACGCTCGTAGCGACGCAGCGTGGCCACACTGCCCCACGGCGCGCCGCGCCGCCAAGCTAAGACCACTTCTTCCGCTAACACTGCCGCGTCCATCAATCCTAAATTGACGCCCTGCCCGGCCAGCGGATGCAGGCTGTGGGCGGCATCGCCGACTAACGCGAAGTTGGGCTGCACATAATGCTGGGCGTGGCGTTGCACCAGCGGAAACCGATAGGCGCTATCCACGGGCATGACATCACCCAGACGATGATCAAACGCCTCGCCCAGCGCCTGCCCCAGCGCCTCTGCCGAGCACGCCGTCAGCGCTTGGGCATGTTCAGGCGTGGTGGACCAGACAATGGAGCAGTAGCGATCATCCTCGTCGACGGTGAGGGGTAAGAACGCCAGTGGACGACCCGCGATAAAGGCTTGCCGTGCGGTGGCCCCATGGGGCTGTGCGCAGCGCACCGTGGTGACGACGGCCTCTTGCGCCATGGGCTCCTCCGCTACCGAGATGCCCGCTAGCGCGCGCAAGGCAGAGCGCGCACCATCGGCCGCGACAAGCAGCGGCGTTTGCAGCTGTCGGCCATCGTCGAGCACCAGCCAGCGGCCACGCGCCGTGGTTTGCAGCGCCTCTACCCGCACGCCATTCAAGCGCGTCAGGGTCGGCTGCTTGGCGACCTGCTCGTTCAACGCGGCCAGCGTCACGTCATTCTCGACGATATGACCCAACACGGCGGTCCCCGCTTCGTCTGCCGAGAAGCGAATATGACCACTGCCTTCGGCATCCCATACCTCCATGTAACGGTACGGCGTGACGCGTGCCGTCTGCATGGCGGGCCAGGCACCCAAATGGGTGAGCAGTCGCTGGGACACCGGGGTCAGCGCGCTGACGCGGGGGGCGGGAATCTCGCCAGCGACGTCATCCAGGTGCAGCGTCGATACCTTGGCTTCCACCAGCGCCACCTGCATTCCCGCTTCTGCCAATAGCACGGCCAGCACAGCGCCCACCATACCCGCGCCAACAATTACCGCATCGAAACGCGTGACGGGCGGCTTAGCTGCTTGTGATTGCGTTGTCATAACACTCCTTGGCTTGGGTCATTGAGGGCGCTGGATGAGAGCGTCAGCGCTCCAGGCCCATCGCGCGGCGTGCCAAGCCACGGCGCAGCGGGCCAATCAAATTAAGGCCGATCAACCCAGCGCCACGGGCGTGGGGCAGCAGCGGCCACGAGTAACCAAACAGCCGCACTAAGCCGTCACTAAAACGGATCACGTTGGCGCGGTCTTGGGCGCGGCGGCGCTCAAACGCCTGCAACGTGTTCATATCTCCCAAGGAGCGCTGCTGCTGAGCACCTTGGGAGAGCGCTTCCACTAAATCCATCACCGAGCGCAGCGCTAAATTGAAGCCCTGGCCAGCCACCGGGTGCAGCGCATGGGCCGCATTGCCCAACACGGCTAAGCCGGGGCGAACGGGCTCTTCTGCCGTCACTAGCGACAGCGGATAGCTAAACCGCTGGCCAACGCGGGTAAAGCGCCCGACGCGGTCACCGAACGCCTGCTGAAGCTGGCGTAAGAACGCTGCATCCGGCAGCGCCATTCGAGTGCCTTCACTGCCGCTGGCGTGGGTCCAGACCAGCTCCATGGCCTGCCCCGGCAGTGGCAGCAGCGCGATGGGCCCCTCAGAGGTAAAGCGCTCGTAAGCAACCCCTTGATGGGGCTGGCTAATGCCCACATGGGCAATGACCGCCGTTTGCTCATAGGAGTGACGGCGGCTGGCGATTCCGAGCTGCTCCTTCAGCCCCGAGCGGCCGCCATCGGCCAAAATGGTCAACGCCGCCGTTAGCTCGCTTCCATCGGAAAGCCGCAAATGGTGGCCGCTGGCCGTGGGCGTTAGCCGTGCCACCGTGGCCGGGCAGTACCACTCGATAGGCAGTTGCTGCAGCTTTTGATGCAGCACGCGCCCCATCCAGGCGTTGGGAATCACGTGCCCCAAGGCAGCGACGCCTAGCTCTTGTGCATTAAGGCGCGTCGCGCCCAAACGGCCCCGCTCGCTAATATGAATACGATGGATCGGTGTGGCCTCGACCTGCATCGCTTCCCACACGCCTAGCTGGCGAAAGCGCTGCGCCGAGCCTTCGGCAATGGCGCTTGCCCGGGCATCGAAGCTCGGCTGCCACGTCGTGTCCTCAGTGCTCTGCGGTAGCGCATTGGCTTCGATGATGGCGACCCGCCAACCGTGGCGCTCGATGAGCGGTGCCAATGCACAGCCCAAACTGGCCCCCACCAGCCCTCCGCCCACGATCACGATGTCATGGGTGGGCGACGGCGCTTGTGGACGTGGTCCCTGCTCAGCCCCATGCATTGGCCTCTCCTCGTTCATATCACACGATCACTGCGATTCGTAATTTCGTAACGTAGCTTACATAATCAATTAGCCGCGTGATGCAGCTGGTTATTTATTCGCCATTAACTGCTCGATATCGGCCACCTGTTTCGGTACGTCCGCGGTCAAGATGTCATGGCCCTGGTCGGTGACCACCACGTTATCCTCGATACGAATACCGATACCGCGATAAGCATCGGGAATATCGTCGTCGCTGGGAATGTAAAGGCCGGGCTCGACGGTCAGCACCATGCCAGGTTCCAGCGGCCGTGGAGTGGCCTCGTCGAGGCGATAGGTACCCACGTCGTGGACATCCAGCCCTAACCAGTGCGAGGTAGAGTGAAGATAGAAGCGCCGATAGCTCTCGTCATCGATACGCGCTTGCACGTCGCCCGACAGCAGGCCTAGCTCGATGAGGCCAGCGGTGAGATCCGCCACGACTCCTTGATGGATCTCCGCTAACGTCGCGCCGGGGGCGATGGCATTCACCGCGCGCACTTGAGCATCGAGCACCACTTGGTAGAGCGCCCGCTGAGCGTCATTGAAGCGACCGCTGACCGGAAAGGTGCGCGTGATGTCACCTGCGTAGAGATCGAACTCTGCCCCAGCATCGATCAGTACCAGCGTGTCTTCCTCCAGCACATCGCTGTTTTCAATATAGTGCAGCACACAGGCATTGGCCCCGCCGCCGACGATCGTGCTGTAAGCAGGCCCGCTAGCGCCGTGCCAAACAAAGGTGTGCTCCAGCTCGGCCTGGAGCTGATATTCGCTCAGCCCAGCTTGGCAGGTGCGCATGGCGCGCACGTGGGCCTGAGCGGAAATCGCCGCCGCATGGCGCAGCAGTGCAATTTCGGCGGGGCTTTTGATCAAGCGCATCTCGTGAATCAGCGGGCGACTATCCAACCAGCCTTTTAGCGCGGGCTTGCCACGGCGCATGCCCGCCTGCGAGTAGGCCAACGCGTCTTCGGCAATGCTCAGCGCGTCGGGATTATCCAGCGGCACATAAAGCAGCTCACGGCCATCGAGCAGCGTGGGCAGCAGAGCGTCACGCTCGGCATTTTCGAACGCTTGGTCGAGGCCATGCTGGCTGACAACGCCCTGCGCCCCTAAACGGCGGCCGGTCCAGGCTTCCAGGGTGGGGTCGCGGTCTTGGCAGAACACCACGCTTTGCCCTTCGGCACGGCCCGGCAACAGCAGCAGTAGCGCCTCCGGCTCCTGAAGGCCGGTCAAGTAGTAAAAATCGCTCTGCTGGCGGAAGGGGTACTCGCTGTCGTGGGAGCGGGTCACCAAAGACGCCCCAGGCACCAGCAGCGCAGCATGGCTCGGCAGCTTGGCCATGAGCCTCTCTCGACGCTGGCGGTACTCCTCAGGCTGAATGGCAGCGGGGCGAGGCAGTTGCGTGGGCATAACGGCTCCTTTAGGCGTGGTGGCTCAATGAACGGGGGCGTCGGTTTGCTCTACCTGGGGCTGCCCCGGATGCTGTTCGGTATAAAGCAGCATGGCCGCCATCCGAGCGTGTTCGGTCAGGGCAAACAGATCGTTCTCGTTCTCGGGGCTATCGTCGATGTCGGTCTCGATCTGACCGAGGCCTTCCAGGTCATCGATCGCTTCTTTTAGGGTTTGCGACCAGCGCTCCCGCAGGGTGTCGTCGGCGACGTCCTCGATCACTTCCATGAAACCCAATGTCCACTCTTTCAGCCCCTGTGCCTGCTCGGCAAGAGAGAACAGCTCGTCGGGCAGCAGCGGCGCGTAGTTCATATCGCTCGCGCTCAATGCTTCCAACGTCTGGCGCCGCCAGCCTAACAGGCGCTCGGCGCTGGCCGGGTCACGGGGTTGCTCTACCCCTAGACTGAGGCACACTTCTTCCAGCCATGCGTCGGCGGTGACATCGCGCAGCGCCAACAAGCCGCACAGTCGTCCATCCAGAAAGGCTGGGGACTGCATGCTGCCGTGGAGTAAAAATACATCCGCTACGTCAGAAAAATCCTGGCGCTCGTCAATCAATGACATGATTCTTGCTCGCTTTACCAAAGATGAAGGTATGACCACAGGGATAGGGCGGGGTGCCTGCGCGTTGACCCCGCATGAGCGGCTCTCTTATAGTGAACGCCGTCTATCCTTCCTATGTAGTGATGTTAACGCATCGGGCCCCTTGCTGGCCCGTGCTGGAGCCTTTGATGAGTCACGCAAAGCGGCCAACGAAAGAGATTACCCTACTGGGTCGCAGCTATATGATTGCCTGCGACACCGGCGAAGAAGCCCAGCTCGAACGCGCTGCTCGCTATTTGGACCGCGCCATGCACGGCATTCATGCCCAAAGCAGCGTCCTGGGCAGCGAGCGCATCGCAATCATGGCCGCGCTCAATATTACCCATGAACTGCTGGAAGCGCTGGATGAGCACCGTGCGGGTGAAGCCAACCTTAGCCGTTTGAACGACCGGCTCGAACGTGCATTGGCCGGTGCCCGGCCGCGCAAAGAGCCTTGAGCGGCTCGCCCACTGCAACCGAGACTTTGGCATTGGCAGCGGCTCTGTTAGGATAGCGGTGTTCTCTGGGATGTACGCCAGTCGTTATAGTCCCTCGAGCCTATGCGCAGTACCCAGGGGGCCAAATGCTAGCCAGACCCGTGTGCATGTCCGTGCGTCGGAAAGCCTGACGGTTTGGCTGCGGCCACCCACCTGAACCAGTAGGTTCAGGGCCAGAACGACAGCGGCATTCTGGGGAACACTTTGTGATGACCTTTCGCGAGATGACCTCTACCTCACCTAGCGACAAGCAGGCCCTTCGGCGCGATTTGAAACGCCGCCGCCGTGCGCTCTCCGCCCAGCAGCAACGGCAAGCCGCCTTGGCTCTGTGTCAGCGCTTGAAACAGCTTCCTGAAATTCGTCGCGCCAAGCGCATCAGCCTCTACCTGCCGGTCAATGGCGAGATCGATCCTACGCCACTGATTCCTTGGCTACGCCAACGCCGTGTGGCCATCTACCTGCCCGTACTTCGCCCGTTTAGCGGCAACCGCCTCTGGTTCGTGGCGTATGATGCCAACACCCCGATGATCAACAATCGTTTCGGCATTGCTGAGCCCTGCCCCCGATTTGCTGCCCAGCGCCGCCATCGGCTGCCCGCCTGGGCCCTGGATACGCTCATCGTGCCGCTGGTGGGGTTCGATCAGCAGGCCAACCGGATGGGTATGGGCGGCGGATTCTATGACCGCAGTTTGGCGTTTATGCGTCGTCCGGGGCCTGCGCCTGCGCTGATTGGCGTGGCCCACGCCTGCCAGCAGGTAGAAGCGCTGCCCGTGGAACCTTGGGATATTCCGCTCACTGCGGTCGCCAGCGATATCGGCGTGGCGCGCCCAAACAAAACGGGCTGATCACAAGGATCAGCCCGTTTTGTTATCTAGTCACCCAGTAGGTGCAGCATGAGTGCTGAGCGCGCTATCATTAACCGTTGGTTAACTCCCCGACAGCGCCTGTGCATATCCAGTGGCTAATACACCGAGCAAAAACACCACTGTCAATGCCATCACCATATCAGGCTTTCTACGCCGCATGCCTCTTCTCCAACGTCTTTCGCAGTTGCCAAATGCCCTTAGTGCGTCACCAAGCTTTTCATTTTGGGAAGATGACACACCTCATTAATTTCGATCACGACTATAGGGCCATAAGGGGCTCGATGACAACTGCTAAAAGCACTATTTTAGCCCCGCAATTAAACGTTTCAGACTCCCTCAACTGCCTAGCAGTTCTAGCTTGCGCCGTTAGCGGGCACTTACATTACGTTACGCCATGAAGAGTCGGTAGGCGGGGTTGTCGCTCTCTTGCCAGTAGCGGTAACCGATGGCATCTAAGTACTCGGTCACGTGAACCCGGTCTTCGCTCGGCACTTGCATTCCCACGAGTACACGCCCATAAGCGGCCCCATGATTGCGATAGTGAAACAGCGAAATATTCCAGTCGTGTGGCAATTGGGTTAAGAAATTCATCAAGGCCCCGGGACGCTCTGGAAACTCGAAACGATACAGCTCTTCTTCGAAACGCTCGCTGGGGCGGCCGCCGCTTAAATGTCGAATATGCAGCTTGGCTAACTCGTTATCGGTCAAATCTTCGACGTGATAACCGCCTTCGCGCAGTTTATCGATCACCGCTTGGCGGTCTTCACCACCCGGCTTGACCTGTACGCCAACGAAAATGTGCGCTTCGCTATCGTCGGCATAGCGGTAGCTAAATTCGGTCACCATGCGTTTGCCCAGCGTGCGGCAGAACTTCTTAAAGCTGCCGGGTTTTTCGGCGATGGTGACGGCCAGAATGGCTTCGCGCTGCTCGCCCAGCTCGGTGCGTTCGGCAATATGCTGCAAACGGTCGAAGTTGGTGTTGGCGCCCGAGTTAATACACAGCAGCGTCTCGCCTTCTGCACCGGTTTGCTGCACGTACTTCTTTAGGCCCGCTAACGACAGCGCGCCGGAGGTTTCAGCGACGGCGCGGGTATCCTCGAAGATATCTTTCACCGCGGCGCACATTTCATCGGTATTCACGGTAATCACATCGTCGATGAGAGCACGCACCAGCGAGAACGGCACCTCGCCAATTTGCGCGACCGCCACACCTTCGGCAAAGACGCCCACCTGGTCCAGCACCACGCGCTCACCGGCGTCCAGCGCAGCTTTCAAGCAGGCGCTATCCTCCGCTTCCACACCGATGATTTTGATATCCGGGCGCAGGTACTTCACGTAGGCAGCCACCCCGGCAATCAGCCCGCCGCCGCCCACGGGGATGAAGATTGCATCCAAACGGCCGCTGTGCTGACGCAGAATCTCGACGCCAATGGTGCCTTGCCCGGCCACCACGTCGATATCGTCGAACGGGGGAATATAAGTGTAGCCATGCTCTTTGATCAGCTCTTGGGCGTGTTCGGCAGCGGCGGCAAAGGCATCGCCTTTCAGCACGACTTTCGCCCCACGGGCACGCACCGCCTGTACTTTGATGTCTGGCGTGATGCGTGGCATGACGATCACCGCTTTCACTCCCATCAGCTTGGCTGCCATGGCCAACCCTTGTGCGTGGTTGCCCGCGGAAGCGGCGATCACGCCCTTGGCTTTCTGCTCATCGGTCAACTGGGCCATTTTGTTGTAGGCCCCGCGAATTTTGAACGAAAAGACCGGCTGCAAATCTTCCCGCTTAATCAAAATCTGGTTGTTGAAACGACGCGACAAAAAGGGAGCGGGCGAAATGGGCGTCTCACAAGCGGCTTCATAAACGCGGGCTTGGAGGATCTTTTTGACGGTTGCTTCGAGCATGCTGACATCCCAGAAAAATGACGTGGCCCTGGCGGGTGCGAACAAAACCTTTATTGGTAGCAGATTACGACTGGCAACGTCTAGCGGCGTTTCCATCGGCACTCGCCGTTTAGGCCGTTATACTAAGGGCGACTGCCTCCCTGATACTGGAACCATCATGACACAAGATGAACTAAAAGCCGCTGTGGCGGATGCCGCTATTCGCGAAATTGAGCCGCACCTGGAAAAAGAGACGGTACTAGGTATCGGCACGGGTTCGACAGCCAACCTGTTTATCGACCGCTTAGGCCCTCTGCGTGACCGATTCAAAGGCGCCGTGGCCAGCTCGGAAGCCAGCGCCGAACGACTCAAAGGCCTGGGCATCGAGGTATTTGAACTGAACCATGTGGGTGACGTGCCTTTCTACATAGATGGTGCAGACGAAGTGAATGCTCACCTACATATGATCAAAGGCGGCGGTGCAGCGCTGACTCGAGAAAAGATCGTCGCCGCCTGCGCCAAGCGCTTCATCTGTATCGCCGATGGTTCCAAATACGTGCCACAGCTGGGCCACTTTCCCTTGCCGGTGGAGGTGATTCCCATGGCGCGCTCCTACGTGGCGCGGGAGCTGGTCAAGCTAGGCGCCGAGCCCGTCTATCGTCAGGGCGTGGTGACCGATAACGGTAACCATATCATCGACTGCTTTAACTTTATGATCGATGATCCGGTCGCCATGGAAGCGCGCATTAACAGCATCGTCGGCGTTGTTACCAACGGCCTGTTCGCCGCACGCGGAGCCGACGTACTGCTGCTCGGCAAAGCAGAAGGGGTAGAGCGGACGGCGCTATAAATAGCGACCCAGCCCATCCAGGGTGCGCGACAGCGCCCCGCGATGGGCTTCGATCACCACCTGCCCTGCCTCACCCGCCTGCCGAGCACGTTGAGGGTAGGCGATATACTCTGCCAGGGTGCTTGCCAACGCTTCTGGGGTATCCACCACGGTCAGCGCCTTGGCCGCCAGCAGTGGCTCGGCAACATCACTGAAGTTCTCCAGCGACGGCCCACACAGCACGGGCTTACCCAGTGCGGCAGGCTCCAATACGTTGTGCCCGCCCAGCGGCACCAAGCTTCCTCCTACGTAAGCCACGCTCCCCGCGCCGTACAGCGCCGCCAGCTCACCCAATGTATCGCCCAGGTAAATCTGGGTGGCGGGTGTAACGGGTTGCTGCTGACTACGGCGACTGACCTTCCAGCCCTCGCGTTCGCACAGTGCCGCCACCTCGTCAAATCGCTGAGGATGGCGAGGCACCAGTACCAGCAGTGCGTCTGGAAAGCGTTTAAGCAGTTGGCGGTGGGCCGTGAGCAGCAGCGCTTCTTCCCCGTCGCGGGTAGAGCCCGCGACCCAGACGGGCCGCTCCCCCCAAGCCTGAAGTAAGCGCTCACTTTCTGCCAGCGCCTTTTCAGGCAGTGCTTGTTCAAACTTCAGCGACCCCACCACGGTGGTGGCGTCGGCCGCACACCCCAGCGCTTGAAAGCGCGCGGCATCCTCTGACGATTTGGCGGCAAGCCACGTCACGTTGGCTAAGGCGCTGTGCATCAGCGGGCGAAGACGCTGATAGCGGGCAAACGCGCGGGGCGATAGTCGGCCGTTGACCACTGCAACAGGCACCGCCTGCCGGTGGCAGGCGTGAAGCAGATTGGGCCACAGCTCGGTTTCAAACAGGATGGCAAGCTCAGGCTGCACGCGGGCCACAAAGCGCTTGGCCGCGCCCGGGAAATCCAGCGGCAGAAAACGGTGGGCAAGACGAGGCTGATCGGTAGCGCCCTGTTCTGCGATCAGCGCCAGCGCCTGCTGGGCACCGGTGGCGGTCATGGTGGTCAGCAGCAGGCTATGGTGAGGAAACCGCGCCAGCAGCTTTTCGATCAGCGGGCGGGCAGCGCGTACCTCGCCTACCGAGGCACAATGCAGCCAAATGCGCGGCACGGGCGGCAGTGGTTCAAGGCGTATCCCCAGCCGCTGAAGCCGCGAGTAAGTGGGTACTTGCTCACGCCAGATGCGCCAGCCAATCAGCGGCGCTAGCCCATACAGCACCGCCGAATAGGCCAATCGCGGCCAGCGGGATAGCGCCATTAACTTTCGCGATCCAGAATCGAGCTGATCATTGCCGAGGTGGACACGCCATCCTCAAAACCCAGCACTTTCACCTCGCCACCGTTGGCAATCACGGCGCTGCCGCCAGCGATATCCTCGCGGCGGTAGTCGCCGCCTTTGACCAGGATATCCGGCAGTATTTGCTCAATCAGGGCGGCGGGCGTGTCATCACTAAACGGCACCACCCAATCCACCGCGCCGAGCCCGGCCAGCACTTGCATCCGCCGGTTCAGCGGGTTGATGGGGCGCTTTGGCCCTTTTAAGCGACCAATGGAGGCGTCGTCGTTCACCGCCACAATCAGTCGATCACCTAGGCGCTTGGCCTGCTCTAAGTAACCCACGTGGCCCGCATGCAGAATATCGAAGCAGCCGTTGGTCATCACCACACGCTCGCCGCGACGCTGCGCGGCGCGCACGGCCTCCACCAATGCTGCCTGCGTAATCACGCCAAATTCGGCCAGCTTATCGCCGTGCAGCGCGGTGTAGAGCTCGGCAATGGAGAGCGTGGCGGTACCCGGCTTGGCCACCACTAGGCCCGCGCCGAGGTTCGCCAGCATCATTGCTTCCGGCAGCGAGTGGCCAGCGGCTAGCGCTAACCCCATCAGGCCAATCACGGTGTCACCGGCACCGGTCACATCGAACACTTCCTGGGCACGGGTGGGCAGGTGCAGCGGTGCATGGCCTTCACGAATCAGCGTCATGCCCTTTTCGCTGCGGGTAATCAGCAGCGCTTCAAGTTCCAGCTCAGCACGCAGCGCTTCGCCTCGCTCGGCCAGTATGGCGTCGGTGGCGCATGGGCCTGCCACGGCTTCAAACTCGGTCAAGTTGGGGGTAATCAGGCTGGCTCCCCGGTACTTGGTGAAGTCTTGGCCCTTGGGGTCGATCAGCACCCGCTTGCCGTGGTGGCGAGCCATCTCGATTAGCCGCTCCACTTGGTTGAGCGTGCCTTTGCCGTAGTCCGACAAAATCACCACATCGCACTCAGGCAGAGCCTTTTCTACTTGTGCCAACAGAGCGCTGGTATCCACGCTGTCGAGGCGCTGTTCAAAGTCCAGGCGCAGCAACTGCTGGTTACGGCTCATCACGCGCAGCTTGGTAATCGTTGGTATTTCTGGGCTGCGCTGAAAGTAAGTGCTTACATTGGATGCAGCCAAGCGCTTGGTGAGCAGCTCGGCATTCTCATCCTCGCCCACGACCCCCGCCAGCGCCGCATGGCCGCCTAGGGACGCCACGTTGAGCGCTACGTTGGCCGCGCCACCGGGGCGGTCGTCGGCATCTTCCACGCGTACCACGGGCACCGGCGCTTCTGGGGAGATCCGCGAGGTGCCGCCGTGCCAGTAGCGGTCGAGCATGACGTCGCCTACCACCAGTACGCGGGCATGTTCCAGGGCGGTTAAATCAACTTTCATCCGAGGGTCCTGTTGTGGTCTGCGCTGCGGTATGCGCCAGCAGCGCGTCTAGCTTGGCAATCACATCGTCAGCCTTGATCAAGTCCATGGCATCGGCATGGCGTACTCGCTGCCCCCAGCTCACCTCGTCCACCGATTTATGCAGGTAGGTGCGTACCGCATCGGGGTAGGCATTGACGGCAAAATCGCGCCACAAGTAGGGGGCGGCCCGCTCAGGGTTGGTGGTGGCGTAAAGGCCGAGCGTTGGCGTGCCCATGGCGTTGCCCATATGAGCCGGGCCAGTATCCGGCGCGATCACCGCTCGGGCGTTATCGATCAGCGCCAATACGCCCTTCAACGAGGTGCCGCCAATGGCGTTGATCACACTTCCTGACTGGCAGAGCGCTTCGATATGGTCACCCATTTCCCGCTCAAGCGGGCTGCCGCCGCCGGTGAGTACGCTCTTCAGACCGTGATGCACCCAAGCGTGTTCAATCACGCTGGCGTAGCCTTCCACCGACCAGTTGCGGAAGTTGCGCAAACGCGCGTTGCTACAAGGGTTAATCACTAAATAAGGGGCGTCGCCGCTGATAGCGCGGGCTTCCTCATAGGCCACTGCGGGCACGGCGAGATTCCACTCTAGGCGGTCGTCTTCGACGCCCAGTAAACGGGCGAAGTCCATGAATGACTCCAGCACGTGGGCGTTGGCATGGGGCGCTAGCTGGTGTTGGGTAAACCAGTGCTGGGCATCCTTGGCGCGGGCTTTGTCATAGCCGACGCGCACATTGGCTTTAAGCCCCAGCGAGAGCACGCTGGCGCGAATGGCCTGCTGCATATGCAGCAGCACATCAAAGCGGGTATCCGCCAGCTCACGCCAGATAGCGCGCATGCCGGAGAGTCCCGTCGATTTGTCGTACACAACAAACTCGACCCCAGAAAGCCCCGCCAGTAAACTGTGCTCCCCCTTGCCGATAATCCAGGTAATGCGCGCGTTCGGCCACTGACGCTGCAGCGCTCGCACCGTGGGCACGAGATTGCATGCGTCTCCCAACGCGGAGAGGCGCAAAATGGCAATATGGTTTGGTTGAGCAGGCAGAGAGGGCTTCATGCGCTTAGCGGCACTCCAGCAGAAAAATGGGCTGATTCTACATGATGCTGACAGTTTAAGTGACGCCTGCGCATCACACCAACTGTCCTCCCCTACTCACCCCTTGAGCACGGCGCTGTTTGAAGCGGCGTATTGGCGAGCGCGTCACTTGGTGGTCGGCGAAGCGCCGGGCCGTGGTAGCAGTTTGTTCCTGCAAGCACGCGACGACGAACAGTGGGTGCTGCGGCCCTACCAGCGCGGCGGGCTGATCGCCAAACTTAGCCAGCAACGCTATATATGGCTGGGGGTCGAGCGCACCCGAGCGTTTCGTGAAGTGCGGTTAACCGCCGCGCTGTATGAGCAAGGCCTGCCCGTGCCCCGCCCGGTGGCCTGCTGTGTCACACGCTTTGGGCTTACTTACGAAGCGGCGCTGCTGACCGTGCGCATTCCCGGCGCTCGGGCACTTGCCTCACTGCTCACCAATGGTGAAGCTGACGAGGCGCTGCTAAAGCGCGTTGGCGCAATGATTAAGCGTTTTCACCAAGCAGGCCTGGACCACGTGGACCTCAACGCCCGCAACATTCTGGTGGATGAAGCAGGCAAGCCCTGGCTGATCGATCTCGACCGCTGCCGCCTGCGCCCGCCAGGCAAGTGGCAGGCAAGTAACCTGCAGCGGCTGGAGCGCTCGGTGGTGAAGTTTGCCCCTAGCCAAGTGAAAAATCTGATGGCACCGCTTTACGCAGGCTATGCAGACGCCGTGTAAATCTCCATTAAGCGCTTCACGTGCTGCTTGTTACTGAAGTGCTCCTCCACGCGTTGACGCGCGGCACGCCCCATCGCTTGACGTGTGGCCGCATCACGAATGAGTGTGTCCATGGCGTCGCGCCAGGCGGGCACGTCAAACGGGCCTACCAACACGCCGGAATCAGCATCCACTAGCTCCGGCAACGACCCGGTATTCGAGCCAATGATCGGCATCCCACAGGCCATGGATTCGATGATGGTCAGGCCAAACGCTTCGTTTTCTGACGGAATGCACACCACATCCAATACGGGCAAAATATCGGTCAGGTCACTGCGATGCCCTAGAAAGGTGATTTTATCCGCCAGCGGCGTGCCCGCGATGGTGCGCTGCAGCTCGGCATAGAACGCTTCCACGCCACCTGACGCATAGTCGGTGCCACCGATAGAGAGCGCATAAAAGTGAAGCGTGGGGTCAAGCGCTTGCAGCGCGTTTACCCAGACGTCTTGGCCTTTGCCAGGCGTCACCCGGCCCGGCAGCCCGATGAGCACCGCGTCTGCCGGCACACCCAGCGCTTCACGCTTAGCCGTAATGGCGGCAGGGTCACGATTGGGCTGGTACTTATCGATATCGACTCCGTGGGGCAAGCAAATCACCCGCTCCTGGGGAAGCGGTAAATTGCGGATATTGCGCTGATACGTTGCTTGGCTAATAGACAGCACACGATCAACGCTGCCATAGGCAACACGGTGATAGGCGCTTTTTTTAGGGCGCTGCCCGCCCACGTGATCTGTATAAATTATTCTTAGCTTTGGTAGCAGCGCTTTTAATAGCGTAGTGAGGCGTAGATCACTCGATTTATGGCAGTGAATGACGGAGATGTTTTCCTCCTTCAACCAGCGGCGTATCGACAGCAGGTTGACCAGCGCCTGCCCGTTGCTCGCAAAGGCCTTATACGGCACTCCGTTGCGCTGCATGTAAGTTTCTACCTTGGTGTCTTTCAGGCAGATGCCGATGACGTCCCAACCTTCTGCCAGCAGATCTTCTATCACCCGGTCTACGTATAGCTCCATTCCGCCTTTACCATCGGAAAGACACAGTTGCAGTACCTTATTTGCCATCGCTTGCCCTACCTAGCCGCCCACTGTTAAACAATCCTTACAATCTCTTGTAGTATACAGGCTGCTATTAACGGGGCCTAAATCATGGCGCAGAGACTGCTTGTCGTGCGTAACGACAAAATCGGCGATTTTATGTTGGCGTGGCCAGCCTTGGCGTGTTTGAAACAGGCATCGCCTGCTCCCCACGTTACGGTGCTGGTACCCGCTTATACGGCCCCGTTAGCTAAGGCGTGCCCATGGGTAGATAAGGTCATTATCGACCCCGGCAGCCAAGCCGATAAAGCGGCGCAGCAGGCGCTATTGTTTCACGTGAAACAATCGAAATTCGATGCACTGCTAACGCTGTTCTCGACGCCGCGCATTGGTTGGCTAGGCATGAAAGCAGGCATTCCGCTGCGCGTTGCCCCGGCGACCAAGTGGGCGCAGGTGTTCTATAACGTACGGGTACGCCAGCGCCGCTCGCAATCAGCAAAGCCGGAGTACCAGTACAACGTCGATTTGGCCTGTGAACTGCTGGCTCGCCTTTCGCTAACGCTTTCCACCCTGCCCTCGCCACCCTTCTGGCCGATGGATGACGCGCAGCGTTATGAACAGCGACAAACGTTGGTCAACGATGCTTCAGAGCACGTGGTGGTGGTTCATCCTGGCAGCGGCGGCTCGGCTGTGAATCTATCGGTAGCGCAGTACGCCACACTGATCACTCAAGTGCACCAGCAGTGCCAGCACCTGCCACTACGCTGGCTGATCAGCGCTGGCCCCAGTGAGCAGCCTCAGGCACAAGATTTGAGGGAGCAGCTTGCCAAACAGAGCGTTGCAGCAGACCACTTCCCCAGCACCGCAGGTGTCGATGCCTTTGCCCGACAGCTTGGCGGAGCGGACATGCTGATTGCCGGTTCAACCGGCCCGCTACATATCGCAGGCTGCCTGGACATCGCCACGGCGGGTTTTTATCCGGCTAAACGCTCCGCCACGCCGTTGCGCTGGCAAACCTGCAACCGGGCGGAAAAGCGCTTAGCGTTTAGCCCGCCTTCAGGCGCCGACCAACAGGACATGACCGCTATCGATCTCAACGCGGCAGCCGAACAAATCTCAGCGCTGCTTCTCGGAGGTCTGCGTACGAACCCAGAGATCGGCGTACTTAGCGAAGGTTGAGTGAGCGGACAGCAGGGCTAACAACAGCCCCTGTTTGCCATCTTTAAAGCCCGCTTTGAGCACATACATTTTGAGAAAGCAGGCTAGGCCGTGGCTAATGCCCTGCCACAGCGTGGCCGTTTTACCCTGGGCGGCGCGCTGCTCTGCCCAGGCCTGGGCGTAATGTGCCGATTTTTCAAGATAGTGGCGCAGGTCGCGGTAGGTGTAGTGAAGCAGGTCGCCAGATAACGGCTTTTCAGCCAGCCCGGCTTCTACCACCAGCTTTTCATGCACCAGCGCAGCGTTATAGCCTGCCTGGCGTTTCGGGTAGAGGCGCAGCACGCGGTCTGGGTACCAGCCAGAGTGGCGAATGAAACGGCCAAAGCACCACGACAGGCGGCTCACGCTGTAGGCAGCGGGCGGCTGCTGAATGGCGGCCTGAATGCTGGCGCGCAGCTCAGGCGTCACGCGCTCATCGGCATCGACCATCAAAATCCACTCACCCGTTGCCAGGGCTTCTGCCCGCTGGCGCTGAATACCAAAGCCTTGCCAGTCGGCGTTGACGCTCACATTCTGAGTGAACTCTCGCGCAATCGCGCACGTCTCATCCTGGCTACCCGCATCGAGCACCACGATTTCGTCGGCCCAGGTCAGGGTTTCCAGGCACTCACGTAAGTGGTGCGCTTCGTTTTTGACAATTAACACAGCGGAAATAGACACGTCTCACCTTTGTCCACTCAGTTTAAGGCGCACACGGTTCATCCGTGCTCCAGGCCTGTTGAGTGACATGCTAACACGGCCACGAGGCGCGTCTTTTGATAAGCTGGCCTCCTCATTTAGCACGTTCTGAAAAGGAATACAGGATGTCCGCCTCAAGGTCACTCAAACTTACCCCCTGGCTGCCGCTGGTCGTGATGGGTCTTAGCCTTGGCTATGCCGTTACCGTACTGACGCGCCTGCCCTGGTGGACGCTTTTTTTGATAGCG
The DNA here is from genome assembly GCF_024124605.1 of Halomonas sp. CnH100-B. NCBI lineage: Bacteria > Pseudomonadati > Pseudomonadota > Gammaproteobacteria > Oceanospirillales > Halomonadaceae > Halomonas > Halomonas sp. CnH100-B. The sequence goes on along the minus strand of NZ_JAMXRX010000004.1, from coordinate 536,489 downwards.
GCGGTATGGATTGGCATAGGTATCAAGCTGCGCTGGGGCGCTCCGCTCAATGCGCGCTACCGCCCCATGTGGCCGTGGTCGCTGGCGCCCCTTAGCTTATTCAGCATCTACGTCTATTTAGCGGACAGCTTTGGCAACGTCGACCTGGGTGCGGTGTTTTTTCACCTGCAGGCGGGCATGGCGGAGCACGGCGGTGCGGGTAAAATGCTGTTGGCGCTTACCTATACCGTGACGGTCTTGGCCGTCCTCGTGTCGGTGACGTGGCTATCGCGTCACGACCAGCGCTGGCGATTGACCGAGCGCTTCTTCGCCATCGCGCTGCTGGCGGCCAATCCACTGCTTTATGGCATCGGTCAGCGCAGCGCTGCCATCGTCACGGACGACGGCGCGTGGCTCGACCGCCGCTACGTGGCTCCTCTAACCAGCGACCAGCCCGATTCCCCCAACCTGCTGCTGATGTATTTGGAAAGCATGGAGCGCACCTACAGCAACGAGCTGTTTGGCGACGCGTACGCGGATTTGACCGCGCTGGGCGAGCGCGGACTGGTGTTTGAGGGGATTCATCAGATGGAGAACACCGGTTGGACCATGGCCGGAATGATTGCTAGCCAGTGCGGCGTGCCGCTCATGCCCGCAGGCCTGCTACACGATAGTCAGTTCGAGCCACTCAATCAGGTGGTGCCCGGCGTTGACTGCCTAGGAGACGTGCTGGCCGGACAGGGCTATCGGCTCAGCTTTTTTGGGGGGGCCAGCACCCAGTTTGCCGGCAAGGGCCTTTTCTATCGCGGTCACCAGTTCGATACCGTAAAAGGCAAAGAGGAGTTGCTGCCTGAACTCGACGACCCCGAGTATGTGAATAGCTGGGGGCTGTATGACGACACACTATACGACGTGACCGCCGACGAGATTCGCCGCTTGAGCGACGAGGACGACGGCCCCTGGGCGGTGGTGAATTTAAGCATCGCGGGCCATGCGCCCAGCGGCTTTCCCTCGCAAACCTGCCTGGACCGCCAGGGCCCGTTCGATGGTCAGGACATTCTCTACTCGGTGAAGTGCTCTGCACGCCAAGCCCGAGACTTCATCGAGCGTTTGGAACAAGAGGGGCTATTGGAGAATACGCTGGTCGTGGTGCTCAGCGATCATCTCACCATGCGCGTATCGGTGTGGGATCAGCTCACCGCGCTGGATCGTGACAATACGCTCATCATGCTGGGCGACGGTATACGCCCGCAGCGAGTGCGCCGAGGCGCGACCATGCTCGATGTCTTCCCCACGATCCTCGACGCCATGGGGCTACCGCTGGAGGAACATCGCGCAGGGCTAGGCGCTTCGCTGCTCAGCAGCCAGCCTACGCTGGTCGAGATTCATGGACTGCAAGCGCTAAACGAGCGCCTACGAGAGGAAACCGCGCTGCAACATCGCCTATGGGATGGACTCACGCCCCAACGGCGCGAGCCTGACGAGAACGCCATTGACCAAGTCACCGAAACCCCTGCCGACCAAGCCAATGAAATGGAGATCATGCGCTAACGATGACACCGCTGGCGTTATGGCGATCGGCTCGCATTGCCTGATATACCCGCTCCACGTCTAACTCGTTCAAGCAGTTCGTATGGCCCAACGGGCACGTGCGCTGAAAGCATGGCGAACAGGAGAGGCCCAGATAGTGGATCTCGGCGTTGCTCGTCAGCGGCGGCGTATAAGCGGGCGATGACGAGCCATACAGCGCATGGATGCGCACGCCTACCGCCGCTGCCACGTGCATCAGGCCCGAATCGTTCGTGACCACTTGACGACAATCGGCGAGCAAATCCACGGCATCGGCCAGCTGGGTCTTTCCGCACAGATTATGCGCATGCGGCAGGCCCTTGACGATGGTCTGCCCTGCCGCATGATCTTTCGCCCCGCCCAGCACTCGAACCTCGAAGCCTTCCTTGATCAATTTGGCAGCCAGTTGGTGAAAGTACGCCAACGGCCACTGTTTGGCGGGGCCATACTCTGCGCCAGGCATCATGCCAATGGCAGGACGAGAGGAGAGCGCATGGGACAGGCGCAAGTTCACCAAATTATCGCGGTCGATGGTGAGCCGTGGCTTGGGTATCGTGAACTGCCCGCTTTGTGCCTCTTCCAACGGCAGCCCCAGCGATACAAACCGTTTGACGGTTTGATCCAGCACCTGCTTGTCGAGTTTTCGACGCTCTTTTAGCAAGCCGTAGCGGTGCTCGCCTAAGAAGCCCACGCGTTCGGGGATACGCGCCATGAACGGCACCAGCGCTGCTTTCCAGGAGCGTGGCAGCACGATGGCACGATCAAAACGGCCCCGTAGCCGGGCCGCCAGCTCCCGGCGGCTGGCCAGTCCAAACTCTCCGTGGCTCACTGCCAATGGCAGCACTTCATCCACCTGCGGCATACGCTCGAGAATCGGCTGTGACCAGCCGGGGGCAACTACTCCCAGCGTGGCACCTGGGTAGCGCGCTTTTAAGGTCATGAATAGGCTTTGGGCCATGACCATATCACCGACCCAGGAAGGCCCTACGACCAGCAGACGCTTGGCAGAGTTAGCCATTCAACCACTCCAAGTACGCTTTCACGCCCTGGGCAACGGTTTTGAATTCCACGTCGCAGCCTGCCGCACGCAGGTTGCTAATGTCAGCGCGGGTGTAGCTCTGGTAGCGCCCTTTCAGCTCTTGAGGAAACGGAATGTAGTCGATTTCGCCCTGGCCATAGAAGTCGATGACCGCCTCGCCAATGGCCTTGAACGGCTCGGCGCGGCCAGTGCCCAGATTGAAGATACCCGACGCACTGGGGTTATCCAGGAACCAGAGATTTACATCGACCACATCGCCCACGTAGACGAAGTCGCGGCTCTGCATGCCCGCCTCGTAGCCGCCGTAAGCACCGAACAGCTTCAGCGTTTCGCCGTTACGGATCTGCAGGTGGTTGTGGTACGCCACGCTGGCCATCTTGCCTTTATGCTGCTCTCGCGGCCCGTAAACGTTGAAGTAGCGGAAGCCCACCACCTGGGTGGTCAGCTCGTTCCAGCGCGAGCGTACGTGCTGATCGAACAGCAGCTTAGAGTAGCCGTACACGTTGAGCGGCTTTTCATGCTCCGGCGCTTCCTTGAACACCTCGCTGCCGCCGTAGGTCGCTGCCGACGATGCGTACAGAAAAGGAATGCCCAGTTTTTCACAGTAGTTGAGCAGCACTTTGGAGTACTCGAAGTTATTTTCCATCATGTAGTGGCCGTCCCACTCGGTCGTATCCGAGCAAGCACCTTCATGGAAAATCGCATCGATGGTGGGCAAATCCACCGTTTCACCACGCAGCGCGGCTTTCACGCGGGCGATGAAATCATCTTTATCCAAGTAGTCAGCGAGTGTGCAGTCCGCCAAATTGACGAATTTGGTGCCATCGCGCAGGTCGTCGACCACCATCACATCATCACGGCCACGAGCATTTAGCGCTTTGACAATATTGGCGCCGATGAACCCGGCCCCGCCTGTTACAACGATCATCTCGTTCTCCTTACCAAAAGCGGCTCTTTGGCTAACGTGCCTATAACCCATCTGCCTGTGATTGTATACTTGACGGCTTATGAATTCATGGCCAACGGTGCTTTCCGCGATGAGTGTCTCGACAAACCAATCGACACCCGATGTGTCGACCTTTCAAGGCTTGATCCTTGCTCTGCAACAGTACTGGGCAGAACAGGGCTGCGTCATCCTTCAGCCCCTCGATATGGAAGTCGGCGCGGGCACCTTCCACCCCGCCACCTTCCTGCGGGCGATTGGTCCAGAAACCTGGAACGCTGCCTACGTTCAGCCTTCCCGCCGCCCAACCGACGGCCGCTACGGCGAAAACCCCAACCGCCTGCAGCACTACTACCAGTTTCAGGTGGTGATGAAGCCCTCCCCCAGTAACCTGCAGGATCTTTACCTGGGATCGTTGAAGCGTTTAGGGCTCGACCCGCTGATTCACGACGTGCGCTTCGTGGAAGACAACTGGGAATCCCCCACCTTGGGTGCCTGGGGCCTTGGCTGGGAAGTATGGCTCAACGGCATGGAAGTGACGCAGTTCACCTACTTCCAGCAGGCGGGCGGCATCGAGTGCTACCCCGTCACCGGCGAGCTGACCTACGGGCTCGAGCGTATCGCCATGTACCTGCAGAACGTCGATAGCGTTTACGACTTGGTATGGGCCATCGCGCCGGACGGCAGCAAAGTCAGCTACGGCGATGTCTACCTGCAAAACGAGCGCGAACAGTCGGCGTATAACTTCGAGCACGCCGATGTGGATCAGCTCTTCGCGGCGTTTGATCACCAGGAAAAAGAGTGCAGCAAACTGTTGGCTGCGAGCCTGCCGCTGCCCGCTTACGAGCAAGTGCTCAAAGCGTCTCATACGTTCAACCTATTGGATGCCCGCCACGCCATTTCCGTAACCGAGCGTCAGCGCTTCATTCTGCGCGTACGCACCATGGCGCGTGATGTTGCTACCGCCTACTTCGAGTCTCGTAAAGCAGCAGGCTTCCCCATGGCATCGGAAGCATTACGCCGTGAACTGTTACAAGAAGAGCTCGCCGAGCAGGGAGACGCATAATGGCCTTTGATACGCTTTTATTAGAACTGGGCGCAGAAGAGCTTCCACCCACCGCGCTGGACGCGCTCTCAGACGCGTTTGCTGCTGGCATTGAAAAAGGCCTGCAAGACGCTGAGATTCCCTTCGATGCGGTGACTGCCTACGCCACGCCGCGCCGCCTAGCCGTGAAAGTTACCCGGCTTGCCGACAAGCAGCCAGACCGCGAAGTAGAGCGCCGCGGTCCCGCCCTGGCCGCCGCATTTAAAGACGGCGCCCCCACCAAAGCAGCAGAAGGCTTTGCCCGCTCCTGCGGCGTCAGCGTGGATGACCTGATTCACCTGGAAACCGATAAAGGCACCTGGCTTGGCTACCGCGAACAGCAGCAGGGTGACAGCGTACAGGCGCTGCTGCCTGAGATGGTACGTAAAACGCTCCAGTCGCTGCCGGTGCCCAAGAACATGCGCTGGGGCGCGTCCCGCGTCGAGTTCTCCCGCCCGGTTCACTGGCTGGTGGCGCTGTATGGCAACGAGGTGATTGCGGCCGAGGCCCTGGGGCTTCAAGCCAGCCGTACCACTTACGGCCATCGCTTCCACGCGCCGGATGCCCTTCAGCTCGAACACGCCGACGACTATCTATCAGCACTGGAAAACGCCTACGTACTGGCCGACCGCCAGCAGCGCCGGGAGCGTATTCGTGAACAGGTGCTTGCCGAGGCCGAAGTTCAAGAAGCCAACGCCGTCATCGACGAAGACCTGCTGGTCGAGGTCAGCGGCTTGGTAGAGTGGCCCGTCGCACTGACCGGCAGCTTCGACGAGCGCTTTTTGAAAGTGCCCGCGGAGTGTCTGATCTCCTCCATGAAGGCCAACCAGAAGTACTTCCACCTGCTCGATGACCAGGGCAAGCTGAAGCCGTTGTTCATCACCATCTCGAATATCGAGAGCCAAGACCCTGATCAGGTGATCTCCGGTAACGAAAAGGTCATTCGTCCGCGTTTGGCGGATGCGGCCTTCTTCTACGATACCGACCGTAAACAGACCCTGGCCTCGCGCATTCCGCAATTAGAAAGCGTGGTCTTCCAGCAGCAGCTGGGCACGCTGGCGGACAAAGCCCGCCGTAGCACGGCCATTGCAACCTTTATCGCCGAGCGCATTCACGGCGATGTGGCCCACGCGCAGCGTGCCGTGGCACTGGCAAAATGTGACCTCGTCACTGAGATGGTGCTCGAATTCCCAGAGCTGCAGGGCATCATGGGTCGTTACTACGCCGAGCAGGATGGCGAGCCTGCGGAAGTTGCCCAAGCGTTAGAAGAGCAATACCTGCCCCGCTTTGCCAGCGATGCGATTCCGCAAAGCCTCGCCGGACAGGCGCTGGCGCTAGCAGATCGTTTGGATACCCTGGTGGGCATCTTCGGTATCGGCCAGCGCCCCACGGGCGCAAAAGACCCCTTCGCCCTTCGCCGCGCCTCCATTGGCGTGCTGAACATTCTGGTGAAAGGCGAGCTGAACCTCGACTTGCGTGAACTGCTGCAAGTGGCGGCTGATCAGCACCAGAATCTCCCTAAAGCTGATGGCCTGGTAGACGACGTGTTGACGTACATGCTCGACCGCTTCCGCGCTTGGGGTCAGGAAGAGGGTATCTCTGCCGAGATGTATCTCGCGGTTCGTGCTCGCCCGGTCACCAATCCGCTGGATTTTGCGCGCCGATTACGCGCCGTGAAAGCCTTCGCCCAGCGTGAAGAAGCCGCGGCACTAGCCGCTGCGAACAAGCGTGTTTCCAACATCTTGAGCAAACAGGAACACGACGGCAGCACGCAGGTAGACGCCTCGCTTCTTCAAGAAGCCGCGGAAAAGGCCCTGTTTGAAGCCGTCACGGCTAGCCAGCAGCAGGTGGCTCCGCTGTTCGCAGCAGGCGATTACCAGCAAGCGCTAGACGCGCTTGCCACGCTGCGTGAGCCGGTCGATGCCTTCTTTGATCAGGTCATGGTCATGGCGGATGACGATGCCATTCGTCGTAACCGCCTTGCTCTGCTGGCCAGCCTGCAAGCGCTGTTCCTGGAAGTGGCCGATATCTCTCAGCTACCCCAGTAACACCGTGAATGTTTGAGAGCGCCGACGGTCCCAGAGGCGCAACCGATAGCCCGGCTTTTGATAAGCCGGGCTTTTTATTGAACGCATGAATGTTTCACGTGAAACACTCGCTCATTCGTACACCAGAGCTTACCCTACGCAGAGACGTTTTCGCAGAAGAGAGCCTTATGATCACCGCGCAGCAACTTGTGATACTGGACCGCGATGGCGTGATTAATCACGACTCGGATGCCTATATCAAATCACTGGATGAATGGATCCCCTACCCTTCTGCCATAAGCGCGATTGCCCGCCTTACCCAGGCAGGCTTTACCGTGGCAGTGGCTACTAATCAATCCGGCATCGCCCGTGGCTACTACGATGACGCCACGCTAAGTGCCATGCACGAGCGTTTGCATACTCTGGTGGAGGCACAAGGCGGACAGATAGCACATATCGCTTACTGCCCTCACGGGCCAGACGATCAGTGTGGCTGCCGTAAACCGCTGCCCGGGCTGTTGACCGAAATACGTGACAAGCTGACGCTCTCCAATCTGACAGGCAGTTGGATGGTGGGCGATAGTCTTCGCGACCTGCAGGCGGGGGAAGTGATGGGCTGCCGTAGCGTTCTCGTGAAAACGGGTAAAGGGGAAAAGACACTCGCCAAAGGGGACGGACTGGAGCACGCACTGGTCTACGCAGACCTGGCTGCCTTTGTAGACGACCTATTATCAGAGGCCTTGGACTAACCTTTTGATGCGATTTTCACGCTGGTCCTAACCACCCATAAAAAAACCGCAGGCGAAGCGCCTGCGGTTTTTACTTTTCAATGTTTCACGTGAAACACATTGAAGAGACTTTTTAGATATCGAGGTTAGCGACGAGCGCGTTGGTTTCGATAAAGTCGCGACGCGGCTCCACTTCGTCACCCATCAGGGTGTTGAACATCATATCTGCCGCTACCGCATCTTCGATGGTAACCCGCAGCATACGACGGCTATCCGGATCCATGGTGGTTTCCCATAGCTGATCCGGGTTCATCTCACCTAGCCCTTTATAGCGCTGCACAGAGAGGCCACGCTGGCCTTCCTGCATCAGCCACGTCAGCACTTCAGAGAAGTGTGCAACGGGCTTCTGGCGCTCACCACGGGCGATATAGGCACCCTCATCCAGCAAGCCGTTGAGGGTTTCCCCTAAGCCTGCCATGGCGCGGTAATCGGCGCTTTCGAAGAAGTCCAGGCCCCACACATATTCCGTGGTGACGCCGTGGGCAATCAGCGATACCGCCGGTAGATGCAGGCCACGCTCGGTGTCTTCTTGCAGGTAGAACTGATAGCGTGGGCCGCCTTCATAGGCCACCATGTCGTCCATGGCTTTTTGCAGCTCGGCAATCCAGTTTTCCATGGTGACGCGATCTTTCAAGCTGCCCTCACCCTGCAACGCTGTCGCATTGACGGCTTGCTTGAGCACTTCGATGGGGTACACCCGTGCCAAGCGATCGATACGCTTCATCACGTTACGGTACTGATTGACCAGTGCTTCTAACTGCGACCCGGTAATGCCAGGTGCGTCTGCATTGACGTGCAGCCCTGCCCCATCCAGTGCGGTGGTGGTCAGGTAATCGATCATCGCCTGCTCATCCTTCAGATAGAGCTCTTGCTTACCGCGCTTGATTTTATAAAGCGGCGGCTGTGCGATGAAAATGTGGCCACGCTCGATGAGCTCCGGCATCTGGCGGAAAAAGAACGTCAGCAGCAGCGTTCTGATGTGCGAGCCGTCAACGTCGGCGTCGGTCATGATGATGACCGAGTGGTAGCGCAGCTTATCGGGATTGAATTCTTCCCGACCAATGCCGCACCCCAGCGCCGTAATCAGTGTCCCCACTTCGGCGGAGGAGAGCATCTTGTCGAAGCGCGCTTTTTCGACGTTCAGGATTTTACCTTTTAGCGGCAAAATGGCCTGGGTACGACGGTCACGTCCCTGCTTGGCACTTCCCCCCGCCGAATCACCCTCCACCAGGTAAAGCTCTGATTGGCTGGGATCTTTCTCTTGGCAGTCGGCCAGTTTGCCCGGCAAGCCCGCGATATCTAGCGCGCCTTTGCGACGCGTCATGTCTCTGGCTTTCCGCGCTGCCTCACGAGCACGTGCGGCGTCCAGCATCTTGTTGACGATGGCTTTGGCTTCGTTGGGTTTTTCGATCAGGTAGTCGGCGAACAAGCGCCCCATCTCCTGCTCCACCGCTGTCTTCACCTCAGACGAGACGAGCTTGTCCTTGGTTTGCGATGAGAACTTCGGATCCGGCACTTTGACGGATATGATGGCCGTCAAGCCTTCGCGCGCATCGTCACCTGACGTGTTCACTTTGGCTTTTTTCAGCAGGCCTTCCGCTTCGATATAGTGGTTGAGCGTCCGCGTTAGCGCAGCGCGGAACCCTGCCAAGTGGGTACCGCCATCCCGCTGAGGAATGTTGTTGGTGTAGCAGAAGATGTTTTCTGTAAAGGCATCGCTCCACTGCATCGCCACTTCTACTTCGACACCATCCTCGCGCACGGCATTAAAGTGGAAGACCGGGTTGAGGACAGTCTTGTTTTTATTCAGGTGGTCGACGAATGCCTTCAAGCCACCCTCATAGTGGAACAGCTCTTCTTTGCCGCTACGCTCATCCATCAGGCGAATGGCCACACCCGAGTTGAGGAAGGAGAGCTCGCGCAGGCGTTTCGCCAGAATATCGTAGTGGAATTCGATATTGGCAAACGTCGCCGGTGACGGACGAAAATGCACGCGGGTACCGCTTTTTTCCGTTTTGCCTACGACGCCTAGCGGCGCTTGCGGCACGCCGTGATGGTAAATTTGCTCGAACACTTCCCCTTGGCGCCAAATCGTCAGGCGCAGCTCTTCAGAGAGAGCATTCACCACCGATACACCCACACCGTGCAAGCCGCCCGATACTTTATAAGAGTTATCGTCGAACTTACCGCCCGCGTGGAGCACCGTCATAATGACTTCAGCCGCAGAGACACCCTCGCCTTCGTGCAGCTCGGTTGGAATCCCCCGACCATTATCGCTCACGGTTACCGATTCATCCGGGTGGATCACCACGCGAATTTCGCTACAGTGACCGGCCAAAGCTTCATCGATGGAGTTATCCACCAGCTCGAAAACCATGTGGTGCAGCCCGGTGCCGTCGTCGGTGTCACCGATGTACATGCCTGGACGCTTACGTACTGCGTCTAGCCCTTTGAGCACCTTGATGCTTGATGAATCGTAAGCCTGCTCGCTCATTGACCACTCCGTCGTGAAGTCTGTCTCGTTCCGTGTCGTCTACCCATCTGGCTGGCACTGGCTGAGCCCTTGCGCGGAGTGTTTCACGTGAAACATCTCGACGGCTGTAGAAGGCTGCCAAACGTCGCTTAGCGCGGTGGGTTCGACGCTGGTAATAAATGCTTGGCACTGCATCTCTTCGAGTAACGTACAGAACTGGCGGCGGTGATGCTCATCCAACTCTGCCGGTAAGTCGTCGATCAAATAGATACAGTGCCGCTGTGCGGTACTTTCCAGAAGCCTACCCTGAGCAAGTTTCAATGCACTCACCACGAGCTTCTGCTGGCCTCTGGAAAGCACCTCAATGGCAGGCTGTTTATTCAGCCGGATGCGCAAATCCGCACGCTGAGGGCCTTGCTGGGTAAACCCCATCTGCTGGTCCGTATCGCGGCTATCGTGCAGCACCTCTGCCAACGAGCGCTGCTTGTCCCAGCCGCGGGCATAGCGCAACGTTAATCCCGGTAGCGGCAATAGCGTCTTCAGAGTTTTATCGAACACGGGGAGAAATTCGCTGAACCATGCTTGGCGAAGCGCATCCATTTGTTCGCCCCAGAGTGCTAACTCTTGCTCCCAAACCGCTATTTCATTGGGAACTATTCTACCACGCCTGAGAAGCGCATTCCGATGTTTCACCGCACGCCGGGTCCGACGCCAAGCATCCAGAAAGTGGTGTTTCACGTGAAACACACCCCAATCCAAAAACTCACGACGCCCTGCTGGCGACCCCTCCAGCAAACGAAACGCATCTGGATTGATGAGCTGCAGCGGCATGGCCTCGACGAGTTCGGCTAACCTCACGCCCTTCTCTCCCCTCAGGCGTAGCTCCAGCTCACGCTGAGCGCGCATACGCCTCACGCCAAGGGTCACCTCGGGATCCCCTGCCAAACGGCCGTGCAGCGTCATATAGGGGGCGTCCGTTTGGATGACGTTTTTGAGCTGGCGAGTGCGAAAGGAACGCCCCATGCCGAGGATATGAATGCCCTCTAGCAGACTGGTCTTTCCGCTGCCGTTCACACCATGGATCACGTTAATACGCGATGAGGGATGAAGCGTGACCGGCGCTAAATTACGCAGCCCCTGAAAAGTGAGTTGTGTCACGCTCATCCGTCAATGCACCTTGTAAGACCGTTCAAATCGCCAGACGTGCCCTATGCGAAAACGGCGCTTCTGCAACCAGAAGCGCCGTTCTTCAACTCCCTTCCGTGCGTTACAGGCGCATCGGCATCACGACATAGAGCGCATCGCCACCGCCTGGCTCTTCCAGCAGCGCACTGCTGTTGGGGTCGGCTAGGGTCATCTGTACCCGCTCTTCGTCCAGCACGGAGAGCACATCGACCAGATAGCCCACGTTGAACCCCACTTCCATGGCGCTACCGTTGTACTCCACGGCGACGTTCTCTTCGGCCTCTTCCTGCTCGGGGTTATTGGCCATGACCTTGAGGTTGCCTTCTTCCAAGTAGAGGCGCACCCCGCGGTACTTTTCGTTGGAGAGAATGGCGGTACGCGACAGCACTTGACGAAGCTCGGCACGCTCGGCGATGAGTACTTTGTCGCCATTACGCGGCACCACGCGCTCGTAGTCCGGAAACTTGCCGTCGATCAGCTTCGACGTGAACGTGAAGTCTCCCGTATGGGCGCGTACATGGGTAGCGCCAAGCGTCAGACTAACCGGCTCGTCACTGTCATCCAAAAGACGGGACAGCTCCAAAATACCTTTACGAGGCACGATCAGCTTTTGGGATTGGCTGACCGCGACCTCGATAGGACGCGAGCACATCGCCAACCGGTGCCCGTCGGTGGCGACCGTGCGCAGCAGGTTGCTCTGAATCTCTAGCAGCATGCCGTTGAGGTAATAACGTACGTCCTGCTGAGCCATGGCAAAGGAGGTGGACTCGATCAAATGCTTTAACGTGCCACGGGGAACGCTAAGCTCCTGACTTCCGTCGGCATCTTCGATATTGGGAAACTCTGCCACAGGAAGTGTAGAAAGTGTAAAGCGCGAACGACCGCTACGTAAAACCGCACGCCCTTCTTCGACCGCCAGTTGAATGTCGGACTGATCGGGCAGCGACTTACAGATATCCATCAGCTTTCTAGCCGGCACCGTAGCAGCGCCCGCTTGGTCAACTTGGCTGGCGACCGTGCGGCCTACTAGTTCAACTTCTAGGTCCGTACCGGTCAGGGCGACCTGGTCGCCTTCTACTTGAATCAGTACGTTAGAGAGCACAGGCAGCGTTTGGCGCCGTTCTACTACGCCCGCCACCAGAGTCAGCGGGCGAAGCAGCGCCTCTCGGGAAATGGTAAATTTCATCGAAACTCCGGTTTTCTATCCTGAAAGGCCTGCCGCTTGGCAGGCGTAAACGAAAAAGGTTAACTGGTTAGCAGACGAAGAAGGTTTTTGTAATCCTCGCGAATATCCGCATTCTCTTCTTGCAACGCTTTTACTTTGCGGCAGGCATGCAGCACGGTGGTGTGATCACGGCCACCAAACGCATCGCCAATTTCTGGCAAGCTATGATTGGTGAGCTCTTTCGCCAGCGCCATCGCGACTTGTCGGGGGCGCGCTACCGAGCGTGAACGCCGCTTGGAAAGCAGATCCGCCACTTTGATTTTGTAATATTCAGCCACCGTGCGCTGAATGTTATCCACCCCCACCTGCTTATCCTGCAGCGCTAAAAGATCTTTTAACGACTCACGGATAAAATCTTGGGTGATGGTCTTACCCATGAAGTGTGAGTCAGCAATGACTTTTTTCAACGCGCCTTCCAATTCACGCACGTTAGACCGAATCTTCTGGGCAATGAAGAAGGCAGCATCGTGAGGCAGGTCCACTTTGGCCTGATCGGCCTTCTTCATCAAAATCGCTACCCGGGTCTCGAGCTCCGGCGGCTCGATGGCGACGGTGAGCCCCCAACCAAAGCGCGACTTCAGACGCTCTTCGACGCCGCTGATCTCTTTTGGGTAGCGGTCAGAGGTCAGGATCATCTGCTGACCGCCCTCTAACAGCGCATTGAACGTATGAAAGAACTCTTCCTGGGAGCGCTCTTTACCGGCAAAAAACTGAATGTCATCGATCAGGAGGGCATCGACGCTGCGGTAGAAACGCTTGAAATCGTTGATCGCATTGAGCTGTAGCGCCTTCACCATGTCGGCCACGAAGCGCTCAGAGTGGAGATAAACCACGCGAGCATTCTCCCGGCGACCTGCCAGCGCATTGCCCACAGCGTGCATCAAGTGCGTTTTACCCAAGCCGACGCCACCGTATAAAAACAGCGGGTTATAGGCACCGCCAGGATTTTCCGACACCTGGCGGGACGCCGCACGGGCCAGCTGGTTAGATTTACCTTCCACGAAAGTATCAAACGTGAAATTGGGATTCAGGCCGCTATTGTGCTTCAAGCTGCCTTCGACTTGAACCTGACGCTCATTACCGCGTCGATTGGCGGCGCTCTCTTCACGCAGTTGATCGATTTCACGCTCGTCGGCGATGTCTCCCCGGGGCGGCGTATGCACTGCAGGCGACGCTGGCTGCGCCGGTGCAGCTGACACCGGATGGCCTAGATCGCGAGGCTGAGGGGCGGGGGCTGCGGCCCGGCGGCTACCCACCGTCAAGCTGACTTTGGGAGGCTTGGAGGGCGCCAGCTCGCGCATCAGTTCACTAATACGCTTGGCGTACTTATCACTCACCCAGTCGCGCACAAAACGATTCGGCGCCAACAAGCGCAGCTCATTGGTCTCTCCTTCTTCTGCCTGCAGCGGACGTATCCAGGTATTGAACTGCTGTGAATTCAGTTCGTCCTGCAGGTAGTCCAGGCACTGTTGCCAAAGCGCGAGTGACACTCATCTCACCATCGGTTGAAAACGGCCGACCATTGTAGCGCCCAACGAGACGGTTATCCACACGGGCTAGCGGCTCTTTTTCGCCTGTGGACAACTTACCATAAGCTCTTAGGAAAACCCGGTGACGTCATGGGTACAAGCCTCTTTTTGGGCAAGATGTCTCTGCTTGGCCACACCAAATTCACAGTTTATTCGCGCGTTATTCGATGCTTATGCACAGATTTTTTATCCCTTCAAACTGTTGATAAAAATATATTAAAATGACTTATCCACAAATAGTATCCCCACTATTAATAACAGTAGGTTTTAAATAACTTCATTAGTAATAGTAGTGTGATGCATGAAAACGAGTGGTGGGCGTCAAGCCGCGCCGCTATTGCCTTTTTCACGCTTTTTATGCAAGGAAAAATTGCACCCGGCGCGGGAAGTCTCTACAATTTCCGGTCTTGAATTGAAACTCCCCGGCTAGTTCCTCACTGGACCGGGTCTTTTGGAATTCACTTTCCGTCCTAAACCACGTGGGAATAACGAGTTATGAAACGCACTTTTCAACCCAGCGTTCTCAAGCGCAAGCGCGCGCATGGCTTCCGTGCTCGTATGGCAACCAAAAACGGTCGCGCCGTGATCGCACGCCGCCGTGCCAAAGGCCGCAAGCGTCTGAGCGCCTGATCTCGGATTGCGTGTGTCGCCTCAAGGCTTTCCCCGGTGCTTACGTTTGCTAACTGCCGGGGACTTTAGTCACGTGTTTGAACAAGCCGACCTCAAAGTTCATGGCAAAGGTATGATGGCGCTAGCGCGCATGAGTACTCGGGGATACCCCCGCGTTGGACTAGTGGTCAGCAAGAAAAATGTGAAGCTCGCTGTGGATCGTAACCGCTTCAAGCGACTCGTTCGGGAATCCGTTCGCCTACGTCAGGATCACCTACCCTCTGTGGATATCGTGATATTGGCAAAACGGGGCGTACAGGATGTCGATAACGAAACGCTCACCCGCCAGCTACACGGCATGTGGAAACGGCTTCAGCGCGACGCACAGGCGGTGTCTGCACCTCCCCCGCCTCATGGCGTAACACGTGACGCTTGACGACACACCTCGCCGCTCGACCTCGGCCTGCCGCTTGGCAGGCTTTCGTGTGTCATGGGTCGAGTAAATGACACTGCGCCATTAGCATGTTCACCACCCATCGGGCAGAACCCTCATGGACGTAAAACGACTTTTATTACTGATTCCACTGGCAGTGCTTGCCTACCTTTTGGTTGTACAGTGGAATCAGGATTACGGGCAGACCACCTACGACTCGACGCCAGAGATCACCCAAAGCAGCAATGGGACTCCTGCGAGCGAGAACGCTAGTAACGATCTTTCCGTCCCCAGTACCTCCGCACCGGATAACGCCATCAGTGAAGGCGTTGGCGACGAGCAGAGCGACACCGCTAGCCGTGACTTCATTGCGGTCACCACGGATGTCCTGGATGTCCGTATCGACCCCTTCGGTGGCGATATCGTCTACGCGGCCTTACCGCAGCATAAGCTGACGCTGGATTCCGACCGCAACTACGTGCTGCTGTCGGACAACGCCACGCGCAGCTACGTCGCCCGCTCTGGCCTGCAGCTGGATGGCCAAGCAAGCCGCATCGCTTTCACGCCCGAGCGTAACGAATATCGCCTCGGCGATGACGAAGAGCAGCTCAGCGTTGACTTGACGGCCGACGTGAATGGCGTCGATGTCATCAAGCGCCTCACGTTTGATCGTGGCAGCTATGCCGTGAACGTGAGCTACTACTTGGCCAACAACACCGAAGCCCCGGTTACCGCTCGCTTCATTGGCCAATTGGCTCGCGATAACAGCCCGGATCCGTCCAGCGGTGTGGCCATGGGCATGAACTCCTATCTAGGGGCGGCCTACTCTACGCCGGAAGCACGCTACGAAAAGATCGACTTCGATACCATTCAAAGCCGTAACTTCGACAATCGCGAGGCCCAAGGGGGCTGGATCGCGATGATCCAGCACTACTTCGTATCGGCTTGGGCACCGGCTCAAAACCAGCAGAACCTCTACTACGTGACGACCGATTCTCGTGATCGTAACGTAGTGGCCTTTGCTGGCCCTACCAGCAGCGTCGCCGCCGAGGGTGAAGCTACGCTGAGCGCTACGCTCTACATGGGTCCGAAGGTTCAAGACTACCTTGAGCAAGTCGCACCGAACCTTAAGCTCACCGTGGATTACGGCTGGCTGTGGTTCATTGCCAACCCGCTGTTCTGGCTGCTGGACAAGATCCACGACATCGTCGGTAACTGGGGCTGGTCGATCGTTCTGCTGACCGTGCTGGTAAAACTGGTGCTCTTCCCGCTGTCTGCCAAGGCCTACAAGTCCATGGCGCGTATGCGAAAACTGGGCCCAGAGATGCAGCGTCTCAAAGAGATGTATGGCGACGACCGCCAGAAAATGTCTCAAGAGATGATGAAGTTCTACCAGAAAGAGAAGATCAACCCGCTGGGTGGCTGTTTGCCGATTCTGGTACAGATGCCGGTATTTATCGCCCTGTACTGGATGTTGCTGGAATCCGTCGAGCTGCGCCACGCGCCGTTCATGTTCTGGATCCAGGATCTCTCGGTGAAAGACCCCTACTTCATCCTGCCGATTCTGATGGGTATTTCGATGTTCGTTCAGCAAATGCTGAACCCGACACCGCCAGACCCCATGCAGGCGAAGATCATGAAGATGCTGCCGATCATCTTCACCTTCTTCTTCCTGTGGTTCCCGGCAGGTCTGGTCATCTACTGGGTGGTCAACAACATCATCTCGGTGGCGCAGCAGTACTTCATTACGCGCAGCATCGAGAATGACCCAAGCGTCGGCAAAGGGATGCGAACCAAGTAATCGCTCTCCTCTGCTACACCCAGACCCCCGCCTTTGCGGGGGTCTGGCGTTTTAGGGCGAACGTGCTCATCATGAGCGCCATCGCGATACACTCTCCCTTTTTCGTCTTTAGGAAGCGTCATGGCCGACCGACTCTATACCCAAGACACCATTACCGCCTTGGCAACCCCACCTGGCCGTGGCGGTGTGGGCATCATTCGCGTGTCAGGCCCCGCCTGCCGCTCGATAGCCGCTGAGATACTGGGTGATTGCCCTGCTCCCCGTTACGCCCACTACGGTCCGTTTCACGGCGCTGAGGGCACTATCGACGAGGGCATCGCGCTCCTGTTTAACGGCCCCCACTCCTTCACCGGTGAAGACGTGCTGGAGCTTCAAGGCCACGGCGGCCCCATCATTATGGATATGCTGCTTGAGCGCTGCCTACAGCTAGGCGCTCGCCTGGCCCGGCCTGGGGAGTTCTCAGAACGTGCCTTTCTCAACGACAAGCTGGATCTGGCCCAGGCAGAAGCGATTGCCGACCTGATCGATGCCACCTCCCGCTCTGCCGCTGAAAATGCCGTGCGCTCGTTACAGGGCGAGTTCTCACAGCGGGTTTCCGCCCTGGTGGAGCGGCTGATCGAACTGCGCGTTTACGTGGAAGCCGCCATCGATTTTCCTGAAGAGGAAATCGACTTTCTCGCCGATGGCCATGTCGCCACGCATCTGGAGAGTGTTCAGCAAGCGCTGGTTGGCGTTCGCAAAGCCGCTGGGCAGGGCGCTCTGCTGCGTGAAGGCATGAGCGTGGTGATCGCAGGGCGCCCCAATGCGGGCAAATCGAGCCTGTTGAACGCGCTGACCGAGCAGGATACGGCTATTGTGACGGATATCGCGGGCACCACTCGTGACGTACTGAGGGAGTACATTCACCTAGACGGCATGCCGCTGCATATCATCGATACTGCCGGGTTGCGTGATACGCCCGATGCGGTAGAGAAAATCGGTGTTGCCCGGGCATGGGAAGAGATCGAAAAGGCCGACCGAGTACTGCTCATGGTGGATGCATCCACCACAGCGGCTACCGACCCAATGAGCATCTGGCCTGAGTTTGTGGAGCGCCTCCCCGATCAAAGCAGGCTTACCCTGGTGCGTAATAAAATTGATGCCAGTGCCGAAGCGCCGGGCATTGACTTATCCACAGCCACGCCCATTGTCCGGCTGTCTGCGAAAACCGGAGAGGGTGTGGACAGTTTGAAAACGCATTTAAAAGACGTCATGGGGTTCTCTGCAACGACGGAGGGCCGCTTCTCCGCCCGCCGCCGCCACCTGGATGCCCTGGACCGCGCCATGGCTGCCCTCGATACCGGCCGCGCCCAGTTGGATGGCTACGGCGCTGGCGAGCTTCTCGCCGAAGACCTGCGAGACGCACAGCAAGCGCTGGGAGAGATCACCGGTGAATTTAGCGCCGATGATCTGCTTGGCGAAATTTTTGGTAGCTTCTGTATCGGCAAATAGCCGCTGCCACTCACTACCACTACTCGCCCACTCGCCATTTGGCGCGGTAGCGGCTGTCGCTCCCCAGCAGCGGTGTCACCTGGGACATCGCTGCAGCTAGCTGCTCATCCAGCCCCCAGGGCGGATTGATGACCACCATGCCGCTTCCATACATGCCGTGCGTGCTCTCCGCCGCGGCCCGTAACAGCAGCTCGCTGTGCCAAATCTTGCGAATGCCGCTCGCTTCAAGGCCGCTGAGCAACGTGTCATGATGCCCGGCGGGCAGCAGCGGGTACCAAATCATCACCACGGCGTGGCGCGCTTTTTCGAGGCTGTAGGCCACCGCATCGACGACCTCTTGATACTCCACTTTGCGCTCGTAACTCGGATCTATCAACACGCACAGCCGTGGCGTCGCCACCGGTAACAGCTGCTTCAAGCCAAGCAACCCATCGCCATAAATACGTCGGGCCTGTTTGGGCAGCGCTTGCCCGCTCAAATGTTCGTGCTCACCAGGGTGCAGCTCAAATAGGCGCAGTGAGTCCTGCTCACGCAGCCCCTGAGCCAGCCACCAGGGTGAACCAGGGTAGTGCGAAAGCTCTGTGGACTGTGGCTGTACGCTTTCCAGCGACGCCACCCATTTTTCAAGTAAGGGATCGCTCAACTGCTGCCGAGCCTGCCAGAGCGGTGCGACGCCTTCTCGATACTCCTTAAGCCGCTGGGTCTCTTTCGTGACCAGCGGATAGAGCCCTCTACCTGCATGGGTATCAATATATGTAATCGCTGATTTTTTACGTAATAAATAATCCCTCACTGCGTAAAGCGTTAAATGCTTATGAACATCGGCAAAGTTACCGGCGTGGTAGGCGTGTTGATACGACAGCATGGCAGCTCGCTAGCAGTTGAACGAAAAAAAGCCCGCTATGTGAGCATAGCGGGCGTTGGACGGCAATGCCGAGATTAACGCATGAGGTTACTGGCCGTTGCCGGTAGGCGTCAGGGTGATTTCGACGCGACGGTTTTGCGCACGCCCCTGCTCGGTATCGTTGCTTGCCACCGGCTGGTTAGCACCATAGCCCATGGTGTTCAACCGCATGGAGGACACGCCGTTCTGACTCAGGTAGCTACCAACCGACTGGGCACGGCGCTCTGAAAGGCGCTGGTTGTAGCTGGCATCACCGGTACTGTCCGTGTGGCCGGCAATGTTTACACGGGTATCGGTGTACTGAGTGAGGACATTCGCCACTTCGTTCAGGGCGCTGCGCGCATCCGAGGTGAGTTCGGCGGAATCGAAGCCAAACGTGACACTGCTAGGCATGTTGAGCACGATATCGTCGCCACGGCGGTCGATCTCGATACGCGATCCTTGCAGGTTATCGCGAAGCTGCTGCTCTTGACGGTCCATGTAGGCACCCACACCCGCACCGGCGGCCGCGCCAACAGCGGCACCGATCAGCGCGCGGTCGCGACGACTCGTGCTGCCGTCACCGGATAAAGCGCCCGCCGCCGCGCCAATCGCCGCACCAATACCGGTGCCCATGGCAGTGCTAGAGCGCTGCGTTTGACCGCCGTAAGGATCGGACGTCGCGCAGCCAGCCAGTAACATCGCCGCTGCCAGTGGGGTCAGTAGTCGAGAAATACGCATCACTCACTCCTTGTTTATGATTGAGATAGTACCAAATCCATCGCTGGTCACTCTTCGCTCATCAAGGCCAGCAACTCGTTCAAGAATAATAGACCTTGGGGCGATGCACGCAGCTTTTCAGGCATTTCCATTAAAAGTCCTTTTTCTTGAGCACTTTGTAAACGCGCAAGTAACCGTGCCTGTGGCTGGCCAGTGTGGGCCGTCCAATCCGCTAGGGGGACGCCCTCGGTCAGGCGCAGCGCGTTCATGGCAAACTCCAGCGGTAACTCGTTTGGCTCAATGAGCTGCTGGCCTGCTACGAAGCCACGCGGATCATTGGCACGGCGCAAGTACGCATCGGGCTGACGCGTTTTCCAACGCCGTTCGATCTGCCATTTCCCTTGGGAGTCTATGTAGGAGAGCTTTCCATGAGCACCTGCACCGATTCCCAGGTAGTCGCCAAATCGCCAGTAGTTCAGGTTATGGCGGCTCTGACATCCTGGGCGGGCATAGGCCGATATCTCGTATCGACTTAGCCCGGCTTGTTCCAGTCGCTGATGTCCTGCCTCCTGAATGTCCCAAAGCGCCTCCTCCTCTGGCAGGGGGGGCGGATGCGAGAAAAACGCCGTATTGGGCTCCAGGGTTAACTGATACCAGGAAAGATGCTCTGGATTGAGGGCAAGTGCCTGGTCGATGTCTTCCATGGCTTGCTCGGGCGTTTGCTGAGGAAGCCCGTGCATGAGATCGATATTGAGGTTATCGAATCCCGCCGCTCTGGCTTCAGCGATGGCGGTCACCGCTTCGTTGCCGGTATGAATTCGCCCCAATGCACTCAGTTGAGTGGGCCGGAAACTCTGTACGCCCAGCGACAAGCGATTGATACCAGCGTCCCGATAGCCGATGAACCGCTGCTGCTCGGTCGTGCCTGGATTGGCTTCCAGGGTGATTTCAATCGTAGGCGAAAAGGAGAGGCGTTCACGAATGCCATCGAATAACTGTCGATAAAACGTTGGCGATAGCAAACTAGGCGTACCGCCCCCAATAAAAATGGTTTGAAGGGGGCGTCCAGACGCCAGCGCCAAATCGCCGTCCAAATCACTCAGCAACGCGGCCAAGTAGGCCGCTTCGGGTAGTGCGTTGGTGCCAGGTTCGTGAGAATTGAAGTCGCAATAGGGGCACTTGCGCACACACCAAGGCGTATGAATGTAAAGCGATAGTGGCGGCAACTGTTCAGCCATGCGCCACCTTCAAAATGTCGACCAAGGCATGCAGTGCACGCCCCCGATGACTCAAGCGATTCTTCGTTTCGCTGGGGAGCTCTGCCGCGCTCATGCCCTGGTCAGGTAGCCAAAAGAGAGGATCGTAGCCAAAGCCCCCCTCACCCCGCGGATGGGCCAGCACCTCACCTTCCCAGCTACGCTGAACGATGACCGGTACCGGGTCTTCTGCATGGCGTAAATAAACCAAGACACACCAATAGCGGCCCGTACGCTGGCCTTCCGCGCACTCACTGAGTGCTGCCAGCAGTTTCTCATTGTTACGCTCGTCGCTTTTCGGCTCACCGGCATAGCGGGCGGAGTAAATGCCAGGTGCCCCATGCAACGCATCGACCTCCAGACCTGAGTCGTCGGCGAGCGCCGGTAACCCGCTTACACGACTCGCTTCACGGGCTTTTAACAGCGCATTTTCAACGAACGTTAGTCCTGTCTCTTCGACATCGTGCACACCAAACTCCGCCTGGGGGCGTACATCCAGCCCAAGGGGCGATAGCAACTGACTGAATTCTTTTAATTTTCCAGAATTTCCACTGGCTAAAACGAGCGTTTTGGCTGCATTCATAGGGGCGACCTCCTCACATGAGGCGATCAGTTTACGCCTAACAAGAACGCAGCTAAAGGCGACACATTGTTACTCAATGTATCTTTCGCTTCATGGTGAGCAACACCCTGCATAATCGATATTTTCAAAAATAAACAATAGGTTAATAACATATTCAAAATTAGAATATAAAAATAACAATTACTTTTACCATTAATATAATAACAAATCTTTACGAAATGTAGCTTATGAGCAACACTCTAGTGGTCACCTGCTCACGCTTTACTCCCATGAGGCCTCCCCAATGTCACAAGAAAAAACGCACGGCTTGGTGTACATCGTCACCGAAAAAAGCCCTCAGTCGCAGCTCTTTGCCGACTATTTACACGACCACACGGGTTGTACGGTGAGCATCCACTCACCAAGAAACCAACTGCCTGCTGCCATCCCAAGTAAGCTGCTGATCCTCATCGATAGCGACCATATTGGTGTGGACGCCTTGCCCGAATGGCAAGACAAACTTCCCGATAGTTTGGCTAAAACCTCACTGGCCGCCTTCAACATCCGCGATATGGATCATGCTCTGGAAGCTTTGTCCTGCGCACAGCTCAAGGGCGTCTTTTATCGCAACGAAAGCTTGGAGGTCATTTGCAAAGGCATTCATGCCCTGCTGGAAGGTGAGCTATGGATGTCTCGAGATTTAATGGCCCGCTTGATACTTTTTTACCGTAAGTATCAAAGCAACGCGTTTCGTCCTGCTTGTGGCTTGACCAATCGTGAAATGGAGATCATTTCATTACTCAGTGCAGGCTCTTCTAATCAACAAATTGCCGACAAACTCTTTGTGAGTGAGCACACGGTTAAATCACATCTTTACAACATCTTTAGAAAAATCAATGTGCATAACCGCATTCAAGCACTGAATTGGATTCACCAAAACTTGGGTCCGATTCTGCCTAATATCGAAACGGCACGCAGCTTACAGCGGCATCGGTAATCGCAAGGAGCCTCACGTCATGGGCAACTTATTAAAAAGAACAACGCATTACCTTCTGCTCATTGTCACTCTTTCCATGAGTGCGCTTGCGGCCATGGCGAGCGAAGAGGAAAGCACAAACGATCAACAGGAAGTGAATGCCATCAATCAGCTTTCTAGTCCTGACGGGCCAGCAATTCAAAGCCGGGCCTACCCTAGCAGCGAGTTAACGGGCGTCATGGTAGACCGCACCATCACCATGGCCGGGAAAACGTTTTATCGGGCCTTTAGCCAGCGTGCGATGGATAACATCGTGATCAACGGCGCAACCATCACCATACAAGAGCGCCCCGACGCGCGTTGGGGTAGTCAGATTTGGGTGATGGAAGGCAACCGTATGTATTTTAGAACACAGCTCTCTCCTCGAATAAGCGAAGCCGATCGTGTGGCGGGAGAAGCTGTTGAAATCGTCGAAAAAGCACTGCTTGAACGGCAAATATCCGCAGCAATGTCTTCCGACATAGATCTAGGAAAAGAGGAGATATTCTGATGAACGCTTTATTGAAACGTGGCGGTATGGCGGTGGTACTAGTCGCGATGAGCGTGACAGCGACAGCGGGAGACCTCGTCTATCAACCGCTCAACCCCTCGTTTGGTGGCGATCCTTTTATGGGTAGTTATCTACTGGGTAAAGCACAAGCTCAAGACACCAACACCGACCCGAACTCACGCCGAACGCAGCCCCTTTCTGCAACCGAGAGGCTCGTACAAAGTTTGGAAAGCCGTTTGATTTCGCAATTGATCGGAGACATCAGTAGCGGAGAACTGGATCAAGGGAGTTTCGATAGCGATGACTTTAGCGTTGTGATCGAAGACCAGGGCGGGCTCATCAACCTACGCATTGTGGATAAAGTAACGGGCGATGTCACCAATATCAGTGTGGGTGGATTATTTAACCCCTGAGCAGTGAGCAAAGGCTTATCCACCATTCATGCCACAACACAATGTACGAACGAGAGATCGCAGGGGGTCAATCATGAAAGCCATTGCTACACTGCTTGTCGTCAGCCTACTGAGTGGCTGCGCAGGCATGGTTGCCACATCAGAAAACCTTGAGGGGGCACAAGCAACGTTAACCCCTAGAGGTGCGACTTACCAAGACTTAGTATCGTTGCCACCACCGGCGGGACGCATATTCGTCTCGGTTTACGATTTCCGTGATCAGACCGGCCAATACCGCCCAGCACCGGCAAGCACTTTCTCGACGGCCGTCACCCAAGGGGCAGCGGCCATGCTAACAGGGGCCCTTGCAGATTCTGGTTGGTTCATTCCTCTTGAGCGTGTCGGGCTGCAAAACCTGCTGACGGAACGGCGTATTATCCGTGCGGAATCTGAGCGGTTTGGCCAACCGGATACTCTGCCATCACTTAGAGCGGCTTCCGTGATGCTTGAAGGGGGCATCATTGCTTACGAGTCGAATGTAAGGACAGGGGGCGCAGGCGCTGAGTATTTTGGCATCGGCGCATCGGGTCAATACCAAGTGGATCAAGTGACCGTTAATTTACGCGCCGTCGAGATCTCCACGGGTGAAATCTTGGCAAACGTTACCACCACGAAAACCATTTACTCTAAAGAACTCAGAGCAGGTGTGTATCGCTTTATCGATTTTCGACGCTTGCTAGAAGCAGAAGCGGGTATTACGACCAATGAACCGGTTCAATTGGCCGTCATGTCAGCCATCGAATCCGCCGTCATTCATTTGATTGCACGCGGAGTGGAAAACAATTTATGGAATCTTGCCCAAGGGGTTAACCTTCAAGATACCGTGCTGGGAGACTATCTTAACGCGCCTACTCCGCTGTTATAAAAAACATATAAACAAGGGAACACAAGCCCTGCTTCATGCAGGGCTTTTTTTATTGTCACCGTATTAAAAAGCTCATGCTCGCGTCATTAGCCCCACTAAGAAAAGAGACTACAAAAACATTAAAAAAGCAGACGCACATCTAAAAAAAGTTCTGATAGCGGAAACTTTGAGATGGTTCAAACTCAACACATGGAAAACAAAAGATACAAAAAGTTTCAAAAGGGTTCAGAAATGGAACATTCAAACCACCTCAATCGCTTGGGAGCACATAAGATGAACAAGATCTTCCCTGTACTTCCCTTCGCTTTGGCGAGCATGGTGAGTTTGCATGTAGCAGCTGATAATACACATGTTTACAACTCGCAAAATCGAGTTGAACAGTTTATCGAAAACAGTCGCATTTCGTCACCTGCTAACGTGAGTATTATCGAACAAATAGGAAATGATAATAGTGCCGAGGTGTCTCAATCACGCTCTTCACGATATCAAGCCAATAACTTGGCGTATATCTATCAGAATGGGAACCGGAATAACGGCGCGATCCATCAGTTGTCTGGAAATAATGTCGGCTTCATCCTTCAGTTTGGTAACGACCATAGTGCCATTATTGAACAGCGTAGTCATGGACGAGGCATTAACCATTCGTCCGTCGTTCAAACAGGATTCAATAGCGACATAACGCTTTCACAATCGGGTAGTGGCTATCGAAGTATTACCGTAGAACAGCAAGCTTTCTCTGGTAATGCAAGACCCGTCACTGTCGAGACCTACTGAGGCAACCCTCGTTGCCCAGTAATAACCAAAAGCAAGTGCGAGATAAAGGGGAAACACCATGAAAACTCAAATGACTGCTATCGCTGCCGCTATCGCTCTGGCTACTGCTTTCTCAGCCTCTGCGGACCCGCGCGATTATCAAGATTCAAGCACTACGCCGGACGCTAACAACACTGCCAACCCAGTGTTTGATGCGCAAGAAGGTATCCGCTCAGGTCTGAATGGTTTTGATCGCGATCCAACCCGTACTTCCTTGATCGTACAAACTGGTGACGATAACTTTGCTGAAACCACTCAAGGCGGTACTCAGCAATACTCTCGCGTTGGCCAAGTCGGTAACGAAAACATGTCTTCGGTCATGCAAACCGGCAGCCAGCACGAATCCATCGTTTACCAAATTGGCGATAGCAACGATGCAACTGTCAGCCAGCTCGGCGGCAACCTGAATGACTCTTTCATTCTGCAAACAGGTAATGACAACAGCGCTAGCGTACTGCAGGCCTACAACTCAGATTTCAGTGACTCCATCATCGAACAAACCGGTGACGGCAACAGCGCTGATGTCTACCAAGCCTTCAGCACTGACGAAACCTGGAGCTTCGTGAGCCAAAACGGTAATGACAACGAAGCCACCGTCGCGCAAGTCAACGCCGACCTGAGCGCTTCCTACATCTATCAAAGCGGTGATGGCCACTCAGCGGCTGTGGGTCAATATGGTAAAGAGAACGTCTCTACCATCCGCCAAAACGCAAGCGCTGCCGTCGCGAATCACCTGCAAGTGGGCAACGGCAACTCCGCTATCTCTACTCAGTGGTAAGCACTGCCTCCCTCTTCCAACCGCCCCCACGGGGGCGGTTTTTTTATGCCTTAACGCACCACCACCGTCAGCGTGCCGCCCTTGCCTTGGGTTGAGGAGCGCGAGCGGTTGCTGCCTTTGACGATATCGACCTCTAGCCGCTCGTCGTCACTCAACAACTTGACCGTTCCTTCTAGGATGTCGCCTTCGAAGGTGAATTCTGCAGGCACCGTGCCGTGAGTTTCAGGGTGTTCAACGGTGTCGCCATTGTGGGTAATGCGCCACTCGGCGGAAAACTCAGCGCCGGGGGAGCCGCTCATGGTGATGTGGATCTGGGTCATATCCTGCTCCTGTGCGGCTAGCCCTGTTAAGGGAAAGCCAAAGGTGAGCACGGCGGTAAACAGAGCACCGTGTAAACGTAAAGCCTGCCAAGCCGATGGTTGTTTCATGGTTAGCTACCTCATTAACCACAAGAGCCGCTCAACATGAGCGGCTCTTGCAGTGTAGCAGGCGTTCTAATTACCAGTTACCCAGTGTTACATAACAGCAAAGGCTTTCTCTGCGGCATCCAGTGTAAGCTGGATATCCTCAGGCGTATGGGCACTGGACATGAAGCCGGCTTCATAGGCAGAAGGCGCAAGATACACGCCGTGATCCAGCATCGCACCAAAGAAGCGACGGAAAGCATCGGGATTACACGCCGTGGCTTGAGCAAAGTTATCCACACGGGACTGTGAGGTGAAGAACACGCCGAACATGCCCCCTGCAGACTGCGTCATCATCGGCACTCGCGCCGCATTGGCGCGCTCTTGCAGGCCGTTACACAGCGTTTGTACGCGCTGGCTCAAGGCATCGTGGAAGCCCGGTACCTGTAGCTTGGTGAGTAGCGCCACCCCGGCGGCCATGGCCAGCGGGTTACCCGACAGGGTGCCCGCCTGATATACCGGCCCCAGCGGAGAGATGTTTTGCATAATGTCGCGCTTGCCGCCAAACGCGCCGACTGGCATACCACCACCGACGATCTTACCCAAACAGGTCAAATCCGGCGTGACACCGTAGTAAGCCTGGGCACCGCCCAATGCTACGCGGAACCCCGTCATCACCTCGTCAAAAATCAGAATGCTTCCGTACTCGTTACAAACGTGGCGCAGGGTTTCCAAGAAACCTGGCTGAGGCGGAATACAGTTCATATTACCCGCCACCGGCTCGACGATAATGCAAGCAATCTGCTCACCGATCTCTGCAAAGCACGCTTCCACCCCTTCCGGGTCGTTGTAGGAGAGCGTGATGGTGTGCTCGGCCAGCGAGGCCGGTACACCCGGAGAGCTGGGCTCGCCGTGGGTCAAGGCACCGGAGCCCGCTTTTACCAGCAGGGAATCCGAGTGGCCGTGGTAGTTACCCTCGAATTTAACGATCTTATCGCGCCCCGTGGTGCCCCGCGCCAGCCGAATCGCTGACATGGTAGCCTCGGTGCCCGAGCTGGTCATGCGCACCATTTCCATGGAGGGAATCATGTCGCAGATCAGGTCTGCCATGGTGGTTTCCACGGCGGTGGGGGTACCGAACGAGAGCCCGTTATCCAACCGCGCACGCACGGCTGCCAGCACGTCTTGATCGGCGTGACCGGTGATCATTGGCCCCCAGGAACCAATGTAATCGACGTAGCGGTTGCCCTCCACATCAAAGAGGTAGGCGCCCTGCGCACGCTCCATGAAGACCGGCGGGCGGTGCAACCCTTTGAAGGCTCGCACGGGAGAGTTCACGCCCCCAGGAATATGGCGACTCGCGAGGTCAAACAGTTCAGCAGATGTGGTCATGGCATCCTCTATATAAATGACTTACTACCAATGAGATCAAAAGCGCACGGGGCGTGGCAAGCGATTCGGCAAGCACTGCCCGCTCGGGGGCTGGTAGCCGTGAGACAAGCTCTCCCAGGTAAAGTGCTGCGCCTGTTCGCACGCCGTTGGTAAGCGCTCACCTACCGCTAGGCGCGCTGTCAAGGCTGCCGCGAGCGTGCAGCCGGAACCATGAAATACTTCCGGCAGCCGCGGCCATTGCCACTGGCGAGTGGTGTCGGGCGAATGCAGTGTATGCACCACTTGCTGTGCCGTACCGGGTAATGGGTCATCCGTTGCCGTCACCAGCACCGCTTGGCAACCCTGAGACAGTAGTGACACCGCACGGGCGGTATCGTCATAAGGCTCATGGATCTCAGGCGTCAGCGCCGCTAGCTCAAAGCGGTTAGGGGTTAAGATATCCACAAGCGGTAGCAGCCGATCACGGTAGAGCGACTGCAAAGCAGCTGTGGATAACATAGTGCCTCCCCCGGCTTTGAGAACCGGGTCGGCAACCACGGGTACCCCAGGAAAACGGCGAATGATCTGCTCCGCAGCGCGTAGCGTAGCTTCATCCGCCAGCAGGCCGAGCTTGATCGCGGCAACCTGCATATCACCGACGGCTTCGGCCATTTGCCGCATGGCACCAGGGTCGGCGGGCATCACCCTAGAGACGTTATGGCAGTTCTGCACGGTCATCGCCGTGGGGATCGTCACCGCCCAACCGCCGCAGGCGGCAATGGCTTCGCTGTCGGCGATCAGTCCGGCACCGCCCGTGGGGTCATGGCCCGCTAACACTAAAACGACGGGGGGAAGGGGTTGGCGCATCAAAAGGGCTTCACAACCGCCAGGAGAATAATCGCGACCAACGCAATCACAGGGGCTTCATTGAACCAGCGAAAGAATACGTGACTCTTGGTGCAGCGCGACTGGTCAAACTGTTTCAGATAGATCAGGCAAAC
Organism: Halomonas sp. CnH100-B; assembly: GCF_024124605.1. NCBI lineage: Bacteria > Pseudomonadati > Pseudomonadota > Gammaproteobacteria > Oceanospirillales > Halomonadaceae > Halomonas > Halomonas sp. CnH100-B. The sequence goes on along the minus strand of NZ_JAMXRX010000004.1, from coordinate 507,683 downwards.
GTGGTGGTAGGCAATCAACAGCACGACCAGCGTGAGCTTAACGTGCATCCAGCCCTGGCTAAACCACGCGGGCACCAAATAGAGCATCCAACCACCAAAGATCAGCACCAGGATCATCGATGGCGTCATGATGCCGCGATAGAGCTTACGCTCCATGGTTTTGAAGTACGTGATTGCTTGCTCATCGCCTTTGTCCCGGGCCATGGCGTGGTACACGTAAAGTCTTGGCAGGTAGAACAGTGCGGCAAACCAAGTCACAACGGCCATCAAATGAATGGCCTTTACCCATTCGTACATGGTCTCTCCTTAGGCGGTGGGCTTTTTGCTAGGGCTCAGTGTCACGGACATCCGGCTGTCGAGCGTCAGTGTAGTGGTAATAACGCTCGATCGCGCCCCGGGTAATGATACCTGAAATTCGCTGCTGCTTTGGTCGATAGCCATGTACGACGTACAGTGCCCCAAGCGCACTGTCTTGAAGCTTTAAAAACGCCTCCGATAGCGTGGCCTGCAAACCAATCGGCGCCATTTCCAGCCGCTGGCCGGGAATCTCCAACAGATCTACCAGCTCATCCTCCGGCGGTGCTTCGCCATCGAGTGCCTCATCGTGCTCCAGCAGCCAGCGGGCAAGCTCCGCTGCCTTCAGCGCCAGCACGGGCTTGTCGTCACTGGAGCGCTCGATCACCAGCCACATGGGGTTGGTTTCCAGCAAGCGGCGGGCTTGGTCTGGCGTAATCATCCGTTCGGTACGCACCAATTGGCGCTCCATCACCGCCGGAACCGATACTCGGGAGAGCGCCTGCATCAGCGGCTGCTGCAGCGGGTGTAAACCGTAGCGCACCGAGCTAATGAAGAAACCTTCACAGCCCGTCAGCTGGCGCGACGTCAAGCAGGCCACCACCACGACCAGCATTCCTGGCAGCATAATATTGGGTGTATGCGTCAATTCTAATAGCGCCATTAGTGCAGCAAGAGGCGCCTGAAGGACAGCCCCCATCATCGCCGCCATGCCGAGCATGGCGTAAATGCCCGGATCGGCAGCTTTCTCGGGCCATAACCAACCGCCGAGCATGCCGCCGAGCGCACCAGTGGCCGCCCCCGCCACCAGCACCGGGCCGATAATGCCGATGGGCACACCGCCTGCCACGGTTATCGCCGTCATCAGCAGCTTGGCCACCATCAGCGCCAGCAGCACCGTGATCGTCAGCTGATTATTCAGTGCTGCGGCGACGCTGTCGTAGCCGATCCCCTGAATCTCAGGGAACCACCACGCCAACGCCCCGGTGGCCACACCCACTACTCCTAATCTCAACCACAACGGCAATTTTTGTAAGCGTTGGCTGCGGGAAATGTGGATGAAGAGCCCTGCCATTAAACCAATCACTAGGCCAATCACCACGATCCAGGGCAGATTCATCAGCGAGCCTAACGCCACCTCCGGAATCCGAAAGGCAGGTTCGTTGCCATACATCACTTGCGCCACCAGCGCGCCCATGGTGGAGGCTAAAATCACCGGCATAAAGCTCATCAGGGTGTACTCCATCATCACCACTTCCATGGCGAAGATCACCCCAGCAATGGGCGTGTTGAACGAGGCCGAAATGCCTGCTGCCGTGCCGCAGGCCACCAGCACCCGCAAACTGTTATTGGGCAGCCGCAGCTTTAGTCCTAACCCGCTGGAAGCCGCCGCACCTAAATGAATCGCAGGGCCTTCGCGCCCAGCGGACAAGCCACCCAACACGGAGACGACCCCCACCCACCACTGGTTCAGCCAGTTACGCAGTGGGAAACGCCCCTGGTGATAGGTGAGACGCTCGATCACATGGCTGACCCCGAGTTTGCGCGCAGCGGAGCGCTGCCGATATAGCAACAGGCCAATCAACGTGACGGCGACGATCGGCAGAAGTGCTCTCAGCCACGGTGACAATCCTTCGAAGGCTTCCGGATCCCCCTGCGGCATATAGAGTACCGCCCCGGCTTCAAGCAGCAGGCGAAACGCCACCATCACTGCCCCAGTAATCACCCCAGACACCAACCCCAGCACACACAGCTGCGGTAAGGCATCCACGTTCGCCAACTGGCGGCGAAAGCTCTCTAGAGTGAAATCTGACCGAGAAAAACGTGCCACAACGTCCGTCCTTGCGTTTGTTGTTCGTTTCATTGTCTCGCGTTGCGCAGCGCTCTTAAGCGCTGGCTCTCTTGTGTATCATAGCTGGATACACTTCAACAGCCTGGCCACACTCATTAGGCTGTTAATTATTCAAGCGTTGGCTGTGCGAAGCACACAAGGAGTGGTTTGTGATTAACGTTGGCATTGTAGGCGGCACCGGTTACACCGGCGTCGAACTTCTCAGGCTGCTGGCCCAGCATCCCCAGGTAAGCGTGAAAGCCATCACCTCTCGCTCAGAGGCGGGCGTGAAAGTGTGCGACATGTACCCCAATTTACGCGGCCACTACGACACGCTGGCGTTTAGCGAACCTGACGCCAAAGCGCTGGGCGCGATGGATGCGGTCTTTTTCGCCACACCCCACGGCGTTGCCCATGCGCTTGCAGGCGAGCTGCTGGCTAACGGAACCCGGGTAATCGACCTCTCCGCCGATTTCCGCCTGCGGGATGCCGACGAGTGGAGCCGCTGGTACGACCAGCCCCACGGCGCGCCGGAACTGCTGGAAGAAGCCGTCTACGGCCTGCCCGAAATGCACCGCGAAAAGATCAAAACAGCGCGTTTGATTGCCGTTCCTGGCTGCTACCCCACCGCCGTTCAACTCGGCTACCTGCCGCTGTTAGAAGCGGGCTTGATTGATCCAAACCAGCTGATTGCCGACTGTAAATCCGGTGTGACCGGTGCTGGCCGCGGCGCTAAGGTCGCCTCGCTGCTTGCCGAGGCCAGCGAATCGATGAAAGCCTACGGCGCGGGCGGCCACCGCCATCTGCCGGAAATTCGTCAAGGCTTGGGCGACATGCAGCCCAACCCGGTGGGATTGACCTTTGTGCCCCATCTAACGCCCATGATCCGCGGCATTCACGCCACGCTCTACAGCACGCTGACCGCCGAGCCCGACGACTTACAGGCCTTGTTCGAGCAGCGTTACGCCAACGAGCCGTTCGTGGATGTGATGCCCGCTGGCAGCCACCCGGAAACCCGCAGCGTCAAAGGCAACAATACCTGCCGGATCGCGGTCCACCGCCCGGGTAACGGCAATACGGTCGTGGTGCTCTCGGTCATTGATAACCTGGTGAAGGGCGCCTCTGGTCAAGCCATTCAAAACCTTAATTTAATGTTTGGCTTTGACGAGCACATGGGGCTCAACGCCCCTGCACTGATGCCCTAAAGTTTGAGGAATTCCCAGCAATAGTTGACCAATTTGCTGGGAATTACCCATAATCACCCCCCAATGCGGATTATTCGTTCTTAAAGCTCGCGGGAGGTACCCATGAGCGGTGCAGAAGCTTTTGTTCCAACCCCTCTGTTACTGTCAGACAGCGCACGCAAGCGCATCAAAGCGTTAATGGCTGAAGAGAGTAACCCGGCGCTGAAACTGCGCGTGTACGTTACCGGTGGCGGCTGCTCAGGTTTTCAATACGGTTTTGACTTCGCGGACAACGTTGCCGAAGACGACACGCTGATTGAGTTTGGCGATGCCACGCTGGTCGTCGACCCGCTCTCGTATCAGTACTTGGTCGGCTCCACAGTCGATTATGAAGAGGGCCTGGCGGGCGCACGTTTTCGTGTCCAAAACCCAAATGCCACCACTACTTGCGGGTGCGGTGCCTCGTTTATGGTGTGACCAACGTTGGTGGCAACCCCTTCCCCATGACTTGACGCCTTGGCGGTTTCTCGCCAAGGTTGAAAGGTCAATAACGTTTGCTTGCCCGATTTATAAGAAAAAAAATTCTATAAACAGCGCGGCAAACCACATAAAACATGGGGAAACTAATGAAACACTTATTCACTACCTCTGCCGTGGCAACCGCCATCACACTGGGCTTGGGCAGTACCACCGCGTTTGCACAAACGCCGTCCGTTAACGTGGCCACTGACCCAAGCTTTGTGCCTTTCGAGATGCTCGACCCCGAGACCGGCGAAATGATCGGTTTCGACATGGACATCATCAACGAAGTTGCTGAGCGCGCTGGCTTTGAAGTCAACCTCACCACTATGGAGTTCTCTGGCATTATTCCCGCCGTACAAACCGGCAGCCAGGAGATCGCCATCGCGGGTACCACCATCACCGACGAGCGCTCCCAGGTCGTCGACTTCTCTGACCCCTACTACGATTCTGGTCTGCGCATCATCGTTCGCGCCGATAACGAAGAGGTGTCTTCCATCGACGACCTAGAAGGTCTGGCGGTGGCAACCAAAATCGGCTCCACCAGCTACGACTTCCTCCAGCAAGAGCTCGGCGAAGACGCCGACATCACGCCTTACCCCGGCACCGCCGATATGTACATGGCACTGCTGGGCCGCAACGTCGATGCCGTGCTTTACGATGCGCCGAACGTTGCCTACTTCTCGCAAACCCGTGGTGAAGGCCGCACCAAAGTGGTCGGCCCGCTGTATGAGGGTCAGCAGTACGGCATCGTGTTCCACAAAGGCAGCGAGTGGGTAGAGCCGACCAACGAAGCGTTGGCTGCCATGCGCGAAGATGGCACCTACGATGAGATCTACACGAAGTGGTTCGGTGAAGCCCCCAGCGCTGAGTAAGTAGCGCATAGGCCATCATCAACGCTTAAAGCGACTCTCACCACAGGGCCGGGCGGCCATTTCCCCCGGCCCTGTGTCGTTGTTCCTCTTGCCTGGAGATAACGCGTGGACGTTAACTTTCAGTTCGACTGGTCGGCTGCGTTTAGCTCGATCCCCTATTTGTTACCCGGTATTCCCTGGACCCTACTGATTTCGTTTGGTGGTCTGGCGATTGGTTTTTTCATCGGCATTTTCTTTGGCCTGTTGCGCATTAGCCCGGTGCGCTGGTTACGCTGGCCAGCCATCGTCTATATCGAAGTGTTCCGTGGTACGCCCATTCTGGTGCAGGTGCTATTCATTTTTTATGGCTTGCCACAGCTCCTGGGCGGGCCTATCAACGCGTTGGTCGCCGGTATTGCCGCCATTGCCGTCAACTCCGGTGCCTATATCTCTGAGATCGTGCGCGGCGGCGTGCAGTCCATCGAGCGCGGCCAGCGGGAAGCATCGCTATCGCTTGGCCTCTCCCGGGTACAAGCCTTCCGCTATGTCATTTGGCCCCAAGCACTGCGTCGTATGATTCCACCGCTAGGCAACCAGGGCATTATCAGTATCAAAGATACCTCGCTCTTCTCCGTCATCGGGGTCAGTGAGCTGGTACGTCAAGGGCAGATCTATATCGCCACCACCTTCACCGCGCTGGAGGTCTACTTCATGGTGGCATTGATGTATCTCGCCATTACCTGGACCCTCTCACTGGTGCTGCGTCAACTCGAAAGCCGCGGCCTCGCCGGACAATAAGGAGCGCACAATGACCTCTACTCAAACGCCTATTGTGCGTATGCAAAAGCTCCACAAGCACTTTGGTAACCTGCACGTACTCAATGACATCGACCTAGAGATCGTGCCGGGTGAAGTCGTCGTGGTCATCGGAGCCAGCGGTTCCGGTAAATCCACACTCATTCGCTGTATCAACGGCTTGGAAGAGTTTCAGTCAGGCAGCCTGGATGTGGACGGCAATACGCTGCTACCCAACGGTAAAAGCAGTCAGGCGCTGCAAACCATCCGCACCGAAGTGGGCATGGTATTTCAGCAGTTCAACCTGTTTCCCCACTTGAGCGTGCTCGACAACATCACGCTCGCACCGATGAAGGTGCGCGGCTGGAGCCGTCAGGACGCCGAAGAGACTGCCAAGCGGCTGCTGGAACGTGTCGGCATTGCCGATCAGGCCGACAAGTACCCCAGCCAGCTCTCCGGCGGCCAGCAGCAGCGTGTGGCGCTGGCCCGTGCGTTGGCGATGGAGCCGCGCCTCATGCTGTTCGATGAGCCAACGTCAGCCCTTGACCCCGAGATGATTGGTGAAGTGCTGGATGCCATGCGTGAGCTTGCCAAAGAGGGCATGACCATGGTGATCGTTACCCACGAGATGGGCTTTGCCCGTGAGGTGGCCGACCGCATCATCTTTATTCATAAGGGCGAAATTGCCGAACAAGGCCCACCCGAACAGCTCTTTGATGCGCCTCAACACGAGCGCACCCAGTCGTTTTTGGCGCGCGTACTCAAACACTAATACGCTCTCGATTTCCGCTCTGTTCAGGGCAAAAAAAGCATAAAAAGCGACTCACCCGATGGCTTGTCTTCCTGACAGGCCATTTTTTTGCCTGTGGATACTATTTTTTACACACACCCCGCTATATCGCCACAGCCCCCAGCATGTGCACTTCTCCAAGCACGACGGTAATGCCAACGCACTTGTTCACAGGTGCGGTAACAAGCGCGGTATTCATAGGTGGATAACCCGTTGTCAGGCAGCGCTGTGGGTAAGTCGACGTTTCATCCACAGCTCCATCACCGCTTCTACGCAGGGACTCCGCGCTTTAATCACGTAAAGCTCAACAATGTAAGATATTGATAAATATAAGATATACTCACTTATCAACAGATTTTGTCCACACCATTAGTTACTACATCAACAGAACTTCTCTTATTTATTTTTATTTTGTTATTAATAAAGACTGAACCCTTAGATTGGGGTGTGGAAAAACCTGACGGTTACCCACAGGAGGTTTATACTGGCGGGCTTATTCCAACAGCGCTGAATCGCTGACCACATCATCCGTGCCAACAGGCGCAAGACGAGGTGTCTCTTGAACTACCCCGACCGCTTTGACGTGATTGTCATCGGCGGTGGCCATGCGGGAACTGAAGCCGCACTGGCCTCTGCTCGTATGGGCTGTCAAACCCTATTGCTCACCCACAACATCGAGACGCTCGGCCAAATGTCGTGCAATCCCGCCATCGGCGGCATTGGCAAGAGCCATTTGGTGAAAGAGATCGATGCACTCGGCGGTGCAATGGGGCTAGCCACGGATTTAGGCGGCATCCAATTTCGCGTGCTCAACGCACGTAAAGGGCCCGCAGTACGCGCAACTCGTGCTCAAGCCGATCGCATTCGCTACAAAGCCGCCATTCGCGGCATGTTGGAAAACCAGCCCAACCTGACGATTTTTCAGCAGGCGGCTGGCGATCTCATTGTGGATAACGACACCGTACGCGGCGTCGTGACTGAAACCGGCATTCGCTTTCACGCGGAGTCCGTCGTGCTCTCGACCGGCACCTTCCTAGGTGGGGTGATCCACATCGGGTTGGATCAAAGCCGAGGCGGCCGAGCGGGTGATCCGCCCTCCAACGCGTTAGCGGAACGTCTACGTGCGTTGCCGTTTCACGTTGACCGGCTCAAAACCGGCACGCCGCCGCGTATCGACGCCAAGACCGTCGATTTTTCGCAGTTGGAAGAGCAGCCGGGCGATACGCCAACGCCAGTGATGTCTTATCTCGGCTCGCGGGAAATGCACCCCCAGCAGGTGAGCTGCCATATCGCGCACACCAACGAGCGTACCCACGAGATCATCCTGGGTAACCTAGATCGCTCGCCAATGTACTCCGGCGTAATCGAAGGGATCGGCCCGCGCTACTGCCCCTCGATTGAAGACAAAGTGCACCGCTTTGCCGACAAATCGAGCCACCAGGTATTCATCGAACCGGAAGGCCTGGATACCCACGAGCTCTACCCCAACGGCATCTCGACCTCACTGCCATTTGATGTGCAGCTGCAGGTGGTGCGCTCGATCAAAGGGTTAGAAAACGCGCACATCACGCGTCCTGGCTACGCCATTGAGTACGATTTCTTCGATCCACGGGATTTGAAACACTCGCTGGAAACGAAATTTATCCACAACCTGTTTTTTGCCGGACAGATCAACGGCACGACCGGTTACGAAGAAGCGGGTGCCCAAGGGCTACTAGCGGGCCTGAACGCCGCTCGCCGCGCCAAGCAACTCGAGGCGTGGTATCCACGTCGCGATGAGGCTTACTTGGGCGTACTGGTAGACGACTTGATCACTATGGGCACCAAAGAGCCCTATCGTATGTTCACGTCCCGTGCGGAGTACCGTCTGCTACTGCGCGAAGACAATGCCGATCTGCGTCTAACCGAAAAGGGCCGCGAGCTGGGTCTCGTCGACGACGCCCGTTGGGCAGCCTTCAGCCAAAAGCGTGACGCCATCGAACGCGAAACGGCGCGCCTGGCCACTGCTTGGGTGCAGCCCAACAGCCCGGCAGCCGCAAAGATTGCCGAAAAGACCGGTAAACCACTGCCGCGTGAGTACAGCCTGAGTGATTTGCTAAAGCGCCCCGAACTGACCTATGCCGATATCGCAGCGTTACCCGGCATGGAACACGGCGGTATCGACGACGACGCGGTCGCCGAACAGGTGCAAATTCAAGCCAAATATCAAGGCTATATCGACCGTCAGCAGGATGAGATCGATAAGCTAAAGCGCCATGAAGCGACCCCACTGCCCGCCGAGCTGGATTATCAGAAGGTGGAAGGGCTGTCCCATGAGATTCGCCAGAAGCTCAGCGCAGCGCGTCCGGAAACCCTCGCGCAAGCCGCGCGTATTTCCGGTGTGACGCCAGCGGCAGTATCGATTCTGCTGATTCACCTGAAAAAGCGCCGCTTGGTCAGCCATACCGAGGTCGCCAACGGATGAGCGCACTACAGCCATTGATCGATCTGTTGCCCACCCCCGTAGCGCCCAAGTTGGATCAAGGACTGGCCGATTTGGGCGTATCCGTGACGGCAGCACAGCGAAAGCAGCTGCTCGGGCTACTGGCGCTGTTGCACAAGTGGAATCGGGCTTATAACCTCACCGCAGTGCGCGATGTCGAAGAGATGGTCTCGCGCCATGTGCTGGATAGCGCCGCCGTGGCGCCCTACGTTCATGGCCCAGCGCTTCTCGACGTGGGCGCGGGGCCAGGACTGCCGGGGTTGGTATTGGCCATTCTGAATCCCGAGCTGCAGGTCACGCTGTTGGATAGCAATGGCAAAAAAGTACGTTTTCAGCGCCAAGCAGTGATGGAACTGTCGCTGACCAACGTGACCCCGACCCAAGCCCGCGTCGAGCAGTTCGCCGGGCAGTCGTTCGATCAAGTCATCTCACGGGCGTTTGCTAGCTTGGTCGACTTCGTGACGTTGACCCGCGCGCTGCCCGCCGCCCACGGCCAGTGGTTAGCGATGAAAGGACCCGGTGCCGATGACGAGCTGCGTGAGTTGCCCGAAGGCATTGCACTGAGTGAGCGCCACCTGTTGAATGTACCCTTCGAAACCGCCGAGCGGCAGCTGTTGATCCTGACCCCAAAAGGAGTTGAGTAGTGAGCCAGATCATTGCCCTGACCAACCAAAAAGGCGGCGTGGGCAAGACCACTTCAGCCGTTAATCTGGCCGCGAGCCTAGCGGCTCTGGATCGCCGCGTGCTGCTGGTGGATCTCGACCCCCAAGGGCATGCCAGCATGGGCAGCGGGATCGACAAGTACGACCTCGAGAAAAGCGTACTCGACGTGCTGCTTGGTGAAGCCACCGCCCGGGACGTCATCGTGCGCGGGCTGCCGGTGCACTACGATGTGCTGCCCGGTAACGGTGATCTGACCGCGGCGGAAGTGGAGCTACTGGATAGCGAACAGCGCCAAAGCCGGCTGTCGTTGGCCCTTGCCAGCGTCGCCGACGATTACGACGTGGTGCTGATCGACTGCCCGCCGTCGCTGAATATGCTGACCGTGAATGCCCTGACGGCAGCCCACGGCGTACTGATTCCGCTGCAGTGCGAGTTTTATGCGTTGGAAGGCCTCTCGGCATTGTTGGATACCGTGGAGCAGATCAAGCAGAGCGTGAATCCTGAGCTTGCCGTCTCCGGCATTCTGCGCACCATGTACGACAAACGCACCAGCCTTACTCGGGAAGTGGACAAGCAGCTGCGCGACTTCTTTGGCGACGCGCTGCTCAAAACGACCATTCCGCGCAACGTCAAAGTCGCTGAAGCGCCGAGCCATGGCGTTCCTGTGACCCAATATGCCCGTTTTTCGCGGGGCAGCCAGGCCTATCGCGTGCTGGCCAAAGAGATGATTCGGCGCCTGTCGTTGTAACGGTGGCTGCCATGGCGTTCAAAGTACGTAACGAAACAGTACGAGGGAAAGCGAATGACGCGTAAACGCGCGCTAGGACGTGGCCTGGATGCCCTGATTGGTGCGGGCGCCCGTCGTCGTGACAGTTTGGATCTCACCGGCGGAACGACGCTGGAGAATGCAGAGACGCCGCTGCCCGAGGGCATGCCGGATGATGCAACCGCCGAACGCTTAGAACGCCTGCCGCTTGGGCAACTGACGCGGGGCAAGTATCAGCCGCGTCGGGACATTCAGCCTGAAGCGTTGGAAGAGCTTGCCGACTCCATTCGCGCCCAAGGGGTGATGCAGCCCATCGTCGTGCGTCCCATTGGCAACGACCGTTACGAAATCATTGCCGGTGAGCGCCGCTGGCGCGCGGCACAGCTGGCCGAGCTTGACGTCATTCCTGCCGTGATCCGCTACGTCAGCGATGAGGTAGCGCTGGCGCTGGCGCTGATCGAGAACATTCAGCGGGAAAACCTCAACGCGATCGAAGAGGCGCTGGCCTTGAAGCGCCTGGGCGAGGAGTTCGAGCTGACGCAGCAGCAGATCGCCGACGCGGTGGGGAAATCCCGCACTCAGGTCGCCAATCTTCTGCGCCTGCTTGCCCTCGACCCGGAAGTGCAGACGCTGCTGGAGCGAGGAGATCTCGATATGGGCCACGCCCGAGCGCTGCTATCGCTCACCAGCGCCCAACAGCGCCAGGTCGCCCATGAAGTGGTCAATAAAGACCTCACCGTACGCGACACCGAGGCGTTGGTGAAAAAGGTACAAACGCAACAGGCGCCTGTTGCCCCCACCAAACAATCGCCCAAAACGCCGGATGTCGCCCGACTCGAGACACATTTAGGTGAACTGCTGGGCGCGCCGGTGTCGATCGATCATGGCCAAAAAGGCAAGGGGAAGGTCACCATCCGCTACACCAGTCTCGAAGAATTGGACGGCATCCTGTCGCACATTAAATAGCAGGCTAATGAAAGATACGGTCAGTTTTTCACCCTTTGGTCGCAAGTCGGCGCTGAAACGCGCGAAATCCGTGCAACTTCGGTTGAAGGTGTGATAGCGCTTCCCTATAATCGCGCAAGATTTGTGCAGGTTGCTGACAGGTGTGTCGAAAGGCGTATCCCCAGCAGCCTGTCTAACGCGCTGAGGAATCACGTGCCAACAGGCACGATGTTGAATGCATATGCAGCGAATTGAAACCCAGCGTCGGCGAGCCTACGTTGTCCGGCTTATCTGCGCCCAGCTCGTGGTCATGCTCTTCGGTGCGCTGCTCGCTTACTTCGCTGCTCAGGTGTCTGGAGTCGTATCGGTCATCACGGGAGCCCTGGTAGCTCTGCTACCGCACGCTTTCTTCATACAGCGGTTGGGAATTTTTCGTAATACGCGCCGGGGATCGGTTGCGATGGACCTGTTTCGCGCCGAAGCAGGCAAGTTTGGTTTGACGGTGGCGCTGTTTGCACTGGTGTTCGTGGTAGTGCCCCCCTCAAACCCCGCTTTCTTTTTTAGTGCTTATGTTGCGGTTGTTCTAACGCATTGGCTTGCGCCTTGGTTAATGCCTGGAAAATCGCACAACTGATTGAGGTGACATGTCTATGGCCGCAGGAAACGAAGTCTCGTCGACTTACTATATCCAGCACCACTTGCAGAACCTGACCTTTGGTAAACACCCAGAGAATGGCTGGTCGCTGGCGCACTCCGCCGAAGAAGCTCGTGAAATGGGCTTTTGGGCCATTCACCTGGACACCATGGGCTGGTCCATCGCCATGGGCCTTCTGTTCATCTGGATTTTCCGTAAAGCCGGTAAAGCGGCGACCACCGGCGTTCCCAGCGGTCTGCAAAATGCCGTTGAGATGGTCGTTGAGTTCATCGAAAACCTCACACGGGCCACGTTCCATGGCCGCAACCCCATCATTGCTCCTCTGGCGCTGACGCTGTTCGTGTGGATTCTGCTCATGAACACGCTGAAGATCATCCCGGTCGACTATGGTCCCGAGCTCTTCAAGCGTCTGGGCGTTGAGTACATGAAAATCGTACCGACGACGGATCCGAATGCCACGCTGGGTATGGCGCTAGGCGTGTTCTGTTTGATCATCTACTACAGCATCAAAGTCAAAGGTGCCGGTGGTTTCGCCAAAGAGCTGTCACTGACGCCGTTCAATCACTGGGCGCTGATTCCCTTCAACCTGGTACTTGAAGTGATCGGCCTGCTGGTGAAGCCGCTGGGTCTCGGCCTGCGTCTGTTCGGTAACATGTTTGCCGGTGAAGTTATCTTTATCCTGATTGCGCTACTGCCGTTCTGGGCAATCTGGCTGTTGGACGTGCCATGGGCCATCTTCCACATCCTCGTGGTAACGCTGCAGGCCTTTATTTTCACCACGCTGTCGGTGGTTTACCTCAGCGCGGCGCACGAACACCACTAAACCAAGCAACGACGTTTTCATTAACCCTCAACCCTTAACCAAAACTTAAACTCAGGAGCAACATCATGGAAATGGTTTATCTCTCAGCTGCCATCATCATCGGTCTGGGCGCACTGGCTACCGGCATTGGCTTCGCTCTGTTGGGCGGCAAACTGCTTGAGTCGACTGCGCGTCAGCCGGAACTGGGTGACCAGCTGCAAACCAAAACCTTCATCATGGCCGGTCTGCTGGACGCCGTTCCGATGATCGGTGTTGGTATCGCGATGTACCTGATCTTCGTTGTCGCCGGTTAATGCAGCTTGACCGAGCGGCCATCCGCTCGGTTTTGTTTCACTCCGGTCGCCACGAACTTGTCAGAGGTACATCCCTGTGAATATCAACATGACGCTTATCGGGCAGACGATCGCCTTCGCGATCTTTGTCTGGTTTTGCATAAAGTATGTGTGGCCTCCGATCAGCAACGCGCTTCACGAGCGTCAGAAGAAAATTGCTGATGGCTTGGACGCAGCCAGCCGTGCGACGCGCGACCTTGAGCTAGCTCAAGAGCGTGCCGAGCAAACGCTGCGTGAAAGCAAGGAGCAGGCTTCTCAAATTCTCGAGCAAGCCAACAAGCGCTCTGCTCAAATGATCGAAGAAGCACGCGAACAGGCTCGCGCTGAAGGCGAACGCCTGATGGCAAGCGCTCGTTCCGAAATTGAGCAAGAAGTGAATCGTGCAAAAGACGAGCTTCGTGCCCAGGTTTCTCACCTCGCCATCCTAGGTGCCGAGCGTGTCCTCGAAGCTTCGGTCGACGAGAAAGCACATCGCAAGTTACTTGATGAGCTTGCTGCTGAACTGTAAGGAGGTGACCCATGGCGGAATTACTTACCGTCGCTCGTCCTTACGCTAAGGCGGCGTTTGAATACGCGCGTGATCATGAGGCGCTTGATAGCTGGTCCAAAGCGCTGGGTTTTTTAAGCGCAGCGGTTGCCAACAGCGATGTACGTCGCTTGCTGGGCAGTCCAAAGCTCGAGAACGACAAAAAGGTCGCCCTGCTCTCCGATATGTTGCCGGAGCAGAGCACCGACGTGTCGCGCTTTTTGGATACCCTGGCCGACCAAGGTCGTCTGATGGCTCTGCCCTTCATCGCTGAACAGTTCGAGCACCTGCGTGCCGATCATGAGCAGCGGGTCGAGGTATTGGTCACGTCCGCCTACGAGCTGGACAACCAACAGCAGACCAAGCTAGCAAACGCGCTCAAGAAACGTCTGAATCGCGAAATCTCCATTACTACTCAGGTGGACAAGGCGCTGATTGGCGGTGTCATCCTGCGTGCCGGCGATACCGTCATTGACGGCTCGGTGCGTGGTCGATTGAACCGACTTTCCGAAGCGCTGACCGCTTGAGTCTGAGGGACATGGCATGCAGCAACTGAATCCTTCCGAGATCAGCGACATCATCAAGCAGCGAATCGAGAAGCTTGACGTCGCATCCGAAGCCCGTAATCAGGGCACCATCGTCAGCGTTTCCGACGGTATCGTGAAAATTCACGGCCTCGAAGACGCGATGTTTGGTGAAATGATCGAATTCCCCAACAGCATCTTCGGCATGGTACTGAACCTGGAGCGTGACTCCGTCGGTGCCGTTGTCCTGGGTGACTACCTGCAGCTCGAAGAAGGCATGACCGCCCAGTGCACCGGTCGCATTCTGGAAGTGCCGGTAGGCCCCGAGCTGGTGGGTCGTGTGGTCGATGCGCTGGGTAACCCCATCGACGGCAAAGGCGACATCAACGCCAAACTGACCGACGCGGTAGAAAAAGTAGCGCCTGGCGTTATTACCCGTCAGTCCGTTGACGAGCCGATCCAAACCGGTCTGAAATCCATCGACGCCATGGTGCCAATCGGTCGTGGTCAGCGTGAGCTGATCATCGGTGACCGTCAGATTGGTAAATCTGCCATTGCCATCGATGCGATCATCAACCAGAAAGGCAAAGGCGTGACCTGTGTCTACGTCGCCATCGGTCAGAAGCAGTCGACCATTGCCAACGTGGTGCGCAAGCTTGAAGAGCACGGCGCGATGGAACACACCATCGTCGTGGCTGCTGGCGCTGCCGACCCTGCACCGATGCAGTTCCTGGCCGCTTACTCTGGCTGCACCATGGGCGAGTACTTCCGTGACCGCGGTGAAGACGCGCTGATCGTGTATGACGATCTCTCCAAGCAGGCCGTTGCCTACCGTCAGGTATCGCTGCTGCTGCGTCGTCCGCCGGGCCGTGAAGCTTACCCGGGTGACGTGTTCTATCTCCACTCACGTCTGCTGGAGCGCGCTGCGCGCGTCAACGCCGACTACGTCGAGAAGTTCACCAACGGCGAAGTGAAGGGCAAAACCGGTTCCTTGACCGCACTGCCGATCATCGAAACGCAAGGTGGTGACGTATCGGCGTTCGTTCCGACCAACGTTATCTCCATCACCGATGGTCAGATCTTCCTGGAAACCAACCTGTTCAACTCCGGTATCCGTCCGGCGATCAACGCAGGTCTCTCGGTTTCTCGTGTAGGTGGTGCTGCGCAGACCAAGATCATCAAGAAGCTGGGTGGCGGTGTGCGTCTGGCTCTGGCTCAGTACCGCGAACTGGCGGCATTCTCGCAGTTTGCTTCTGACCTGGATGAAGCGACCCGCAAGCAGCTCGAGCACGGTCAACGCGTTACCGAACTGATGAAGCAGAAGCAGTACTCGCCGATGTCAGTTGCAGAAATGGCGCTGTCGCTGTACGCCGCTAACGAAGGTCACCTGGATGACGTGAGCGTCGACAAGGTGCTGGACTTCGAACGTGCCCTGCACGACTACATGAAGTCCGAGCACAGCGAGCTGCTCGACAAGATCAACCAGACCGGCGACTACAGCGGCGAGATTCAGGACGGCTTGAAGTCAGGTCTCGAGAAGTTCAAGGCGACTCAGAGCTGGTAATGTCCGGCCCGCCTGCGGGCGGGCTTGCATGCTTTCTGAGAGCCACGAACGAAAGGTAGATCGCTATGGCAGCTGCAAAAGAGATACGCACCCAGATCGGGAGCATTAAAAATACGCAGAAGATTACCAGCGCCATGGAAATGGTGGCTGCATCGAAAATGCGTAAAGCGCAAGATCTGATGAAGGCTGGCCAGCCGTACGCCAAGCAGATTCGTAACGTGGTAGGCCACATTGCCGACGCAAACCCCGAGTACAAGCACGACTACATGGTCGAGCGTAGCGAGGTGAAGCGCGTTGGTTACATTGTGGTCTCCACCGACCGCGGCCTGTGTGGCGGCTTGAACGTCAACCTGTTCAAGGCAGTGGTGAAAGACGCCGTTGCCTGGAAGCAGCAAGGCGCTGAGCTAGACTTCTGCGCCCTCGGTTCGAAAGCCGGCGCTTTCTTCCGCAACTACGGCGGCAATTTGATTGCGGCCAAGAGCGGGTTAGGGGAAGCACCGACCGTCGAGGGTTTGATCGGTAGTGTCAAGGTCATGCTCGAAGCGTATGACGAAGGACGCTTGGACCGTCTGTACGTGGTGTATAACGAGTTCGTGAACACCATGACCCAGCGGCCCGTCGTGCGTCAGCTTCTTCCTCTGTCGTCCGATATGGGCGCAGACGCTAAGCATGACGAAGAAAACGCCCGTCCCGGAAGCTGGGACTACCTGTATGAACCGGATGCCAAGGCGTTGCTAGACAGCCTGTTGGTTCGATTCATCGAATCGCAGGTGTATCAGGCGGTAGTCGAAAACGGTGCGTGCGAACAGGCCGCCCGAATGATCGCTATGAAGAGTGCCACTGATAACGCGGGCAACCTGATCGACGATCTGGAGATGGTGTACAACAAGGCCCGTCAGGCCGCCATCACCCAGGAAATTTCCGAGATCGTCGGCGGCGCTTCAGCCGTATAACGCCTAGGGAGCCTGCCATCGCTTAGGTGGCTCCCGGCAGACAGGTTTCATTTGCAGGTTTTTGAGAGGAACCAAGATGAGCGGACGTATCGTACAAATCATCGGCGCGGTGATTGACGTAGAGTTTCCGCGGGACTCTGTGCCCAAGGTCTACGACGCGCTGAAGGTCTCCAACGTTGAGACCATCCTCGAAGTCCAGCAGCAGCTGGGCGACGGCGTAGTACGCGCCATTGCCATGGGCTCCACCGAGGGCTTGAAACGTGGCTTGGACGTAACCAACACAGGTGCCGCGATTTCCGTACCGGTCGGTAAGGAAACGCTGGGTCGCATCATGAACGTGCTCGGCGAGCCGATCGATGAAGCTGGCCCGATCGGTGAGCAAGAGCGCATGCCGATCCACCGCAAGGCCCCGAGCTATGCCGATCAGGCAGCCTCTAACGAGCTGCTGGAAACCGGTATCAAAGTCATCGATCTGGTGTGCCCCTTCGCGAAAGGCGGTAAGGTCGGTCTGTTCGGCGGTGCGGGTGTAGGTAAAACCGTTAACATGATGGAGCTTATCCGCAACATCGCCACCGAGCACAGCGGCTACTCTGTATTCGCCGGTGTTGGTGAGCGTACGCGTGAGGGTAACGACTTCTATCATGAAATGACCGAATCCAACGTTATCGACAAGGTAGCGCTGGTCTATGGTCAGATGAACGAGCCGCCCGGCAACCGTCTGCGCGTCGCGCTGACCGGTCTGACCATCGCTGAGAAATTCCGTGATGAAGGCCGTGACGTTCTGCTGTTCGTCGATAACATCTACCGTTACACCCTGGCCGGTACCGAAGTATCCGCCCTGCTGGGTCGTATGCCGTCTGCGGTAGGTTATCAGCCGACGCTGGCCGAAGAGATGGGCGTTCTGCAGGAGCGTATCACCTCCACGAAAACCGGTTCTATCACCTCCGTACAGGCCGTTTACGTCCCTGCGGATGACTTGACCGACCCGTCGCCGGCGACCACCTTCTCGCACCTGGATGCGACCGTGGTACTGGCACGCTCCATCGCCGAGCTGGGTATCTATCCCGCGATCGACCCGCTGGACTCCACCTCGCGTCAGCTGGATCCGCTGGTCGTCGGTGAAGAGCACTACGAAGTTGCCCGTGGCGTTCAGAACGTTCTGCAGCGTTACAAGGAACTGAAGGACATCATCGCGATTCTGGGTATGGACGAGCTGTCTGACGAAGACAAGCTGGCCGTTGCCCGTGCGCGTAAGATCCAGCGCTTCCTGTCGCAGCCGTTCTTCGTGGCCGAGGTATTCACTGGCTCGCCCGGTAAGTACGTGTCGCTGAAAGACACCATCCGTGGCTTCCAGGGCATCCTCGCGGGTGACTACGACGATCTGCCGGAACAGGCCTTCTACATGGTCGGCTCCATCGACGAAGCTGTCGAAAAAGCCAACCAGATGAAGAAGTAATCCCGTCCATTAGGGGGATTCGCTATGGCGAATAGCTTCACTTGCAATATCGTCAGCGCAGAAGCATCCATCTTCTCAGGTAAGGTTGAGCAGGTGATTGCTTCCGGGATTATGGGTGACCTCGGCATTTTGCCGGGGCACGCCCCGCTGCTGACCGAGCTTCAGCCGGGCCCGATCCGCGTGATCCACGATGATGGCAAGGAAGAGAACTTCTTTGTCTCTGGCGGCTTCATGGAAGTTCAGCCAGATGTCGTGACGATCCTGGCAGACGCTGCGGCGCGTGCCAGCGACCTCGACGAGGCCGCTGCTGAAGAAGCGCGTCAGCAGGCGCTGAAAGCCTTTAACGAGAAGTCAGCGGAGCTGGATTATACCCGCGCTGCCGCTGAACTCGCCGAAGCCGTTGCCCAACTGCGAACGATTCAGCAGTTGCGTAAGAAGGCGGGTAAAGGCTAACGACACGCGCTGCGTGACTAAAACGCCTCTTGAGCCCGTCACTGGGCTCAAGGGGCGTTTTTTTTGTCCGATAGTAAAGAAGACAAATTTCAGTATGGCGCTGGTCTGCACACAAGGAGATGGCGATGGCACTCAACGAAGAAGCCTTACAAGCCCTAAAAAGCGAGCTGCTGGAAGAGCTGACCCAAGACGCGCCGAATAAAGCACGGCTAGCAGAGCGGCTCGCGGAAATTCGCTCGGCGGATATTGGCGAGGTGCTGGAAGAGCTGATCGAGGAGGACGACGCGCTGTCGGCAGCCCTTGCTGTGTTGGCGATACTCTCCGCCGAGCGTGCGGCCAACGTGCTGGGCTACCTGCCCAAAGAGAGCCAGCTCGAAGTCGTGGGAGAGCTGACCGATACCCAGGTGCTCAAGCTGCTCGAAGAGATGGGCTCCGATGAGCGGGCGGACTTGTTCAACTTGCTCGGCGAAGATCGCCGCGAAGCGCTGCTGCGTCGTATGGCGCACCAAGAGCGTGAGGATCTCAAACGCCTGGCGAGCTATGAAGAGGGCACCGCTGGCGCCATCATGACCTCTGACTATGTGGCCATAGCCAGTGGCATGACGGTGTCACAAGCGATGATGCGCGTTCGCCAGACCGCCCCGGATGCAGAAACGGTGTATCAGCTCTATGTCCTGGATAGCGACGGCCATCTGATCGGCACCATGTCACTGCGCCAGTTGATGGTCGCGCGACCTGGCGCAATGGTCGACGACATCATGATCAAGGATGTGATCAAAACGCCCGTGGACAAAGCGCAGGAGGAAGTGGCCAGAATCGTCGCCCGCTACGATTTGCTGGCGCTGCCGGTGATCGATGCCGATGGTCGCATGGTGGGCATCGTCACCCACGATGACGCCATGGACGTCGCCGAATCGGAGGCCACCGAAGATATCCACAAGGGCATGTCCATCGGGCAGTTAGAGGATGGCGTGAGCCGGGTACCGCTGTGGAGCCTTTATCGCAAGCGGGTGTTCTGGCTAGTCCTGCTAGTGTTTGCCAACCTCTTTTCAGGGGCCGGCATTGCCTATTTCGAGGACATCATCGCCGCGCAAGTGGCGCTGGTCTTCTTCTTACCGCTGCTGATTGGCAGCGGTGGCAACGCGGGGGCGCAGGCAGCGACGCTGATGGTGCGTGGCATGGCCACTGGCGATGTGGGCGTAAAGGATTGGAGCAAGATGCTCGGACGTGAGCTGTTGGTGGCGGGATCATTAGGGCTGACCATGGCGATTGCCGTTGCCCCGATTGGGATCGTGCGCGGCGGTGAAGCGGTGGCCATCATCGTCGCGCTCAGCATGGTGACCATCGTGCTGTTTGGCAGCTTGATCGGCATGTGTTTACCGTTCGTGCTGGAGCGCTTCAACGTGGACCCGGCCACCGCGTCTGCGCCGCTGGTGACCACGCTCATCGACGCCTCGGGGGTGCTGATCTATTTCAGCATTGCCACCGCCGTGTTGGCCAGCGCCTAGCCGAACCTAGCGCATGGCGCTGCTGGCAGCACGGGTGATGAACATGACTTCCACATGGCCCAGCCACTCGATGTCGCTGGCCAGCGCCTTGAGCTGGCTCGCCAGGCACTGAGGCGGCTGGTGAACGGCATCGCCGATGATCAGCGATACCGACACTTTATCGTCCAAGTAGTGCAGCTGTAGTTCGTTCAGCGTGCGCCACACCGGGTGGCGGTACCAGCGCTCGTTCAGCGCCGCTTCCACTTCCGGGCGCAGCGGCAGGCCGGGCAGGCGGCTGGGGTCGCCTTCGCCGGCGTCATCTTCCGGGTCGACGTGGAAAATCACGTCGGTCAATAAAGGAAATTCATGGCGCAGGCGACGGCTCACTTCGTTGCCGATTTCATGGGCTTCTGACACGGTGATCTTCGGCCCGACCACCACGTGCAGATCCACCATCACCCACCCGGCAGATTGGCGGGTGCGCAGATCGTGAACGCTGTCGACCCCCGGTACGCTGCAAGCAACGTCGTGCATCTGCTGCTGGATATCTTCTGGCAAAGCCGTATCGACCAGCTCGCGGGCGGATTCCCACAGCAGATCCCAACCCACCTTGCCGACCAGCAGGCCGACGATGATCGCGGCGACGGCGTCCAGCCAGCCCAGGCCGAATTGCGCGCCTACCAGTGCGACCAGCACCACCGCCGTGGAAAGCGCGTCGCTGCGCGAATGCCAAGCGTTGGCCTCGAGCAGTTTGGACTTCACCCGCTTTGCCACGCGCATGGTGTAGCGGAAAATCCACTCTTTGCTGAGCAGTGCCAAGACGGTGATGGCGATGGCGATGAGTCCAGGCGCGTTGACCTCTGCGCCACTGAATAGGCGATCGAGGCTCGACCAGGCAATGCCCCCAGCCACGAAAATCAGCACGCTACCCAGTAGCAGCGTGGTCAGCGTTTCGATACGGCCATGGCCGTAGTGGTGGTCGTTATCCGGCTCTTGGCGGCCATAATGAATGGCTGCCAGTACGAACCCGTCGGTCACGAGGTCGGAGAGCGAGTGAATGCCGTCAGCAATGAGCGCGGCCGAGCCGACCAAAAAGCCCACGGCCACTTTGATGACGCTCAGTAAACCGTCTAGCCAAGCGCCGATGTAGGTCACGCGCTTGGCTTCTTGGCTATCCAGCTCATGGTTGGGAACCACTGGCGTTTCTACGGTCTGAGTCATGAGGTACCTTGCAGGGACGCACACTTCCAATAGACGCCCATTGTAGCTTACCGCCGGGCAAGCTCTATACCCTATTGTGAATTCGCAGGCGTTGCCGGTGCGGACAAGGCAGGGCGGGATGTGTATCCTAAGCGCCGCTGCAGGTGAGACAACCTCCTTTCATAACGACACATCGAACACAGAACATAGACAGGACGACCTATGGATTGGCTCCAAGTGGTGGTATTGGCGGTGGTGCAGGGGCTCACTGAATTCCTACCGATTTCTAGCTCTGCCCATCTGATTTTGGTGCCGGTGCTGACCCGCTGGGAAGATCAAGGTCTCGCGTTCGATGTGGCGCTCCATTTGGGCAGTTTGAGCGCCGTGGTGATCTATTTTCGTCAAGAAATTTGGCAAATGATCGCCAGCAGCCTCACGGCGGTCAAAGGCAACGGCGTCGATGACGACGCGCGCTTGGCGTTTTGGGTCACCGTGGCCACTTTGCCGGTGTGCATCGTCGGTTTTTTACTCCACGACCTGATCGCAGGCTACATGCGTTCGACGCTGATCATCGGCCTTAGCCTGATCGGATTCGGTTTACTGCTAGGCTACGCCGACTGGAAAATGCGCGGCACTCGCAGCGAGTACCAGATGACCTTGAAAGACGTGCTGATCATCGGCGGTGCTCAAGTGCTGGCGCTAATTCCCGGGACGTCGCGTTCGGGGATCACCATGACTGCGGCGCTGATGGTCGGCATGAGCCGAGAAGGCGCTGCGCGCTTCTCGTTTTTGCTCTCGATTCCCGTCATCGTACTGGCCGGTGGGCTCGAAGCGGTGAACCTGCTCAAAGCGCCTCACCTGATCGACGTACCCGCTATGCTAGTAGGGGCGCTGTTATCGGGTATCAGCGCTTATCTGTGTATTCACTACTTCCTGGTGGTGATTAAAAAGCTAGGCATGCAGCCGTTCGTGGTCTATCGAATACTGTTTGGTGCTTGGTTACTCTGGTTTTTTCACTTCTGACCCGGCGCGTTCAACTAAGGAAATCGGATGAAGGGCTATCAAACCGCGTGTGGGCGTGTGGGGGTCGTGGCACTGGTCGGGCTGCTACTGGTAGGCTGCTCGGAGAGTGACCGTCCTTTGGAGTCGCCAGTGCGCTTCGAAGGCGGCATTTTTGGAACCTACTACCAAGTGACGCTGGTCGACCCGCTCACCCAAGGCGATGCCAAAGCGCTGGAAGAGGGCATCCTGGCCGAGATGGAAGACGTGGACCAGGCCATGTCGACCTACCGCGACGACTCTGAACTGGTCGCGTTCAATGGTGCGCCGATTGGCGAGTGGCAGCCGCTCTCCAACGAGTTGATCGAAGTGATGGCCATTAGCCGCTCGGTGGCAGAAGCCAGCGGTGGAGCGTTCGACATCACCATTGGCGACGTCGTCAATCTATGGAGCTTCGGCCCCGAAGCGCGGCCCGAGGAAGTCCCCAGCGATGCCGAACTCAGCGAGCGCCTGGCGACCGTTGGCTTCGATGCGGTAGAGGTCGATACCCAGCGGATGCAGGCGCGCCGCTTACGCGATGTCTTCGCCGACCTCTCTGGCGTGGCGAAAGGCCACGCTACTGACCGCGTAGCGGCGTATCTAGACCAGCAAGGCATCGACAACTATCTGGTCAATATTGGTGGCGGGCTGATTGCCCGCGGTTACCGCGATATCGATGCGCAGACGCCCTGGCGTATCGGCATCGAAGTGCCGCAAAGCGGCGTGCCGGAAGCACAGCACGTGATAGCGCTGGAGAGCATGTCGGTGGCCACCTCCGGCGATTATCGCAATTACTTCGACGTCGACGGCGAGCGCTTCTCCCATCTTCTGGACCCGCGAACCGGGCGGCCCATCAAGCATCAATTGGCGTCGGTATCGGTGTTTCACCCCTCGAACGCCTGGGCCGATGCCTGGGCCACGGCACTCACCGTCGTCGGGAGCGAACAGGGGATGCAGCTGGCCGTCGAGAACAATCTCAATATATTGATGCTAGTACGCGAAGGGGATCGCTGGCGCAGCCTGGCGAGTCCGGCCTTCGTCAACTATTTCGGTGATGCGCTGATCGACGAATTGGGCATCGAACCCTGGGCGGCGCCCACGGCGAATCGCCAAACGGAGACAGGTGAATAACATGCACGACCTCGATATCGTCATCCTTGCGGCGGGCAAAGGCACACGGATGCGCTCTCAACTTCCCAAAGTGCTGCACACGCTGGCGGGCAAGCCCATGGTGCAGCACGTGCTGGAAACGGCCAACGGCTTGAACCCTAGCCGTACTCACGTGGTGATTGGTCACGGTGCCGACCAGCTGCGTGAGGCGCTGGCGGAGTTCAAGGTCTCGTTTGCGTTGCAGGAAGAGCAGAAGGGCACCGGACACGCGGTCGCCCAGGCGCAGCCTCAACTGGGCAGCGGCATCGTGCTGGTACTGTATGGGGACGTGCCGCTGATTCGCCGCGAGACGCTGGCGAGTCTGCTGACCCAGGTGGATGAGCAGCACATAGGACTGCTCACCGTCACGCTGGATGACCCCAGCGGCTATGGGCGTATCGTGCGCGATAGCGATGGCCACGCCGTGGCGATCGTCGAGCAGAAAGATGCTACCGACGAGCAGTTGGCGATTACCGAGTGCAACACCGGCATCATGGCCATGACCAGCGCCCAATTGAAGCGCTGGCTACCCCAGCTGTCGGCAGAGAATGCCCAGGGTGAGTACTACCTGACCGATGTGATCGCCATGGCGGCCAGTGAGGGCATTAAGGTGGCCACCGCGCAGCCGCAGCAGGCTATCGAGGTAGAAGGGGTCAATAATCGTGCGCAAATGGCCCGCCTCGAGCGTGCCTATCAGCAGCAGATAGCGGAGACGTTGATGGCCCAAGGCGTTGCCTTGGCCGACCCCGCACGCATCGACGTGCGCGGTAAACTCACCTGCGGTCACGACGTCTTCATCGACGTGGGTTGCGTGTTCGAAGGGGATGTCGAGCTTGGCGAAGGCGTGCGCGTTGGCCCCTACTGCGTCATCAAGAACAGCACCATAGGCGCGGAAAGCGAGATTCACAGCCATAGCGTGATCGATACGACCGTGGCGGCGGGCCTGAATCAGGTGGGGCCCTACGCGCGGCTGCGTCCCGGCACGCGCTTGGCGGTCAAAGCCAAAGTCGGTAATTTTGTCGAAACCAAAAATGCCGATGTGGGTGAAGGTAGCAAAATCAATCATTTAAGCTACGTGGGTGATGCTCGCTTGGGGCGCGATGTGAACGTGGGCGCGGGGACCATCACTTGCAACTACGACGGTGTGAACAAGCATCGCACCGAGATAGGCGATAACGCCTTCATCGGCTCCAATACCGCGTTGGTAGCCCCCGTCACGGTGGGTAAAGGAGCCACCGTCGGTGCAGGTTCCACGATCGCCAAAGACGTGGCCGAGCACGCCCTAGCCGTGACGCGCAGCCGACAGCTAGAAAAGCCCGACTGGCCTCGCCCGGTGAAAACGACTAAATAAGTGCATCGACACGTTGAATAACACGGCGTGAGAACGCCCTAGGAGAAAGAGTTATGTGTGGCATCGTCGCAGCGGTTGCACAGCGCAATGTGCAGGGAATCTTGCTGGAAGGCCTTAAACGCTTGGAGTATCGCGGCTACGACTCCTCTGGCATGACGGTGCTGAACGGCGGTGACTTAACACGGCACCGCGCCTTGGGCAAAGTCTCGGCGTTGGCCGAGCGGTTGGATGCCGAAGCGCTGCCGGGCCACAGCGGAATCGCCCACACCCGCTGGGCCACCCACGGCAAACCCTCCGAGGCCAATGCGCATCCGCACCACAGTAGCGATCACGTGGCCGTGGTGCATAACGGCATCATCGAAAACTACGAGCAGATCAAAGAGACGCTACAAGGCAGCGGCTATGCCTTCACCTCGGACACCGATACCGAGGTGATCGCCCACCTGCTGGCGGAAAAACTCGCCACGGGGAAGACGCTGTTCGACGCGACCCAAGAGATCGTGCATGGCCTGGGTGGCGCTTACGCGCTCGGCGTGATGAGCGCAGCCGAACCCGAGGTGGTGGTGGGCGCACGCCAAGGCAGCCCGCTGGTCGTCGGGGTCGGGATCGGCGAAGCGTTTCTAGCCTCGGATCCGCTGGCGCTTTTGCAGGTCACCGACCGCTTTATCTACCTGGAAGAGGGCGACGTGGTCGAGCTTCGTGAGGGCGGCGCCCTTCGCATCGTCGACCGGCAAGGCAACCCGGTCGAGCGCCCCGTGCAAACGTTCGAACACGGCGACGGTGCGGCCAGCAAAGGTGACTATCGTCACTACATGCTCAAAGAGATTTTCGAGCAGCCCAAGGTCATCGAAGCCGCCCTGGAAGGACGGCTAAGCGCTAGCAGCGTGCTGGTCGAAAGCTTTGGACCGGACGCCCAGGCGTTGTTTCAGAAGACGCGCCAGGTGCATATCATCGCTTGTGGCACCAGCTATCATGCTGGCTTGGTCGCGCGTTATTGGCTGGAGCGCTACGCCGGGGTACCGGTACAGGTCGAGGTGGCGTCCGAGTATCGCTACCGTCATCCGGTCGTGCCGGAAGGCACGCTGTTCGTAACGCTCTCTCAGTCCGGGGAGACCGCCGATACGCTGGCGGCGCTGCGCTTTGCCAAGACGCTGGGGTATGTTGGCTCGCTGGCGATCTGCAACGTACCCGGCAGCTCCTTGGTGCGGGAGTCGGACATGTCGCTGATGACCCGCGCAGGCCCCGAAATCGGCGTGGCCTCGACCAAAGCCTTCACCACCCAGTTGATTGCGCTGATGCTGCTGACGCTGTCCATCAGCAAAGCGAAGGGCCAGCCCGAGCAGCCAGAGATCATTCGTGCCCTGCAGACGCTGCCCGCGATCTGTCAGCAGGTGCTGGGGCTCGACCGGCAAATCGAAGCGCTTTCCCAGGCGTTCGCTGAAAAGCATCATGCGCTGTTCCTGGGGCGTGGAGCGCACTACCCGATTGCTCTAGAAGGCGCACTGAAGCTCAAGGAGATCTCCTACATCCATGCCGAGGCCTACCCGGCCGGCGAGCTAAAACACGGCCCGCTGGCGCTAGTGGATAGCGAGATGCCGGTCATCTCGGTAGCCCCCAACGATGACCTGCTGGAAAAGCTGAAATCCAATCTCCAGGAAGTACGCGCCCGAGGGGGGCAACTGTTCGTGTTTGCCGACCACAAGGTAGGCATCAGCCCCCAAGACGACATTCGCGTACTGGAGCTGCCAGACGTCCACGAAGCGCTGGCTCCTCTGCTCTACACCTTGCCGCTGCAGCTGCTGAGCTACCATGTCGCGGTCTTGAAAGGCACCGATGTGGACCAGCCGCGTAACCTTGCCAAGAGCGTGACCGTCGAATGATCGGTGCGTCACAAATAATTGCAATTGGATGAATAAAGCGCTTTACAAGATGCGGCAAATGGCCGCATCTTATGCGCCATCGCTGCGTTGCAGCACATAGTTAGTGTGCTTATTATCGTGGCGGTATTCTCTAACCCTGCCAGGATCACGCTGCTATGAAACCACCTAACGCCCTTGCAACTCGGCATCCTGCTTGCCGCGTTGCTTGGTTGTTGACCGCACTCTGCCTATTCGCTTTTCCATCGCTCTCCTTTGCTGCTGCCGGCCCTCTCGATCTCACCGCCTCCCTGACCGGTATTGCCTCCGTCACTATTTTCATTCTGGCCTATGCCCTGGTCATGAGTGAAGAAATCATCCACATGCGTAAATCCAAGCCCGTGCTGGTGGCCGCTGGCCTGATCTGGGCCATGGTGGCGTGGGTCTACGTGCAGGCGGGTATGCCCCATGAGGCAGAGAGCGCCTTCAAGGAGACACTGCTCGAGTACACCGAGCTGCTGCTGTTCCTGCTGGTGGCGATGACCTATATCAATGCCATGGAAGAGCGTCGCGTGTTTGATGCACTGCGCGCGTGGCTGGTGCGTAAGGGGTTTAGCTACCGCAGCCTGTTCTGGATTACCGGCTGTTTGGCCTTCGGTATTTCGTCCATCGCCAACAACATGACCACCGCCATGCTGATGTGTGCCGTGGTGCTGAAGGTGGCCGAGGGGGATAACAAGTTCATTGGCCTGTGCTGCGTGAACGTGGTGGTGGCCTCCAACGCGGGTGGTGCGTTCAGTCCGTTTGGCGATATCACTACGCTGATGGTATGGCAGGCCGGTCAGGTGCCGTTCGAAGGTTTCTTCGCGCTGTTGGTGCCCGCGATCGTGAATTTCATGGTGCCTGCGGTGATCATGAACTTCTTCATCGTCAATCGTCAGCCCGCTGCGCTGATCGAAAACGTGTGGTTGAAGCGTGGTGCCCGGCGCATCATCGTTCTGTTCTTGATCACCGTGGCGATCTCGGTGCTGTGCCACTCGATTCTGTACTTACCGCCCGCCATGGGCATGATGTTTGGTCTAGGCCTGCTGCA
Source organism: Halomonas sp. CnH100-B (assembly GCF_024124605.1). NCBI lineage: Bacteria > Pseudomonadati > Pseudomonadota > Gammaproteobacteria > Oceanospirillales > Halomonadaceae > Halomonas > Halomonas sp. CnH100-B. The sequence goes on along the minus strand of NZ_JAMXRX010000004.1, from coordinate 480,100 downwards.
ATTCTTTGGCTATTACCTGCGTCGCAGTCTGCCCCGCTCGCTGGAGCGCAAACGTGAGCGTTACTCACGCCGGGGCGACTGGAAGAAGCTCGAGCAGTTAGGCAGCGTGGTGCCGTTCGATATCTTCAGCAAAATTGCCCGCTCCGAATGGGACACGCTGCTGTTCTTCTACGGGGTCGTGATGTGTGTCGGTGGCCTTGGGTTCATGGGCTACCTGAGCTTGCTGTCAGAGACGCTCTACGGCGGCTGGGACCCGGTTTGGGCCAACGTCGTGCTGGGGCTGATTTCAGCGGTAGTGGATAACATCCCAGTGATGTTCGCGGTGCTCTCCATGGCCCCGGATATGTCGGAAGGCAACTGGCTGCTGATTACTCTGACGGCAGGGGTGGGGGGCAGTCTGCTCTCCATGGGGTCTGCTGCCGGGGTGGCGCTGATGGGCCAAGCTCGAGGCATCTACACCTTCGCGGTCCATCTGCGTTGGGTGCCCGCCATTTTGTTGGGCTACGCCGCCAGCATTGCAGCGCATCTGCTGATCAACGCCAACCTGTTCTAAGCGTCGCTTGGACGTTTGCCTAGCCATATGGCTAGGCAAAAAACGCCCCTTATCGAACCGATAAGGGGCGTTTGCGTGATAAAGCGATTAAATTCTGACGGGTAATGTGCCTTGCGAGGGTTACAGGTCGTGTCCGGTAATCACCTGGCAGATATCGGCGAAGCTTCGAGCCATGGGGACCACCGTCGTTGGAAGCTTGGCTGGGATTCGACTTCCCATCACCGTTTGAATATCGGTGGCGGAGATGATGCCTCTCACGCTCAGCTCTTCGTTCGGCTTGCGTTCGGTGATCAGCAGGTGCTGTTCGGTAAAGCTTTCCATCGAGAGCACGAGGTCTTCGATGGTGAGCGAGGCGAGCTGCTCCAGCGGCATGGCGCTGAGTTTCTCCCAAGGCGTCATGATCATCGCGGCCGTCACTTCGGAGCGCTCCAAATTGCGCTGCTGCATGGCCAGGTTGATGCGCCGGGTGCCGATGACCTCTTTCGCGGTGAGCACGCCCACGCAGTGAGACTGTTTGTCCATCACGAACAGCAGGCGGATACCGCCATGACGCATTTTCAAATGAGCCTCATCGATGGGCGTGTCGCCCGCGATGGATTGCGGCATGACGTGGGTAAAGTCGGTGAGTACCGACATGGCCGGGCTGTCGGGAGTGAGCTGCTTGGGTGCCGGGGTTGTGAGTAGCGGGGTAGCACCAAACTGAACGAGCGGCTTATGGGAGTGCAGGGATTGGTTCATCGTGGGGTACCTCCGTGGTTGTGAAGAAGCAGGTCATTCACTACGCGCCTGCTCTGTACCTTCACATTTGCACGGAATTCTTATCACAATCTTAAGAGTCTGCCGACGTTACATTTTTTCTCATTCTTTCGCATGGCGCAGTGTCAGCGCTTCTCTTGCCAATACTGCTCGAACGCGCAGGCCGCGGCCCGGGGCGTCCTCCAAGTGCAATTGGCCCTCATGGCGTTTGACCAGACGTTCAACGATGGATAACCCCAGCCCCGCACCGGCACCTGGGCCCGCTCGCTGAAAGCGCTCGATCACCCGGCTGCGCTCTTCGGCAGGGATGCCGGGGCCTTGGTCGTCCACCATCAGCGTAATGCTTTGCGGGGCGGCTTCGAGGGTCACGGTAATGGTGCTCTGCTCGGGAGCATGCTGAAGGGCGTTGCCGACCAAGTTCTGTACCAAGGTTTCAATGGCACCAGGCTCCTCTTCCATACGCCAATCGGCGTGGTCATCGGCAGTGAGCAGTAACTGCTGCTGGCGCTCGGCGGCCAGCGGCGAGAGCTTTGCCAGTGTCTCCTGAGTTTCCAGCAGCACGTTGGCGTAGCGCAGCTCAGGCAGCGGCTCCTCTTCGGGGTCGAGGCGGGCCAGGGTCAGCAGTTGGGAGACCAGCCGTGTCGAGCGGGCGACGCCGCTGCGCAGGTGATGAAGCGACTCTTCACGATCTTCGGCGTTCTCGGCCGCCAGCGCATTTTGGGCGTGAAGATCCAGCACGGCCAGCGGAGTGCGCAGCTCGTGGGCGGCGTCGGCAATGAAGCGTTTTTCGCGCACGCGCAGTTGGCGCAGCCGCTCCAGCAGCCGGTTCAACGCCCCCGCAATGGTGCCCAGCTCTTGAGGCAGCGGGTAGAGCGGTAACGGTTTTAGATTGTGCGGGTCGCGGTTACGGATCTGCTCTGCCATGCGAGACAGGGGGGCCAGCCCCCAGCCAATGGACCACCATAGCAGCAGCGTTAAAAAGGGTAGCCCAATCAAATCGGGCAGCAGGGTACGCAGCGCCACGGCGCTGATCAGCTCACCGCGCACGTCTGCGCGCTCGCTGACCACCACGCGTTGGGTGCTGCCAGGTACGTCGAGCACATAGACGCGCCAAGCGTACTCATCCACCGTCAGCGTCGAGTAGCCAACGGGTTGCTGCACCAGTGGCGTGCTGGGTCCGCTGGCAGAGCGTAGCAGCAAACGGTCCTCTTCCCAGAGTTGAAAGGCCAGTTCACGTAGGCTGCCGTCTAGAGGCGTTGCAGCACGCTGATTGGGGGCTGAGAGCGCCGTTTCCAGGCTTTTAATAAGCAACGACTGATCGTGCGCAGGCAGCGGGGCTTGCAGTAGTCCCTCTAACAACGCGGCGTTTTGCGCTAAGCTCCTATCGTGCAACGCTTCGATTTCGCGCGCGGCATAGCGGTAGCTAATGTAGCCAATGATCAGCATGCTAATGCCAAAGACGAGCAGGACGAGGCCTAACGTGCGGCGGCGAATGGATGTCATGGCGCGGCCTGCTCGGGTTTATCCATGACGTAGCCGATTCCTCGTACCGTTCGCACCACATCGGGAAACAGCTTACGTCGTAAATGGTGGATATGGACCTCGATGGCATTGCTCTCGACATCCTCTTCCCATCCATAAATCAACCGAGTGAGCGTATCGCGGGTAAAGACACGTCCAGGATGGCTCATGAACTCTTGCAGAAGCGCGAGCTCACGGCGTGAGAGGGGAACCGTCTGGTGCTGGTACGTCACGATCAGCGTTTGAGGGTCCAGGCTAATACCACGAAATTTGAGCACGCCGTTGGTTTGACCTTGGCTACGACGCAGCAGGGCACGTAAACGCGCCTTGAGTTCATCCACCTCAAATGGTTTGGTGAGGTAATCATCGGCCCCCGCATCGAGCCCTTCGATGCGATGGTCCACGGCGTCACGGGCAGTGAGCACTAAAATGGGCACTTGGCTGCCCAGGCGCCTAATCGTCCGTAACACGTCCATGCCGTCCACGTGAGGTAAACCGAGGTCCAAAATCACTGCATCGAAGGGTTCGCTTTGAAGAGCACTAAGCGCCGCATCTCCATCGGTAAGATGATCCACCGTATAGTGTTCGGGTTTTAGGGCGATGCGAATTCCCGATGCTAAGCTGGGGTCGTCTTCTACTAATAAGAGGCGCATAACGTGGGATGAACCCTCCTTGACGCATAGGGGCTTTTTCAAATTACCCGGTTATCTAACATGACACGTTGTTCGTTACTCAGCCACATTGTCGTTCAGCCCTGTCCAGAGCACCGGCGGCGTGAAGCCCTGCTGCATCTGGCCGCCGTCCACGATCCTGCCCTTCAGGCTGGGTTGCAACATGCCCTCACCACGGCCAGTGCGGACGCTTGGCGCGGCCTGTGGGTCGCGATGGAAGACGAACACATACGCGCGGCCGCCTGGGTGCAGCCGCTGGCGAACCACACGGCGCAGCTATGGCTCCCCCGGCACAACGACGCTGCTGTCCCATCGCTGCTGAGTGCCTTGCAAGGGTGGGTACATCGCCAGCCCATCACGCTTTGCCATGTGGCGCTACCTGCGCCGTGGGCCGCGTGGGAGGACGTGTTAGTCAATGGGGGGATGCGGGCCATGGCTACGTTGGAGCATCGTGTATGGGCGTGCCAACCCCCCGTTGCTCCCCAGGCATCGCTAGGATTACGCCCGTTCACGACGTTACCCCTGGCCGAGCAGCATGCGCTGTTGGCGCGAGTAGGGGAAGCGTCGTTGGACTGCCCGGCGCTGCGCGACGCGCTGCCGGTGAAGACGCTGCTAGCGGGGTTCCAAGCCCAAGCGGCATCGGCTCACCCGCCGCACTGGTATTGGTTGGAACACCAAGAAAAGCCGGTAGGAGTATTGCTGCTCGCTACCCTTTCTTCGCACTGGAGCCTGCAACTGATGGGGTTGCTGCCCGACTGGCGGGGGCGAGGATTAGGACGAGCCATCGTTCGCCATGCGCAAACCTTGGCCGCTCAATCAGGGGCACACTACCTCAGTTTGACGGTAGATGCGCAGAACACGCCAGCTAGGCGGGTATACGACCAGGCGGGTTTCGAAGCGCTGGGCCGTGAGCGCCTCCTGGGTTGGTACTGAAACGGGCTTTCGACCCGCGTATGGCGGCCGTGGGTTGAATTGCCGCGCTTAGTAGCATTTTCTTACCCTTTATGTTCTCGGTATACTAACTCTATACGTATGTCTTGGCGTTTCGGTGCCCCGGTGGCAGCGTCCATCGGAAGTGGCACGGCCGCACCCCGGTAAGAGCGGTGTCTCCAAGCGCTAGGTATCCAGCATAAGCAAAAAACGGACGCACTCGTTTTGAAGCGCAACGCGTTTACTACATAAAACTCAAGAGGTGGTGAGAGTGAAATCTAAGCTGATCATGAGCGGGCTGGCGGCCCTCGGCGTCATGGCAGGCACATCCGGTGCTTATGCCCAAGATGCAGCGCGTGACGCAATCGCTGAGCGCCTAGCGCCGGTAGGACAACTCTGCCTTCAAGGCCAAGACTGCGGCACGGCAGCAGCCCCCGCGGCTTCTAGCAGTGGCGGTGATGGTGAAGTAGATGGCGAGGGTATCTACAACAACGTCTGTATGGCGTGCCACGAAACCGGCGCGGCCGGTGCGCCGGTACGCGGTGACGAAGCCGCTTGGGCAGAGCGTACCGAGCAAGGCTTTGCCACCCTGCTAGACCATGCCATTAACGGTATTGGCGCGATGCCTGCCCGTGGCGGCAACCCGAACCTCTCTGATGAAGAGATGGAAGCCGCGGTTGCCTATATGGTCGAGCCCGTCATGGAAGTGCCTGAGCTAGGGGGCGGTGAAGAAGAAGCCGCAGCAGAAGCCTCTGAAGAGAGTGCGAGCGACGACATGGCAGCAGCCGACGACGCTGCAGAAGAAGAGTCTGCGAGCGAAGCCGCCGCCGCCAATGAAGAAGAAGCTGCCGGTGGCGACAGCGGTTTAGACGGTGAAGCACTCTACGCCAGCGTTGGCTGTGCGGCGTGCCACGGTGCTGGCGTTGCCGGTGCACCGAAGCTGGGCGATGCGGAAGCCTGGGGCCCGCGTATTGAGCAGGGTACCGACGCACTCTACCAAAGCGTCTTCAACGGTAAAGGCGTGATGCCGCCGCGTGGTGGCAGCAGCGCTTCCGATGAAGAGATTATGGCCGTGGTGGATTACATGGTCTCGCAAGCACAGTAAAGGCGAGCGGCCCGCCCTCATGAGCGGGTAAGCCAAGCGTCATAAACTATCCACAGGTGGGTGCTCCAAACTCCCTGTGGATATTTTTTTGTGCGATACATCGCGCTTGCCCTGCCCGCTTATCCCAGCAGCGAGCGCAGCCCGGCAATCGCATCTTTACCGCGTGCCTGCTTTTTCTCCGGGTCTTCTTTATCGGCGCGGCCCTCCCACTCCAAATCATCCGCGGGCAGCTCATCCAAAAAGCGGCTGGGTTGGCAGTCCATTAGCTCGCCATAGGCCTTTCGCTGGCGGGCCAGCGTCAGCGTTAGCGTACGCCGTGCGCGGGTAATGCCCACATAGGCCAAGCGGCGCTCTTCCTCTACGGTATCCATCTCGATGGCGTTGCGGTGAGGCAGCAAATCCTCTTCCAGGCCCATCAGATACACATGGGGGAACTCCAACCCTTTGGAGGCGTGCATGGTGAGCAGCTGAACCCGATCCGAGTCATCCTCCTCTGCCTGCTGTTCGAGAATATCCCGCAGCACTAGGCGCGAAATGGCCGCTTCCACCCCGTCGGTTTCTGTTTCGGTGGAATCTGTCGCGTCTTCCGTGTCGCGGTTCAGCGACTTCTCCAACTGATCAATCAATATCCACACGTTGGCCATGCGCCGCTCGGCAATAGTAGGGGCGCTGGCGTTTTGGTAGAGCCACGCTTCGTAATCCATCTCCCGCAGCATGTCGCGGATCGCGGCAATGGCATCACCCTGATCCATCCGTTTGCGCACGCCATCGATAAAGTGGGTGAAGCGCGCGAGCCGCTCCACGGCGCGGGTAGGTAGGGTTTGCTCAAGCCCTAATTCATGGCAGGCGGCGAAAAGCGAAATCGAGCGCTCGGTGGCATAGTTGGCGAGCTTCTCCAGCGTGCCGGGGCCAATTTCGCGGCGGGGCACGTTGACGATGCGCAAAAAGGCGTTGTCGTCGGCGGGGTTAATCAGCAGGCGCAGGTACGCCATGGCGTCTTTGATCTCGTTACGAGAGAAAAACGACGTGCCGCCGGAGAGCTTGTACGGAATTTGGTAATGCTGCAGCTTCAACTCCAGCAGCCGCGCCTGGAAGTTGCCCCGGTAGAGCACCGCAAAATCGCGCCATTCGGCTTTTTCTTTAATGCGCCGGGTGAGCATCTCACTGGCGACCCGCTCGGCCTCGGCCTCTTCATGGCGGTTTACCACCACGCGAATCGGCGCGCCGTCGCCCATATCCGACCATAGGGTTTTGTCATAGACGTGGGGGTTGTTAGCAATCAGCGTGTTGGCGGCGCGCAGGATAGTGCCGGTGGAGCGGTAGTTCTGCTCCAGTTTGATGACTTTCAAACGGGGGAAATCCTCCCCCAGCGTAACCAAGTTTTCTGGCCGCGCGCCCCGCCACGCGTAAATCGACTGGTCGTCGTCGCCTACCACGGTAAAGGTGGCGCGTTCCGACATCAGCAGCTTTACCAGCAGGTACTGGGAGACGTTGGTGTCCTGATACTCATCCACCAGCATGTAGTGGATTTTACGCCGCCAGCGGGCTAGCGCCTCTGGGTCGCGCTGTAAGAGCACCACCGGCAGCAGAATCAGGTCGTCGAAATCCACCGCGTTGTAGGCTTTCAGGTGACGAACGTAGGCTTCATAGACGCGGGCGGCGAAGTGCTCGTCATCGTCGGCCGCGAACGAGAGCGCATCCCCTGGCAGCACCAGGTCGTTTTTCCAGGTCGAAATTTTGGCCTGCACGGCGTTGATCTGCTCGGCATCCACCTGGGCATCCTTGTTCATCAGGTCCCGCAGCAGCGCCTTGGCATCCTCAGGGTCGAACAGCGAAAACCCCGGCTTGTAGCCCAGGGTTTTCAGCTCGCCGCGAATGATATTGAGCCCCAGGTTGTGGAACGTAGAGACCGTCAGCCCGTGGCCCTCTTTGCCCTTTAGCATCTGGCCCACCCGCTCTTTCATCTCTCGGGCAGCTTTGTTGGTAAAGGTCACCGCGGCAATTTTGCGCGCGCTCATGCCACACTCTTGCACGAGGTAGGCAATCTTGGTGGTGATCACGCTGGTTTTGCCCGACCCCGCGCCCGCCAGTACCAGGCAAGGGCCATCGATGTAGCGCACCGCTTCTTGCTGGCGTGGGTTGAGCCCTTTGATACGGCTAAGAATGCTCTTTGGCGGTTGGGGCGTCATGGCGAAGGGTGACCTCTACAAGTGTTTCAGGGCAATTTCTATTACAATCAGCGGCGCTGACGAAGGCGCAGCAGGCAAATACAGCAGGTAACTCATAGGCAGGTGGTGATGTTTGAAGTAGCGCTATTCGAGCCGCGCATGGCTCCCAATACGGGCAACATTATGCGCCTAGTGGCGAACAACGGCTGCCGTCTCCATTTGATCGAGCCGCTGGGCTTTGATCTCGAAGAGAAAAAGCTGCGCCGCGCTGGTTTAGACTACCGCGACCTTGCCAACGTGACCCGCCACGCGGATTTTACGGCGTTTTACACCGCCATGCAGGGGCGCACCATCTGGGCGATTACCACCAAGGGCACCCGCGCCCACAGCGATGCTAACTTCGCACCGGGGGATGTACTGCTGTTCGGTTCAGAAACCGCCGGGCTCTCCCCAGAAGTGCACGCCATGCTTCCGGCGGAGCATAAACTGCGCATCCCCATGCAGCCTAATAACCGTAGTTTGAATCTCTCCAACGCGGTAGCGGTGGTGAGCTATGAAGCGTGGCGCCAGCAGGATTACGCCGGCGCCCTCGAGATTTAGACTTACCCGGCAATGCCGTATTGGTCGCGGTAAGCGCGTACCGCATCGGCGTAGGCGAGCATCTCGCCGCCTGCGTGCTCTTCAAGATACGTCAGCACTTGCTCAAGGGTGACGATGCTGACCACCGGCATGCCGTACTGGGCCTGTACTTCTTGAATGGCGCTCTGTTCGCCTTGGCCGCGCTCCTGGCGGTCGAGGGCAATGATCACCCCACCGGCACGGGCACCGCTCTGCTCGATCAGGCTCATCACTTCACGGATCGCGGTGCCTGCGGTGATCACGTCATCGATGATCAAAATATCGCCTGAAAGCGGCGCACCCACAATGTTGCCACCTTCGCCGTGGGTTTTGGCTTCTTTGCGATTGAAGGAGTAAGGCATATCCAGATCGTGGTGGTCGGCCAGCGCCGCCGCAGTGACCGCCGCCAGCGGAATGCCTTTGTAGGCCGGGCCAAACAGCACGTCGGCTTTCAAGCCACTATCCACAATCGCCTGGGCGTAAAAGCGGCCCAGCTTGGCCAGCGCCCGACCGGTTTGGAACAGCCCGGCATTGAAAAAGTAGGGGCTAACGCGGCCAGATTTCAGCGTAAACTCGCCAAACTTAAGTACGCCCTGTTCAATGGCAAAAGCAATGAAATCGCGCTGGTAGGGTTGTAGAGTGGTGGCCACGGCATTCCTCACTAAGCGGTAGGTTTCAATCGGCACGAAAGCAACAATAAAAGTAGGGTAAATGGCAAGTTTTACTCGCTGCCTTTACCCAAACGTCTAAACGTCGGGTATCATACAGCAGCGACGCAAAAGGGACGATTTATGAAAATTGCCAGCATTAATGTCAATGGTATACGTGATGCCGTCGACCGTGGCTTCCTGGACTGGCTGGCTCAGCAGGATGCCGACGTGGTCTGCGTGCAGAACATCAAGGCGAAAAGTTTTGAACTGGGTGACCACATCCTTTATCCGGAAGGCTACGAAGGCTACTTCCTGGATGCCGAGGAAGATGGTTTCTCCGGTGTGGCACTCTATTGCCGCAAAATCCCCAAAGCCATCATGTACGGCCTGGGGTTCCCTCAGTGCGACCACGAAGGGCGCTTTCTGCAGGCGGATTACGACCGCTTCAGTATTGCCACCTTCCTGATGCCTGATGGCAGTGACCAAAAAGCCAAACAGGCGTTTATGGAGCAGTATCAGGAGTACCTGACGAAGATGTCGCGCAAACGCCGCGAATACATCATCTGCGGTACCTGGCACATTGCCCACAAAACCATCGATTTGGCCAACTGGTCAGACAACCAGCTCACTTCCGGCTTCCGCCCGGAAGAGCGTGCCTGGATGGATCAAGTGCTTGGCCCCACCGGCTTTATCGACACCTTCCGCGAAATCAATCGCGATGCAGGCGAGTACACCTGGTGGCCAAAGCTTGACCAAGACGTGCCCCGTGACCGTCAAGAAGGCTGGCGGATCGACTACCAACTGGTCGGCCCCAACTTCCGTCGTCACGTGGTGGACGCGTGGATTGATTACGATGCGACCTTCTCTGAGTTCGCACCGCTGATCGTTGAGTATGATCTAGCGCTTTAAGCGTTAGCTACTTCCCGCGTCGCACCGCCAACAGGCCAGCTTACCGCTGGCCTGTTGCGTTTCAGGGCCCGAGTCATGCTGGGCTCCTTTAACCGCGAATCCCCAGCGCTTCCCTCTGCTTCTCACGCAGTTCATCACCGGCTTTCTCGGCCAAATCCAGCATCGCGTTCAGCTCTTTGCGGTTGAACGCGCCCGCTTCCGCCGTGCCCTGTACTTCAATCAGCTCGCCGCTTTCGGTCATCACCACGTTCAGGTCGGTGTCGGCTTTGCTATCTTCGGGGTAATCCAGGTCCAGCACCGGCACGCCTTTGTAGATGCCCACCGAGATCGCGCTGACCAGCTGCTTGAAGGGGTCACCTTTGATCTTCTTTTCCCGCTGCAGGTAGCGAAGCGCATCCACCAGCGCCACGCAGCCGCCGGTAATGGCCGCCGTGCGCGTGCCGCCATCGGCCTGGATGACATCGCAATCCACGGTGATGGTGAACTCGCCCAGCTTCTTCAAATTCACCGCCGCACGCAGGCTGCGGCCAATCAGGCGCTGAATCTCCAGCGTGCGGCCACCCTGTTTGCCACGGGTCGCTTCGCGGCCACTGCGGGTATTAGTCGCGCGGGGCAGCATGCCGTATTCGGCAGTAATCCAGCCCTGATGTTTACCGCGCAGCCAACGCGGCACGCCCGCTTCCACGCTCGCGTTACACAGCACCTTGGTATCGCCAAACTCCACCAGCACGGAGCCTTCCGCATGGCGGGTGTAATCACGGGTCAAGCGAATTTCACGGAGCTGGTTGGCCTCGCGACCGCTGGGGCGAACTACATCAGGACGCATAGCACCTCACATCATGTTTAAAGTGGAAAAGCCCTCTATTGTACACGTCTGAGCGTGCGCGGATGGGCCTATCGGTTAGACTGTTCGGAATCACATTGATGGAAAGGATGCATCGACTTATGGCCGCTTCCCGCCGCGTACACAGCATGACCGCCTTCGCCCGCACCGAGCAGGCCGCCCCGTTTGGCACCCTGCAGGTCGAGATTCGCTCGGTGAACCAGCGCTACCTAGAGCCGCACTTTCGCCTACATGAAAGCCTGCGAGATTTAGAACCGGTGCTGCGCGAAGCACTGCGCACGCGCCTGGCCCGAGGCAAGGTAGAGTGCAGCGTGCGGTTCGAGAGCGCCGACACCGCCCAGGCACCGGCAGTGAACGCCCAGCGCCTAAAAGAGATTGCCGATGCCCTGGCCGCTATTCAGCAGCAGGTGCCCAGCGCCGTGCCGCCCACTACGCTGGCATTGCTCAACCAACCCGGCGTGATGGAAACCCAGCACCTGGACCAAGACGCTATCAAAGCCGCCGCCAAAACACTGTTTGACCAAGCGCTGGATGAGCTGATCGACGCTCGCGCCCGCGAAGGCGATAAGCTGGCCGAGATGATCACCACCCGCCTAGACGCGGTGAGCGAGCAAGTGACCACCGTACGCAGCCTGCTCCCGCAGATTCTGGAACGCCAGCGCGCCCAACTGCTAGAGCGTCTAGAAGTCGCCAAAACCGAACTCGACCCCCAACGCCTGGAAGCCGAGCTAGTACTGGTGGCCCAAAAAGCCGACGTGGACGAAGAGCTAGACCGCCTCACCGCGCACATCGAAGAAGTGCGCCACCAGCTCGCCCAAAAAGGCCCCAAAGGCCGCCGACTGGATTTCCTGATGCAGGAGCTGAACCGCGAAGCGAATACGCTCTCGTCAAAATCCGTGGTAGCAGAAACGACCCGCTGCGCGGTGGAGTTGAAGGTGCTGATTGAGCAGATGCGGGAGCAGATTCAGAATATTGAGTGATGCCTATGGTCGTTTTTTTAAATCTATAAGACACTGTTTTATATATTTTTTAATAAAATTCTTGTCTATGCTCGTCCACCGAAATCCCGCTTAATCCACCGCCAAGTGGGTAGTAAAGTGGGTAGTAAAATGCCATGCTATCCACCAGTCGGGCGTATTTCTGAGGTTTTGCTACCCAATATTAATATAAGTGTTTGAAATATAAATAAATATATGGTTTTTAGGCGTTGGCGGAGGGGGAGTAAAGAGCGATGGGGAGTTTTACTGCCAAGAAAACTCAATCATTGATCAGAGAAGCCAAGCCTGGGCGCTACGGTGATGGCAACGGTTTGTACTTGATGATTCCGAAGTCAGGAGCGGCCTATTGGATGTGCCGCTACACCTTCGCGGGTAAGCGTCGTGGCATGACACTGGGTAAATGCTCTGAACTCTCCTTGCTCGAAGCGCGTGAGCAAGTGGTTGAGACTCAGAAAGCCATTCGTAGCGGTACAGACCCTCTTGTAGAGCGCGTACGTGAAGAAAAAATAACCATTAGCACGGTGCAGGATCTGTTTGACGATTGGTATCAGGAGCTCGAGAAGCGACTCAAGCATCCCAACATCCCTAAACGCGTCTTTGAAAAGGATATTGCTCCTGCCATCGGTTCGCTAACGCTGGCTAGCGTTACCCCTATGGATGTGCGTACCATTATCAGAAGGGTAACTAACAGCGGTCGCCCAACCGTTGCAAATGACGCTTTGATGTACTTAAAACAGCTATTTAACCATGGCATCAAGCTAGGGTTTTTGACCTATAACCCTGCGTCTGCTTTCAACGTCAACGATGCGGGCGGGGTCGAGAAAAGCCGTGATAGAGCACTTAGCGTTGAGGAGCTCAGGTTTGCCTTTGAGGTTTTCAGAGAAAATCGCACTAGCTTTACGCGTGACAACTATCTCGCATGCGCACTGCTTGTTGTGCTTGGAGTGCGTAAAACAGAGCTCACTGAAGCCACGTGGTCAGAATTTGACTTGAACAATGCGAAATGGAACTTACCCGGAGAGCGCAGCAAATCGGGTGTGGGAATGGCGATTCCTTTGCCACCACAGGCAGTCGAGTGGTTAGAGGAGCTTCACATCCGTGCTTGTGGTTCACCTTACGTATTTCCTAGCCGTCGTAGCAGTAAGCAGCCCCATATGGGCAGGGATACACTCAATCGCGCCATTGCTAAGCTATTTGGTAAAGAACCAGGCAAGAAGCAGCAACCTGAAAATAGAATGGGTGATCTACCCGAGTTTACGGTGCATGACCTTAGGCGCACTTGCCGCAGTCTGTTGGCTGAGACCGGCGTACCTAGCCATGTGGCTGAGCGTTGCTTGAATCACAAGCTGAAGGGTGTGGAAGGTGTTTATGATCGCTATGATTACTATGAAGAGCGGAAACATGCTTTGATACGAGTGGCTGAACTCTTTGTAGATGCTACAAAGTCGGCTGATCGAACACTTAATAACTACCCAAGTATTTGATTTTATTTTATTTTTGGAGCTTTTTTTAAGCATGTTGCATATGGCTCACAGTTAGTTTATTTTTATTTCGTAATTTCGTTGGTTACGATATGAAAATACTAGGAGGGCATATGGCAAACCCCATTTCATGGGTCTTATCTAAAATTTTTGGTTTTTTTCAAAATTAGATACAGGGACCAAAGAAAAAATCGTTGATATGATTGTAGAGGCTTTCCAAGGAGCTTTTCGTAGTTACTACTAGAAAAAACGCTATGAAGAGTCAGGACAGCAAAATGGTAGCCAGACGCAATCTTCTAATGATCCTGATGTCGGTACTGCTGGTATGGGAGACGCGAAATGAGCAGTTTTTATGCGTATTATCAATTTCAAAAAGCTCCTTCAAACCAGCTGTTACTTACTAGTAATAACTCTTTTCCTGCAGCAATAGCTGATAACGTGTCTGCTCAAGCGAAAAATTCTGATTTACCAAAAGAAGTTAAAGGTCAGAAATTATACAGCTTGGCCAAGTCGGTGGCGGAAGATGATGGTTTTGTTAAAGATCTAAGTGATGCTATTGGTGAACCTCGTAAGCAAGAAACAGAGGAAATGTTTGTCGAGCGTTCATCTTTAGTTATGAAAAAAATGCTGATGGCCAAACTTAAAAAAGCAAAAACTTAATTTGAATAAAAATGAAATTAGCCTGCTTTTTATGGGGCTAATTTACATCTCTAAAATTAATTAATTTTTTATTAAGTGTTCAGTGACTGCTGCGTTAACTATGTGTCAACACTTAGTGTAAACTAGAAACCCAACCAATTTCAGACCTATATCACTCCTATGCATCCACCCCACTGGAACCTTTTTTCCGCTGCATAGGAGCTTCAATATGTCCCCACCCTGTAAGCGTTGTGCATCAACGCGCATGCTGAACCTGGATACAGCCCAACGCGTGAGCGTGGTGGGCAGCACCTTGATCGGCGGTGCTATTGGCGCATGGCGTGCGACGGCCATCACCGGCCCACTGCCGCTAACTGTGACTCGTTTTCCATTAGCAAAGCTGCCTGCCGCCCTGATGGGTGCCGTGGCCGGTGGTCAAACCGGCTCGCGCATCGCCACCTCATTGTTTGAGCAGTGGCTGCCAGTAGGTAGCGGGACACCATGGTTATGCTTGTCTTGCGGCTGCACTTACCGCGACGCCTACCCGCCTTTAGCACCTAACGCTTAACCTATCGTTGTTCGCCCTGTGTGGGGCGAATGATCCGCCTATTCACTTTCGCGCGCTGGCCTTTGGTCGGCGCTTTTTTTATGTCTGGAGAATGACTCATGGCACATCTCGTTGAACACATGGCTTACGTAGGCGATACCCCTTGGCATGGCCTGGGGCAACAGCTGTCTCGTCATCAACCGCTGGAGGTCTGGCAGCAACAGGCCGGTATGAACTGGCATATCGAAGAAGCGCCGGTGCGCTTTATCGCCGAAGGAGCTAGCCACCTTGGCAGCATTCACTCGTTCCCTGAGCAAAAGGTGCTCTACCGCTCAGATACCAAAGCACCGCTATCGGTGGTGTCTCAGCGCTATAAGGTGGTACAGCCTAAAGAGATCCTGGAGTTCTATCGCGACCTGACGGAATACGCCGGGTATGAGCTGGAGACAGCGGGCGTGCTCAAAGGCGGGCGTAAGTTCTGGGCCCTGGCGCGTAGCGGCTTAAGCACGTCGCTCAAAGGTCAGGATGAGGTCAATGACTATCTGCTGTTGGCCACTTCCTGCGATGGCACGCTTGCCACCATGGCCACGCCCACCACGGTGCGGGTGGTGTGCAATAACACGCTGCAAATTGCCGTTGATGGCACGTCGCAAGCGGTGAAGGTGCCGCATCGCTCAGAGTTCGATCCGCGTGCGGTGAAGCGTCAGCTGGGGATTTCGGTCTCTCAGTGGAACGACTTCATGTACCAGATGAAAGCACTGGCGGAACGTAAGATCGATCACCGCGAGGCGCAGCAGTATTTTCAGTCGGTGCTCTGCGGTATCGATAAGCCAATAGATGACCCTTCCAAGCTACCGAATTACCGGGCGCTGAATAAGGTGCAGAAGCTGTATCAGGGGGAAGGACGCGGTTCTCACTTGATCACCGCTAAAGACACGGCCTGGGGCCTGCTCAATGCCGTAACGGAGTACGTCGATCACGACAAGCGGGCACGCAGTAACGATACCCGCATGGATTCTGCATGGTTTGGCCAAGGCGCACAGCTGAAGCAGGAAGCTCTGAATACAGCGCTGGCCTTGGTCAGCTGACCGGCGTTGGCTTTATCGCTCCGGAACGCAGGTTCTCATAATCGTTTAACGTTTTTCCACTATCACACCATACGCCCAGCCCTTACCGGCTGGGCGTTTTTATTGGTTAGGAGTACACCATGGCACTGCTTCACCGTGATCTCGATATTGCCCTCACTCAGCTCACCGAGCGCCTGCTCACCAAAGAGCAAACCCACGCTGAAACCTATGTGATGGCTAAAGGCCAGTTCTACCGCGCTGAGCTGCGCTTAACGCCTATTTCTCCCAACGAACTACCCAGCGATATTTAAAGACTGTTCAAGGAGCCTCCCCATGGCAACAAACACTAATGTGGTAAATCGCGACACAACGACCACTTCCCTCCAGGCCGTTCCGGCTAATTCAGCCCCGGCACATGCCGACAGCACCGCTATCATTCAGGTCATTGAGCGTGCGGCGCTTAACCCAGACGTTGATATCGACAAGATGGAGCGTTTGCTGCAAATGCAGGAACGGGTGATGGATCGACAAGCCATGATGGCCTATAGCGCCGCGATGGCGGCGATGCAGACCGAGTTACCCAGCATCGAAGAACATGGCCAAGGCAATAACGGTAAATACGCCACGCTGGAAGATATCGTCGATACCGTGCGGCCCATTATGCAGAAGCATGGCTTTGCAGTGAGCTTCCGTATTCAGACGCAGGAGCGCGGCATTCAGGTCACCGGTGTGTTGATGCACAAGGACGGCCACCGTGAAGAGACCAGTATGCTTCTGCCTGCGGATATAAGCGGCAACAAAAACGCAGTACAGGCCTTTGGCTCGTCTACTAGCTATGGCAAACGCTACGTGCTGAGTGCCCTGCTTAATATCACCACGCGAGGCCAGGACGATAACGGCAACACCAGCACTAGAGTAAAGCTAGTAACGCCCTTTCAGGCGGGGCAGATCCAGCGGCTGATCAGCCAATGCCCCGCCACGACCCAGGAGTGGTTCAGCGGCAAGTACGGTTCTGCCGTTCAGGTGCCTCAGGCGGACTTCGACAAGCTGCGGGCGTCCCTCACTAAGCGAGCTGTTAAGTAAACGGCGTACTAACCCTACCTGAGTAAAGGAGGCATCCATGCAGATACTCAACATGGAGCAAGGCTCCCCTGAATGGCTGGCGGCGCGCTTAGGCCACGTCACCATGTCGGAGCTAAAAACGCTGCTGGTTAACGGGAAAGGCCCCGGTGGATTTGGCACTGGGGCTTTTTCGTATATGCATCAGCTGATTGGCGAGCGGATTACCGGCGAACTGGCCGAGCCATTTCAGGGTAATGCGCATACCCGTCGTGGTCATGAGCTGGAAGGCGTGGCACGCACGCTTTATTGCGATGCCGCTGGTGAACCGGAACCACAGGAAGTGGGCATTATCCTCAATCACGAGGTGGGCTACTCACCAGACAGTTTGGTAGGTGATAACGGCCTACTGGAAATCAAAACCAAGCTGCCCAAATTCCAAATAGAGGTACTGCTTAGCGGGGAGATTCCCGCCGAGCATGTTGCTCAGTGCCAAGGTGGACTGTGGGTTAGCGAGCGGGAGTGGATCGACTTTGTGAGTTATTGGCCTGGCATGCCGCTGTTTATTAAACGTGCCTACCGTGACGACATCATGATCCGCACGATTGTTGAGCGAGTCGAAGCATTTCATGAGGAGATGGAGCGGCGCATGAGCCAAGTGATGGCTGCGTGAACGGTCACTTTCACAGATATTCCTTTCAACCATTAACGACATAGATGCCGGGGCCACCACCCCGGCATCTTTATTTTTTGGAGGTCATCATGCCCCATAGCAAACTCAAAGCCGGTGAAGTGGCGGGCACCTACTTAGTCACTTCGCCGGTCACAGAAACCGACATCATCACCATGGCCAAGCGGTTCGCACGCCGCAAGCTCGCCAAAGGCCGCAAGATTACTCAGCCTTCGCAAGCGTTTGAGCATCTGCAGCTGTTGCTTCAGGACTATGAGTATGAGGTGTTCAGCGTGCTGTTCCTCGACAGCCAGCACCGCGTCATCCGCTTTGAAGAGCTGTTTCGCGGCACTATTGATTCTGCCAGCGTGTACCCACGGGAAGTGCTAAAAGCAGCGCTCGCCTACAACGCCGCCGCTGTCATTCTGGTGCATAACCACCCCAGCGGTGACCCTGAGCCTAGTGATGCGGATCGGCGTATTACCGAGCGACTGAAGGAAGCGCTTGGCTTGATGGATATACGGGTGATTGACCATGTGGTGGTAGGGAGTGATGGATGCACGTCATTCGCAGAAAAAGGGTATCTGTAAACGTTCATACTCGAAGGTACAGGTACTGCCCCAGGGGCAGTACCTGTCTCCAATGCTCAATTTATTTTTTTGCCTAGATACTTCCGAAGCTACTAATTGCTGGCCGATACGCTTATCTGGCTGGCTGCGCCACTGGCGCTATTCGTTGGCACCGTGTGACAGGTTCTGTCTTTAAAGCGATATACCTCGATAAACGTGAGCTCAAGTGCGCCTGTGTCGGCAACAGTAATACCCATTAAGCTTTGTATCGCTCACCGAAAACCTAATGATGATGGGAATGAGGCTATGGATACCGCTTGGGTAATTATCGCCTACTTTTTGCGAGGCGCTTGATCAGGATCATATTTCCCTCCGATGCTGTTCAGGTTGCGTTCAGACAAATCATCCATGATGTTATTGGGGTTATTTATTTGATTTTTCCCAAACCAACGGCCTTAACTGCTGTTGGCTCTTTGGGCGAGTTACTGAGGTGATTATGAGTAACAGTACAAGTAGTCGTTTGCTGATGTTGTGGGTGCCACTTGCTGGGTTTGTCATTTGGGCGGGATACCTGATTGGAACCGAGCACCGTCTCCACCTATTTCAGTTCTTACCTTTCCTCTTTTTGGCAGCATGCCCACTGATGCATATTTTCATGCATAAACACCACGGCGGTCATAAGGACAAAATAGACAAGGACTGAACCACTCTATATATACATGTACGCGCCTGGGAGAAAGACCATGAAAACGACACAACAAGAGCACCGCTTGGGTGTTTCCAAAAACACACTGGTGACTCGGAATTTAAAAATCAAGCCTAGTAAATCCAAACGCATTGAAGAAGCGCTGTCAGATATCGACCGACTCTATGGAATGGATAAGGTGGTCTACAACGAGAAAAACCGAAATATCAGCCTTGCTTACGATGCGCTGAGGCTCTGCATCGATGACGTTGAAAAAATTCTCAAGCTCCATGACATACAGGTCAGCGCTGATCGGTGGAACCGCTTTAAGAAGGAGTATTACCGTTTCGTCGATCAGAACGTTAAAGACAACGCTAAACAGGAACCTTGGAGCTGTCATTAATAGTCATAACGGCTACATGACACAACCAGGAGCAAGACTAGCTAGTTTAGGGTAAGAGCTGCTTGCCTGTGGCCTCGCAAAATCAGACCTTCCGTTAGTCATTTGCCATGTGGCTGCACATAGGTTCTATATTTAATTTATATAGCATCAAAAAACACCGCACAGGAGTCCTTGGCAGTTATTGCTGCTGTGGTTGCCGTTAATACAAGGAGTCGCTTTCATGGTTGGGCAGGATAGAACGCCACAATATAAAGAAAACAGTCTTTCGTTGGTCGGTGCCGTTGCATTAGGCACCGGCGTGATGATTGGGGCCGGTATTTTTGCGCTAACCGGCCAAATGGCCGAAATGACTGGTCGGCTATTTCCTCTAGCCTTTCTGGCCGCTGCCGTCATTGTCTCTTTCAGCGCTTATTCTTACGTTAAAATGTCCAATACCTTCCCATCAGCAGGTGGGATTGGCATGTATTTACAGAAAGCGTATGGCCCGACGCTTCCCACCGCCTTTCATGCCCTCCTGATGTATTTTTCCATGGTGATCGCACAGAGTTTTTTGGCGAGAACGTTTGGTTCCTACACGCTTGAGTTGTTTGACCTGGGGGATCGTTCACTATTTGTGCCCCTACTCGGGGTTGGTTTACTGCTAATAGCCTTTTTGATCAATTTATCCGCCAACCGCTTGATCGAGACCGTCGCCTCGGTGCTCGGATTTATCAAAATAGGTGGCATTATAGTGTTTGGTATTGTCGGCGTGTTTATTGCCGACTCCATCGAAATGGGTGCTGGCAACGATGCACCTACGCCTACGATAACGGGCTTTTTAGGTGCTACGGCGCTCGGCATACTGGCATTTAAAGGCTTCACGACGATTACCAATAGTGGTTCGGAGCTTAAAGATCCTAAGCGGAATCTTGGCAAAGCTATCACGATCTCGATTGCGCTATGCGTGGTGATCTATGCCCTTGTCGGTTTTGCCGTTGCCAGCAACCTATCTTTGCCTGAAATTATCGAAACCCAAGACTACTCCCTGGCCGCCGCTGCCCGTCCCGCACTGGGTGAAGCGGCAGTTGCGTTTACCGTCATTCTCGCCATGTTGGCAACGGCGGGCGGTATCATCGCCAGCGTCTTTGCCGTTTCACGCATGCTCGCCATGCTGACAGAAATGAAGCTGGTTCCTCACCGCCATTTCCACATGCCCGGCAGTGTACAAAAGCATACACTGGTGTACACCATCGTATTTGGCTTAGTGCTCACCGCTTTTTTTGACCTGAGCCGCATCGCAGCATTAGGCATCATTTTCTACCTGATCATGGATATGGCCATCCACTGGGGTGTGCTTCGTCATCTCAAGGACAGAGTGGGGGCTAATCCTGTTATTCCTAGCATTGCCATACTACTAGATGCTGTCGTGTTAATCGGCTTTTTATGGGTAAAAGCCATCTCGGACCCCATGGTGCTCATCGTTGCTGGCGTAGTAATGGCTACTCTTTTACTCGGCGAATGGATTTTCCTATCCAAACGCGACGCTTCAAATGATAGCGAGCACTCTCACACTCATTAACGTTAATAGCGTTATAGGAGGTACCAAATGGACGTTAGAACCTTTGGTGAATTGATCGATTGGACCCGTCAGTTACACGAGCATCTTGCAGCTTGCCTTGCTCATTGCGCCGATATACACGAAGAAGAGCGCGCTCGCATGTTGCTCAATTACTTAGCTGCACAGGAAGCGGAAATGCAGCGCGTTGTGGCGCGCTTTGAACAGACTGTTGACGCGAAAGCATTAAAAACCTACGTTTATGACTATTTGGAGCATAAACCTATCCGTACGCATCGTACCTGCGATGCGCCCTATTCCACGCTAAGTGTTGACGACATTTGCCGAGAGGTTTTTGATTTCCATGAACAAACGATAAACCTTTATCGAACCCTCGTTGGCAAAGCGGAAATTCCTGAGGCTAAAGAGCTCTTAGATTCCCTTTTAGCACTTGAAGAGCACGAAGCCATGCGCCTTGTTCGACAAACGGGGAGAATGAACGATGTCTGAAGACCATAACGAGACAAAGGTGAAAGACCCTGTTTGTGGCATGGACGTTGATCCCCATACCTCCCGCCACCGTGCCAATCACGCGGGTAAGACTTGGTACTTCTGCTCAGAAAAGTGTCAGGAAAAGTTTATTGCCAAGCCTGATGCGTATCTTGAGCCAAGCAAACAGTCACAAGCGTCAGTACCCTCGGGGTCTATTTATACTTGCCCGATGCACCCAGAAGTTCGACGAGAAGGCCCAGGCGACTGTCCAATCTGTGGCATGGCGCTGGAACCTGAGACCGTCTCTGCTGACACCGGCCCTTCGGACGAACTCAAGGACATGACCAGGCGTTTCTGGATCGGCCTAGTACTGACCCTCCCCGTGTTTGCCCTAGAAATGGGTGGCCACGTGTTTGGCCTTATGCATTTTATTTCCCAGCAAACCTCTAACTGGATTCAACTGCTGCTGGCAACGCCGGTAGTCGTCTGGGCAGGTTGGCCATTCTTTGTACGCGGATGGCGTTCGCTAGTGCATCGCAGCCTTAATATGTTCACGCTAATCGCGATCGGTACCGGCACCGCGTTGCTCTACAGTTTGCTGGCCACCCTCACACCGGGCATCTTTCCCGACGCCTTCCGTCAAGCCGATGGTTCGGTGGCCGTTTATTTCGAAGCAGCGGCAGTGATTGTCGTTTTAGTTTTACTGGGACAAGTATTAGAGCTACGCGCTCGTGAAAAAACCTCTGGCGCTATTCGTGCTCTGCTCGACTTGGCGCCTGCTACCGCTCGACGCCTTGATGATCAGGGCAATGAGGAAGATATCTCTCTTGACCAGGTTCAGGTAGGGGATCGTCTCCGGGTGCGCCCCGGCGATAAGGTGCCATTAGATGGCGAAGTGATGGAAGGTCGCTCCAACGTTGACGAATCCATGGTTACCGGTGAACCACTAGCGGTGAAAAAGGAAGTCGGCGATGGCGTCATTGGCGGCAGCATCAATGGTCAAGGATCCTTTGTCATGCGCGCTGACAAGGTGGGCCAGGACACGATGCTGTCGCAGATTGTGCAAATGGTCGCCAGCGCCCAGCGCAGCCGCGCACCCATTCAAGGGCTTGCCGACAAAGTCGCCAGCATCTTTGTACCCGTCGTTATTCTCATTGCTGTTGTGGCTTTCATCGCCTGGTCATTGTGGGGCCCTACCCCGCCGATGGCGTTTGGCCTTATTGCGGCGGTTAGTGTTCTGATCATTGCCTGCCCGTGCGCGCTAGGTCTTGCTACCCCCATGTCAATTATGGTCGGTGTAGGGCGAGGTGCCCAGTTAGGCGTGTTGATTCGCGATGCCGAAGCTCTTGAACGTCTAGAGAAGGTCGACACCGTCGTCGTCGACAAAACCGGCACGCTTACCGAAGGCAAACCACGAGTGACCGAGTTGATTCTCACTGAAGGCATTGCTGAATCGGAGCTTTTGCGCTTGGCAGCTAGTCTTGAGCGAGGCAGCGAGCACCCCTTGGCCCATGCAATAGTCGAAAAGGCTAAAGAGGCAGAGGTAAAATTAACAGAAGCGTTGGACTTCGAGGCTCCCAATGGCATGGGCGTTATAGGCCAGATAGATGGCAAGCGTATTGCCCTGGGCAACCGGCTATTGATGGAAAGCGAGGGCGTTAACACCCAGTCTCAAGACACACATGCCGATCAATTGCGCAGCGACGGTGCTACTGTCATCTTTGCGAGCATCGACGGGAATTTAGCTGGGCTGCTCGCCATTGCCGATCCGGTCAAGGAAACCACCGAAGAAGCCATTCGTTCACTCCAGGCTGGCGGCATTCGAGTGGTGATGCTGACAGGCGATAATCGCACCTCCGCCAACGCTGTGGCACGTCGGCTAGGCATTGATGAGGTCGAAGCTGAAGTGCTTCCAGAGGATAAAGGCCGAGTGATTCAGCGTCTCCGTGATGAAGGGCGCATTGTTGTCATGGCCGGCGACGGCGTGAACGATGCACCTGCGCTGGCTACAGCGGATGTCGGCATTGCCATGGGAACCGGCACCGATGTGGCGATAGAAAGCGCTGGGGTTACTCTACTGCGAGGAGATCTTACCGGTATTGCCACGGCGCATAAGCTCTCAAAAGCCACCATGCGTAATATTCGCCAAAATCTCTTTTTTGCCTTTGCTTACAACGCGGCAGGCATCCCCATTGCCGCAGGGATTTTGTACCCCTTCACAGGTATGCTGTTATCACCGATTATCGCGGCGGCGGCGATGTCACTCTCTTCAGTGAGCGTGATTGGCAATGCTTTACGACTTAGGATGATTGCTATTAAGTAACAATATCTGGTTCTTCGTCACTTCACGTGGATTTGGCCTGATCGAATAGGCGGCCCACCGGGCTGCCAATCAGGTAGATCATGGCGATAAAGTTGGCCTCGTTCCGGTAGCCACGTGCTCGTGACCGAGCCGCTTGGAACAGACCATTCATTCCTTCCAGTCTTGCGTTCGTCAGTCCCGAGAGCCAGCGTCTGACCACCGCGTCGGGGTGCCGCTCAAGCGTCGCCAGGGCTTTCCCCATCGGCTTCAGCAGTGGCTTTTCAGACACCGCCGCCTGCATGACCTTGAGGTAGTTCGTGATGCGCCACCGAGCCGCTCTGGGCGTTGGAGCCTTCTGGATCCAGCGTAGCTTCTCCTTGATCACCCAGGCATCGGCCGTGGCGCTCTGATCGGCCACCAACTCCTGGAGCGCCGAAAGCTGTTTGGGTGTCAGGTTCTTGTTATCCAGGTTCTTCAGCAGGGCCCAGCGCAGCGACTTGGGGTGCCCCTGCTCCCGGCGCTCTTTCTTGCGTACCTCGTCCAGCCGCTTGGTGAAGGTCTGTACGATATGGAACCAGTCGACCGTTACCTCGGCCTTGGGAAGGTGCTCGGTCACGCCGCTAAGGAAGGCTGGCGACATATCGCAGACGACCTCGACCACATTATTCGGGTCGCCGCCATGGGCCGCCAGGAAGGCGCTGAAAGCCTGGATGGCATCCTTGCCGCAGCCTGGGACGGCAAAGATAACCGGTTCCCGCTTGCGCTGCATGTCGAGGAACACCGTGACATAGCGATGACCGCGCCGGGAGGCGGTTTCGTCCACGCCGACCGTCACCACCTTGGACAGATCCAGTTCCCCCAACATGCGGCCAACGTAGCGGTGCACGATGCGCCATAGTCGTTTGTCGGAAATCTCCAACTGGCGGGAGACGGCCAGTACCGGCATCTCCTTGACCAGTGACATGGCCGCTTGCTCGAACAGCAGGGTAAAGTCGCTGCCCGGCCGGGCCCAGGGCACCTCTATGCGCTTGACGCCATGGTCAGGACACTTCGTGCGCGGCACGCGAGCATGCAGGTAACAGTGATGCTGAAAGAAGTTCAGATGCCGCCAGGTTTTGTCGGCAAAGTCATGAGCTTGGCAGGCCTTACCACATTCTGGGCAGGGATAGAGACTGCCTCGCTCCGCCTCGACATAGAGGTCCAAGCGGTGGGGCGACACGGCGGTATCCAGGTACTGGTTCTTGAGGATCCAGGGCGCTTCCAAGCCCAGGCCGAGTGTTAGAATCTGGGTGCCGTCCATGTCATACCTCCTGCCGCTGTGGAGGTCATATTCTGGCCCAGCTCAGGGGGCGAATTCCACACCCAACGTCGAAGAGCCAAAAATCTACTACAGAGTCATAAACGAATCGTCTTTGTGGTCAGTGAACATATAGACCTCGTAAGGCTCACTCTGAGGCCCTGGCATGCCTGGTGTACCAATGGGCATTCCTGCTAGGCCAATCCCACCTATGTCAGGTTGCTCTTCAAATAATGCCTCGACTGCCTCCATCGGCACGTGCCCCTCAATCCAGTAGTCTCCTATTTCGATGGTGTGGCACGACCCCAAACCATAAGGGACGCCAGCCTTCTGTTTGATATCGCCGAGCTCAACGTTATCGACAATAGTTACATCGACTCCTAGCATTTCCAGGTGGCGAGCATATTCATCACAGCATCCGCACTGAGGATTTTTGTACAGTGTAGCTTCGTCCGGCAGTGCAGCCTGAGCCGATGTAGCCCCGAGAGCCAAAGCACTTGATAGAATAGTAGCGGTAAGATGCTTCATGGAAGGTCTCCCTTCGTTGTGTGGCTAAACAAGTATTTGGCGAGCGACGCGATACCTAAGCCAACGAGCAAAAGAAAAAGCAGGGGCATCAGCCAGCCGTACCAGCCCATTGAGCTCATAAAGGCTAAGCAATCGGCATTCATCATGGTAAGCCTCCGATCAAGCAAGTTAGAAATTACGCCCTGAGTGTACGACTCTAGGGCTACCTCAAGGTCAAGCCTTGTAACCTTGTAAAAAATGAAAAGTTGCTATGGATCATATTCTGCCCGCTGGGTTCAGGCTCGTTTCAGGTTAACACCGTATAAATAAGCAGTGACAACAACCCTTTTGAGGTAAATGACCATGCGCAACACCATTTTAACAACTCCTTTGCTTGCTCTTTCACTAAGCCTAGTAACAAGCGCGGCATGGGCTGCGCCCGGCCATGGCGGCGGTGACAGTGGCCTGACCGACGCTGACGTTGACCGCACGATCACTCTTGATGCTGGCGATATGTGGTTCGACCCTGAAACACTAGAAATGGCGGCGGGTGAAATTGTTAAATTTGAAATCACCAACACCGGCAATTTAGAACATGAGTTTGTGATTGGTAGCAAAGAAGCCCAAGAAGAACATCGTCAAATGATGCTAAACATGGCCAACGGCGGAGGCCACGATATGTCGAATATGTCACACGGCGGCGGTCACGATATGGCCAGCATGGACATGGCAGGTGTCACCATTGCGCCTGGTGAAACCGGGACTTTATTATGGAGTGTCCCTGACAATGTTAACGAGCTAGAGTATGCCTGTAACATTCCTGGTCATTATGAATCCGGCATGTACGGTAATTTTTCTCTCTAATCTGACGCAGACCCATGAAACTGTTGCTACTCGAAGATGATGATTTGTTAGCAGAAAGCTTGGCAGAGAGTCTCAAGGACAACGGTTACCTGGTTGATTTGGCCGCTTCATTGAAAGCGGCCAAGTCGCTGATGGCAACCGAGCATTATGAGCTGGCTATTTTAGATGTCGGTTTGCCCGATGGATCGGGGTTAGATCTTCTCGCTCATTGGCGCAAGCAGAAGCGCAGTACGCCTATTTTGATTTTGACGGCGCGCGATACCTGGGAAGATAAAGTGATTGGACTTGAAACGGGAGCCGATGACTATCTCACCAAGCCCTTCCACGAAGCCGAACTCATGGCCCGCCTGAAGGCCTTGCTGCGTAGGCAGTCTGGTCAGTTATCTCAGGTGATTACGCTAAACGGTGTCTCGTTGGATGAGGCGGGTCAACGTGTGTGCTTAGAAGGGGAAACGTGGCGTTCGCTAACAGCAACGGAGTTTCGATTACTGCGCTACTTAATGCTTCATCCAGACCGTATTCACTCGAAAGATCAGCTACTAGAGCAGCTCTACGCCTTGGAGCAGGACGCTGCCGCACCTAACTTGGTGGAAGTCTACATCGCTCGTCTGCGCCGTTATCTCGGTAAATCAGTCATTCAAACGCGACGTGGTCAGGGGTATTTCTTTGCTTCACATTGATAGACGCAGTTTACGCATTCGGCTACTCGCATGGTTAGGCGGCGTCGCGCTACTGGTGGTGGTCACCACGTGGCTATTGCACGGGATCTTTTTACAGAGCCTGGCAAGGGATTTTTTAGGTGAACGCTTACAACGTGAAGCAAACCACGCGGTCGCGCAGCTAGAGCAAGACCAAACGGCTGTACCGACTGCGCTCGACTCGGTTAGCCAAGGCTATCAAGTCTTTCATCATCTCTACGTACTCCGTTTCAATGGCTCGGTCAGCGCTTCTGACCCGCAATGGCAGCAACAGCTGGCTCCGTTGCTAGATGAGAGCGGCGATGCCCTAATAGACGTGAATCGCGGAACGCAGCACATGCTCGTCTATCGTCGCCATTTTGAGTGGCAGGGCACACAGGGTGTGCTACTGGTGGGTGAGGATTTTTCACAGGTGGAAGCAGGACTTGCGACCTTGCACTGGTGGGTCGGTGGGATTGCCGCCGTGCTTTTAGGGATGCTCATCTTACTCAATATGCTGGCGGTTAACCGTGGACTCATACCACTCTGGCAACTGCGCCAACAACTTGAAGCATTGCGCTCAGGCAAACGAGATCGCTTGTCATTAGTAGCCCCTTCGGAGCTAGATGAATTAGTCGACCAGTTGAACTGGTTCATGGACGACATCGATCTTCGTCTAAAGCGCTCGCGAGAATCGGTCGCCAACCTATCACATGCATTAAAAACACCGCTGGCAGCCGTGACTCAAGTACTGCGTGGCAACCGGCCTATTGATGACAACCGGCGCCATAAACTACTCAGCCGTATTGAAGACATTAACGCCCAGTTGGATGCGGAGCTGCGTCGTTCACGTATCGCAGGTCCTAATGCGGGACGAATGGCCAACGTTACTCGTGATAGCTTACGGCTGATTGAGATGTTTCGTAGCCTCTATCCTGAGCGTATATTCGACCTGACTCACTCAGCAAGTGAGGAAGAACAAGTTCCCATTGAATCTCACGACTTTTCAGAAATATTAGGCATCGTGCTTGATAACGCAGGAAAATGGTCGAGCAGGCGCGTTCATTGCGATGTTGCCGTCACTGTAACTGCACTCACGCTAACGATTGATGATGATGGTCAGGGCGTTGCAAACGAGGAACTTTCGCGCTTGGGAGAGCGTGGTACACGTCTGGATGAGCGCCGCCCTGGCTACGGTTTAGGCCTTTCGATTCTTGCACAGTTAGTTGCCCGCTACTCGGGTTACTCTCAGTTTGAGCGAAGCCCGCTGGGTGGTTTACGCGTAACGATTGCTTTGCCCTTGACGGGCGAAGTAGTCAATTAATCATCATTCAGCTTTGATTCAGCTTCTTCCATCAAGATAGTGCTATTCACCATTGATGGGAGTTACACATGGCACGCTCAAGTATCATTTCTCGCCCTCTTTCTCGTCGGCAAGTGTTAAAAGGAGGCGCTGCCTTAGGCTTAGGTTCTGCTGCGGCAATGGGGTTAACTCCCGCCTGGGCAAACCCCTGGGGCCGTACCAATGTCTATGCTCAGGGCGTTGAAGAAGGGCCCGAAGTATCGCTGGCGATCCGCCGTGAATCGTTGCCTATTGACGGACAAGAAGCCCAACCCATTACCATTAACGGTACCAGTCCTGGCCCGCTGATTCGTTTGAAAGAAGGTCAAGACGCAGTACTGCGTGTCACCAACCTGCTGGACGAGCCCACCTCCATCCACTGGCATGGTCTCATTCTACCGCCGGAAATGGATGGTGTGCCTGGCGTTAGCTTTGCAGGTATCGCCCCCGGTGAAACCTTTACCTACCGTTTTCCCGTCCGTCAGAACGGTACCTACTGGTACCACAGTCATTCCGGTATGCAGGAGCAGCTTGGCCATGCCGGGCCATTGATTATCGACGCTGCCGAGCGTGAGCCTATCCGTTACGACCGTGAGCATGTGTTACTGCTCACTGACTGGACTTTTGAAGACCCGATGTCGGTGTTCCGAAATCTGAAAACCATGGAAGGCTATTACAACTTCCAAGAGCGCACGATTGCTGACTTCTTTGCCGATGTTCGTAACAACGGTTTTGCTCAGACCGCTGAAATGCGTGGCATGTGGGCTCAAATGCGCATGAGTTCGCGGGATATCGCCGATGTCACCGGTAGTACTTATACCTATCTTCTCAACGGACATTCTCCTCAAGAAAACTGGAATGCCTTGTTCAAAGCTGGTGAGCGGATACGGCTACGCGTGATTAACGGCTCAGCCATGTCTTTTTTCGATGTCCGTATTCCTGGCCTGAAGATGACCGTGGTGGCCGCTGATGGACAGCCGGTGCAACCCGTTCCTGTTGATGAGTTCCGTATTGGCGTGGCTGAAACCTACGATGTGCTGGTTTCACCTGAAGACGACCGGGCATACACCATCTTCGCCGAAGCCATGGATCGGAGCGGCTATGCACGCGCCACGCTAGCTCCACGTGAAGGCATGCAGGCGGAGATTCCTGAACGCCGTCAAATTGCAGACCGCGGTATGGAAGCCATGGGTGCCCACGGCATGGGCGGTATGGATCACTCCAACATGGCGGGGATGGATCACTCTGGGATGTCCAATATGCAAGGCATGGATCATTCCAACATGTCGGGGATGGATCATTCTGGGATGTCGAATATGGAAGGCATGGATCATTCCAGCATGGCTGGGATGGATCACTCTGGTATGTCCAACATGCAAGGCATGGATCACTCTACTATGGGGGGGATGGCAGCCGAGCAGGCCAAAATAGGTGCAAATGGTTTGCTTCTCGCCGGTGAAGCTCAGCCGGGTTCTCGCTATAACCAGGCGGGAATCGGCATTGATCCCGACGAACGACGCGTATTGGTTTACCGGGATCTCAAAGCGTTCACACCATGGCCTGATCGCCGCGAGCCAGGCCGTGAGCTTGAGCTGCACCTGACCGGCAATATGGAGCGTTATATGTGGTCGTTCGACGGTAAGAAGTTTAGCGAAGTGACCGGCCCTATTCATTTTGAGAAAGATGAGCGGCTGCGCCTAATCCTCATTAACGACACCATGATGGAGCATCCTATCCACCTCCACGGTATGTGGATGGAGCTGGAAAACGGCCAAGGGGAATTGATACCACGCAAACACACCCTAAATGTGAAGCCTGGTGAGCGCGTGTCTGCGTTGATCACCGCAGACGCAGAGGGCAGTTGGGCGTTCCACTGCCACCTTCTCTATCACATGGATGCTGGCATGTTCCGCGTTGTTCAAGTTTCTTAAGGAGGCAGTATGAAAATTAAGCGCTACTTAACCCTCGCCAGCGCCGCCCTTGGCATGGCTGCCGCCACGACCACTCAAGCCGAAGATGGCTATGCGGCACCAGACAGTTGGCCAGCGCCCACTGAGGAACATAATATGGGTATGGCACTGTTTGATCGGCTCGAATATAGCGTGCCTGATAAAGGCCCAGAAGCCGTGGTATGGGACTTTCAAGGCTGGTACGGCGGCGATATCAACCGCATTTACCTAAAGTCAGAAGGCGAAAATGTCCAGGGCGACGGCGAAGATGCTGAGTTTGAGTCTTTGGAACTACTCTATAGTCGTTTAGTGGCTGATTTTTGGGAGTTACAGGGGGGGATCGGTTATCAAGGCGGTGTTTTCTCCGATGATCACGCTGAACGCACCTATGGGGTTGTCGGCCTGCAAGGCGTAATGCCCTACGGCATTGAAACCGACGTGGCATTACAAGTGAGTGAAGATGGCGACGTAGCCGCCAGTTTTGAAGGCGAATACGATCTGCGCCTGACTCAGCGGCTCTACCTACAGCCGCGCACCGAAATTGCCGTGGCCGCCAGTGAAGTTGAGGAGTTTGGTGTGGGTGAGGGCCTTAACTCAGTGCGTGTCGGCATGCGCCTGGGCTACGAAGTGACCAGACGCTTTGCGCCTTACGTGGGCGCTTACTGGGTAAAAGAGTATGGCGATACCGCTGACCTTTCTCGTGCTGGCGGGAATAATACCGAAGATACCGGCGTGGTGGCAGGTGTCAGGTTAATGTTTTAAATCGTTAAGCACTCTATAACTTGCGCCACCGAAAGGTGGCGTTTTTTTTTGCTAATAAACCACTAAATTCAGCTTCATTTCAAAAATCACAGCTAATATAACCATGTAACCAACCACTGGAGTAGTTATCATGAAAGTTAAATCAATTCTCTTTGGAGCGCTTGTCGCTAGCATTTTTTCAACGCCAGCATTGGCTAACTTTGGCACGAACACCCAAGACCTGCCTCTCCTTGAAAGAGGTGTCTCTTCTACACAATTGCTGGCCCAAGGCCAATCAAAGCGTTTCAATATCAACATTCAACAAGCGACTACGCTGAAGATAGCAAGTGAGCACTTCCCAGGCGCAACCAGCACTGGTAACCGT
Source organism: Halomonas sp. CnH100-B (assembly GCF_024124605.1). Classification (NCBI taxonomy): domain Bacteria; kingdom Pseudomonadati; phylum Pseudomonadota; class Gammaproteobacteria; order Oceanospirillales; family Halomonadaceae; genus Halomonas; species Halomonas sp. CnH100-B. The sequence continues at coordinate 449,167 of NZ_JAMXRX010000004.1, read as the reverse complement.
ATCTCTGCTGTGCTTTACAATGCAGCTGGACAGCAGGTGGCAGAAGCATCCAGCCCCCGTGGCCATTTTGAAATGGTTCGCCAATTGCAGCCAGGTAATTATCAGCTTGAAGTAACAGGTAATGCATTGGGAGGTACTAAAGAAAAGGACAATAACCGCTATGAGTTACATGTTGACTATTAATATATAGTCAATGATTTAAAATATAGGGCCAGCCTTCATGCTGGCCCTTTTATTTAGCAGGCATGTCTATCGTTGCATAAGCCTATTTGTAACCGTAGCTAGCCTGGATTTCTCATAGCACCTCAGCCAGTACCGCACTCAGGCTCTAACACCGCTAAACACCTATTGGCTCGACTTACATCGGCTACTTTTTAACCACTTTCCGGCGTTCAGACACACTTCCCCCTTCCCCCCATTGCGTCGGGCCGGGGGCGCCCGAGCAGTCAGTTCGGCACCAACCGCCTGACGAGATCGGATAGCGCCGTTTTATAGGGGTAGCTGTCACTCATGAGTACGCGGATTCGACGCGTATTGCGGATGATGACCGCGCTTACTTTGATGAGCTTGAGCCTCAGGTTGCTCGGACTCATGCACGCGAAGGGCGTGTGCTTCAGGTAAGTCCGTAACCGCTCGAACAGTGTATAAGCGAAGCCCGACAAGATCAGCCGCCACTGATTGGCCCACCAGTGCGTGCTGGAGGTACGGTCAGCGAACAGGCTCAGTTGTTGATCCTTGATCCGGTTCTCCATGTCACCCCGGGCACAGTACTGCTCGTAGTAAAGCTTGAAGCCGTCATCGTAACGGGAACTGATGATAAACCGGGGATTAGAGCCCAGCTCGCCTTCTTCTAGACGGGCCACCACCCAGCGAGGGTATTTCCAGGAGTGTGCTTGATACGGAAAGCGAAACGTCTCTGCCACTTTCCCTCCCACCTGCCATTGGGTCTTGCGTACCAGCATCATGGGCACATCCACTTCCTTGATCAGCCGGCTGTTCTTGGCGATTCCCACGATGTAGTCGACGTGATGCCGATCGCACCAGTTCAGCAGCCGGGGACGACAAAAGTGGCTATCACCTCGTAACACGATGCGGGTATCGGGCCAGTATTGGCGGATAAAGCGTACCAGTAAGGCGAGGATGGCCCAGCTATGGCGGCTGTCGCTGCGGTCACTGGTGCGCAGATAGCTCACCAGTAAGTGGCGCCCACAGAAGACATACAGCGGGAAGTAACAGTGGTGATCGTAATAACGGTTAAAGAACTTGCCGGGTTACTCGCCATGCACGGGAATGTCGGTGCCATCAAAGTCCAGCACGATCTCCTTTGGTGGTTCGTCATGCTGTTCAATGAAGTGATGCCACAGCAACTCATGGGCCTTCACTATTGCTTGCCGATCGGCGTTCTGCTCCACCCGGCACAGCGTCGACTTGCCTGCCAGCGTATCCTCTTCACCGAGCGCTGTCTGAAGGGCCTGATCATAGCGCAGGGCCTCATGGTCGTTGAAATCTTCATAGCCAGCGGCGACACCGAACACCCGCTGACGAACCAGAGTGTCGAGCTTATGACGAACCTGTTCCGGTGCACGGGGATCATGAAGCACGGCGGCCAAGCGGCGTGTCAGGCGATGCTGTTTATCGACTTCACGAAGCAGGAGTAATCCGGCGTCCGACGTGATGTGGCCCCCGGAGAAGTCGGCTTCAATTTGGCGGCGTGAGAGTGGCGAGAAGGTCAGCTTTTCAGGTACCATTTTGGAAGCGGCTGTTGGTGCTTGATGGATTGGTTAGGTTCTTGAAATCATAGCACTTTCAGCCGCTTTCTTTTATACCCTGTGAGAAATCCAGGCTAGTCCAGCAAAATCTATATATTTAAATAGCAGGTGGTCACTACTTGGCCACCTGTCTCTTTAAGGAAGACTGAAGCTAGTACTGGCTATATTTGATGCCGAAGACATCGATTTCATGAACGCAATGACGCTGGCTCACTTCTCATCCTTATTTCTTTGATGATGACCGAAATGGCGATGCATGAGGAAATGCATGCCAAGACAGAGTGTCAGGGGAAGCAACAGCCAGGCCCCAGTGCCCAGTGACTGGCCGCGCCACATTAGAAAGAACATGGCCACGCTCATAATTACTAAGCAAGCAGTCATCATCCAGTGGTGAATGCGGTTCATTTGGCGTCTCCTTGTGGGTTGTTTGTGGCGAAGCGCCGCTTGAGTAGCAGCGAGTTGCCAATGACGGAGAGAGAGCTTGCGGTCATGGCGATGACGCCGATCATCGGGTGCAGCAGACCAATCGCGGCGATGGGAATGGCTGCCACGTTATAAGCGCTGGCCCAGATCAGGTTTTGGACGATTTTGCCGAAGGTGGCGCGAGATAGGTGCATGGCATCCACCACGGCGGTCAGTTCGCCGCGCACCAGGGTCACATCGGCGGCCTCAATGGCCACATCTGCCCCCGCGCCGATGGCTATGCCAACGTTGGCTTGCTTCAACGCCGCGGCATCATTGATGCCATCGCCGACCATGGCCACGTGGTTGCCATGTTTCTCCTGAAGTTTACGGATGGCATCGACCTTACCTTCCGGCAACACCCCGGCCTGAACCTCGTCGATGCCCACCTCGTCTGCTACGGCACGGGCGGCGCGCTCGTTGTCGCCGGTGATCATCACCACGTGCAGGCCCAGGTCATGCATGCCGCGGATGGCCTCTACGGATTTTTCCTTGAGGGTATCGGCCACTGCCACCAGGCCCAGGGCCTGACCGTCGGCGGCGACGATCACAACGGTGCGCCCCTTGCCCTCGAGCTCTGCCATGGCGTCATCAAGAGCCTCAAGGCCTGTCACGCCTTCCTCTTCCAGCAGTCGACGATTGCCGATCAGCACGGTTTCATCGCCCACCTTGCCCGAGACGCCCCGCGCTCCGGTGGAGCGAAAATCGCTGACTTCACCGGGCTTCACATCGCGTTCCTTGGCACCATCCACGATGGCCCGGGCGATGGGGTGCTCCGAGGCGTTCTCCACGCTCGCGGCGAGGGTCAGCAGGCGCGTTTCCTCGACTCCTTCGGCGGTGACGGCATCGGTGAGCTTCGGCTCGCCGCGGGTAATGGTGCCGGTCTTGTCGAGCACCATCACTTTGACGTCCTTGAAGGTCTGGATCGCTTCGCCGGAGCGGATCAGGATGCCGCGCTCGGCACCGATACCGGAGCCCACCATCAGCGCGGTGGGGGTGGCTAGGCCGAGGGCGCAGGGACAGGCGATGACAAGCACGGCGACGGCGGCAATCAGGGCTAGCGTTGGTGTGCTGGCATCTGGATTCACCCAAGGCAGGAAGGTCGCGCCCCAGTCCAGAATCGGCCGCAGGACGTCTGGAAACAGCGCCCATGCAATCAGGCTAGCCAGTGAAATAGCCAGTACCGCTGGCACGAAGCGGCCGGTCATACGGTCGGCGAATTCTTGGATTGGCACCCGTGAGCCCTGAGCCTGGTCGATCAGACGCACCACTTGGGAGAGAAAAGTATCGGCGCCGACGCGGGTCGCCTTGACCCGCAATCGGCCCTCCTTGTTGATGGTGGCGCCGATCACGCTGTCGCCGGTGCTCTTGTAGACCGGTATCGACTCGCCGGTAGCGAGGGACTCGTCGAGATGGCTCTCACCCTCGACCACTTCGCCGTCGGTGGGGATTTTATCGCCGGGGCGCACGATCATGATGTCACCGGGCGTGAGCTCTTTCACCGGCACTTCAATTTCCTCGCCGTCGCGCTCCACCCGCGCTGTCTTGGCGCCCAGCGTCATCAGGCGACGAATAGCCTGGGAGGCGCGCCCTTTGGCTAGTGCCTCCAAATAACGGCCCAGCAAGTGGAAGGTCATGATGGTGGCAGCCATCTCAATGAACGAGGTCATGGTGTAGAAAAAGCCGACCAGGCCAATCAGGTAGGGCGGCAGGCTGCCCATGGAGATCAGCACATCCATATTAAAGGTTCCGTTTTTCAACGAGCGCCAGGTCGACTTGTGGGTGGCTGCCCCGCCATAGAGGAATACCACCGGGAAGGCTAGCAGTGCCACGATGGCCAGATAGCCGGGAATTGGCTGCCAGAACATGTGCGGAATCATTAGCAGCATGATCAGGGTGGTGGGTATCGCGGCGATGATCAGTCGCCTGCGAGCCTGACTTAGATAGGCCTCCTCGATCTCGGAGTCGCTCTCGGCGTCCTCCTGATCACTCTGCACGGCAGCCACGTCATAGCCTGCTCCTTCGACGGCTTTCTTCAAGGTGTCGCCGTCGGGCCCGCTTGCCTTGATGGTCACACTGACATGGTGATTGGCAATATTGGTCTGAATCACGCCCACGCCATCAAGGCGTTCGAGCGTTTTGCGCACAATGCCGGCGCAGTGGTCGCTGCCCATGCCGGGCACCGTCAGGGTGATTGTGTTCGGGGTCGAATCGGACATCGTGTACCTCCTGCTGGAGTTGATGAGAGAACGGCCAGGGTTGGCCGTCCGTCCTAATGCCTACGCAGTGACATCTCGGTCAGTGGTGGGCGTCATGGTCGTCAGGATCGACGCCGCCCTCGGGTGTGGCCTGCTCAAGCTGTTGGCGCTGCTCGTCGCTCATCAGGTCATGCATGGCATTTCGCATGCGCACCATCTCGGCCATCATCTCACCGTGCAACTCGGCCATCTGTCCGTGTAGCGCCTGAACCTCATCAGGGTCTGGGCGATCGCCGTGCATCTCCGCCATCAGGTCGTCGCGTAGGTTCATCATCCGCCCCATGCGTTCGAACTGGGCAGGTCGGTGCTCCTGCATCAGCTCACGCATCTCGCTGCGTTGATCATCATCGAGCATCAACATCATGTCCATGCCGGCGCCGCCCATCATCGGGCAGGGCATCATGCCGCCGCCCATCATTTCCCCCATCATGCCGGGCCCCATTCCGCCTTGGCCGCCGCCCATCATGCCGGAACCCATGCCGCCCTCCATCATGGAGCGTCCCTGGCCCGCTTGGTCACCCATCATTCCCTGGGCGAAAGCAATGCCGGTACCACTGGCTGCGAGGGCCAGGGTGAGTCCGAAGGCGAGAGTGTGCTTGCGAATATCCATGGTCGTTCTCCTTAGCGACAGGCCTATATCAAAGGCCGATGCCTGAAGTGTTGAGGCTATGTGTAGCACCCAGGTCAATTCTCAATATGGCATTCAGGCATGCCTAAGGCATCTCAGGGCGTGAAAGTAAGCAGTTTGTTGACCTGTATCAATTTTGGTAATTCGGCAACCTGCCTGCTGCACTTGGGTTGCGTGTGTCTGTGAAGCCATGAAATACTCTTAATATCCTCCACTCGATAGTGATTACTTCTTTGTCATGAATTGCTCCACTTTTAAATGGCTGCTTTGTTTGCTGATAAGCCTTGTCTTGGCGCAGCCATTGATAGTCGTGGCGATGGATCATCATGAAGATGAACCTTGTCTGTTCACTGACATTGATCTAGCCAGTGGAGCGATCGAAGTTGTTGGGTCGGTCAGCATTGGCGACCACGATGCCTCCCATATGGCAGAGTACTGTATGCCCTGTGCTCAGTGTGCGGTAAATCTCGCGTTGCTTATCGAAGACGCAACCTTCGCCACGTCGACCTTGCCTCGTTATCTGGTCAACTGGTCGCCAGCTCCGCGCGCGCTCTTTGATCGCCCTCCTCGCGTTTAAACCTTCATCGCTGAACGTTCAGCTCGCCTATGGCGGGCCAAGATGATGATTTTAATCACGAGGAATAGCCATGAAACGTCGCGAATTTCTTCGCTACACCACCCTGGGTGGTATTGCCCTATCTGGGTCTGGCCTATTGGTTCACGCTTTGGCCGGACGGCATACACAGGCGTCACCAACAGCTCTGCTAGATAACGCTAGCATCCCTGCAGGACAACCCCTTCAACCATTGCCTCGGATTGCAAACTTGAGTGATCAGGTTGGGCGCTTTCAAAGTGTGTTAACCCCCGCTGCCCATGCGCTGCCAGTGAGCGATGGGCTGGAGGCAAAGTTGTGGCTCTACAACGGTAAAGTGTTGCCATTGATTGAGGTGCGCGAGGGGGATGAGTTAGACATTACGCTGATAAATGAGCTTGAGCAGGAAACGACGCTGCACTGGCATGGGGTACCGGTGCCCCAGTCGCAAGATGGGGCACCCTGGGAAGCCGTATTACCAGGAGAGTCACGACATTATCGTTATGTTTTTCATAGGGGGAGTGCAGGGTTACACTGGTTTCACCCCCACCCACATGAAGGTACTGCGCGTCAGGTAGCTCATGGTTTAGCGGGTGCATTGTTGGTCAGGCCCCGATTAGGCGTGTTGCCCGCGGAGGTGGAAGAGCATTTGCTAGTGGTCAGCGACCTGCGCCTGAATATGAATGGCGAAGTGGCGCCCCATACCAGCGAAGATTGGATGAATGGACGCGAGGGGGAGCTTCTGTTGGTCAACGGCCAACGCGAGCCACGTCTTGATGTGGCGCCGGGCACTACTCTGCGGCTGCGGCTGGTCAACGCCTGTGCTGGCCGGTACTTGCGTTTACGCTTGGAAGATCACGAGTTGACCCTGATCGGTACCGATGGCGGGCTGATCGAGCGACCACAACCACTCGAAGAGTTGCTGCTCACCCCGGGTGAGCGGGTCGATCTGCTAGTACGCATCAGCGAGAAATCTGAAAGGAGTTTTGAGCTGGCGAGTCATCCCTATACACGTGGTTGGATGGGGGTTAAGCCGGCACATCTGGACGAGATTGCTTCGCTATTATCGATTCATACCCTAAATACTGGCGTATACCCCGCCGTCGCGTTACCTGACCCCTTGTCCCATATCGAACCCCTGGGCGAACCAGTGGTGAGACGTCAAGTGGAACTGACCGAGGTGATGCCAGACCATGACAATCACGGTGCGGTGAATGGCGATCCGCATGCCGGCCACGGCGGCAGTGACAGCCATCACGGAACCCATGGGCCGGGGCATGGGGCGAGTCACGCTAGCGACGATGATAGAGCGGTTCGACCCAAGGTGGATTTTCTGATCAACGGCCGTGCCTTTGCCATGAACGACGTCCTGTTTGAGGGGCAGGTTGGCGAGGTAGAGGAGTGGGAAGTCTTCAATAACTCCCATATGGATCACCCCTTCCATGTGCATGGCACCCACTTTCAGGTGATCGCTACCCGCGATGCTGACAGGGAATGGCGAGACGCGCCCTGGCTGGCCTGGAAGGACACCGTCAACCTGGCTCCTTATCAGCGTCTCAGGCTGCGCATGGTGTTCCTCAAGCCCGGCGATTGGCTGTTCTACTGCCACATCATCGAACACGAAGAGCTAGGCATGATGGCAACGATCCGTGTGAGTTGAGCTTGCCTTGCCTTGCCTTGCCTTGTTTTGCTTTGGCGTTGCGCGTTGGCTTTGCGTGGTGCTTGTCCACCTGACGACTGATAAGGACGTGATGTCATGACCTATTATCGCTGGCCACTCGCCGTGGCCTTCCTGCTTACCTTGCTTTCAGGTTGCTCCCGAGAACCGAGTAGTATCAGTCTTGAGCAACTGCGAGAGCAGACCCATATTCACGGCCTGGCCGTCGATCGAGCGGATAGCGAACGACTATGGTTGGCCACCCATCATGGCTTCTATGCCGTTGGTAGTGATGGAATGGCCCGCCGGGTCTCGGAGGAGACCCATGACTTCATGGGTTTTGCTCCTCACCCGGAAGAAGCCGAGACCTTCTTTGCCAGCGGCCACCCGGCCAGGGGAGGCAACCTCGGCGTGGTTAAGTCCCGGGATTCAGGCCGCAGCTGGTCACAATTAGCTATCGGCGTTGATGGCCCGGTGGACTTTCATCAGATGACCATCAGTGAGGCCAATCCCGACGTGCTCTATGGGGCTAATGGTGGCCAGCTCCAAGTCAGCCAGGATGGTGGAGCCAATTGGCAAATTCGCGCCCAGGCGCCGGCCGGGCTGATTTCACTGGCTGCCTCGAGCCGTGATCCCGAACAACTCTATGCCGCCACCCAAACCGGGCTATTGATGAGTCCTGACGGAGGCGAACGATGGCGACAAGTATACCATGAGCGTCGCCCTACGAGCCTGGTGGTGGCCAGCCAAGGAGAGCTTTACGCCTTCATGATAGGGGTAGGCTTGCTGAGAGTTGGGGAGGGCAGCCGGGATTGGGAGGTAGTCAAGCGTGGCTGGGAAGAGCGCTATCTGATGCATCTGGCGCTGGATCCGCACGACTCCCAGCGTTTGGTGGCGGTTGATGACCTCAATCAACTGCTGATCAGTAATAACGGTGGGCGCGATTGGTCGCACCTCTAATGAATTGGGAGATACGACATGTTGCAATATCCCCAGATTGATCCAGTGGCCATCAGCCTCGGCCCGTTCGCGATTCACTGGTATGGCCTGATGTATGTGGTGGGCTTCGGCGCCGCCTGGTGGCTTGGGCGCCTTAGAGCTAATCGGCTTAAGCTAACCCACGATGACATTAGCGACCTGATCTTTTACTCCGCGGTAGGCGTAGTGGTTGGTGGCCGGTTGGGCTATGTCCTGTTCTATGGAATAGAACAGTTTATGGCCAACCCCTTATGGCTGTTCAAAGTTTGGGAAGGCGGTATGAGCTTTCATGGTGGACTGCTCGGGGTGCTGGCGGCGACGCTATGGTTTGTGCGAAAGCATCGGCTCGGCTTCTTTGCCCTAACCGACTTCATCGCACCACTGGTGCCGATCGGTCTTGGTGCAGGGCGAATCGGCAATTTCATCAATCACGAGCTCCCGGGGCGCGTCAGCAACCTGCCCTGGGCGATGCCGTTTCCCCACATGGGCCCAGAGCCACGACACCCCTCTGCGCTTTATGAATTCGCCCTGGAAGGGGTGGTGCTGTTCGTGCTGCTGTGGTGGCTTTCCGCTGAACCGAGGCGGCGAGGTCTGATCTCTGGTCTTTTTTTGCTGCTGTACGGCGTGTTTCGCTTCACAGTTGAATTCGTGAGGTTGCCGGATGAACACATCGGCTTCCTCGCGTTTGGCTGGGTCACCATGGGAATGCTGCTGACTGCCCCTATGATACTGGTCGGCATGGCGCTGATCACCTGGTCGCGCCAACAACCGGTGGATAATCATAGCCAACCCGGTTTATATCTGCGCCGCCGAGAGAGGAGGACACAATGATACTATCGCTTGGGCACTCCAACACCATTACTGCCATTATTATTAAAACGGGGCTAGGGGCGTTGCTTATCGCTACGCTGCTGAGCACTTCGCCTGTGCTTGCTGAAGACGTGGGGGAGTGGCCGCAGGGCCACTACAGGTTGCCTGAGTACGGTGACCTGATTGGTGAGGCCTATAAGGTAGTGGTAGACAACGAGGCGGATACGCTCCTCGATATCGCCCGTACCCATAACCTGGGCTACGAGGAAATCCGTCGGGCTAATCCGAACGTCAGTCTTTGGGTGCCGGGCGTCGGAACAGAAGTGCTCGTGCCAGCCCAGTATATCCTGCCCGATGCCGAGAGGACTGGCATTGTAATTAACATCGCCGAGTTACGTCTCTACTATTTTCCGGAGATAGGCGAAGGTGAGGTGCCGCGAGTCGAGACCTATCCGATCGGTATCGGTCGAGATGGCTATAACACCCCACTGGGAATTACCACCACTACCATGCGGCTTGAGGATCCTGCCTGGTATCCGCCACGTTCCATGCGTGAAGAAGCGGCGGCGCGAGGCGAACCGGCACCCTCAGTGGTGCCGCCGGGTCCCGATAACCCGCTCGGCAAGCATGCCATCCTGCTCGATATTCCTGGTTATCTAATTCACGGTACCAATGATCCGGACGGCATTGGCATGCGCGCCAGCCGTGGCTGCATACGCATGTTTCCGGAAGATGTTAAAGCAATATTCGGTGCTGTGCCTTTAGGCACTCAGGTTAATATCGTCGATCAGCCCGTCAAGATCGGCTGGGACGATGGCACTGCGTTCGTGCAGGTATATCAGTTTCTTGAAAATCAGAACCACGGCAGACAAGCACTGCTTGAGATGCAGCCGAAGCTCAATCAGTACATCTTGGATCAATCGGTAAATTATGCACAACTCCAAGAACTGCTGGAGAGATCCGACGGTCAAGTAGTGCCCATCGATACGCCAACTCAGGATGAGCTTCTAGAAGAACAAGCACAACCCTTGATATTGCTTTATGAGGTGGGTCTTTAACGCTTTCATAAGGGTGTTTGGGATGCTGAGAAAAGTCAGCCAAGCTTCCCAGGCACCCGAATAAAGTCGATATTAATCATATGTGAAATAGGGTTTTCAGCAAGTGTTATGTTGTCCTTCATGTTCTTAGGGTAGGCCAATATCACAGATATATGGTCGCCGCCTGGTTGTCATCTGGCTGCTAACAGGATGAAAGACATGTGAGTAATGTAATCCCTGGAAAAGATAACGTATTGATAATTCTTGGTTTCCGCATTGCAGGCGCGATCCCAAAGTTTGTTTGGTTGCACTCATAATCCCTTGGTCGTAGGTTCAAGTCCTACTGGGGGGTGCCAACGCTGGCGGTGTAATGGCGTGGCTTATTGAAGATTTCATATATGCGATAACCCTGAACATGGCTGATACCTAGCCCCCACAAGAATAGTGAGCCGAGTTTAGCGGTGTGGGGGCATGTGGGCAAAGCGCTGCTTAGCAGCCTTGCTTAATGATCATGATGAGGCTTTCAGTGACGACTGGTGCCAAACGCTCGTACACCTAGCCCGTACTGCTTTGTATTCGTTTTACAGAGATAAGAGGCTCGTGTGAAAGCCTGCTCAAAGCTAGTCAGGTCACCTCGGTCGATCCAGTAGTACGGGTTATCAGGGACGTGTACCCATGGCTCTTGAGGGTTCCACGTGATTCCCAGCGCGCTGTACCAAGCACGTGACACCCGGCTGATAAGGTTCTCGTTTTGAGAGCCTGCCTTACCTGGCATGTGATACGCGTCACGATTCAGTAGGAAGAAGAAGTGATAGTGCGGCTTGCCGTTAAGGCCAATCTCCCGGCACCACACGTAGCGCACCTTAGTGTCAGGCACCCAGCCAGCTTGGCGTTTACTCTCACGATCATGTTTGATAATCGCTTTCAAGGAAGCGATGAACCTTGCGATAAGGCCTTTGTGATCCTCCGGCCTCATCCGGTCACTTATCGTTGTAGGAATGACAGGATCGACCCTGAAGGCTAGCACGCGTGGGTAGTCAGCGAGAGCCTTGTGCATTGTATTGTAAAGGGCCTGAAGGTATTCATCGGCCATTGGGAGATGTTTTACTTGGAGAGCAAGCCCGTTGAAGGTAGGAGCAGTGTTCAAGCACAAATTAGCGTTTGATGGGTGTCGTTGAAGCATTTTAATTACCTCGATAGTGAGATCGACTCATGCCTTCGGAGGTATGAGCATGTATGTCAGGCACGACGAAGCCTCCAGCGGAGGCTGGATTCATTGAGACGGATACGTGGGATGACTACCTTTACGCTCGCTACTCAGGTACGGGGCTTGATGCCCCTCCCATTACCCTTTGATTTAACTAATAATAATTAAACAAGGTTCTTGGGAATGGGTAGTGACCGATAGGTACTGATGGTTGCTGGTGGGAGTGAGTCGCCGTTAGCGAATAATCACTCTTCAATTAAATGAGGAAAGGTTGAGTTACTTCAGCACTGCTTGATCTCTGCGCTCGATGCTTTCGCAGATCCAGGCTTCCACTTCACGCTCGACCCAGGCAACAGCCCGAGTGCCCAGCTTGATTGGCTGAGGGAACTGCCCAAGGCTGATGTACTTGTAGACCGTCGATCTAGCCAGCCCAGTGCGATCCATGACGTCTTTGATGCGGATTAATCGGTTGCTCATGACGAACTCCTGTTATTCGTTCATGAGATGAGGCTGGTGAGTATTTTTTAATTGGAGAGTGGCTTTGGCTTATGAGGTGGTAGGAGCGTCAGTCCCTGGCACGGCATCACCTGATTCCTCGCTGCTGGCAAAAAGGCTGTCCTGGCGATGCGTACGCCAATAAGAATGTAAGTCCTCATCGACAGGCGCTGTAAAAATCACTATGGATCGTTGTCTACAAACCCTCTTTTTGTGAAAGCCATAGCTACGTAGCTCATATGCAGGCTGCTGCTGACCGCTTAAATGTTCAAGGGCAACAGGGACGAGCATGTAGTTGATGGCTTCTACTTCCAATACTTTAGTGGTTGCAAGTGCTTTTTGTAGCTCCCTAGCAAGGTAATAAGACAAAGCGTAAGACAAGAGGGCCAATGGCTGATAGGAGTCTTGTGCGGAAGTTGAACGCTTAATAGTAAAGCAGGCATGCTCATTCAGCATGCATTGATCCTCTTCTCCATGAGGGCTGCTTGGATTACGGTCAACGCTTGCTTCAATCGAACCCACAGGCCCCAATCCTAAGCGTTGAGTAGTGTTGACTATGATGCGGTGGCATGGCCGTTCAGGACTGACCTTTCCCTCTTTCAAAGGTCCCCAGGCGTAGGAAAGTAGTTGGCAGGCATCAATATGTACGTTGGTTAGTAGCCAGCCAGCATCATCTGCGTCATAGCTTTTAAGTAGTTCTTCTGTTCTGTCGTTAAGAAAACGCCCGCCTGGTAAAAGTGCCATTGCGTTCTTATAGACTCTTCTTAGCCCATTGTGAATGGCTTGGTAATCCTTTGTTTCGACGTGACGAGTATCGGTAGGGAGCGAGTCGTCGCCTACAGCAATACCTTCAGAGCTTCTGACTGAATCCTCGTACTCCTTCAGCAAGGCGTTAATTTGCAGCTTACTTACCACTGCAGTCATCGCCGCATCAACAATTCCCCCCACCAGCTCCGTTTGCTTAGGTTCCGTGGGTTGAGAAAATGACATGATAGAGAAAGGTTTTGCTTTGAAACGGCGAAATAGTGGGTGCGCTAAATTAAGCAAATAGATTGATGTTCTGCGAGCATTAGCCTGGGAGGCATAACGTCCAGGTTGATAGTGCGCAATGATCTCTAGATCTACCAGTTTCTTTAACTGCCTATCGATGCGAGAGCGTGACATCCCTGTCATGGAGCGCATTTTTGATATTCCAAGACTGGTTATGACGCCTGGCGTATCAGCATGAGCTAGCAACACCATCAGTAGCCACCGGTTAGGTAAGGTCAACCTTGAGCGGCGGCGACGGCCATCTCTTACCAAATCTTTCGTTTTATTTTCAGCAGACAGTAAGGTCGTTTGTGTGAGCGTGGAGATTTCTGAAGCGTGATGATCAGAAATTGATGTGCTCATTTGCAGTGACTGTACAAGCTCAGTTGATAAACGGTAACGCGATCTTGGCCGCCCTCGTCCTACGGAAGGCAACCGCTCGATTTCAATGAAACGTTCTTGTCTTTCACTGCTCTTGCCAATGAGGACATTCCAGGCACGCCGTCCCTGCGTCTCGGTTAGACCGAGACGCTTGAAGAGGGTTTGCAAAGGACAAACAACGCTTTGGTCAATGCCAAATACGCACGCCCACTGCATCAGTAACCACCTAGCTTCGGGGGTTAGTCTAGAGTTTTTATAGGTCAGGATGGGTGCATACATAGAGAACAGTATAGAGCATCTACAGCCAAATAAAGCGCCGATTTCACGGACAGTATTATCTGCTACAATTACCATGTAATATTACATGGTAATTGTAGTCTAGTGTGTTGTTGTTAGCTGCAGGCAAGCCAATTCTTTATCACTAATTTAGAAATTATTGATTTATGAAAAGACCATTTGATTGGATTGTTTTGGAAGATGCTGAGCAAGTTGATTGGATTGCAAACTATTTGGCGCGCAAAAATATTGCGGGGGAACTATCCTTTTTTTTGATGGACATTATCAATCGTTTGGGTGGGCCTGAAACCGTAAAGCTCTTGAAAAATTATTCAAACGACGATGGGTTCTACAAGATTAGTGCGCAGATAGAAAACGCTTGGAGGGTGCACAAGCATCGCCAAAAGAAGGGTAGGCCTGTATCGATTCAGGTGTCTGAAATGGCACAAAATCAATTAAAGGTATTAGCTAAAAAAAATGGTCAATCCCAGGTAGAGACACTTGATAAAATAATCAGCGGTGCAGTATCAGAACGAAAAGATGAGGCAGAAAAGATACAACGGCAGCGAAAAGAATTTGAGGAAAAGCTAAAGAAGCAAAAAGAAGAAGCGCAACAAGTCGAGCAGATCTATAAAAAATCTGTTGCGGCTTTGATGAGTGCTTTTGCCGAAGAGCTTGATAAGCGCTGTTGTTATGAGGTGGCACTAGGTGATACTGACAGTTCTCTACTGGATAGCGCGGACTTGGACACATACCGCGATCTAGTAGACAAAAGTATTGCATGCCTTGCACCAACACTATCGAGGCTGCAAATGAGACGCGCAGATGTGGGGCCATCTCTGAAGGAGATGATGGATGAAAGAGTTTGCTTATATGAGCGCAACGTGCTCAACCATGGCAGTGAGGATAATGGCTAACATGAGATGCCATGGACGGTGCTCGCCATGCCAGTACAAGTACTCTGCTGGGGACCACTCTTGTGACGATTGGGTAGTGTAATGGGTAGTGATATTGATTTTATGACGCTTTATTCTGAATAAGTATTTGATATTTATAGGGATATTTTTTTTGATCAATTTTAAGATTCAGAATATTGAGTGAGAAGTAGCAGCCGAGCGGGTCGAGCACGTGGCGATGATGCCGGGGGGGGCAGGCTAGGATTCGATATCCACACTTGGCAAAGTGATCGTCAATTACGGATTTTCGTAAAGAGCCTCCCTCACAGCCCCAACAACTCCTCAACCGGCAAGTGACTGGTCGCCTTCATTTCTCTAAGCGAGAGGTTGGAGCGGATGCTCGATACCCCAGGCAGCTGGCGCAGCACCGTTTCGACGAAATGGCTGTAGTCGTCTAGGTCTTTGGCGACCACTTGCAGCAGGAAGTCGGCCTCGCCGGTGGTGTTGTGGCAGCTCAGCACCCGAGAGCTTGATTGGATGATGCGCTCGAACTCTGCCGTCGCGGCTTCGCTGTGTTGGGTGCAGGTAATCTGCACGAAGGCTAATACGCTGGCGCCAACTTTGCGTCGATTGAAGATGGCTTGATAGCCCTCGATCACCCCCAGTTCTTCCAGGCGTTTGTGCCGTCGCCAGCAGGTGGCTTCGCTCAGGTGCAGCTGTTCGGCCAGTCGCGCGTTGGGCATTCTGCCATCAATCTGGAGTAACGCTGCTAACTTGGCGTCTTTTTTATCCAATGCGCTCATATTGCAAGCCTCTTTCTTATCAACACCATAAAGAGAAAGAGTGCTTCACATTGATGAGTGTTGTCCACGATATGGAAAGCTCATTTCAGACTAGGCTCGCTATAGTAGCGTTAGCGAATCCGCAGCCTAAACGTTCAGGAGTGGCCCATGAAAGCCGTCGTATTTGAGCAGTTTTCCGCCCCGCCCACTATTCAGCAGGTGCCAGATCCGACTCCCGAACCCCACGGCGTCGTGGTCAAAGTCATGGCTAACGGCGTATGCCGCAGTGATTGGCACGGCTGGATGGGCCACGACCCGGATATCCGACTTCCCCATGTGCCGGGGCACGAGCTGTCCGGTGTGGTGGAAGCGGTGGGTAAGGACGTGACGAAGTGGCGGGTCGGGGATCGTGTGACCGTGCCGTTCGTGGGCGGCTGCAGCACTTGCCAGGAGTGCAACGCAGGCCACCATCAGGTATGCGATGCTCAATTCCAGCCAGGGTTTACCCACTGGGGCTCGTTTGCCGAGTATGTGGGCATTCACTACGCCGATGTGAACCTAGTCGCCCTGCCAGATACCCTAGCGTTCGACACCGCCGCCAGCCTGGGCTGCCGGTTCGTGACCTCTTTTCGTGCGGTGGTGGATCAGGGACGCGTGTCCCCCGGGCAGTGGGTGGCCGTGCACGGCTGTGGTGGTGTGGGGCTGTCTGCCATCATGATCGCCAGCGCGGCGGGCGCGAACGTGGTGGCGGTGGATATTTCCGAACAGGCGCTCGCCCTGGCGCGTCAGTTGGGCGCGGTGGCCACGGTAAATGCCAACCACGTGGCCGATTTGGTGGAGGCGGTGGTGGAGATCACTCAAGGGGGCGCGCACGTCTCGCTGGATGCGCTGGGTCACCCCACCACCTGCTTCAACTCTATTAGCAATTTGCGAAAGCGCGGCAAGCATGTCCAGGTAGGGTTGATGCTGGCAGATCACAGCACGCCTGCCATTCCCATGAGCAAGGTGATTGCTAATGAGCTGGAAATTCTGGGCAGTCATGGTATGCAGGCCCATCGCTACGGTGCCATGCTGGTGATGATTCAGTCGGGCAAGCTGGCGCCTGAAAAGCTGATTGGCCGCCGGATCACGCTAGAGGAGTCGGTGCAAGCGTTGATCAACATGGATAAGTTTGAAGGCGTTGGGGTCACCGTCGTCACGGAATTCTGATAAAAGAGGGGGACACCGTTCTCACCAGAGGGCTTGCCCGTGTTCAACCTGCGTCTCTTCACCCTGTGCATGCTCTCGGGTCTGTTTAGCCTCTTACCCCTCACCACCCACGCCAACACCGCCACCTGGCAAGCGCTCCAAGAGGGCGGTTTGGTCATCCTTATGCGCCACTCCTTGGCCCCCGGTATCGGCGACCCGCCGGGGTTTGTGTTGGAGGCGTGCGAGACCCAGCGCAACCTTTCCAGCGAAGGGCGTGCCCATGCGGTGGCAGCGGGGCAGGCGTTGCGGGAGCGGGGCGTGGCGATTGATGCGGTGTACAGCTCCGAGTGGTGCCGGGCGCTGGAAACCGCTGAGCTGATGGCGCTGGGGTCGGTGGTGCCTGCGCCTTGGCTGAATTCGTTCTTTCGTGGGCGTGGGGATCAGGTGGCCATTACCCAAGCGGCTCGTGAGCGTATGGCGGGGTGGCAGGGGCCGGGGAATATGCTGCTGGTGACGCATCAGGTGAATATCACGGCGCTGACCGGTGGCGGCGTTAGCTCTGGGGAAATGGTGGTCGTGCGCCCGCAAGAGGAGGGTTTCACGGTGGTGGGGCGGCTGAGCGTTCCCAGCCGTTAAGGCTTTCTATTCATTTCCTTCAATGAACCGGGGCAAATTATTCGCTCCTCATCCGTCAGTTGAGGTTTTACGCTGGGCGTATTGATAAGGAGAGCATTATGTCATCAGCCAATACTCCATCCGTTCGCCGCGTGGTCGCTCAGCATCCTGCCCATCGGGATGATATCGGTGATTTGGTCACCCGCCGGCCGCTGCCGGGGCCGGGGTTGGATCAGCTCGATCCGTTTCTGTTTTTGAATCATCACGGCCCGCAGGTTTACCCGGCCAACAACCGCGGGCTGCCCTTTGGGCCGCACCCGCACCGTGGGTTTGAAACGGTGACGTTTATTTTAGAAGGCTCGCTGGCCCATGCCGACAGCGCCAAGCACCAGAGCGTGATTCACGCAGGCGGTGTGCAATGGATGACCGCCGGTAGCGGCATCGTCCATGCTGAAATTTCGCCGGAGGAGTTTCTGCGCGAGGGCGGCCCGCTGGAAATCTTGCAGCTGTGGGTCAACCTGCCGTCACGGCTGAAGATGAGCGAGCCGCGCTATGTGGGCTTGCAGCAAGAGGGCATCCCCGCTGTTCAACTGGCAGGCGGCGGTACGCTCAACCTGATTGCCGGGGAGTGGCAGGGGCAAGCAGGCCCGATTGAATCGCTGACGGGCGTGTTCATGTCGACGCTAGCGCTGCCTGGGGGCGCGCGTGAGCAGCTACCCGTGGCTCCTGGCCGGCAGGTGTTCCTGTACGTAGTGAGTGGCGACGTGACGGTGGGTGGCGAGCCTGCCAAGGCGCACCATTTGATCGAAGTCGACCGTGACGGTGAAAGCTTGAGCATTGAAGCAGCGAGCGATACGCGCCTGCTGTTTGGCCATGGCGACGTCATCGACGAGCCGGTGTATTCTCACGGCCCCTTCGTGATGACTAACCGCGATGAGATCGTCCAGGCGGTGGAGGATTACCAGAACGGTAAATTTGGCGGGCTTACGCTTTAAAGACCGCTACACCGGCTCGCCGCGATAGTAGTGCCATAAAAACAGCGACCCCACGCTGCGCCAGGGCGCCCAGTGCTCCACCATTTGGCGCGCCTGTGTCGGCGTGGGTTTGTTCTCCATACCCTTCAAGCGGCCTAGCGCTACCCTGAGGGCGAGGTCGTCGGCGGGGAAAATATCGGGCCGCTGGAGCGAGAACATCAGGTAGATCTCCGCACTCCAGCGGCCAAACCCGCGCAGTTGAGTAATCGCGGCAATGGCCTCGTCATCGCTAAGATGCGCTAAGCCATCGGCGCTAAACGTGCCCGAAAGCTCGGCGTCGGCCAGCCCTTTGGCATACTCGATTTTACGCCACGATAGCCCCGCATCGCGTAGCGCCTGACCTTCCACCTCCATCACTGCCTTGGCATGTAGCTCCGGCAGCAGCGTATTCACCCGGCCCATGATCGCCCGGGCGGCTTCGGTGGATATCTGCTGGCTGACGATGGTCGAGAAGAAGGTCGCAAAGCCTGGATCGCGTTGGCGAGGGTTGGGCGCGCCGACTAAGGGGTACGCGCGGGCAATGTCGGGGTCGGCATTGGCCAGTGCCTGCATGGCGTGCTCGATGGTGTTGGAGGTCATAACCGGCCCTCTTAATGAAAAGATAATCGTCACATCCTAGCAGTTGCCTCTTGGTTGCTGCCGCGTCAGTGTCCACGGGTTACCCCTTTGCACGCTAACTTTTTTAACGTCATATATTCCTACTTTCGTCTAATCCTGCCATCATTTGACACAATCTAAGACCGTTTTGATAAGCAGGCGTTTTATCCAGCGCCTGGGGAGAGAGGTATGCAAGAGTCGTCAACGGGGCTGGCGCGTAACCCGCGATTGGCAGAGTTTGTACTGGCGCTGGGCGGGTTTGGCATTGGCACCAGTGAATTCGTCATTATGGGGCTGATGAACCGCGTGGCGGAGGATTTAGCCGTGACGGTGCCGCAAGTGGGCTATGCGATTAGTAGCTACGCACTGGGCGTGGTGGTGGGCGCGCCGCTGATTTCCGCGCTGGCCGCGCGGGTGCCTAAACGGGCGCTGCTGATTGCGCTGATGCTGGTGTTTGCCGTGGGCAACATTGCCAGCGCCATGGCACCGGGGTTCTGGTCGTTTGTGGGCCTGCGTTTTATCGCCGGTTTGCCCCATGGTGCTTACTTTGGCGTGGCGGCGCTGGTCGCAGCCGGAGCGGTACCGGTCGACCAGCGGGCGCGGGCCATCGCCAGGGTCATGCTGGGCCTGACAGTGGCTATTTTGATTGGTGCTCCGCTGGGCACCTGGGCAGGCAATCTATTGGGCTGGCAAATTGCGTTTGCGGCGGTTGGAGGCATTGCACTGCTGACGGCGCTGTTAATCCGTGTGTGGGTGCCGGTACAGCCCTTCGATGCCCATGCCAGCCCGTTGAGAGAGCTCTCGGCGCTGGTGAAACAGCGTGTGTTGGTCACCGTTGCCATTGCCTGTATCGGCTGCGGCGGTATGTTTTCGATCTTCAGCTACGTGATGCCGACGCTGACCCAGCAGGCGGGCATGAGCGAGGCGCTAGGGCCGCTGGTGCTGGTGATTTTTGGTCTGGGCTCCATCGCCGGTAACTTGGTGGGCGGGCGCATGGCGGACAAAAACCTGATGCGGGCCATTCCTACCATTTTGGTGTGGTGCGCGGTGGTGCAGGGGCTGTTCTACTTTGCTGCGAACGAGGTGTGGTCCGGGCTGCTATTTGTAGGCTTGGTGGGCACCAGCATGGCGCTTGCGCCGTCGCTGCAAACCCGCCTGATGGACGTGGCCGAAGACGCCCAAACCATGGCGGCCTCCATGAATCATGCGGCCTTTAACGGGGCGAACGCGCTGGGGGCGTGGCTGGCGGGCTTGGCGATTAGCGCTGGGTTCAGCTGGTCGAGCACCGGGCTGGTAGGCTCGGGGCTTGCGCTATGCGGCCTAGTGATTTTCGCTTGGGGGCGGTGGCTGGAAAAACGCACCTACCCCGCCAAACCTGCCGTCGCGCGGGGCTAGCAAAAAGCATAAGCAGTGGCGAAATGCGCGTATCGTTCCTAGGGTATATAGGTGCAACCCATAAGGAGGTGACCTATGCATAACCCAGTAATGAAGACATCGCGTGTTGTGACGTTAAGTGCCATGGCCGCACTGATCATCGCGTTAGCGGGCTGTGGTTCGACCACGGGTGAGCGGGCGACCAGCGGTGCCGGAGTGGGGGCCGCCGTTGGCGCAGGCGCCGCTGCCGTCACGGGCGGCAGCGTCACTCAAGGCGCCGTGATTGGTGGTGGCGTGGGTGCTGCCACGGGAGCGGCCACCGATGAAGAGGACATCAACCTCGAATAACCCAACGCACTAGCGGCACAGCCTGAAGCCGCGCATGCCTAAATGAAAATGGTCGGCATGCGCGGCGTTGTACTCGGGCCCCAGTACGTTGCCAAAGGTATCACACGCGCCATCTCGCGCTGCGCGTAAAAACTTCCCCGCGTTATTCGCGTCATCCCAGTCGTTAATCAGCGATATTTGCCGGCCATCCTCGAACTGAAACCCCACCACATCCAGCGCGTCGGCGGTGGCGTGCTCGCTGCGTCGGCCGGTGTCTCGGCCATAGACGTTGCGGCAGGCAAAGCTACCCACGTGGTTCACCTGGGCGACCCGGCTACCCATAATCGCCTGCGCCGCAGGCTGCAGTGCATGGCGTTCATACATCACCCAGGCCAATGCCAGCGGGCAGGAGGCCACGAAACTCTGGTTAAAGCGCACGCTGCTGCTTTGCATGCGCACGACGTTGGTGAGCGGGCAGCTGGCAGTAGGCGTGTAATCGGCCAACGGCGTGTAGCGCAGCTCGTCTTCGGGCACGGTATCCAGCGCGGCTAGGCAGGCGGCGCGGTCATCGTTCAAGCGTTTGAGCTTCAGTTGGGTGACGGGCGTGATGGGGTCATCCACGTATAGCGGCGCCCAGGGCGTCCAGTGGCGGGGAATGTCGATGATGCCTTTCTGCAGCGCGACCCCCAGCGCAATCAGGCCTAAAATGAACAGTGTGCCGCGCATGCTGACCTCCTTGTGGCCGTATCGAAACGCTACAGTCCCTGCTATGGGTGTGCGATACTGCGCTCCCCATAATGTCGGCGGTGGCCGGCCTGCGTGATGACGAACGACCATTTTGACTAACTAGGGAAGCGCTTCATGTCCCAGGGTACGCTGTTTATTGTTTCTGCCCCGTCGGGCGCGGGTAAAACCAGCCTCGTTCGCGAGCTGATCGAAAGCCTGGATGGCATTCAGGTGTCGGTGTCGCACACCACGCGCGCCAAGCGCGACGGTGAGGTCGATGGCGTGAATTACCACTTTACCCAAGTGCATGATTTCGAGGCGATGATCGCCCGTGGCGACTTCTTTGAGTATGCCAAGGTCTTCGACAATTACTATGGCACTTCGCGCGAGGCGGTCCAAACGCTGCTGGACGCCGGGCAGGACGTCATTTTGGAAATCGACTGGCAAGGCGCGCAGCAGGTGCGCGAACAGATGCCTTCTGCGGTGTCGATCTTCATCTTGCCACCGTCGCGCAGCGAATTGGAGCGCCGCCTGTCGAGCCGGGGCACCGACGAGCACGCGGTCATTGCCCGGCGCATGCGCGATGCGGTCAGTGAGATGTCCCATTACGACGAGTATGACTATCTGGTGATCAACGACGACTTCACCACGGCGCTGCAGGAACTCCAGTCGCTGGTCATTAGCCGCCGTCTCACGCGTGTTGCCATGCAAGAACGCCACGCACCCTTGCTCGATGCACTCTTGTCACAGGCGCCTAGCGTCGAGTAATCTATCAGGTCCTACCACCACTCTTTTCGCTGGGTCGGCGGCGTTATCCAACAACGCCGGCCCGGCGTCGTTATTACAGGAAGGCCCCATGGCTCGCGTAACCGTTGAAGATTGTCTGGAAAATGTAGAAAACCGCTTCAAACTGGTGATGATTTCCACCCAGCGTGCTCGCCAGCTGGCTCGCGGCTCCCGCGATGCGCTGCTGCCCTGGGAAAACGACAAGCCCACCGTTATGGCGCTGCGCGAAATTGCGGCGGGCCTGGTGGACCACACCGTTCTGGACGAGCCGGTCGAAGCGCCCGTGCGTGCGCGTCCTGCCATGACGCCTAGCGCTCACATCGACGATTAAGCTAGCACCGATTAGGGGCGCGGTACATGTTCACCATTGATGACCTGGCCGACCGACTCGGCGGCTACTTACCCCCGGACGAGATCCAGCAGGTCAAGCGCGCCTTCTACTACGCAGAGCAGGCCCACGACGGCCAGCGCCGCCGCTCTGGCGAGCCCTACGTCACGCATCCGCTCGCGGTCGCCAATATTCTCGCCAACATGCACATGGACCATCAGAGCCTGATGGCCGCCATGCTGCACGATGTGATCGAGGATACCGGCGTCTCCAAAAAGGCCCTGGCGGCGCAGTTCGGCAAGCCCGTCGCCGAGCTGGTGGATGGCGTCTCCAAACTGACCCAGATCACTTTTGAAGATAAAGCCGTCGCCCAGGCGGAGAACTTTCAGAAGATGGTGCTGGCGATGTCGCGGGATATCCGCGTCATCATCGTCAAGCTCGCCGACCGGTTGCACAACATGCGCACCTTAGGGGCGCTGCGGCCGGATAAAAAACGCCGCATTGCTCGGGAAACCCTGGAAATCTATGCGCGCATTGCCGGGCGGCTGGGGATCAACACCATCCGCGTCGAGCTGGAAGACCTCTCGTTTCAAGCGATTCACCCCATGCGGGCCGAGCGCATCAAGCGCGCCGTGGCCAGTGCGCGGGGCAACCGCCGTGGCGCCATGCGGGAAATTCAGTCATCGCTGCAGCAGAGCCTCGACGACGAAGGACTGAAAGGCACGGTGATTGGTCGCCAGAAGCACCTGCTCTCCATCTACAAGAAGATGCGCGACCAGCGTAAGCCCTTCATCGAAATCATGGATGTCTTCGGTTTTCGGATCATCACCGAAGACGTGGCGAGCTGTTATCGCATTCTCGGCGTGGTGCACAATCTCTATAAGCCGGTGCCGGGGCGTTTCAAAGACTACATCGCGATCCCCAAAGCGAACGGCTATCAAAGCCTGCACACCACGCTGTTTGGTCAGCGAGGCATGCCCATCGAGGTGCAAATCCGCACCCGTGAGATGGAAGCTATGGCCAACAACGGCATTGCCGCCCACTGGCTCTACAAAGCCGGGCAGACGGCGCATCCGATTGCCGAAGGCAGCCACGCCCGCGCCCGCGCTTGGGTGAAGGGCCTGTTGGAGATGCAGCGCCACGCCGGGGATTCGCTGGAGTTCATCGAACACGTCAAGAACGATCTTTTCCCCGACGATATCTACGTGTTTACGCCTAAGGGCGACATCATGGAGCTGCCCCAGGGCGCCACGGTGATCGATTTCGCTTACAGCGTGCATACCGATATCGGCAATAACTGCATTGCCTGCCGAATCGACCGCCACCTTGCGCCACTCTCGACGCGCTTAGAAAGCGGTCAAACGCTGGAGATCATCACTGCCCCCGGCGCGCGGCCCAACTTGGCGTGGCTGAACTTCGTGACCACCGCCAAGGCGCGCTCTGCCATTCGCCATGCGCTGAAGCATCAGCAGCAGGCGGAAGCGGTGATGCTCGGGCGGCGGCTGCTCAATAAAGCCCTGGCGCCCTTCGAAACGAGTCTGGAAGAGCTGGACGAGAGCATCTTCGAGCAGGCGTTCAAAGAGTTGGATGTAGCGTCGCTAGACGCTTTGCTCGAGTCGCTGGGGTTAGGCAATCGCATGGCGCACGTAGTGGCGCGCCGTTTGGTGGATGTCGCCCATGGCGACAGCTTTGATAAGACGCTTTCCGACAACGGCGACAAGGCCGTGGTCATCAGCGGTAGTGAAGGGATGGTGATCAACTTCGCTCGCTGCTGTCACCCCTTGCCCGGCGACCCGGTGGTAGGACATCTGTCGGTCGGTAAAGGGCTGGTGGTACACCGTAGCGAGTGCAAAAACCTCGCCGAGCGCAAAAACGACCCCGAAAAGCTGTTTGCTCTGGAGTGGTCCGAGCATATCGACGAAGACTTCCCGGTGGCGCTGCGTATTGAGATCGAAAGCCGTCGCGGCCTCGTAGCCGAGCTGGCGGGACTGGTGACCGATGCCGATGCCAACATCGAGCGCATTGGGATCGAAGAGCGCGATGCGCGCCTGTCCACCGTCAATCTCACGCTGGCAGTCAAAGGGCGTGTTCACCTCGCGCGTATCATCAAACGCATCCGCAACCTGCCCAACGTTGGCAAGATTACCCGCACCGCTAACTAAACGCCCCTGTGCCTACCGCTGGCGATGCACGCCAGCCTGCGTAGGCCATGGCGATAATAATCAACGTTTCATTCCTACAGGAGCATGACACCCTATGAGCAATAAAGCGGTTATCAACACAGAAAAAGCCCCTGCCGCCATCGGCCCGTACTCCCAGGCCATCAAAGCCGGCAACACGGTTTACCTGTCGGGCCAGATTCCGCTCGACCCGGACACCATGGAGATCGTCTCCGACGATTTCGAAGCTCAGGCGCGTCAGGTGTTCACCAACCTGCAAGCCGTGTGTGAAGAAGCCGCAGGCTCGTTGGGCGATATCGTCAAACTCAACCTCTACCTAGTCGATCTGGACAACTTTGCGATCGTGAACAAGGTGATGGAAGAGTTCTTTGCCATGCCGTTCCCCGCTCGCGCGGCAGTGGGTGTTAAAGCGCTGCCCAAAGGCAGCCAGGTAGAAGCCGAAGCCGTGATGGTGATTGGCGACTAATCGCCACGCTTACGCTAGGCGCGGCGTTGAATCGCTGCATAAAAGAAGAGCGAGCTGTGATCAGCTCGCTCTTTGCGTTTGGATAGCGCTAGGGTAACTAGGCTTTTTGCAGCTCTAGAAATCCACCCTCTTTCAATACCTGGGCGTACCCCTCTTTATAGGTGGGGTAGCGGAATTGATAGCCGGTTTCGAGAATGCGGCGGTTGTCACAACGCTTGCTGGCGCGACGGCGCAGCGGCGACTGCATGGTATCGGTCGACTCCACCTTCAATTGCTTGGCCAGCCATGCCATCACGTTATGCATGGTGACCGGCTCGCAGTCGCTGCCCAGGTAGAGGTCGGCCAGCGGTGAGCCGCTCTCCTGGCAGCGAATCAGGTGCGCCAGAATGCCGGTGCAGTCGTCGCGGTGAATGCGGTTGGAGTAGATCACGGGCGTCACCGCAGCAATGCGGCCCTCGGCCACTTGGTGAATCAAACGATCACGCCCCGGGCCATAGATGCCAGAGAAACGCACGACGGTGCCGGGGAGCGGATGATTCATCAGTGCCTGTTCGGCTTCGCACATCAGGTTGCCGGAGAAGCTGGTGGATTCCGTGGGGCTCTCTTCGTTGACGACTTCGCCCTCTTGCTGGCCATAGACACTCGTAGAGGAGACGAAGAAGATGCGCCGCGGCGGCGTGTCGTGCTGTTCCAGAACGCTGAGCACACGCTTGAGACCGTCTGGATAGGCGCTTTGGTAAGCACTCTCTTCAAAGCGGTCTGCGCTGACGGTGTAAATCACGTAGTCGGCTTGGGGTAGGGCGCTGGCATCGGCCCCGTCCAGGCTGTTGAGATCGAGGGCTAATGGCTCGATGCCGGTAGACTCCAACGCCTTGGCTTGGCGGCGCACACCAATCACCCGATGCCCCTCGTCCAGCAGCTCTTGTCCAAGCGTGACGCCGATGTCTCCACAGCCGATAATCAGTACCGTTAGCTTCACCTTGCTCACCCCTCTTGATAAATATTCCCTATCAGATACAAAGTCCCTATGAGATGTGCCATCTTCAATAGGGCTTGTCTGTCCTTTTCCGTCTCGCTAACACGATGACTCGAGCTGCAACGAGAGGATGCCACTGGCACCGCTATGACTTTAACAGAACTTCGCTACATCGTAACCCTTGCCCAAGAGCGTCACTTTGGCCGCGCCGCCGAGCGCTGCCATGTTTCCCAACCGACGCTCTCGGTCGCCGTGAAAAAGCTCGAAGACGAGCTGGAGATCCCGCTGTTCGAACGCTCCAAATCCACCGTGCAAGTCACCCCCTTGGGTGAAAAAATCGTCGCTCAGGCGCAGCGCGTGTTGGAGCAGAGTGGGCTGATCTACGAGCTGGCCAGCGCTGGCAAAGACCAGCTCGCCAACCCGCTGCGCATTGGCGCGATTTACACCATTGGGCCTTATCTGTTCCCCCACTTGGTACCGGCACTGGCGAGTGCTGCGCCGCAAATGCCGCTCTACATCGAAGAGGGCATGACCGGTACGCTGCGGGCCAAGCTGCGCAGCGGCGAGCTGGACGTGATCATCGTCGCGCTACCGTTTACCGAAACCGATGTGGTCACCAAACCGATCTACGACGAACATTTCGAGGTGTTGATGCCCGCCAGCCATCCATGGGTGGCGCGGGAGGCGATTCATAAAGAAGATCTATTGGAAGAGCGGCTGCTGCTGCTGGGTGAAGGCCACTGCTTCCGCGATCAAATTTTGGAAGCCTGCCCGGCGATTACCCAGAAGCTCAACAGCCCCAACAACACGCTGATTGCCGAAGGCGGCTCGCTCGAGACGATTCGCCACATGGTGGCCTCCAAGCTGGGAATCACCGTGTTGCCGCAATCGGCGCTCGGCACCGACCAGTACGAGAACGCCATGCTGGTCAGCCGCCCGTTCGTCGAGCCGGCACCTTCACGCACGGTGGCCATTGCTTGGCGAGCCAGTTTTCCGCGTCCCAAGGCCATCGATGCGTTGGCCAAAGCGATCAGCCAGTGCCAGCAGCCGGTGCATAAGGTGAATCGCGCCTCATGAGTGAGCTGTCCGCACCGGTGACGGCGCTGAAGGGCGTAGGCGAAGCGCTGGCCATCAAGCTGGCCCGGCTGGGGGTCGAGCGTGTCAGTGACCTGCTGTTTCACCTGCCGCTGCGTTACCAAGACCGTACGCGGCTCACCCCCATTGGCCTGCTGCGGGCAGGGCATGAAGCCGTGGTCGAGGGGGAAGTGACGGCCAGCGATATCGTTAAAGGCCGTCGGCGCAGCCTGCTGATTCGTCTGCGCGATGGTAGCGGCATCTTGAGCCTGCGCTTTTTCCACTTCTCGCCCGCTCAACAGCAGCAGCTTCGCCCCGGCGTGACCGTTCGGGCGTTTGGCGAAGCGCGGGCAGGCGCCACGGGGCTAGAGATCTATCACCCAGAGTATCGGCTTAGCGGCGGTAGCGAAACGCCGGTCGAGGAGTACTACACGCCTATTTACCCGACTACCGAGGGGCTTCACCAAACCCGTCTGCGAGCGCTGACCCAGCAGGCGCTGCGCCTGCTGGAGCAAGCGCCCGAAACGCTGCCCGATGTGATTCCCGATGCGCTGCGCCAGCGCTTCCAGCTGCCGGGGCTACACGCCAGCTTGCAGTTACTGCACCAGCCGCCGCCGGATGTGGATTTAGAGCAGCTTGCCCACGGCCTTCACCCCGCTACGCGGCGACTCGCCTTGGAAGAGCTGTTGGCCCATCAGCTTAGCCTGCGAGAAGTGCGCTTGCGTATTCAAGCTGACGGCGCGCCAGAGCTGCCCTCTGGGCGCAGCCTGCAAACGCGCTTCTTAGCGCAACTGCCGTTTGCGCTCACCGGCGCCCAGCGCCGGGTGCTGGAAGAGATCGCCCTCGACCTGGCCCGCCCCGCGCCCATGCTGCGGCTGGTGCAGGGGGATGTGGGCTCTGGCAAAACCGTGGTGGCCGCCATGGCGGCACTCTCGGCGCTGGCGGGCAATTGCCAAGCGGCGATGATGGCACCGACGGAAATCCTCGCTGAGCAGCACTACCGCGCATTTAAGGCCTGGTTCGAGCCGCTGGGCATCGAAGTCGCGTGGTTGGCAGGCAAGCTGAAGGGCAAAGCCAGGCTGGATGCCAAAGCCGCCATTGCCGATGGGCGGGCGCGTATGGTGGTAGGTACCCACGCGCTGTTTCAAGACGACGTGCACTTCCAGTGCCTGGGGCTGGCGATTATCGATGAGCAGCACCGCTTTGGGGTTCACCAGCGCCTTGCCCTGCGGGAAAAGGGCGAAGCGGGTGGGTTAACCCCCCATCAGCTGATCATGACCGCCACGCCGATTCCCCGCACGCTGGCCATGAGCGCCTACGCGGATCTGGATGTGTCGGTGATTGATGAACTGCCGCCAGGGCGCACACCGGTGAAAACCGTGGTGGTCTCTGACGAGCGCCGCCCGGAAGTGGTCGAGCGGATTCGTAATGCCTGCAGCGACGGCCGCCAAGCGTATTGGGTGTGCACGCTGATCGAGGAGTCTGAGGCGCTGCAGTGTCAGGCCGCCGAGGTGACGCGCGACGAGCTGACCCAGGCGCTACCGGAACTGGCCATTGGGCTGATTCATGGGCGCATGAAAGCCGCGGAAAAGGCCGAAGTGATGGATGCCTTCAAGACCGGCGAGCTGGATCTCCTGGTGGCCACCACGGTGATCGAGGTGGGCGTAGATGTGCCCAACGCCAGCCTGATGATCATCGAAAACCCGGAGCGCTTGGGGCTTTCCCAGCTTCACCAGCTGCGCGGTCGGGTAGGGCGCGGCAGCACCGAAAGCTTCTGCGTGCTGCTTTACCATCCGCCGCTCTCCAAAAGCTCCCGGGAACGGCTCGGCGTGATGCGGGAAACCACCGATGGCTTCCGCATTGCCGAAAAAGACCTGGAGATTCGAGGCCCTGGCGAAGTGCTGGGCACGCGCCAAACCGGCCTTGCCCAAATGAAGATCGCGGATTTAGAGCGTGATGCCGACCAGCTAGAGCGGGTGACCGCCCTGGCCCAGGCGTTGCAGGGCAACGCCGAGGTGACGGCCGTGTTGGTGCGCCGCTGGCTGGGTGAAGCGGCAGGCCGCTACGGGCAGGTGTAGCGGCAGGGCGTGGGTATGCGCGCGGTGCTAAGCCGCTGCGTTAGGTTCGTGGAGCTTTTCGGCGCTTGGGCTTGTCAAGCGGTTGGCGGCGTCGCTTAGCGGGCCAAGCTGACTGGCAATCAGGCGCAGCTGGCTTTGGATGGGCCGATAGAGCGTGACGGCGTTCTCTTCCGCTGCGCCGCTTTGCTCCTCTAACTGACTCAGCAGCTCGTTGGCAGGCTCGCTCAGCGGCTCCACAGGCAGGCGTTTATCCAACTGTTCGGCCAATTGCTCTAACAGGGCGCTGATCCGCTTGGCCTGAGGCACGAAGGCGGCATCGTCCTCATCGTCTGCCAGCCGATGGCGGTGGGCCCCCAGCGCGGAGAGGTGGCTCAACAGCGTGTTGGAGAGCACCAAAAAGCGCAGCCCGTTATCGGCATCCTGCTTCCGGTAGTGCCCCGGCTCATGGAGCATGTTGGTGAGCAGCGTCGAGAGCGCCGCATCCGCGTTATGGGCGTTACGCCGTGCTAAGCGGTAGGCCAGATCATCCTGCTTGCCCTCTTCATACTGGTGAACGATCTCGTCCAAATAGCGGCGGTGATTGGTCAGCACCTTGGCCGCTTCCCGGTACAGGCGGCGGCCTTGCCAGTCCGGCAGAATGAAGAACACCGCCAGCCCCGCAATCAGCGAGCCAATTAACGTATCGAATAGCCGCGGCCAGATCAGGTCGAAGCCATCGCCTACTTGGTTAAAGCTGCACAGTACCAGCAGGGTGATCGACGCGGTAGCGATCACGTAGTGCTTTTCCCGGTTGGCAAAGAACGACACGCCTGCCGCCACTGCAATCATGCTCTGGATGAGTGGCTGGGGGAACAGGCTGATAGACGCCCAGCCTGCAATCAGCCCAAGCACCGTGCCCAGAATCCGCTGGGAGAGAAAGCGCCGGGTGGTGGCGAAGTTAGGGCGGCACACAAACAGCGTGGTGAGCAAAATCCAAAAGCCCTGCTGCGGGTCGATCCACTGTAACAGCCCGTAGCCCACCACCAGCGCGGTGGTCAAACGCACCGCGTGGCGAAAGGTGGGCGAGCCCAGCGTGAAGTTCAGCCGCACCCGTTTCCAGGCTTCCAGCAGGCTCGAAGGCGAGCGGTCATAAAGCGCGCTGTCCCGACGCTCGCTGCCGGTGTCCGGGTTGTGGGCGCTGGCAATCTGCGCCTCGAGCGTGGTGAGGTTGTCTGCTAACGCATTCAATGGGCGCATGAGAGGCCGCCACTCCGGCTTGCCGCGCTCGCTGAGGTTATCAATCGAAGCGCGTAGGTCGGCCAGCGCCTGCTCGCTCTGCTCGTGACTGAAAGGACGGTTGAGCAGCAGCGACTTGGCTAGCTGGCGGCAGGCACGGCCCTGCTGGTCCAGCAGCCGCTGGCAGCGAAATAGCACGTCATGGTGGAAAAAGGCTTCAGTAAGCGCGCTGTAGGGGTAGTGGGTGGAGCTAGCCCGCTCATGGATATCTTGAGCGATAAAGTAAATCTGCAGATAACGGTTGAGCTTACGGCTGCCGCGCTGGCCTTCTAGGCGGCGAAAGATCATCTCTTTTGCCTGATTGAGCGCATCCACCACCTTGCCGTTCTGGCGGGCGAGCGCCACGCGGCGGGCCTCTACATCGACGCCCCGTACCGGCTCGAACAGCGCCGATTTTAAAATCAAAAACTCGCCCAGAGCTTTATACACCCGCGCCATGCTCTGTTTCACCGGCTGGCGGGAGAACAGCGCGCACCACACCACCGAAATCGCTCCGTACCAGGCGGCACCGGCCAACAGTAGCAGCTGGCGGGAGGCGACGTCCTCATCCACACCGCCGTGCTGTTCAATATTGATCATGGAGTAGATCGAAAGAATCAGCGTGCCGGAGGCAATCGTCGCGTAACGCTGGCCAATCGCCCCCAGCATAATCAGCGTAAACGTCGAGACCGCCAAACCCACCGCAAACAGCCACGGCCACGGAAACAGCCACTGCACCACAAACGACGCCGAGGCAAAGCAGAGCAGCGTGACGGCTAAGGCCTGTAAACGCCCCTGCCAGCTGTCGTCGGTTTCTGATAAGGCGCTGGCAATAATGCCCAGAAACAGCGGAATGACCAGCGCCACATCCCCCGCCAGCCCGCTAAACAGCAGCGCCCCGCTGAAGGCGATAAACACCCGCAGGCTGTAGGCGAACTTGTCCAATGTCCAAAGGCGGCGCAGGGAAAGGGAGAGGGGCATAGAGGCTCTTGTGAGTTTGCTATTGTTAGACTTTAGTATAAATAGTGTGGCGTCACGTGGCTACGGTACTCGCCTATGAGACGTTAAACGCCGTCTTGTACGATGTTTGTAAAAATCTGTTATAAGGAAAACTCTCCCTGCACACAATAGGATAGCGCCATGAGCCCACGTGCCGCCTCGCTCCGTTCAACCCGTACGCTGTCGATGCTGAACTTCTCACTGGCGGACGTTCGCGACGGTTTAGGCCCGTTTTTAGGTATCTATTTAGTGGGCTTGGGCTGGGCACCCGATGAAATCGGGTTCGTGATGACCGTCGCCGGGCTCGCCAGCCTGTTGGCCACCACGCCTGCTGGGATGTTAGCAGATGCGACACGGTTTAAACGTTTACTGGTAATTGTCTGTGCCTTGCTGGTGGCGGTCGTCAACCTAGTGCTGCTGCTGTGGCCGCAAACGTGGTTCATCGCCTTTTCACAAATTGCCACCGGGATTGCCGCAGCGGCCATTGGCCCTGCCATCCTCAGCCTGACGCTTGGCTTGGTGGGGCAGTCTGGGCTTGCCCACCAGTTGGGCCAAAACCAAGCCTATAACCACGCCGGTAATGCCACCGCTGCCGTACTGGCGGCCTTGGCAGGCTATGTGTATGGGGTAGAGGCGGTGTTCTACCTGATGGCGCTAATGGCCATGGTGACGGTCGTGCTCGTGCTGATGATTCGCCCTGAAGAAATTGATTACGACGAGGCTCGGGGCCTGGATAAAACCAGTCATCAAAGTGAAAGCATCATGAATGTGTTTCGCCGCCACCCCATGCTACTGGTAGTGGGCGCCACGCTGCTGCTATTCCACTTGGGTAACGCCGCCATGCTGCCCCTACTCGGCCAGCGCGTGGCAGCAAACGAGGTGATGAACCCGGCGGTTTACACGGCGGGTACGGTAGTGATTGCTCAGATGACGATGATTCCCATGGCGCTATTAGCGGCGTGGTACTCCCATAAAAATGGCTACTGGCTGCTGTTTTTAATTGCCCTGGTAGTGCTGCCGATTCGCGGTGTGATCGCCGCTACCGTGCCAGGGCTATGGACGGTGATTCCCGTACAGATGCTGGATGGCATCGGAGCGGGATTACTGGGCGTTGCCACACCGGGCATTGTGGCACAGATACTGCGTGGCACCGGGCGGGTCAATATGGGGCTGGGGGCTGTCATGACCATTCAGGGCATAGGTGCAGCACTCAGCGCGAGTTACGCCGGTGTGATTGCCAGCTGGCTAAGCTATGAAGCCGCCTTTTTAGCCCTAGCAGGCGTGGCTGCCTTGGCAGTAGTGGTGTGGTTACTGCTCTTTGATCGCTCGGTGTCGTCATCGGCGCTTCACAGGGCAGCGACATAAATTTGCACAAAAAAAACCCGCAGCATGACAGCGGCGGGGTTCGAGTGTTGCTTTAGGCTACGTGGGCGAGCCTACAAATACTTCAGCAGCTTTTGCAGCTTGTTCATATCGGAGGAGTCGCCGACGAGGCGGACGTCTCCCGCTACCATGCCGTCTAGGAACGCCTGCTGGGTAGGCTTCTTGAGAATGCGCAGCGCGGCGTCTTGGTCGCGAAAACGTAGCTCAATGTCTAGATCGACGGGCAGCCCTTTTCCGGTACTGATACCGTTCGGCGTCATCCGGTAGTAGCGGGCAATACTCAGGTCTTCCGTGGCCACACCCCAGTCGAGGCCGCGCATGCGTTCAAGCTGCTCACGAAAGCGCGGCTTGCGGCGCAGGGCTCGCTTGAGCATAAAGCCCAGCAGCCACAGCGTCAGCGAAAGCTTCATTAGGAAACGGCGTCCTTGAGCGCTTTGCCTGGCTTGAATGCCACGTTCTTGCTGGCCGGAATCTGCAGCGGCGCGCCGGTTTGCGGGTTTTTGCCGGTACGAGCAGCACGCTCGCGAACGGTAAACGTGCCAAAACCGATCAGGGCAACATCTTCGCCTTTGGCGACGCTGTTGGTGATTTCGTCCAAAATGACGTTGAGCACTTGGCCCGCTTTGTCCTTGGACAGGTCAGCACTTTCAGCGATGGCGGCAGCGAGTTCAGGTTTGCGCATAAAGGAATCTCCCTTGTGAAAAACAGATATCAATGTTGTTGGTAGCTCAGCTCACCCCAGCAGGCGGAGCTTCTTTAGCCTAGTCGCGAACGCGGCGAAAATCAGCCTAGCAGGGCGGGGGCCGCTCTGGAAAGCTCCACTTTCCTTCTCACGCAGCCGCCTGTCAACGCAAAACCAATCAAACGTCCGTCTTTATCTTCCGCCAGTGCCGTCAAGTCGTCGCCATCGCCTTCGATTCGCCAGCGCTCGGGAGGCTGCACGGGTGGGTAGGCCACCACGGGCAGCAGTGGGGTTTTCACCACCACCGGCCAAGCGCCAAAACTGACCGAGGTGGGTGTGCCGGTCAGAGTCGCCGCCAGCGCTTTGATGCTGGCTTGCAGCGGTTGGACGTACATGGCATTCACACCGTCGATACAGGCCGCATCGCCCAGGGCGTACACGTTAGGCGAGTGGGTGCGTAGCTGGCGGTCGACGTGGATGCCGGTGGCGCTCACGTTGAGGCCAGCGGCCTCTGCTAGCGCCGTGCGCGGCACCAGGCCGGTGGCGAACAGGACGAGGTCCACCGTGTGCCGCTCGCCGTTATCCAGTTGCAGCGCTAGGGCGTTATCGGCATCTTGGGAAAGCGTGTCTAGGCTGCGCCCCAATGCGAGGCGAATGCCAGCGGTGTGAAACGCGTCGGCCAGCGCATGGCCCAGCGGTTCGGGTAGCAGTCGCGGCAGTGGGGCGCTCTCCGGCGCGATCACGGTGACTAGGTGCCCGCCCGCGTGCAGGTCGTTGGCAAATTCGCAGCCGACGAGCCCGGCTCCGATGATGGCCACTCGGCTTGGCTGGACGAGCTCTGCGTGCAGGCGTCGGTAGTCGTCCAAATCGTTGACGGTGAAGCAGCGCTCCGCCAGTGTGCTGGGCACGCTGAACGGCCTGCGGGGGGCCGCGCCGGTCGCGAGCACCACGTTATCGTAACGCAGCGTGTCGCCGCTGCTCAGCTGCAGCGTTTGGTTATCCACATCCAGATGCGTGACTTGGGTGTGGGTAATGACCTGGGCATCGAGCTCGTCGGCCAGCGCCGTCGCGTCACGCTGGGCGAGCTTGTCGGGGCTCAAGCGTTTGGCAAAGCCGGTGGAGAGCAGCGGCTTGCTGTAGTCATCACCGCTGTCAGCGCTGACCAGGGTGATGGTACGTGTATCTCCCTGGCGTCGTAGGGCGCGCGCTAGCCCCACGCCAGCCATACCGGTTCCCACGATCACCAGCGCAGCTGAGTGGTGAGATGGCGTGGAATAGGTCGTGTGTGAGTTGGGCATACCGTCCCCAAACGTCGGTGGAACAAAAGCCAGTCAAGGCACCATGTTACACTAGCCCGCTCTGAATTGACTGCCCTGGAGGCTTTGGTGACCGCCCCCGAGTTATCCGCTTCTGCTTTTTCGCTCTTTCCTCAGTGGTTGCCGGTAGCCGCCGCTCAGCCAGCCATGAGCACGGTTTGGTGGCAGTGGGTCGCCTCCACCGATTCATTGACCGCTCGCCTGATGGCTGCCGGTGAGCCGGGCGCTTTTCGGGTGCGCTTGCTGCGCCAAACCATCGGCTTGCCCCAGCGCGATGAAGCCCTGGCGCTTGGCATCGCGCCTCGCCGTTACGCGTGGCTGCGCGAGGTGGCGCTGTGTATCGATGAAACGCCGTGGGTCGTGGCGCGTTCGGTGGCCCCGCTTCACCAGCTACAGGGCAAAGGGCTGGGCAAGTTGGGTGAGCGCTCGCTAGGCAGCTGGTTGTTTCAGCAGCCCGACTTGGTGCGCGGCCCGCTAGAAGCGACGGCGACGCGGCCGCGCTTTATCCGCTCGCAGCCGGGGCTGGCGGCCCAGAGTTTATGGGGGCGGCGCTCGGTCTTTGAGCACGGTGGGCTATCGCTACTCGTGCAAGAGTATTTTTTATCCACCATGGCAGATGCACTGGGCCTGCCGTCGCGCTAGGCTAACGCAGCGACTTTTTCGACGAGGTAAGCATGAGCATGGACCGTTCTCTGTTGCGCCCGACCGGGTGGGCCCGCTTGACCGATTTCTTACAGCTAATGCGTTTGGACCGACCCATCGGCACCTGGCTGTTGATGTGGCCAACGCTATGGGCGCTGTGGGTCGCCTCCGAGGGCGTGCCGGGCCGCGATGTGCTGCTGATTTTTATCGCTGGGGTATATGTGATGCGCGCCGCAGGCTGCGTGGTGAACGACTACGCCGACCGCCACTTTGATGGTCATGTTAAGCGCACCAAGCAGAGGCCTTTAGCAACGGGGCGGATTAGCGAAACCGAAGCGCAACTGCTGTTTGTGGCGTTGGTGGCCGCCGCCTTTATTTTAGTACTGCTGACCAACTGGTTTACCGTGCTGCTTTCGCTTGGGGGTGTGCTGCTGGCCTCCATTTATCCGTTCATGAAGCGTTACACCCATTTTCCCCAGGTGGTGCTCGGGGCGGCGTTCTCCTGGGCGATCCCGATGGCGTTTGGTGCCGTACTTGGTGAGGTGCCGTTAGACGCGTGGATACTGTTCAGTGCCAACGTGCTCTGGACGGTCGCGTATGACACCCAGTACGCCATGGTGGATCGCGACGATGACTTACAGATCGGAATTAAATCCACGGCGGTGCTGTTTGGTCGTGCCGATCGCGCCATCATCGGTCTTCTGCAGCTGGCCACCCTGGCGCTGCTGGCCTGGGTGGGGCTACGGCTTGGGCTAGGCGGTTTCTTCTGGCTAGGCCTGATCGGCATGGCGGCTACCTTTGCCCACCAGCAGCGGTTGATCGCTCATCGGGAACGTGACCGCTGCTTCCAGGCGTTTCTGAACAATCACTGGTCCGGGCTTTTGGTTTTTGCTGGCATCGCGCTTAGC
The DNA here is from genome assembly GCF_024124605.1 of Halomonas sp. CnH100-B. Classification (NCBI taxonomy): domain Bacteria; kingdom Pseudomonadati; phylum Pseudomonadota; class Gammaproteobacteria; order Oceanospirillales; family Halomonadaceae; genus Halomonas; species Halomonas sp. CnH100-B. Next base: position 412,977 of record NZ_JAMXRX010000004.1, on the reverse strand, counting down.
GGGTGGCCGGTGACTGGCTAATTATGCTGGGTGTCATAGAATTGTCATTAAGTCATGGTGTTATCGTCACAGACATGTCATTGAACTGTTTTCGCATAGATGAGCTTTCTTAGAACACCGTGAGGCCCTGGAATGACCGCCAAGACCGTACTGATCGTCGATGATGAGGCGCCCATTCGCGAGATGATCGCTGTGGCGCTGGAAATGGCTGACTATCGCGTGCTTGAAGCGGACAACGTCCAGGATGCTCACGCGATGGTGGTCGATCACCAGCCCGACCTGCTGCTGCTGGACTGGATGATGCCGGGCACCAGCGGCATCGAGTTGGCCCGTCGTCTCAAGCGTGAAGAGGCCACGGCCGAGCTGCCGATCATCATGCTGACCGCCAAGGGCGAAGAGGACAATAAGATTCAGGGTCTGGAAGCGGGCGCGGATGACTACATCACCAAGCCGTTTTCGCCCCGTGAATTGGTGGCGCGCCTGAAAGCCGTGCTGCGCCGAGCGACCCCGCGTGGTGTGGAAGACCCCATCGAAATCAATGGCCTGCTGTTAGATCCGGTGAGCCATCGTGTGAGCGCGTACGGCAAGGCCCTGGAGATGGGCCCTACCGAGTACCGCTTACTGCAGTTTTTCATGACCCACCAAGAGCGTGCTTATACCCGTAGCCAGTTACTCGATCAGGTGTGGGGCGGCAACGTATACGTCGAAGAGCGCACGGTGGACGTGCATATTCGCCGGTTGCGCAAAGCGCTGGGTGAAGCGCACCAGAATCTGATTCAAACAGTGCGGGGCACTGGGTATCGTTTCTCTGCTCGGGTGTAATCGTGCGCCTGTGGAGCCGTGAACTGTGGCGAATCATCTGGCTGGCTTTCCTAGGGATGTGCCTGGGATGGTTGCTGGGCTACCCCGGTTTCGGCTTGGCGGCAGGTCTGACGCTCTGTTTAGTCTATCAACTTCGTCAGCTTAGAGCCCTGTTCAAATGGCTTACGCTGAACCCCCACGATGAGCCACCTGCGGCCACTGGCATGTGGGGCGAACTCTTCGACCGCCTTTATCGTTACCAAAAAAGCCAGCGCATAACGCAAAGCCGCCTGCGAGCCACCCTCGCGCGTATTCAAGAGTCCTCTGAGGCGATGCGTGATAGCGTCGTGATGCTGGATCGCCACGGAGATTTAGAGTGGTGGAACAGTGCCGCCACCGACATGCTCGGCCTGCAAACGGCCCATGACCGCGGTCAGCACATTACCAACTTGCTGCGCGACCCGCGTTTTATCAGCTACTTTAATGCCCGTGAATACAGCGAGCCGCTGACCCTCACCTCGCCCATCGACGAGCGACGCATTTTACAGTATCAAATCACGCTCTATGGTGATGACGAGCGCTTGGTCATGGCCCGGGACATTACGCGCCTGCATCGCCTGGAACAGATGCGTCGCGACTTCGTGGCCAACGTGTCTCACGAGCTGCGCACACCACTGACCGTCCTTTCGGGCTACCTGGAAACGTACGGCGATTTGAAAGAGCTATTGCCGCCTCGATTGGGCAAAGGTATCGGTCAGATGGAAGAGCAGACCAAGCGCATGCAGAACTTGGTCAACGACCTGCTACTACTCTCTCGGCTCGAAATCGACCGAGGGGGAGAAGATCACCAGCCGCTTGCCGTAGGGCCGATGCTAGAGAGTATTCGCCGCGATGCGCTGGCGCTGTCTCACCAGCAACACAGCGTGCAGGTCGTGCTCGATTGCGAAGCGCGCCTAGTCGGCAGCGAGCAGGAGCTGCGCAGTGCGATCTCCAACTTGGCGTTCAACGCGGTGCGCTACACGCCAGCGGGAAGCCAGATCACCCTCCGCTGGGCGGCGCTGCCCAATGGCAGTGCCTGCATCGAAGTGGACGACGACGGTGAAGGGATCGATCCTGTCCATATTCCGCGCCTCACCGAGCGCTTCTACCGTGTCGATAAGGGGCGCAGTACGGCCACCGGCGGCACTGGGCTGGGCCTTGCCATTGTGAAACACGTTCTACTACGCCACGACGCGCAGCTCCAAGTGGAGTCATTGCCCGGTGAGGGAGCGCTGTTCCGCTGCGTGTTCCCGGCTACGCGGGTAGTCCACGACTAACGCGTCGATCGGGCCACCTGCGCCTCTCTCCTCACCTACGCGTTACTGCCCTCTCTCTGGTTTGCATAATCTATGTATAAGTGTGCCATATTGGCATGTAAGCATGGTCAAACAACGCGCATGTGCCATATGTAGCCACCGTATTCGCTTTCGATTCCATGCTAAGCCTACTTTTGGCACGGTGATATTTTTCATAAGTATTTGTATTTTAATGTCTTTTTTTTGATGCGCGGATTGTTGGCATATCGGCTGCAACGTTATGAGTAAGGAAGATTACCGCAGGAACTGGTAAGACACGAAGTCACTCTTCCTTTTAAAGCGGTATTTCACAGCGATCGAGGAGGCGGAATATGATGTCCAAGGAACTACTCAAGAAAGCTGGTATTTTAGGTGTAACGTTTGGTTTGGTAGCGAGCCCACTGGCTTTTGCCCAAGAGCCTGCCGACCCGGCCGATAACATCTCTCCAGATGAGCAACCGGTTGAATCTCAATCCAGCGGCTCGGCCATGTCATCTGATCATGACAACCAGGATTTAACCCATGACGAGGGCGATCATGCCAGCGACATGGAGCCGAATTCCATGAGCGACGACTCGGATGCGACGTATGACAGCACCGAGGAGCTGCCGGAAGAAAATAGCGGCATGTAACTCTTAACATTTATTTGCAAAGCTGTAAAAAACTCTTACGCTTAAGGTTGAGCATTTAAGAGGCAAGGATGTCTCACAGCAAGGATGCTCGAAGATTCAAGGAATGAATCATACAACGATCAATACGCCGGTTAGGGTGAACTCCAAGGTTGGAATCCCGCAAAAGGACAGGAAGCCAGACGTCGGTATCGTTCACAAGTAAGAGTGATCAAGACCCCGCCCTGCGGGGTCTAATTTTTTGTGCCTACGACATACGCGAAGTGCTCTACGAGGCACGTCAGCATGAAAGGACTGTGGAGGCGTTCTGGGAAAGTGAGTCATTTTGCGTCACTTAGAAGGCGCATGTGTCATTGTTGCACAATATTTTTGAGGTATTTTTGACGCTGCAACATTATATTGTGCACTATTTAAATTTAATAAATATTTGTTTTTATTGGTTTTTTATTTTTTTTTTGGAAAAATGGCATCCTGCATGCAAAAGCTAGGTGTAAAGTTAGCCATTAGTCGTAGACGCTCATTGGTTCTCGCCTACGCCGATTGGCTCCATGTTAAAGGAGTACGTATCAATGTTATTCAACGAGTTAGCGAAAAAGACGGCTGTTCTAGGCGTTGCGTTCGGTTTGGTTGCAAGCCCAATGGCCTTTGCCCACACGTCCATTGAATTGAATAAAGACCGCTCTGCAGGTCACGACATCATCGAGCCAAGCTCGCACAATACGTCAGGCCCTGCCCAGTACTCCACTAGCGACCTGACCCATGACGAAGGCGACACGCTGGATTACTCCACGTCTAGCAGCGCCAACGATTCAACCGACACAGCGACCAGCAAAACGGGCTATGACGCCAATGAGCTGAACCGCGACGAAGGTGACGGTATCCGTTGGTAAGCTCAGCGCTATATCCCTAAAAAACCCCGCCTAGGCGGGGTTTTTTGTGGCGATGCCTCTGCCTGTCGCGTCGTTAAGGGGTAGCCACATCGTGCGTGCCGCGGTAATGACCATCCCACATGAGCACCGCCCCTGCGACGGCGCCGGGAATCAAGAACAGATTGGCCAGGGGAATCCAGGTGACCAGCATGATCAGCCCACCGTAGGTGAGGCTGGGCCACCAGCGTCGTGAGAGACGGTTGCGCATATCGCGAAACGTGACCTTGTTGTTATCCATCGGATAATCAAGGTAAGTGATGGCCATCACCCAGGCAGAAAACAGGGCCCACAAGATCGGTGCCAACAGATTGAGGCCGGGTATCCAGCTGAGAATGAACAGTGCCGCCATGCGCGGCAGAATATAGCCGAGCTTGACCAGTTCGCGACCCAGCGCGTCGACGGCCGTTTTAGCCAGTCCGCGATCATCCAGCGGTTCTCGCCCGGTGGCTTGTCGCTCGACTTTTGCGGCAAGAAAGCCGTAAAACGGTGCGGCAATCAGGTGAGTCACGAGGGTGAAGGTGAAAAAGATCACCACCAGCAGACTAACGAAGAAGAGCGGCCAGATCAGCCAGGAGAGCCACTCCAACCAACCGGGTACCATGGTCATGGCGCTATCCAACCAGCCTGAAAAGCGCTGAAAGACGACGCTGAGCATACTGGCGTAGACGATGAGGTTGACCAGGATCGGTAGGAAAATATAGCGCCGCAGCCCTTTTTGGTACACCAAGCGCGTGCCTTGGCTCAACGCCGTGATGGCATCCACCATGCTTACTCCTTTAAAAAAAACGCCCAGATGAATCATCTGGGCGTATTGCAGGAGGAATGGCCTGCTAGGTCAAGACTTTTTCAGTACCTTCTGATCTAGGGTGTCGGGATCGCTGTGGCGAATATCCAAGCCTTTCACCAGGTAGACCACATACTCCGCCAAGTTGTTGGCGTGGTCGCCGACGCGCTCCAGTGCCCGCAGTACCCACATGATGCTGAGCACTGAGCTGATTGAGCGCGAGTCTTCCATCATGAACGTCATTAGAGAGCGCATGGCGCTGCCATACTCGTCGTCCACGGACTCGTCTTCCCGCACGACCTGCATGGCCAGCTCGGTATCGAAGCGGGCAAAGGCCGTCAGCGCATCGCGCAGCATCTTCCGCACGTGTTCGCTGATATGGCGCACTTCCACCAAACCGCGAATACCGCTGCTGCTTTCACTCAGCAGCAGCGCGTTACGGGCGATTTTGCTGGCTTCGTCACCGATCCGCTCGAGATCCGAGGTGGCGCGAATGACGGCAAGTACCAAGCGCAGGTCAGAGGCGGCCGGCTGGCGACGTGCCAGGACGCGGGTACACTCGTCATCGATCTGAAGCTGCAGGTCGTTGACCTGGCGGTCGTTGTCACGCACTTTTTCGGCCAGGCGGCTGTCGCCTTCCAGCAGAGCGTGAACGGCGTCTTGTACCTGTTTTTCCACCAGACCGCCCATGGCCATCAGGTGGGTTTTCAGCTCTTCCAGCTCCTGGTTGAACTGGCGAGAGATATGCTGGCTGTGGGTATCGCTCGTAATATCCATTGAGCACTCCTGACGTAACGTCGGTTGGGCCTAGGTCATGCGGCCGGTGATGTAGTTTTCGGTGCGTTGTAAACGCGGGTTGGTGAACACTTGATCCGTTGGCCCGTATTCAACGAGTTCACCTTGCTGCAAAAAAGCCGTGTAGTCGGATACCCGTGCGGCTTGCTGCATATTGTGGGTAACCAGTACCAGCGTGAGCTGGGATTTCAGGTTACGAATCAACTCTTCGATTTTCAGCGTCGAGATCGGATCCAGCGCCGAGGCGGGCTCGTCCAGCAGCAGGACGTCGGGTTGGACGGCGAGCGTTCGGGCAATCACCAAACGCTGCTGCTGTCCGCCGGATAACTGCCACGCCGAGCGATGAAGGCGGTCTTTCACCTCATCCCACAAGGCGGCAGACGTTAGCGCCCACTCGATGATGTCATCCCGTTTGCGCTTGGGCATGCGCCCTTGTAAACGCAGCCCAAAGGCAACGTTTTCATAAATGGACATCGGGAACGGATTGGGCGTTTGAAACACCATGCCCACGCGGCGGCGCAGTTCGGTGACGTTCATCTGTGGGGCGTGAATGTCCTGGCCCTCCAGCTGAATCTGGCCTTGATGCGTCACCGACTCGTTGAGATCGTGCAGCCGGTTGATGGCACGCAGCAGGGTCGACTTGCCACAGCCCGACGGGCCGATGAAGGCGGTGACCCGATGGCGAGGCACATCGAGCGTTAGGTCGCGCAACGCCGTTTTCCCCGCATACGCGAGGTGAAACTGGTTGATGCTCAAACAGCAGGTTTCGGCAGTAAAGCGAGTCACCGGTGTTTGAGTCGGGTGGGCGGACGATAACGCTAGCATTCGTTCCCTCGTTGACGCCTTAGATAATGACGCAGAAATATGGCAGTTAAGTTAAGCACTAGCACGATCAGCACGAGCAGCAGGGCGGTGGCAAACACCAGTGGGATGGCGGCTTGAACGTCTTCGCCGTGAAACGCGGTATCAAATAAATGATAGCCGAGGTGCATGAATTTGCGCTCTAGGTGCAAATAGGGAAATTCGTCATCGACGGGCATTTGTGGGGCCAGTTTCGCCACGCCGACCAGCATCAGCGGCGCCACTTCTCCGGCGGCCCGGGCCACGGCCAAGATGACCCCGGTGAGCATCGCTGGAGTCGCCATGGGCAGTACCACGCGGGTCAGCATTTCTAAGCGGGTCGCGCCTAGCGCCACCGCCCCCTCTCGCTGAGCGTCAGGAATGCGCGCCAGTCCCTCTTCGGTGGCGACGATGACGACGGGCAGCGTCAGCAGCGCCAGGGTCAACGATGCCCAGAGCAGGCCGCCCGTGCCAAACGTGGGCGACGGCAGCGCATCTTCGAAAAACCAGCTATCGATGGAGCCCCCGATACCGTAAACGAAGACCCCCAAGCCAAATACCCCATATACGATCGACGGCACGCCAGCAAGGTTGCGTACGCCGATACGGACCAAGCGGGTCAGGCGGTTTTGATGCGCGATCTCGTTGAGATAAATGGCGGCCAGCACGCCGAACGGTGTCACGATGACCGACATCAGGATCACCATCAGCACCGTCCCGAAAATAGCGGGCCAAACGCCGCCACCGGTATTGGCTGCACGCGGGCCTTCGCTGAGGAATTGCCAAATGCGCTCACTCCAGACGACGACTTTCTGCCCCCAGGACATGGCGTTGGGCGCTTGGAAGCGCATGACGCCCGCCAACGGTTGGGTCACGCGATGGCCATCGGCAGCGGTGAGCCGTAGCTGGGCGACGGGGCGCTGGCTCTCGGGAAGCGCCATGGCCTGGGCGACAAATGCCCAGGCGGCATCTCCCTCGAAACGCTGGCCATCGCTCTCGACGGTTTCCAGGCGGCCAATGAAGTCGCCCCAGGGGGCCCGTTCTAGGCGGATGAGGTCGTTGGGTACGGCGACGGTGGCGATGTCGTCCAAGGCCACCCAGCGCCAGCTATTACCGTCGATATCGCGGTTGCCGGTAAAGTAGAGCCGCTCTGTGCCCGCCGCATTGGGCAGTGGGGCCTCCCGCACCGCCTGGCCGATCACCGTCTCGCCGGAGCGTAGAGTGACTTCTTCCAGCGTGGCGGGCCAAAAGTGGCCAAGGCCACGGGCGGCCAGCAGCGTCAGCAGGGTCGCCAACATCAACAGCGATAATGCAACGCTGGCCGCGCATAGCCATGGCCATAGCAGGCTGCCCATGGCCGTGAGGCGGGGCGGACGTGGGAGCCAACGCATTAGCGGTTACCCCCTAGTCGTTGATAGCGCTGACGCAGCCGCTGGCGAACCACCTCGGCGAGCGTGTTGACTAAAAAGGTGAACAAAAACAGCGCTAGAGCAGCAAAAATCAGCAGGTGGTAGGTCATGCCACCGGGGGAGGCTTCCGGCAGCTCGATGGCAATCGACGCCGATAGGGAGCGCAGTCCCTCAAAGGGGCTAGCGCTAAAGAGCGCCGTGTTACCGCTGGCCATCAAAACGATCATGGTTTCGCCCACGGCGCGCCCGGCACCGATCATGACCGCCGAGAAGACCCCTGGCCCGGCCGTAGGAAGGGCCACCTTCCAGAGCGCCTGCCAGCGGCTCGCGCCGAGCGCTTGGGCACCTTCCATCAAGTTGGCGGGCACATCGGCGAGGGCATCCTCTGCCAGCGAGTAGATGCTGGGAATCACCGCAAACCCCATGGCGATCCCCACGATCAGCGCGTTGCGGGTGGCGTAGTCCAGGCCGTACTGCTGGTCGAGCATGCGGCGCAGGTCGCCGCCAAACCATGCGTGCTCCAAGAGCGGGGCTAGCCATAGTGCGAGTGTGATCATGATGGCGAGCCACGGCATTAGCCACACGCCCGCCCAAGAGAGCGGCAGCCACTGGCGCACCTTGGCGCTGGCAACATACCAGAGAATACCGGCCAAGCCCGCGCTTAGCGGCAGCCACACCAGCACCAGTAGGGTGCTGGCCAAGTGTTGTTCCACCCAGGGGGCTAACAGTAGTCCGGCAATGAAACCTACTACTACGCCGGGAATGGCTTCCATTAGCTCCAGCATAGGTTTGATACGGCCACGCAGCCGAGCCGACATGAATAGCGCCGAGTACATGGCGGCACCTAGCGCGATAGGCGTGGCGAACAGCATGGCGGCAAGTGCCGCTTTGAGTGTGCCCCAGGCCAGGGGCGATAAGGTATTGAGTGATAAGGCGTCGCCAAACGTCAGCAGTGGCAGCGTTTCCCACACGAGGAACACGCCAATGGCAAGAATGGCCAACAGAACGCCGATGCCACCGGCGGTAATCAATCCGGTAGCGATACGGTCGTGAATGAGGCGCAGCGGCTGACGCGAAAGAGGTAGCCGTGGGGGAGTCATGTCGACATCATAAAGAAACGAGTGCCGTGGCAAAAAGTACGTACATGGCCGAAGCGTCCCACCCTACGGTATGTTTATGACAGTTAAGTGACAGCTCAGGGAGCCAGTAGCGGCGGCTGGCGCTGAGCTTGGGGCAACGGCACGAATCCCGCCGCTTGAACGATTTGCTGACCCTCCTCAGAGAAGATCAGTTCAATGAACGCCTGCTCGGCCGGGGGCAGCGTGTCGCCGGGCGGGAGGTTAACGTATAGGTAGAGATCTCTCGATAGTGGATAGGTATCGTCCTGAATCGTCGCGACGCTTGGACGGATGGCGTGGCCCGTGTCGTCGATCAATGGTAGCGCGCGGACCATGGGGTTCAGGTGGTTATAGCCGGCATAGCCCATGGCGTTGGGTGACTCACCCACGGCGGCAATCACCGCCGAAGAACCGGGGTGTTCGCTGATATCGCGGCGAAATTGGCCATTGCACAGGGCGCGGTCTTGAAACAGCCCGTGCGTGCCGGAGGCCAGGTTGCGACCATGCAGCGCAATCTTGCCGTAGGGCCACTGGTCGCTGGGCAGCAGTTGTTCCCAGCGCCGGATGGGGCGCAGCCCACCGCAATCTAACGAGGTGGAGAAAATCGCGTCGGCCTGCTCGCGGGTGAGCGATGCCAGCGGATTATGGCGATGCACCACTAGCAGCAGCGCATCTCGGGCCACCTTCAACTCTCGGGGCGGGTATCCATATCGCTCGATGAATTGCTGGCGTTCGGTGTCGGACATAGGGCGCGACATAGGGCCAAAGCGTGTCGTCCCCGCGACCAACGCGGTGGGCGCGCTGGCGGAGCCGCCCGCTTGAAACTGCAGGTTAATGTCGGGATAGCGGTGATCGAGCGCTTCCCCCCAGCGGAGCATCAGTCCGGCCATGGTATCGGAGCCAACGGCGCCCAAGGTGCCACTGACCGACGTTGGCTGCCCCACGGCAACCGTGCAGCAAAGCAGCCAGGCGATCGCCACCAAGAGGCGATAACACCGCTGAATCCGCCCACAATGGCGCGTCAAACGATTGCCCTTCAAACGTTACCCCTCTTATGATTAACTATCCCCAACCTGTTGCGATGCAGCAACGCTACGCTCCTCCGTGCCACCGACCGACCTTCACCACAACAATAACCTTACAAAGCGACCACCTTATGACACCGCTGGACACCGACTTGGACGACGTACCGGCCCCTAAAGGGCAGCTCACTTTAAAGTTACTGGCTTCTCGGCAAGATACCAATCTCTACGGCGATATTCCTGGCGGCTGGTTGGTCAATCATATGGATCAGGCGGCGGAGCTGGCAGCCGGGCGTGAAGCGGGTGGCCGCACCGCGACGGTCGCCATCGAAGCCATGGACTTTTTGAGTCCGGTGCGAGTAGGGTCCATGGTGAGCGTCTATACCCAAGTGCAGGAGATTGGCCACAGCTCGATCAAAATCGATGTCGAGGTGTGGGTACGCCCACCCCATGGCCGCCACATCGAGGAGCGCCAGAAAGTCACCGAAGCGCGTTTTGTCATGGTGGCGCTGGATGACAATGGCCGTATCCGCGCCGTGCATGGCTAGTACGCCCTCGCCTTAGCCATTCACAGCAGCAAAAAGGGCGCCGAGGCGCCCTTTGACGTTGGCCGGTAGGTTAGGCGCCGACGTTGTCGCGGCTCTTCAGGTAAGCGTACTCACCCGCGTCGCTAAACGGGCGCACCACTTTCTGGAAGGCCGAGTAGGATTCGTAAACGCGGCGAGACTCTTCATCGCTCTCTACCTGACGCTGAATCGCCTGCTTGGAGGATTCGTACAGCGCGGCCATAACGTCTTCCGGAAACGTGCGTAGCTGCACGCCGTGCTCTTCCACCAGTGTTTCCAGGGCCTGGGCGTTGCGGTAGGCAAACTCGCTGATCATTGCGAGGTTAGAGGCGCGTGCCGCTTCACGGATCACGTCCTGCAGATCCGCCGGCAGCGCGTTCCACGCATCCAGGTTGATGGTGCCTTCGAGGACGGCAGAGGGCTCGTTCCACACGGACGTGTAGTAGTAGTCCGCCACTTGGTGCAGGCCAAAGGCCAGGTCGTTGTAGGGGCCCACCCAGTCCGCCGCGTCAAGCGCACCGGTTTGCAGCGAGGTGAAGATCTCAGAACCGGCCATGTTCACGGTGCTCACACCGATGCCGTTCATGGCTTCCCCGGCAAGCCCCGGCAAGCGCAGCTTCAGGCCCTGCATGTCTTCGAGGGAGTTGATCTCTTTTTTGAACCAGCCCGCCATCTGGGTGCCGGTGTTGCCTACGGCAAATGGCTTGAGATTGTGGTTGGCGTAGATCTCGTCCCACAGCTCCTGGCCACCGCCGTGGTACAGCCACGCGTTCATTTCGGTGGTGGTCATGCCAAACGGCACGGCGGTAAAGAACTGGGACGCAGCCACTTTGCCGCGCCAGTAGTAAGATGCGGAGTGACCCATTTCAGCCGTGCCAGCGGCGACGGCATCAAACACTTCCAGTGCCGGTACCAGCTCGCCCGCACCGTGTACACGAATGCGCATACGGCCGTTGGAGAGTTGCTCCACACGACGCGCAAAGTCGTTGGCGCCGGTCCCGAGGGCGGGGAAATTCTTCGGCCAGGAGGTGACCATGTCCCAGGTGTAGGTTTCGTTAGCGCTAGCGGTAGAAACGAAAGGGGCAGCAGCGACACCGGCGGCACCCAGGCCGGCGGTTTTCAAAAATTGGCGGCGTTGCATGGCGGGCATGACTCCGAAATTATAGGCTGTTTTTTTATAAGCGCAGTGAGCGCAGTGTCCGCCCGCCAGTATGCGCTAAGCCGCTTTTATAGGGCAAGTCTCTGTCTTGCCTTGCCCTTTTTTTGGGTTGATCGGGGCGGTCGGTTCAACGCGGCGTTAGTTTGGCAAACCCCAGTACGAGCCACTTCACGCCCTCGCCATCGAAGCTGACTTGTACCCGCGCCCGGGCGCCTTCGCCTTCGGCATTGAGGATGATGCCTTCGCCAAACACCGGATGCTCGACGCGCTGGCCGACATGCAGCGCGGGGAGCTCGCCGTCGCTCTCGATACTGGTTTGGGCGAAGCTTTGCCGCGAGGCGGTCACCGGGCGAGACACATGGCCCCGCAGGCGGACCTCCTCCAGCAGGTGGGGTGGCAGTTCACGCAAGAAGCGCGACGGACGCGGAAACACCTCTTTACCGTGCAGACGGCGGGTTTCCGCGTGGGTCAGGTAGAGCTTCTGCATGGCGCGGGTAACGCCCACGTAGCAAAGCCTGCGCTCCTCCTCGAGCCGCCCAGGCTCCTCCACCGACATCTTATGCGGGAACAGCCCCTCCTCCACACCGGCGATGAACACCACCGGAAACTCAAGCCCTTTCGCCGAGTGCAGCGTCATCAGCTGCACGCTGTCTTCGAACTCTTCGGCTTCGTGGTCGCCTGCGTTGAGGGCAGCTTCTGATAAAAATGCTTCCAGCGCCGCCATGCCTTCGCCCGCTTCCGGGGTTTCAAAGGCGTCGCCATGGGTGAAGGCGCGGGCGGCGGTGACCAGCTCTTCCAAGTTTTCGACCCGCGCCTGGCCCTTCTCGCCACGCTCGCTTTTGTGGTGCTCGATTAACCCGGTGTGCGCGGTGACATGGTCGATGATCTCATGCAGCGGCAGCCCGGCGGCGTCGTTATCGAGCTGCTCGATTAGGTTGGCGAAGGCCTGCACGGCGTTGCCCGCCCGGCCTCTTAAGGTGCCATCCTGAATCGCGTCGTGGAGCGCCTGCCAGAGCGAAACGCCCTGTTCTCGTGCGCGGTGGCGAACAATTTCCACCGTGCGGGTGCCGATGCCTCGGGTGGGCACGTTGATGACGCGTTCCAGGGAGGCGTCGTCGTCCCGGTTGAGCAGCAGGCGAAGGTAGGCCAGGGCGTTTTTGATTTCCAGCCGCTCATAAAAGCGGTGGCCGCCGTAAATGCGGTAGGGCATGCCTTGGCGAATCAGCGTCTCTTCCAGCAGTCGCGACTGGGCGTTGGAGCGGTATAGGATGGCGATATCACGGCGATTGAAGCCTTCCTCGACCTTCTCTTTGATGGTATCGACGATGTAGCGAGCTTCTTCCAGGTCGTTAAACCCGGCGTATACCGAGATCGGTTCGCCCTCGATACCGTCGGTCCAGAGGTTTTTGCCCAGCCGCTCGGTGTTGTGGCTAATCAACGCGTTGGCGGCATCCAGAATGGCGCTGGTCGAGCGGTAGTTCTGCTCCAGGCGCACCGTCTGGGTATGGGGAAACTCCTCTTCAAAGCGGCGGATGTTTTCCACTTTGGCGCCCCGCCAGCCGTAAATCGACTGGTCATCATCGCCGACCGCCGTCATCGGCGTTTGTTGGCCGGTGAGCAGTTTCAGCCACGCGTACTGCAGGGTGTTGGTGTCTTGGAACTCGTCTACCAGCACATGCCCAAAACGCTCGCGGTAGTGGTTCAGCAGCGGCGGGTTATCGCGCAGAAGTTCCAGGCTGCGCAGGAGTAGCTCGCCAAAATCCACCAGCCCGCCGCGCTCACAGGTGAACTGATAGCGCTCGTACAGCTCGACCATTTGGGCGAGGTACGCATCGCCATTCACGTTCACCTGATGAGGGCGCAGCCCTTCCTCTTTGCAGCCAGATATAAACCCCTGTACCTGGCGGGGCGGGAAGCGCTCATCGTCAATCGAGTAATCTTTGAGCAGCCGTTTGATCAGCCGGAGCTGGTCGTCGGAGTCAATGATTTGGAAGTGTTGCGGCAGGCGGGCATCTTGCCAGTGGGTGCGCAGCAGCCGGTGGGCAATGGAGTGGAAGGTGCCGACCCACACGTGGCGCATGGAAATACCCAGCAGCGCTTCAAGGCGCGTGCGCATTTCCCGTGCCGCTTTGTTGGTAAACGTGACCGCCAGCAGCGCGTAAGGAGAGAGCCCCTCGGCCTGCATCAGCCAGGCAATGCGGTGAACCAGCACGCGGGTTTTACCGGAGCCAGCCCCCGCCAGTACCAGTAGATTGCCCTGGGGGGCGCTCACTGCCTCCCGCTGAGCGGGGTTGAGCTGATCAAGTATCGCCGTGACGTCGTCCATATAAGCCGCTGCCGGTTCGGAAAATGGGCGGTTAGTTTAGCACAGCCCGCCCACTGGCTGGGTATACAGCGTACGTCGCGCTGGTCCGCCGTTAGTGGTCGTCTGGGTAACGCAGCGTGGTCAGGCTCTTTTTCACCGCTTTGAGCTGCTCGGCGAGTTTGGGGCCACGGGTTTTCGCGACACCGACGGCCAGTACGTCGATCAGCACCAGGTGCGCGATGCGTGAGCTGAGCGGCGTGTAAATCTCGGTATCTTCATGCACATCGATAAACAGCGGTAGGCTCACTTCATGGGCCAGCGGCGACTCGCTGGGGCACAGGCCAATCACCGTCGCCCCCGCTTCGCGGGCCAAACGCACGCTGGCCACCAGCGCCTTGGTTCGCCCGGTTTGTGAAATCGCCACCACCACATCGCCCTCTTGCAGCGTCACCGCCGACATGTTCTGCATGTGGGGGTCGGCGTAGGCGGAGGTCGAGATCTGCAGGCGGAAGAACTTGTGCTGGGCATCGAAGGCCACGGCACCAGAGGCTCCAAAGCCGTAAAACTCCACCCGGTTGGCCATGGCCAGCGCGTTCACGGCCCGTCCCAGCGCATCGTTATCGAGCCGGTCGCGCACCGACAGCAGCGTGCCGACGGTGGAGTCAAAAATGCTGTGAGAGAACTCCGCCACTGAGTCGCTATCGTTCATGGAGAACTGGGCGAACTGACTACCGCTGGCCAGCATCTGGGCGAGCTGAAGCTTGAAGTCCTGGAAACCGTTGCAGCCAAGGGCACGGCAGAAGCGCACCACGGTGGGTTCGCTCACCTTTGCCTCGGTGGCAAGGTCCACGATCCGCATATGGATCACTTCATCGGGGTTACGCAGCACGAACCGCGCTACCTTTTGTTCGGAGCGACGGAAATGCTCCATGCGGCGTCTCATTTCATCGAACAGGGCGCGGCTCACGTTCAGCTCCTTAAATTCTCGATCGTGCTTATGCAGCCTGGGTAGCCACAGTATGCCTGAGTGACGCGAAGAGGGCAGCGGGATTCACCGATGATCACTGCCGTTTAAAGGGCGTTAACCCATTTCTTCAAGATTCGTCATCATTTTGTCAAGTAGGTTATAGTAAGAAGTGACGTGCCGCACTGCATCATTTAAAAATCAGTCGTCACGGATGCAGGTGGACGTAGGCAACTTCACCTGGAGGAGCGTCGATCATGAGAAACGTCGAACGAATGACCTCGGTAAAAAGCGAATTGCTCGACATATTCATGAGTATGGAGGTCGATGAGCATGCCCAACGTCGGCGCAGCGCCGCCCAGCGTAGCCTAAGGGCACGCAGAGGGATTGAGCTGCATCGGGAGTTTCAGAAATTGTCGCGGGATATCGCTCCCTTACCGGACGATGACGAACCGCAAGAGAGCGAATTGCACTAACAACAGCGTGCGATAGAACAGCCCCGCCAGCTAGCGGGGCCGTGACGGCTTAGATCAAGCCTGTGACGAAGACAGCGATGACACCCGCGGGCGCTACATAGCGCGCGATGATGTTCCATACGCTGACGCCCGTGGCTGACAGCCCAAGTTCGGCCTCAACGCTTTTGCGCTCTAAGCACCACGCAGCGAAGAGAATTGCGCCCAAACCGGTAAGCGGCAGCATGATTTTGCTGGTCAGCGTATCTAGCAAATCGAACACGCCCATGCCGAACATGAGCGGCTCGCTCCATACGTTGAAGGAGAGTAGGGCTGCAATACCTAGTGCCCAAGCCCCCACACCGGCAACAATCGTCGCGACCACGCGAGACAGCGGAGTGCGCTCTTCAATCAGCTCCACCACCGGCTCAAGCAGCGAAATGGCTGACGTCAGAGCCGCAAAAGTGAGCAATAGGAAGAACATCAAACCGAGCAGAGAGCCGCCGTCCATATTGCCAAATGCCAAGGGCAGTGTGACGAAGATCAGTCCTGGGCCCGAGGCTAGGTCAAGGTTGTTCGCAAACACGATGGGGAAGATCGCAAGACCTGCGCCGAGAGCGATCACCGTATCCATAATGATGACGGTACGAGCGGTTTGAATCAGGTTGATCTCTTTGCCCAAGTAAGAGCCATACGCCATCATAATGCCCATACCCAGCGAAAGCGTGAAGAAAGCGTGCCCTAACGCGGCCAGTACCGTCTCTGCGCTTAGCTTGCTCCAATCCGGGTTGAACATGTATACCAGCGCCTGGCCGAAATGGCCGGTCGACATGCCATAACCGATCAGCACGACCAGCAGAAGCGCCAGCACCGGCATCAAGATGCGCACAGCGCCTTCAAGCCCCTTCGTGACACCCTGAGCCACAATGCCAATGACCAACAGCATGAAAGCCGAGTGACCGAGCAACAGCAGTCCAGGATTGCTGAGCATGCCATTAAACAGCGCGCCGATGCCGTCAGCATCTTGACCGCTGAAGGTGCCAGTGACGGAGTTCAGGGTGTAGTAGAGCGACCAGCCGCCAATCACGCTATAGAACGACAGAATTAAAAACGCCCCAATGATGCCGCTGATGCCTACCACGGCCCACATACTGGATTTATTGGCTTGGCGTGCCAGCTCGGACATCGTGCTTGCGGGGTTCTTCTGACCGCGCCGCCCGATAAGCCACTCAGAGACAAGAATGGGCAAGCCAATGAGCCCAATACAAAGCAGATAAACAAATACGAAAGCAGCCCCGCCGCTTTCGCCCACCATATAAGGGAACTTCCAAATATTCCCTAAGCCAACCGCTGAACCCGCTGCGGCCAGCACAAAGGTCATACGCGATGACCACTGTGCATGTGCAAGTTTTGCCATAAATCACCTGTGTTACGTTCAATTGTAATGAGTCGTTATCGGCGTGCTGCGCCGATTTTCGGAAATAGAGAAATTGCCAGCGTACTTTTCCGAAAGAACGCGCAATTTATCCGATCATGCTAGGGCTTGCCAGTCAGCCGGCCTAAAAAGACGGCCTAAAATAGCTGGCTCTGCTTCTCGTTGGCGAAGGCTTCAAGCGCAGGCAGTGCCATCTGCTGTTGAAGAAGGCCGTAGAGCGCGCGCGCCATCTCGGGCGACTCGCGGTTATCTGCTGTATGCACAAATAAGAAAGGGGTTTTCCCCTGACTTATCCACAGCTTTAGGCGCTCTATCCACGGCGCGAAGTAGCGAGTATTGATGGTTTTGTCAATATGGCCGATGAAGCGAATAATCGGTTGCTCTGCCGTGGAGAGCACGTGTAACGGGAGTTTCGGTTTTTCCTGCTGAGCGTGAGCAAGACCCGGATGGCCGTTGGCAGGGGTCGAGAACACAGGCCGCACATCCAGCATTACGCGGTTGGCCCCATAAGTTATCAACAATCGGTTGAGGGCTTTCTCCTCCTCACCTTTGTGGAAAAAAACAGGATGGCGCACCTCGACAGCGCAGGGTAGCTGCGTTGGCCAGTGGGCGAGCAAGGCTTCGAGTTTAGGCAGCTCTGAGGGGCCGAAATCACGCGGCAGTTGGACCATGGTCGGGCCAAGCCGGTCATGGAGCGGCGTCAGTGCCTCTATGAACTCCCAAGCAGAGGCTAAACTGCCGAGCCGCTGGTCGTGCGTCACGCTGGCGGGCAGTTTAAAGCAAAAGCGAAAATGGGCGGGTGCTTGGCGCGCCCAGGCAGCGATGGTATCGGGCTTGGGGGCGCCGCTGTAAAACGTCGTATTGCCCTCCACGCTGGAAAACACCGCGGCGTAATCACTGAGCAAGTCGGTTTTGGCTTGGCGCGGGTAGAGGCTGCCCTGCCAATCCTGGTTGGCCCACATGGGCAAGCCCAGATAGAGCGGTAGCGGCGAGCGTGAGGCAGTCATCTAAACGGTGGCCTTTGTCGAAGCGTAGAATTGTCGAAACAGAAAGGCTTAGTGTAACCGTAACACCATGGGCTGTGGCGGGGGCTCAAGGCGTGTTAATGAAGATAACGGCCAAATTTATGCAATTTTCCCCGTCGCTGCAGCGCTACTATGGTAATCGTCATAACCCCCACAAGATGACCAACAGGACGCCCCATGGATGCTGCTTATGTAAGTGTCGACGATATTCGCGATCAGTTTTCCAAAGCGATGTCGGCGATGTATCAACAGGAAGTGCCGCAATACGGCACGTTGCTCTCGCTGGTGGAGAGCGTGAATCGTGATGTCTTGGCCCAAAATGCCACCTTAGCCCACACACTCGAAGCATCGGACGAGCTAGCGCGCCTTAGCGTTGAGCGGCATGGAGCGATCCGCGTTGGTTTGCCTGAAGAGCTGTCACTGCTGCGACGTATGTTTGCGGTGATGGGCATGCACCCCGTGGGGTATTACGACTTGGCCGCCGCCGGTGTGCCGGTTCACTCCACGGCGTTTCGCCCGGTGGATGATGACGCCTTGAAGCGCAATCCCTTCCGCGTCTTTACCTCGCTGCTGCGCCTTGAGCTCATCGAGAACCCACAGCTGCGTGAGCAGGCGCGGGACATTCTCTCTCGCCGTGAGATCGTCACGCCCGCGGCCCAGGCGCTGATCGCCCGCTGTGAAGCGCAAGGTGGCCTAAACGCGGCCGATGCCAAGGCATTCGTGCAGGCCGCGCTAGATACGTTTCGCTGGCATCACGATGCCACCGTGGATCGCGCCACCTATGACCGTTTACACCAGGAGCATCGGCTTATTGCCGACGTGGTGAGCTTTCGTGGCCCGCATATCAACCATTTAACCCCGCGCACTTTGGATATTGATGCAGTACAGCAGCAGATGCCGAACGTTGGCATCGACCCCAAGGCGGTAATCGAAGGCCCGCCCCGTCGCCGCTGCCCGATTCTACTGCGCCAAACCAGTTTCAAAGCGCTGGAAGAGACCATTACCTTTGCCGACAGCGTGGCGGGGCATCACACCGCCCGCTTCGGTGAAATCGAGCAGCGCGGCGTTGCCCTCACCCAGAAAGGGCGTGCGTTATACGACCGCCTGCTGGCCCAGTCGCAGCAGTTGCCTCCCGCTAAAGATAACAGCGCTCATCAGGCGCAGTTGGCGGAAGTGTTCCAAGCATTCCCAGACGACCACGCCACGCTACGTCGTGAAGGGCTGGCGTTCTTCCACTATCACGCCGTGCCGGGTACCACTGCATCACTACCCGCGCAGATTAACGCGGATACCCTTGAAGCACTCATCGAGCAAGGCGCGCTGACTTGCCAGCCCATGATTTATGAGGACTTCCTGCCGGTTAGCGCGGCGGGCATCTTCCAGTCGAACCTGGGCGGCGAGCAGCGCGACGAATACGCCAGCCAAGCCAACCAAGCTCAGTTCGAGCGTGACCTGGGAGCTTCTGTAATTGATGAAATCGCGCTGTATGCACGCCGTCAGCAGGCATCCCTGGACAAGGCGCTGGCGGTGCTTGCGGGAAGGTGTTAGAACGAGGCGACAAACGCAACACGGCTAACCACATCACCGCAGGAGAGCGCTATGCAGCAGGGCAAAGTATTGGTGTTACATGGGCCTAATCTCAATTTATTAGGCACGCGACAGCCAGAGATTTATGGCTATGACACACTCGATGATGTGAACAACCTGCTGCGTGAAAAAGCGGTCATGGCAGGCTGGGAGATCACCTGCCTGCAAAGTAACCATGAAGGCGCACTCATCGACGCCATCCACGCAGCGAGGGTGGATGGCACGCAGGCCATCATCATCAATCCGGCGGCTTATACCCATACCTCGGTGGCGATTCTCGATGCGTTGAACGCCTTTGATGGCCAAGTCATCGAAGTCCACCTCTCTAACGTGCACAAGCGCGAGGCGTTTCGCCACCACTCCTATGTTTCGCTACGGGCAGACGGCGTAATTGCGGGCCTGGGGGTTCAGGGATACAAGGCTGCATTGGACGCAGTGATGGCGGCCTTCAAGCAGTGATCCGCGTCGCGCCTTGCTCACCTCTTGCCGCGTTTGTCGCCTTGGCCCATTCTTCTCTCAGGACAACTTAGCCCTTGGCGTTTCATTGGCTTGGTGAGGTTAAAAGGCGTATGGCTAAATTTTTCCGGGAATTCCGCGAGTTTGCCGTTAAGGGCAATGTGATTGATATGGCGGTGGGTATCATCATTGGCGGGGCGTTTACGCTGATCGTGCAAAGCCTTGTCAAAGACGTGATGAATCCGCTGATTGGCCTGTTGGTGGGTGGGATCGATTTTTCGAATCTGTTTGTTGTATTGCGGGAAGGCGTGGCGGGAGCGCCCTATGCCACCTTGGCGGAAGCTCAAGCGGCGGGGGCGGTGACGCTGAACGTGGGGCTGTTTATCAACGCGGTGGTGAGCTTCTCCATCGTCGCGTTCGTGGTGTTTTTGCTGGTGCGTACCATCAACCGCTTAAAGCGCGAAGAGGCGGTAGCACCGGCAGACCCGACCGAAAAGCCCTGCCCGTACTGTTTTATGGTGGTGCCGATCAAGGCCGTCCGCTGTGGTCACTGTACGTCTGAGCTGCAGACAGCGGCCCCAGAGAAGCCTGCCGAGAGCGTGTAGCGAAGCGTCATAAAAAAAAGGGTGCCCGTGGGCACCCTTTTTGCGTTAAAGAAGGCGGTTACGCCGTCTTTTTCGCTGCCTTCTTATCGCTTTGCGTGCTGTCACTGGCATCGCTGGGTTGGGGCAGCGATGGCAGAGATTTGGCGAGCATATCCACACTGTGACGATAGTAGAGCTGGCTCTTGTTGTGCTCGCCTAGGCTTGCGTAGAGGCGGGCAAGCTCGGCACACACTTCGCCATTGGGGCGCTGGCGCTGGCTGGCTTCAAAGTACTCCAGCGCTTTTTCCCACTGCCCTACACGCAGCGACAGGCGGCCACAGGCGAGCAGCAGTTCGGGGTCGTTGGGGCGCTCTTGCAGCCACTTTTCGGCCTTGGCCAGCTGGCGAGCGGCATCCACGTTGAGCAGACCGTAGCGCTTGACCAAGCGGGCGTCCCAGTGGTTATCCAGCGAGTGGTTCAGCAAACGCTCGGCAATCGGCTCTTCGTTGGCGTGTAGCAGTGCCTCGGTATAGAGCACGATCAGCTCGGTATTGCCGCGCAGGTAGTCGGGCATATCCGCCCACAGCCCGCGAACCCGTTCGATATTGGTAGGGTTCTTCGCTTCGAAGATGATCAGCTCGCGATACGCTTTGAACTCCAGCTGTTCGCGCTCCTGCTGCGTGATGAGCTTTTGCGCGGCCAAGCGTGGAATCAGGCGACGCAGGCCTTCCCAATCGTTGACGCTCAGGTGTACCTGCTTCAGAAGCTTCAGTACCTGAGGATGATTGGTGAGCTGCTTATCCAGGCGATTGAGAATCGCCAGGGCCTCTTCCGGCTGCTGGCGGTCGATCATCAACTGTGCCTGCATCAAGCCAATGGCGGTATCCGCACCGTCGGTGGTCAGCTGGGCCTGGTTCAGATGCTCTTGAGACTTCTCGTGGTGGCCCTGGTAGTGAGCGGCCAACGCGGCCGATAGGTAGTTCACCAGCGGCGTGCTGGAGTCGTCGGCGGCGCGCACCAAGGTTTTCTCCGCTTTCTTCCAGCGGCCTTCAGTGAGCGCCACCAAGCCGCGCACGGTGCGTTTCATGGCGCGACGGTTACGGGCACGGCTGTTCCAGGTGCGGAAACGACCCACTGGGCGAATAATGCCGGTGAGCAGGCGCAGCGCGAAGTGCAGCACAATAAAGGCACCCAGCAACAGCACCAGACCAAACCAGAACGAGGTTTGAACCGACGTGTCACCGACCCGAATCAGCCAATAGCCGGGCACCGACATCATCAGGTGCCCGAAGAGTGCGCCAACCGCAAGGCCCGCAACAATTAGCAGGATGAGTTTTCTCATGCATCACCTCCATCCTGACGGCGCGACTCGAAGCGATTGTCGATGAAGCTGGCCAGCGCTTGTTGAGAGGCGCTGATGTCCGGCAGCTCGGGCTGTACCTGAACCTGTTTCAGCTCTTGCAGGCGGGCAATCACGCTCTGGGTCTCTTCACGCTCGGTGTCGTAGTAGCCGTTCAGCAGTTCCAGAGCTTTGTCGATGCTCGCTTCGTACAGCTCCGGCTCCTCTTTAAGCAGCGCTAGCTGAGACTGCTCAAGAATCAGGCGCAGGCTCTGGCGCAGATAGGACTCTTGTTCAGGGGTGATCAGCGCTTCCAGTGCTTCATCGTGCTGACGAATGACGACGAGGTCTTTGAGCTCTTCACCGAACCGGGCAAGCTGGCGCTGGAACGTGCCGGTAGGCGGCTGTTCGATGCTCGACGTCACGGCGCGCTCTTCGATTTCTTGAGACAGACGTAGACCTGCCACGCGCTCTTGCTGGGCATTCAGGGCCAAGTAAATACCGGTGCGGTCCACTTGAGGCACGGCATCCAGCGCGGCGAGCTCGTTGGCAATCTCGCGACGCACGGGCGTCAGTGCCGGGTTATCGGCATCGGCTAGGCGGGCATCGGCAGTGCGCAGTAGGGCGGCAGCACCCTCTACGTCACCTTCCAGCTGTAGGCGCTGGTTCGCCAAGCGCAGCAGGTAGGCGGCTTCGGCGTGGAGCCAGTCGCGCTCGTCGGTGTCCTGCTCTTGAGA
The DNA here is from genome assembly GCF_024124605.1 of Halomonas sp. CnH100-B. Taxonomy (NCBI): domain Bacteria; kingdom Pseudomonadati; phylum Pseudomonadota; class Gammaproteobacteria; order Oceanospirillales; family Halomonadaceae; genus Halomonas; species Halomonas sp. CnH100-B. Next base: position 390,707 of record NZ_JAMXRX010000004.1, on the reverse strand, counting down.
AAGCTGTGCCAGTACGTCGTCCAGCGTGCCGTTCACTTCGCTGCGGTAGCTATCCAGCTCGCTACGCAGTTCGCTCATGGTGCTGTCTAGTGCCCGGCTACGTTCGGCTTCGCCTTCATCGATACGTGTTTCAAGCTCGCTGACGGCTTGCTGGGAGGCGCTGTTTTGCGCTTGCTGTGCCAGCTCATCCAAGCGCTGCTGCTGACTATCCAGGCGCTGCCATCCTTGCCAAGCGACCAGCCCCAGGGCGAGTGCCAGGATAATCACCAGGGCAAGGGCTACGCCGCCACCTTTGCTGCCACCACCACCGGTAGAAGTGGGCGGCGTCGGTTTGCCTGTGCTGCCCGTAGCGGATGTGTTGCCACTTTTAGCAGATGTGGACGCTGCAGGCCTAGCTGTGGCAGTCGGTTTGGTATCTGCTGCCGTCGCTTTGGTATCGTTAGGGGCGCTTGTCTGTTTAGAGGCGCTTTCCTGAGCGGGGCTGGACGTGGTTGCACTGGCGCTGGATGCGCTCGTGTGGGAATTAGTCGGGCCACCTTTGTTACGGCGGCGCGAGCGGCTATTTTTGGCCGCGTAAGACGAGGAGGCGCTGCCAGCAGTCGACTCGCTTTTCGCCGAGGAGGCCGCAGTATCGCTCGACGGCGTGCTCGCTTGGGATGCATCGGCAGACGTGTTGTTGACGCCTTCCTGCTCGTTTGGTTGTTTGCTCATCTGTCGCTAGCCCTTATTAAGTTCCTTGATCGACATCGGCACCCTATGGGTTGCAGGACCGATCCAACGCGGCCACCAGCGCAGCCGGCGTTGCTCCCGACGCCATCTTGAGGTCACAAAAACCCAGTTTACCGGCCAGTGTAGCTAAACGGTGACTGGAAACGATTAGCGGTTGGTTCAACGCTGCTGGACCACACCATTTTGCCAGATATTCAAGCAGTTCGCCGCTGGTGACGATCAGCGCCCGGTAGTCGCCACTGTGTAGGCGCTCGCGCAGGGCGGGGGGCGGCGGCTGATACGTTCGCCGGTAGACCGCCAAACGAGTCACCTGGGCGCCGCGTGCCGCCAGGGTGTCGGCGATTAGCGTGCGACCCCCTTCGCCTGCCACCAGCAGTACGCGCTGGTGCGTCAACTGGCGAAGCGATGCCAGCGAGAGCAGCGCTTCACTGGTGTCCTCCCCCTGTTGGGGCGAAGGAATACGCACCCGCACCCCAAGCTGATCGGACAGTATGCTGGCAGTGCCCCGTCCAACGCTATAGTAATCAATCCCGACGGGGAGTTGGGGCCAGTAGCGATCCAGCGCCTCGCTCAAACAGTGCGCAGCGAAGGGGCTGACCACCACTATCTTATGGTACTGATCAATATCCAACCAGACTTGGCGCTGGGCGGCCTCTTCAGGCAGCGTCTCCAGGCGCATCATGTCAAGCGGCTCCACCCAGCCATGGCGTTCGCGTAAGGCATCCGCCAGGGCTTGCCCCCGCTCTCCGGGGCGGCAAATCAGTACCGGTTGGTTCATACGTGGCGGCCGTACACCTCGGCCAGGATATCGCCAGCGCCTTGATCCAGCAGCTCTTCGGCAATCCGAATACCGAGCGCTTCCGGCTCGTGGATAGAACCACGGCCTTCGGCGCGCAGCACTTCCGTGCCTTCGGGGTTACCGACAAGCCCGCGTAGCCACAGGGTGTCGTTGGCTTTATCCAGAATGGCATGCCCGGCAATGGGCACTTGGCAGCCGCCTTCCAGGCGGGTATTCATGGCGCGCTCGGCGCGCACGCGGGTGGCGGTGTCCTGGTCGTCCAAGGGGGCCAGCAGCGCAATCAGCTCGGGGTCGTGCAGGCGGCACTCGATGCCCAGCGCGCCTTGGCCACAGGCAGGCAGGCAGATTTCGGGAGGCAGCGCTTGCGCGATCCGTGCGTCGAGACCCAAACGCTGCAGGCCGGAGGTCGCCAGGATAATGGCATCGAATTCGCCGTCGTCGAGCTTGCCAAGACGGGTTTGTACGTTACCGCGCAGGTTGAGAATCTGGAGATCCGGGCGTGCTTCGCGCATTTGCAGGCCACGGCGCAGGCTGGCGGTGCCGATACGTGCACCTTCGGGCAGCTCGTCGATACTGTTATAGTGATTGGACACAAACGCATCGGTGGGATCTGCCCCTTCTAAAATCACCGAGAGCCCCAAGCCTTCTGGAAAGTGCATCGGCACGTCTTTCATCGAATGCACGGCAATGTCGGCGCGCCCATCCAGCATGGCGTCTTCGAGCTCCTTGACGAATAGCCCTTTCCCGCCAATTTTGGAGAGAGGCGTATCGAGAATTTTGTCACCTTTGGTGGAGAGGGGGACAAGCTCAACTTCCAGACCGCTATGTGCCGCCATCAAGCGGTCGCGGACGTACTCGGCCTGCCACATGGCCAACTGACTTTTACGCGTGGCAATGCGCAATTTAGTGATGGATGACACCTGATTCTCCCTTTGCCGCTGACACGGCGCGTCGAACTGTGATAATTCTCATCATAAAGCACCCAGCCACACAGTAAAAATAACCGGCCATATTTAAGGCCAGCACTGAATGCGTTGAACGCCTATTTAGGAAACGCCATGCCCCTCGCTGAACCGCAAGGCAAGCTCGACCAGTTCTTCCTGCTCTCGCAGGATTTGTTCTGTTGCATTGACTTTGCGGGTACGCTGCTCAGCGTCAATCCCACCTTCGAGACGCTGCTCGGCTACTCAGCGGACGCCCTCCTGGGAAAGCCGTGCGGTGTCGTGATCGAGACGCGTGATCATCCCGTGATCGAAGCGGCGCTGGCAAGCTTGTGCCGCGGGGAGAAGGTCAGTGCTTTCGACGTGTGCGCGCTGACGTTAGACGGTAAGCGGGTTTGGTTGGAAGTGTCGGCCTCCGCCGGTGATCAGGTGATCTACGTCATCGCGCGGGACATTACCCGGCGCAAAGCGGTGGAGAAGCAGCTTAGGCGCAACCAGCGCCTGTTTCGCATTGCCGGTGAAACGGCGCATATCGGCGGTTGGTATTTGGACATGGCGGTGGGGCTGCCCATCTGGTCCGAGGAGGTGTGCCGTCTGCACGATATGCCGGTGGGGCATCAGCCTACTTTGGAAGAAGCCATTGGGTTTTACACTCCCAGCGCGCGGCCGCGTCTGCAAGCCGTCTTCTCCGCCTGCTGCGAGCAGGGGGTAAGCTTCGATGAAGAGTTCGAAATCATTACCCAGCGAGGACGGCGGCGCTGGGTGCGGGTGATTGGCCGTGCCGTGCGCGATGAGCTGGGGCAGATCATTCAGGTGCAGGGGTCGACCCAGGACATCACCGAACGCAAAGATACCGAGCGGCAGCTGACGCTGTTGGAGCGCAGCGTGGAGTCCAGCACCAACGGGGTGGTGATCGTGGATGCCCAGCGTCCCGATTTGCCCATGGTCTACGTCAATGCCGCGTTTGAGCGCATTACCGGGTACTCCCGCGAGGATGCTCTGGGTCGCAACTGCCGCTTTTTACAGGGCACCGATACCGACCCCGCTACCCTGGCGCAGCTGCGTGAGGGCATCAAAGCGCAGCGCGATGTCCACGTGGTGATTCGTAACTATCGCCGCAGCGGCGCTCCTTTCTGGAACGACCTCTATATTTCACCAGTGCGCGATGAGGGGGGCGTCGTGACGCACTTCATCGGCGCGCAAAACGACATTACCGCCCAGCGAGAGTACCAGGCTCAGCTGAGTCATAACGCCAACCACGACGCGCTGACCGGGCTGCCCAACCGGCTCATGCTCGACCAGCGTCTCGATCAAGGCTGCTTGCTGGCCCGGCGCTATCACCGGTACTTGGCCGTACTGTTCATCGATCTGGATGACTTCAAACCGATCAACGACACTCTGGGCCATGAAGTGGGCGACTATATCCTGCGCGACGTCGCCAAGCGCCTGGAGGAAGAGCTGCGCCCTTGGGATACCGTAGCGCGCTTTGGAGGCGACGAATTCATCGTGCTGCTGCCGGACTTGGCCCACGAAGATGACGTGCTGCAGGTGGTCGAGCGGCTGCTGGCGAGAGTGTCGGCCCCCTATTGGTATCGTGGTAGCGAGCTACGCATTACCGCCAGTATCGGCATCGCCACCGACGATGGGACGATTCAAGCGCCCCGCCAACTGATTCAACAAGCCGATCTTGCCATGTATAAAGCCAAGCGGCGGGGGCGTAACACCTTCCAGTGGTATACCGACGAGCTGAACCGCAAGGTGACCGAACGGGTCAATCTGCGCCATGCGCTGCAGCAGGCCATCGAACAGCAGCAGTTCGAGCTCCATTACCAGCCGCAGATACATCACAGCGGTCGCGTCGCCGGGGTCGAAGCGCTCATTCGGTGGCACCACCCCGAGCGTGGCAACATTCCGCCGGGTCAGTTCATTGCTCTGGCCGAGGATACCGGTCAAATCATCCCGATCAGTGAGTGGGTGCTGGAAACGGCCTGTCGTGACGCGGTCGCGCTCAATGCACAAAGCGCGGCACCCATGACCATGGCGATCAACGTGTCGCCCATGCAGTTTCAGCGTCCGGGCTTTTTGGATTCCGTACAGCAGGTGCTGGCGCGCAGCGGTTTACCGCCGGCCTTGTTGGAGTTGGAGCTGACCGAAGGCGTGTTGATGGATAGTGCCGAGCACACCATTCAAGCCCTGCAAGCGCTGCGCCAGCTGGGCGTTCACATCGCGCTCGACGACTTCGGCACCGGCTTCTCCAGCCTGAGTTACCTGAAACGACTGCCGATCAACAAGCTGAAAGTCGACCGTTCGTTCGTGCGCGACGTGGCCACGGACTCCCGCGACGCGGCCATTGTCGAGGGCGTGGTCACCATGGCCGACAAGCTGGGGCTGGAGGTGCTCGTCGAAGGCATCGAAACCGCCGAACAGTTTCATCACCTGCGCACTCTGCAGTGTGACCACTTCCAGGGCTACTACTTCGCCCGCCCGATGTCGCTGAGCGCGCTTCGGCACTTTTTGGAGTCGCCGGTGGACACCACCAGCCCCGCCGCCCCGACCTCGTAAGGGGTGCGATCGCAAATGGCATGCCGCTCCACGCAGTGACTCTGGTACACTTTCTCTTAACGACTCCATTAGATTTGTCAGCAGGATATCTCACCGATGAGCCAAGCTACGAACCAGTCTTGGGGCGGTCGCTTCAGCGAGCCCACCGATGCCTTTGTTGCGCGCTTTACCGCGTCTGTGACCTTCGACCAGCGCCTGGCGCGCCAGGATATTCAGGGCTCGATCGCCCACGCCACCATGCTGGCGCGAGTGGGCGTGCTGACCGACGACGAGCGTGATGCCATCATCAACGGCTTGACCGAGATCCAGGGCGAAATCGAGCGGGGCGAGTTCAACTGGTCGGTGCCGCTGGAAGACGTGCACATGAACATCGAAGCACGCCTGACCGACAAAATCGGCATTACCGGCAAGAAGCTGCACACCGGCCGCTCGCGCAACGACCAGGTCGCGACCGACATTCGCCTGTTCATGCGCGATGAGATCGACGTGATCGAAGCGGAGCTGACACGCCTGCGCGAGGGCATGATCGAACTTGCCGAGCGCGAAGCCGACACTATCATGCCGGGCTTCACCCATCTGCAAACCGCCCAGCCGGTCACTTTTGGCCATCACCTGCTGGCGTGGCAAGAGATGCTGGCCCGTGACCACGAGCGCCTGCTGGATTGCCGCAAGCGTGTGAACGTGATGCCGCTGGGTGCCGCCGCCCTGGCGGGCACGACGTACCCCATCGACCGCCACGTAACCGCCGAGTTGCTCGGCTTCGACCGCCCGGCGGAAAACTCGCTGGATGCGGTGTCGGATCGCGACTTCGCCATCGAATTCACCAGCTTTGCCAGCATTCTGCTCATGCACCTGTCGCGCATGAGCGAAGAGCTGGTGCTGTGGACCAGCGCCCAGTTCGACTTCATCGACCTGCCCGACCGCTTCTGCACCGGCTCCTCCATCATGCCGCAGAAGAAGAACCCCGACGTGCCCGAGTTGGTGCGTGGTAAAACCGGCCGCGTGTATGGCCATCTGATGGCGCTGCTGACGCTGATGAAGTCGCAGCCGCTGGCCTACAACAAGGACAACCAGGAAGACAAAGAGCCGCTGTTCGACGCCGTCGACACCGTGCGCGACTGTCTGAAAGCCTTTGCGGACATGGTGCCTGCCATCGAGCCGAAGAAAGAGAGCATGTACGAAGCGGCGCGTCGCGGCTTCTCCACCGCGACCGATCTGGCGGACTACCTGGTGCGTAAAGGCGTGGCCTTCCGCGATGCCCATGAAATCGTTGGTTTGTCAGTCGCCTACGGCCTGAAAACCAAGAAGGACCTCTCTGAAATGACGCTGGAAGAGCTTCAGCAGTTCTCCGATATCATCGCGCAGGACGTCTTTGACGTACTGACCCTGGAGGGCTCGGTGGCCGCCCGTAACCATATTGGCGGCACCGCGCCTGACCAAGTGCGCGCGGCGGCCAGCCGTGCCCGTGAAGCGCTGGCGGCGCTCAAGGGTACGTCATGATGCGTCACGCGATCACACTTAGCGCGCTGCTGCTGGCCGCGCTGCTACTCGTCGGCTGTGGCCAGAAAGGGCCACTCTATTTGCCTGATGACACATCCGATTCGGCCGCCGAGCAGGAGGGGTAATGGATCACTTTAACTACCGCGACGGCGTGCTCTACGCCGAGGACGTACCGTTAACGCAGCTGGCGGATAAGCTGGGAACACCCTGCTACGTCTACTCCAAAGCGACCCTGGAGCGCCACTTTCGTGCCTACACCGAAGCGCTTGGCGGTCACCCGCACCTGATTTGCTACGCGGTGAAGGCCAACTCGAACCTGGCCGTGCTGGGCCTGTTGGCGCGCCTAGGCGCCGGGTTCGACATCGTCTCCGTGGGCGAGCTGGAGCGAGTGCTCAAAGCCGGTGGTGACCCCGCCAAAGTGGTGTTTTCTGGCGTCGCCAAGCAGCCCCAGGAGATGGCGCGTGCGCTGGAGGTCGGCATCAAATGCTTCAACGTCGAGTCGCGCCCGGAACTCGAGCGCTTGAACGCCGTGGCGGGCGAGCTGGGGAAAGTCGCTCCGGTCTCGCTGCGCGTCAATCCCGACGTGGATGCGGGGACCCACCCGTACATTTCCACCGGCTTGAAGGACAACAAGTTCGGTATTCCGGTGGACGAGGCGCTGGAGGTGTACCAGCTGGCCGCTAGCCTGCCCAACCTGCGGGTGACCGGGCTTGACTGCCACATCGGCTCGCAGCTCACCGAAACCGCGCCGTTCCTGGATGCCCTGGAGCGCCTGCTGGTGCTGATGGAGCGCCTGCGTGAGCGCGGCATCGAGATCGACCATCTGGATTTGGGCGGCGGCTTAGGCGTCCCCTACCGGGACGAGAAGCCACCCCAGCCCTTCGATTACGCCAGCCAACTGTTGGCGCGTCTCTCCCGCTGGGAAGGCGGTGAACAGCTCACGCTGCTGTTCGAGCCGGGCCGCTCCATTGCGGCCAACGCCGGATTGATGCTCACCCGGGTAGAGTTCTTGAAACCCGGCGAGACCAAGAACTTCGCCATCGTCGATGCGGCCATGAACGACCTGATTCGTCCGGCGCTTTATCAAGCGTGGCAGGCCATCGTGCCGGTGGATACCCGCCAAGTACGGAATACCGCCACCTACGACGTGGTCGGCCCTGTGTGTGAAACCGGTGACTTCCTAGGCAAAGAGCGCGAGCTTGCTATCGCCGAAGGCGACCTGTTGGCAGTGCGCTCGGCCGGGGCGTATGGCTTCGTCATGGCCTCGAACTACAACAGCCGCCCGCGCCCGCCGGAGGTGATGGTGGATGGTGACACCTACCACGTGGTGCGCGCTCGGGAAACGCTGGAAAGCCTGTGGGCCGGCGAGGCGCTGCTGCCGGAAGGGGCACGCTGATGCTGCTGCACTTCACCAAAATGCACGGCCTGGGCAACGACTTCATGGTGGTGGACCTGGTCACCCAGCGGGCGCGCCTGCGGGACGAGCAGATCCGTCAGCTGGCGGACCGGCGCTTTGGCATTGGCTTTGACCAACTGCTGATCGTCGAGCCGCCCCGCGATCCGGACATGGACTTTCGCTACCGCATCTATAACGCCGACGGCAGCGAAGTAGAAAACTGCGGTAACGGCGCGCGCTGCTTTGCCCGCTTCGTGCGTGACCAGCGCCTGACCCACAAGCATGAAATCCATGTGGAAACCGCCGGTGGCCCGTTAGTGCTCAACGTGCAGCACGACGGCATGGTGCGGGTGGACATGGGCAGGCCGCGCTTCAACCCGGCAACGCTGCCTTTCGACGCGTCGGGGGACCAGCCGCTGCACGAGGTAGAGGTCGAAGGCGACACGCTACAGCTTGGCGTGGTCTCCATGGGCAATCCGCATGCTGTTCTCCAGGTCGAAAGCGTGGAGCGCGCGCCGGTGGAACGCTTGGGGCCGCTGTTGGAGTCGCATCCTCGGTTTCCCAAGCGGGTCAACGTCGGCTTCATGCAGGTGGTCTCGCCCAGCGAGATTCGTCTGCGGGTGTTCGAGCGTGGCAGCGGTGAAACTCTGGCCTGTGGCACGGGCGCCTGTGCGGCGGTGGCCAGCGGTATTCGCCAAGGGCTGTTAAAAAGTCCGGTGAAAGTCCATTTGCCCGGCGGCGAGTTAAGCATCGAGTGGCCGGATCCCGAGGCGTCGCTGGTCATGGTAGGCCCCGCGACGCGGGTATTTGACGGTCGGGTATCACTCAACTAATTCGAGGAGAACGGCGATGTCTCAAGCTCCTGAGCCGCGCAAAACGCTCGATCCGGATCAAGTGGCGTTTTGGCTGGCCCGTCACCCCGACTTTTTTATTGGCCGTGAAGGGCTGCTGCAGCAGCTCAAAGTCCCGCATCCCCATATCGATGGCGCGGTATCGCTGCTGGAGCGGCTGGTGATCGACCTGCGTCAGCGAGCCGAAACGGCAGAAGGGCGGCTTGAGCATCTGTTGGAAACCGCACGCCATAACGAAGCTCAGTACCGTCGCCTGCGGGAAACGCTGCTCAGCCTGGTCGAAGCGGAAGATCGCGATGCGCTGGCCCAGGCGCTGGCGACGCAGTTGAGCGAGCGTTTCCAAACCCCGGCAATGGCCTTATGGTGCCCCGCTGCGTTGAGCGATGCCGAGCCGACGCCGCCTCAGCCGCCGCGCCATATTCTCGATCAGCACGCCAGCGCCCGCCTAGCGGCGCTGCTGGATGGCCGTACCAGCCGCTGCGCCAAGCTGAGCGTCAGCGACTGGAAGTGCCTGCTGCCCCACACCAAGGCGCCCCGCAAGGCAGGCTCCTGTGCGATCACACGGCTCTCGGCTGGCGAGCAACTGGGCTATTTACTGCTCGCCAGCCCCGACCCCGAGTGTTATCGCGCCAGCATGGACACGCTGTTTACCGAGTACCTGGGCGATATCGTCGCCCGACTGCTGCTGCGGTTAGGGCCGCATGGTGCGGAGCACCATGGGTAGCCCAGAGACCCTGGTAGACGCCGTGGCGGGCTATTTAGCGACACTGGCCAGCCACGCGAGCCCCGCGACGGTTGCGGCCTATCGTCAGGATTTATCCGCATTCTGTCAGTTTGCCGAACAGCGAGGTGTGATCCAGGCCAGCGCGCTGGACACGGCGCTGGCAAGGGCTTTCCTTGGTGCCGAGCGTAGCCGGGGGCTGTCGCCGCGCAGCTTGGCCCGCCGTCGCGCAGCGCTATCGCGCTTTGCCGACGCGCTGGTACGGGATCAGGTGCTGATGGATAACCCGATCCGTTTGCTGCGCACCCCCAAACAGCCCAGCCATCTGCCAAAACCACTGGATGTGGATGCGCTGGCACGCTTTCTCGATACGCCCCACGACGGCTCGCCGCTCTCGCTTCGTGACCAGGCCATGCTGGAGCTGTTCTACTCCAGCGGTCTGCGTTTGGCCGAGCTGGCGGCGTTGGACGTGAGCCAGTTGGCGGCCAACCATGTGCGGGTGATGGGGAAAGGCAGCAAACCTCGCCAGGTGCCCGTAGGGCGACGCGCTCAGCAGGCACTCACCGCGTGGCTCACCTGCCGGGCCAGTTTGGCGGCCAGCGCTGAAACGGCGCTCTTCGTCGGTCAACGGGGGCAGCGGTTGGGGCATCGAGCAATCCAGAAGCGCCTAGCGCAGCTCTCGGTGGTGCGCGGCCTACCGGAGCACCTTCATCCCCACCGCCTGCGCCACTCCTTCGCCAGCCATTTGCTGGAATCCAGTCAGGATCTGCGCGCCGTGCAGGAGCTGCTGGGCCACGCCAATTTATCCACGACCCAGGTGTACACGCGCCTGGATTGGCAGCATCTCGCCGAAAGCTACGATGCCGCCCACCCGCGCGCCAAGCGCCGCCCGAGTGAGAGTGAATCATGATCACGTTAGACGCCATCACCTTTGATCTGGACGACACCCTGTGGGACAACCAGGGGGTGATGCTGAAAACCGAAGAGGGGCACTACCGCTGGTTGCTGGACGCGCTCACGGCATGGCGGTCGGCGCGTCAGGAGGCACCGCCGCCGCTTACCTACGAGGCGGGGGTGGCGGACTACTTGCAGCGTCGCCAACAGTGGGCCAGCCAAGTACCGGAGCGGCGTGGCGACTTTACTTGGCTTCGGCTGCGGGCGCTGGAGGACCAGCTCGAAGCGAGCGGCCTGCCGCGCAGCGCCGCGCTCTTATGGGCTGCCGCCGCCATGAACGAGTTCCACCGCCTGCGCGTGCAGGTCACTCCGCACCCGGAGGCGGCCGGGCTGCTGTCGGCGCTGGCCGAGCGCTATCGGCTCGCGGCGATCACCAACGGCAACATTCATCTCAAGCGTCAGCCATTGGCGGCCCACTTTCCGGTAGCGATTGCCGCCGGAGAGCTGCTGGCTCCCAAACCTGACCCCAAGCCTTTTCTCACCGCGTTGGAGCGGCTGAAGACCGTACCGCAGCGCGCCATGCACGTGGGCGACTCCTGGACAGAAGACGTGCTTCCCGCCCAGCAGCTCGGTATGCACGCCGCCTGGGTGGCCGAGCGCGGCGATCACGCACTGCCCGAGCGCGTTCATCGCATTGCCCACGTCAAAGAGCTACCCGAGCTGATTGCGTGGCTGGAACGGCGGGCTTAGCCCCGCTTAATCGTGGGTGTCTTCAGGGGGGTAGAGCCACTGGTCGAGCTTTTGGGAGAGAGTGTCGACGCCGTCGCGCTTGAGCGATGAGAAGAGCTGAACCGATACCAGATCTTCCCACTCCCGCAGGCGAGAGCGCACCTTCTGGAGGGCGGCGCTGGCCGGGCCGCGCTTCAGTTTGTCGGCCTTGGTCAGCAGGATATGCACCGGCATGCCGCGTTGGTCGGCATAATCGAGCATCATTTGGTCGAACTCGGTCAGCGGATGGCGCACGTCCATGAGCAGCACCAGACCCCGCAGGCTGAAACGGCCTCGCAGGTAGTCCGACAGGTGCTTTTGCCACTCGATCTTGACCGCTTCCGGCACCTTGGCGTAGCCATAGCCGGGTAGGTCCACCAGGCGGCGCGACTCATCGTTCATCACGGTGAAGAAGTTGATGAGCTGGGTGCGGCCCGGCGTACGCGAGGTGCGCGCCAGGGCGTTTTGCTGGGTCAGGGCGTTGATGGCGCTGGATTTACCGGCATTGGAGCGTCCGGCAAAGGCCACTTCTGCGCCCGTGTCGTCCGGGCACAGGGCCAGCGTCGGCGCGCTGATCATAAAACGCGCGGTGGGGTAGTTCAGCCGAGGGACTGGGCTATCATGAGGGGTAGACATGGAGTTCATCCTGAAAAACAAACGTATAGCACGGCCTGCAAGCGTCCTGTGACGTGGAAGCGTGCGGTGCCGCGACGAATTACCCCAAAAGCAGATCTGGACTTGCATTCCCGCCGCTAGGGTGATTCGTTATAATGCAAGCGTCTTATAACTGCGACCTGGGGCGCTAGTGTACCATCGCGCTCTAGCCAGCAGCGACCAACACGACACGTTGTTCGTTTTGGCGGAGCTGACCCTGGTAATGTGCTGAACCTGGGCAGCGCCCAGGGTGCGTACCAGTCAATAATCAAACGGCATAGTGGAAAAGCAATGAGAAAGTTACTGGCAAGCCTGGCAATTACCATGGGTGCCGTTGGCACCGTCCACGCCCAAGCGGACCTTCAAGCCGACGCTGACGCAGCGGCAGGTCGTGAACTCGCGCAAACTTGTGCCGCCTGTCATGGCCAGCAAGGGATCAGCGCAGTGGGCACTTTCCCTAACCTGGCAGGGCAGCAGATGTCCTACCTCGCCAAGCAGATCATGGATATCCGTGACGGCAACCGCGTCGTTGCCCAGATGGCCGGTTTGGTCGATAACTTCTCTGACCAAGACGCCTGGGACGTGGCGGCGCACTTTGCAGGCCAAGACGCGAACCTTGGCCAAACCAGCGATGAAGACGCTGAGCTGCTCGCTCGCGGTGAAGAGCTGTACCGTGCGGGTGATATGTCCAAAGGCATTCCCGCTTGTAGCGCTTGCCACTCGCCCACCGGCGTAGGCATCGGTAGCGCGGTGTATCCGGCGCTGTCGGGTCAGCATGCGGAGTACACCGTCTCTACGCTGCAAGCCTTTGCTTCCGGTGAGCGCGCCAACAGCCCGAACAACGTGATGGGCGATATCGCGTCCAAAATGAGCGACCAAGATATGGAAGCCGTCGCCAACTACGTGCTGGGCTTGAACTAATTTCCCTGCCGCAGGCCTCCCCGTTTTGTGCATTATCCGCAGGATGGGGAACCTGCCTGCCCTGCTAGGGGTCATAGCCTCACTTTTGTTGGCCCGCTTTTTTGGAGAGTTCTCGCTATGTTGAAAACGTTGATGGTCGCACTGGCCGGTCTTGGCCTGTCTGCAGCGGTAAGCGCTCAGGAGCTGGTCGAAGGCCAGCACTACACGCTGCTGGAGTCGCCGGTGGCGACCCAGGTAGACGATGACCAGATCGAAGTGACCGAAGCGTTCTGGTTTGGCTGCCCGCACTGCTACCGGCTGCAAACGTCCGTGAACGAGTGGTACGAGACGCTGGACGATGACGTGAGCATCGTGAAAATGCCGGCCACCATGGGCGGTGACTGGAATACCCATGCGACGGCCTTCTATGCCGCTCAGTCGCTGGGTATCGAAGAAGAGCTGCATCAGGACTTCTTCGACGCCATTCACCAGGATGGCCGCTCGCTGACCGAGGCAGACGACATCGCCGAGTTCTTCTCTGATTACGGCGTGAGCGAAGAAGAGGCCGAAAAAGCGCTGACGGCGTTCAGCGTGCGCAGCGAGGTCAACAAGGCTAACAGCCGTATGCGTGACATGCGCCTGATGGGTGTGCCCGCGCTGATCGTGGATGGCCGTTACGTGGTATCGCCTCAGTCGGCCGGCAGCCTGGAAAACATGCCGCAAATCGCCGATGCGCTGATCGAGAAAGTTCGCAGCGAGCGTGCGCAATAACGGTGCTTGAGCACGGCCACACGGGCGGGCCAACCCGCTCGCCCGGGGCGCTGCCCACCTCTGCGTTGCTGGAGCGCGGCCAACTTCGGCTGCTGACCTTCAACCTGCAGGTGGGTATTCAAACGTCTGCCTATCACCACTACCTCACGCGGAGCTGGCAGCACGTGTTGCCCAACCCGCAGCGCCTCAAGCGATTAGCGCTGGTAGGTAGCGTGTTAGAGCAGTTCGACGTAGTGGGGTTGCAAGAGGTCGATGGCGGCAGCTTTCGCTCCAGCCGGGTCAACCAAGTGGAGTATTTGGCGGCACAAGCCAAGTTTCCTCATTATTTCCAGCAGCTTAACCGCAACTTAGGCCAATTCGCCCAGCACAGCAACGGTCTGCTCTCCCGCTTGACGCCTAGCCATATCGAAGAGCATCGGTTACCGGGCATGCTGCCTGGGCGCGGTGCGATTCACGTTCGCTACGGTGACGGTCCCGACGCGCTGCATATCTTCGTGGCGCATTTGGCGCTCAGCCACCGTGGTCGCGTGCGTCAGCTCGACTACCTGAGCGACATCATCGAGCCGCTGCGGCACGTGGTGGTGATGGGCGACTTGAACTGCACGCCTGAGCAGCTTCACGCCCACGAGCGGTTTAGCACGTCGCTGCCGCTGCACCCCGTGAAGCCGCTGCTGAGCTACCCCTCTTGGCAGCCGCGCCGCGCGTTGGACCATATTCTGCTCTCGCAAACCCTGGAGGCCGCAGAGGTGCGCGTGCTGGATCATCTCTTCTCCGATCATCTGCCGATCGCGGTGGATTTACCGCTGCCAGCGCCGTGTCTCGCGGCAATTCGCGCAAGCGTTAAACAATAAGCCGTACGAGCGGCTGTCGGGCGCTGCATTGTCCGCGTATATGCGCTATTGTCTGGGGCGCTGACTCCCCTTAGCCGTTTTACGCGAGACACTTCCATGTCGGACACAACACAACTACCTGCGTTTATCGGTGCGCTGGACCGCGCTTCGGAGTGGTTCGGGCGTACCCTTGCGTGGCTGATCATCATCATGATGTTGATTCAGTTCGCGATTGTACTGCTTCGCTATATGTTCAGTATCAACAGCATCTTCATGCAAGAGCTGGTGATGTACATGCACGCCAGCGTCTTCATGCTCGCGGCTGCCTACACCTTTCGCCACGATGGCCATGTCCGCGTCGATATTTTTTACCGCGGTATGACGCCTCGTCGTCAGGCGTTGGTGAACATTCTCGGCATTTTGCTGCTGCTGATTCCGGTGATGCTGTTCATCATCGCATCTAGCTATGGCTATGTGGTGAACTCCTGGCGCATTTTGGAAACCTCCTCGGATTACGGTGGCATACCGGCTGTTTTCGCACTGAAAACGCTGATTCCGGTGTTTGCCGTCCTGATGATCCTTCAGGGGCTGATCGAAGTCGTGCGCAATGGCTATGTCTTCACCGGGCGGATCACGCCTCCAGCCGCCGATGACCATCACCTTGAGGAGCGCGTTTGATGCTCGAATTTATGCCGCTTATTCTGTTTGCCGCCATCTGTATCGTGCTGATGTTCGGCTTTCCCGTGGCGCTATCGCTAGCGGGCACCGCGCTGCTGTTTGCCGGCATGGGCTTGGGCCTGGAAGCCGTGGGCATCAATGCCAACTTCGACAGTGGCTATCTAGCCGCGCTGCCCAATCGCCTGTACGGCATCATGACCAACCAGACGCTCTTGGCGGTACCCCTGTTCGTCTTGATGGGCGTGCTGCTGGAGAAATCCAAAGTCGCTGAAACGCTGCTGGATGCCATGGCGCTGCTGTTTGGCTCCATGCGCGGTGGCTTGGGGATTTCGGTCACGCTGGTGGGCATGCTGATGGCCGCGTCCACGGGCATCGTCGGGGCAACCGTGGTCACCATGGGACTGATGTCACTGCCCACCATGCTCAAGCGGGGCTACAGCACGTCGCTGGCCACCGGTACCATCTGTGCCACCGGCACGCTGGGACAGATTATTCCCCCCTCCATCGCCCTGGTGCTGCTGGGCGACGTTCTCTCGTCGGCCTACCAGCAGGCGCAGCTCGATATGGGCATCTTCAGCCCGAAAACGGTCTCTGTGGGCGATCTGTTCATGGGCGCACTGGTGCCGGGGTTGATCCTCGTCGTCATGTACATGATCTACGTGGGCTTGGTAGCGTTCTTCCGGCCCAGTATGGCGCCCGCGGCCGACCGCGAAGAGCTGATGGCCGAGCTTGGCCACACCTCGGGCCTGGGGATTTTGCTGCTCAAAGGCTTGGTGCCCCCGGTGGTGCTGATCGTAGCGGTGTTGGGCTCGATTTTGAGCGGCTTTGCCACACCCACCGAAGCCTCGGCCGTGGGGGCTTTTGGCGCGCTGGTGCTGGCGTTGGCTTATCGCCAGTTGGACTGGGCCACCCTGAAAGAGGTGCTGCGCTCGACGACCCACGTCACCACCATGGTGTTTCTGATCTTGATCGGCGCGGCGCTGTTCTCGCTGGTCTTCCGTGCTTACGGCGGTGAGCATATGGTCACCGAGCTGTTCGAAGGTATGCCGGGCGGCGTGATTGGCGCGACGATCATCGTCATGCTGGTGATCTTCCTCCTCGGCTTCATTCTCGACTTCATCGAAATCACTTTCGTGGTGGTGCCGATCGTCGGGCCGATTCTGCTGGCCATGGGGCTAGACCCGATCTGGCTAGGGATCATGATCGCTATCAACCTGCAGACCTCGTTCCTGACGCCGCCGTTCGGTTTCGCGCTGTTTTATCTGCGCGGCGTGGCGCCGCCTTCGGTGCCCACATCGGCCATTTATCGTGGCGTGGTGCCGTTTATCTTGATGCAGTTGGGCATGCTGCTGTTGCTGACCTTCTTCCCGCAATTGGCGACCTGGCTACCAACGCAGTTCTAAGAGGAGCTCAGTTGAAAAATAACCCTGCTATCAACGCAAGGGCGTGGCAACCTTAATCAAAAGCAGCCAAGCTGCAGACACACAATGGCTTGTAACAACCCGCCTGGCGGCAAACGTCAGGCGGGGTATTCCCTACCCATAACAGCAATAAAATAAGCAAGAGGGTTAACACATGAAAGCCAAAGCACTGCCTGTCGCCATTGCCATGACGACCGCTCTTTCTGCCAGCCTGCTGGTCGTTTCCAGCTTCGATAACCAGGCCCAGGCACAAGAAGAGACCTTCCGCTGGAAAATGGTCACGTCCTGGCCGAAAAACTTCCCCGGTGTAGGCCAAGGCCCTGAGCGGCTCTCCCAGCTCGTCGAGGAGATGTCCGATGGCCGCTTGACCATCGAAGTCTTCGGAGCGGGGCAGCTCGTACCAGGGTTCGAAGTGTTCGACGCCGTGTCGGATGGCACCGCCGAGTTGGGCCACTCCGCCTCCTACTACTGGAAAGGCAAAGCGCCAGCGGCACAGTTTTTCGCCGCCGTACCGTTTGGCATGAACGCTCAGGAAATGAACGCCTGGCTCAGCTACGGCGGTGGCATGGAGCTGTGGAACGAGCTTTACGATGAGTTCGGTGTCGACGTATTGGTTGCCGGTGCCTCCGGTGTCCAGATGGGTGGCTGGTACAACAAAGAGATCAACTCAGTGGACGACCTGGAAGGCTTGAAAATGCGCATGCCGGGTCTGGGGGGCGAGGTGATGAGCCGCATGGGCGTGGCGATCGTCAACATGCCCGGCGGTGAAATCTTCACGTCGCTGCAGTCCGGTGCCATCGACGCCACCGAATGGATCGGCCCTTACAACGATCTCGCCTTCGGCCTGCACCAAGCGGCCGATTACTACTACTACCCCGGCTGGCACGAGCCGACGGTGATGTTCGAAGCCATCGTGAACGAAGAGGCGTGGGCCGAGCTGCCCGCTGATCTTCAAGCGATTCTGCGCACGGCCATCAGCGACATCAACCAAAGCGTTTTAGATGAGTACACCGCTCGTAACAACGATGCGCTGGAAACCCTAGTCAACGAGCACGAGGTGGAACTGCGCCGCATTCCTGACGACGTACTGGCCCAAGCTCGCGAACATTCGGCCGACGTCGTGGGTGAGCTGGCTGCGTCCAGCGAGCTGGCGACCCGTATCTACGACTCCTATCGGGAGTTCCAGGATAAAGTCGAGGATTACCACGCGATTTCCGAGCAGGCGTACTACAACGCCCGCAATCCGGAAGGCGATACCACTCAGTAACGTCAGCTCTTTCCAGGCCGCCTTCGGGCGGCCTTTTCGTATCCGTCGATTAAAGCAGCGTAAGTGGCGCGGCTTGGGTATCCTATGGCTGATACTGTTCTGCCGTGTAAGGAGCTCTATGTCTACCCCCGCTAACTCGATGCCGACCGAACCTCGACTGCGTAATGTGCTGACCATTGCAGGGTCCGACCCCTCCGGTGGCGCGGGGTTGCAGGGCGACCTCAAGACATTTTCCGCGCTCGGTGTGTATGGCACGAACGTGATCACGGCGGTGATTGCCCAGAATACCTGCGGCGTGGCCTCGGTGTACCCCGTGTCTCCCCAAGCCATTCGTGAGCAGCTCGAGCATTTGTTGAGCGATGTAACCATCGATGCGGTGAAAATCGGCATGGTGGCCAGTCGCGACGTGGCGGAGGTCATCGCCGACGTATTGCGCCAACAGCGCCCGCGCTGGATCGTACTCGATCCGGTAATGGTGGCGAAGAGCGGCGATATCCTGGTCGATAACGCGGGCATTCGTGCCGTGCGGGAGGTGCTGGTACCGCTGGCCGACGTGATTACCCCCAACCTGCCGGAAGCGGCCGTGCTGCTGGATGCTCCCGCCCCTGCGAGTTTGGATGAGATGGAAGCGCTGCTGCCCAAGCTGGTGGCGTTGGGCGCCCCCTTTGTGGTGCTGAAAGGCGGCCATTTACGCGGTGATACTTGCCCGGATCTGTTGGCCACCCCCAACGGTCACCAGTGGTTACCGGCTTCCCGCATTGCCACCGAGAACCTGCATGGCACCGGCTGCGCGCTATCGTCTGCGATTGCCGCCTGTCTGGCAAAGCTGCCGGAAGCGGCTGAGGCAGACGCGCCAGAGCAGGCCATTACCGACGCGAAGCAGTGGCTGCATAGCGCACTGGTGGCCAGCCACCGCTTGGCGGTCGGCAAAGGGCGCGGTCCGGTACACCACTTCCATGCGTGGTGGTAAGCCGCCGGGGCAGAGTCTCCTTGCGGGATAGGGCAACGGGCACCATGCTGAAGGGTGCCCGTTTGTTTGCCTATGAGGCTGAGCCATTCGGCCAAGGAGCTGCTCATGTCCCGCACGCTGCTATTTGCCACCGACCTCTCCCAGGAAAATCGCGCGGCCTTTGCCCGAGCATTGCGCCTCGCCCATCAACAGGGAGCGCAGCTGGATGTGCTCCACGTGCTCGACCCCTACCTTCCTCACCGAATGCTGCATGACCTTGAGCGAGCGGTGAGCGATGACATCAGCGCCACGCTCACCGATCTTCGGGAGGATTACGCGCTCGAACTTCCTGCGCTAATGATCCAAACGGTGGTGGGCGACGCACACGTGGAGATCGTTCGGGAGGCCCATGAGCGTCACGCTTCGTTGATCGTTCTGGGCATGCACCGCAAGCGCGGTCAGAAAGATCTGCTCTATGGCACGACCTTGATGCGCATTCTGCGCAGCGCCCCTTGCCCCGTGGTGGTGGCGTCCTATCTACCGACGCAGCCGTGGCAGCATATCGTGGTGCCCATCGACTTCTCGCTTACCGCACGACAAACCCTAAAAGAGGCGCTGATCCGCTTTCCTGAAGCCAAGCTGACCCTACTACATGCGTGGAACCTGCCGGGTGAACGGGAATTGGGTAACCAAGCGTTTTATGCACAGTGGCGCGATCATGAGGTCGCTCGCCTACGGGAGGCATTGGACAACGAGGTCGAAAGCCTCATGCGCGATCTGGACGGTGTCCCCGATATCGAGCTGGTGCTGGAGCCGGGCCAGCCCTGCGACGTGCTCCACGACTACATCAAACGGCACTCGCCAGAGCTGGTCATGTTGGGTAGCCGCAGCCGACCGCATCATCCCAACCCACTCACCGACATGCTGCTGAGCGAACCCCATTGTGACGTCATGGTGTGTCGACCCTGGTAACTGAAAAACTCGTCGTACGGTTGGTTGTACGGAACCTTTATGGATAAGGTGTGTACGTATAGCTGTGCGTTATGCCAGCCAAGCCAATAAGGGAGGACGACACCGTGCAACGACGTCATATGCCAGCGCTGCTATTGGCCGCGCTATGGATGGGAGCGGCGCTATTATCCAGCAGTGCCGCCGCCGAGAGCGTGACCGAGCGGGGGGAGCGCTTTGAGCGCGTGGTCGAAGAGAATGGCCAGCGCTATACCCTGCTGGGGAGCGGCGTATTCCGTTACATGATCTGGACCGCTTACGCAGGCGCTTACTATCAGTTGGAGGGCGAACGCGACCCTCAACCGCTCAGCGATGTGCCCCGGCGGCTAGAACTCGCCTATTTCCATGACATCGCCGCCGAGGATTTCGCAGATGCGACCGAAAAGACCCTCAGCGACTCGCTCACGCTCTACGAATTCAATCAGGTGAAAGAGAATCTGGAGCAGCTAAAGCGGCAGTATCGCGACGTGGCACCCGGCGACCGCTATCTGTTGAGCTGGGATGGCGAGCAGTTACGCCTCGCTCTCAACGGTGAGACGCTCTACGAGGACAGCAGCGCCGAGTTTGCCAGCGCGATGTTCGGCATTTGGCTGGGCGAGCGCCCGCTAGGTGACGAGTTTCGCGATGCGCTACTGGGCGTGAACGGATAGACGCAGACCTCGCGCCATCACGCTTGGGCCAGCCCTCGCCTCGGTTTACACTCGCCCCCTTCGATAGGCCAAGTGAAGGGATGAAGGGGGCAGCGTGAAAGCACTGATTCAGCGGGTCAAGCATGCCAGCGTCACGGTGGAGGGCAGCACCATTGGTGCGATCGACCACGGGCTGCTGGCGCTGGTGGGCGTCGAGAAAGGCGATCGTGAGGCGGATGCCGATAAACTGCTGCACAAGCTACTGCACTATCGCGTGTTCAGCGATGACGCGGGCAAGATGAACCACAACCTGCAGCAGGCCGGGGGAGGATTGCTGCTAGTGTCGCAATTCACGCTCGCGGCCGATACGCGCAAAGGGCTGCGCCCCAGCTTTTCCAGCGCTGCGCCGCCTGAGGAGGGGCAGCGTCTGTTCCATTACCTCGTCGATCAAGCGCGCGCTGCGTGGCCCCAGGTAGCCACCGGCCAGTTTGGCGCGGACATGCAGGTGACGCTCACGAACGATGGTCCGGTTACGTTCCTGCTGGAAAGCTAGCGTTCCTCAGGCACTTTCGCTGGCGAGCAGTTCGGCCTCCATGGCTTCCAGCGCCTCTTCGGCGGCCAGCCACGTCTGCTCGGCGTCGTCTAGCTGCGCTTTGATCGTTGCCTGCTTGGCCAGCGCATCGGTCAGCTCTGCTTTGCGGGCGCTGTCGGTGTAGAGCTCAGGGTCGGCGAGTATGGCTTCGACCGCTTCCAGGGAGTGCTGCGCTGCTTCCATGGCCTTTTCTGCCTTGTCGCGCTCTTTTTTCAATGGGCGCAGCTTTTCGCGCAGCTCGGCTGCCGCTTTGCGGGCGGCTTTACGGTCGCTGCTGGGCTGTTGGCTCTGGCGTTCGTTCTTTTCGCTCCGCGCGTCGCGGCGGTTCTCTTCCAGACGCGCTTTGAGCCAAGCCCGATAATCCTCCAAGTCGCCGTCGAAGGGTTCGACCCGGTGGTCGGCGACTCGCCAAAACTCATCCACCGTGGCACGCAGCAGGTGACGGTCGTGGGAGACCAGGATGACCGTGCCCTCGAAGCCTGCCAGCGCTTCGGTGAGCGCCTCGCGCATCTCCAAATCCAGGTGGTTGGTCGGCTCGTCCAGCAGCAGTAGGTTGGGCTTTTGCCAAGCGACCAGTGCCAGGGCCAGCCGCGCTTTCTCACCGCCCGAGAAGGTGGCGACCTCCCCGAAGGCATCGTCGCCCTTGAAACCGAAGCCGCCAAGAAAGTTGCGAATCTCTTGATCGCTGGCAGTGGGAGAGAGCCGCTGCACGTGGACGAACGGCGTCGTGGTCACGTCTAGCCCTTCCAACTGGTGCTGGGCAAAGTAGCCAATCGCCAAGTGCTCGCCGGGCACACGTTTGCCGTTCAATAGCGCTAGCTCGCCGGTGAGCGACTTGATGAGCGTGGATTTACCCGCCCCATTGGGGCCCAGCAGGCCAATGCGGCTACCGGGGAGCAGCGTAATGTTCACCTTGTCGAGCTGAGCGATATCGCCCGCCTGGCTGCGGTAGCCTAACGTGGCATGGTCCAGCACCAGCAGCGGATGGGAGGTTTTATCGGCGGCCGGCAGGGTGAAGTGGAACGGTGAATCCACGTGGGCCATGGCAATATCTTCCATGCGCTCCAACATCTTGACGCGGCTCTGCGCTTGACGCGCTTTGGTGGCTTTGGCCTTGAAGCGGGCGATAAAGCGCTCGATCTCTTCGCGGCGCGCCTGCTGTTTGGCCGCTTCCGCCTGCTGCAGCGCGAGTTTCTCCGCCCGCGTGCGCTCGAAGCGAGAGTAGTTGCCCCGATAAAGCTCCAGCGTTTGGTGATGCATGTGCACGATGTGATCGCAGACGGCATCGAGAAAGTCCCGGTCGTGGGAGATCAGCAGCAGCGTACCGGGGTAGCGGGTGAGCCACTGCTCTAGCCACAGCAGCGCGTCCAGGTCCAGGTGGTTGGTCGGCTCATCGAGCAGCAGTAAGTCGGACGGCATGAACAGCGTGCGGGCGAGGTTGACGCGCATCCGCCAGCCGCCGGAAAAGTCGGACAGGGGGCGGGTCATGTCTGCTTGTACAAAACCCAATCCCACCAGAAGCTGGGCAGCACGGGATTCGGCGGTGTAGCCATCCAGTGTCTCTATCAGCCCGTGTAGTTCTGCTTCGCGGTGCGCATCGCCCGCCTCTCGGGCGGCAAGCAGGTCGGCTTGCGCCTTCCGTAGCGCATGGTCGCCATCCAACACGTACTCGACGATGGGGCGATCCAGGGCCTCCACTTCCTGAGCCATGTGGGCGATTCGCTGACCGCCGCTCATCTCGACATCGCCTTGATCAGGGCCCAATTTGCCCAGCAGGAGTTTGAACAGGCTCGACTTACCGGCACCGTTGGCCCCAATGATGCCGGCCTTCACGCCGTTGTGAAGCGTAAGGTCGGCGTTTTCTAGGAGCGTTTGCGTGCCCCGTTGCAGGGCGACTTGGCGCAGTGCGATCATGTTTTCTCCCGAAAAAAGTGGGTAAACCAATGCGCGATTCTAACCGATTGCAGGGCTTGCAGCAGAGGCCGCTATGGGATTTTGCCTTGGCGTTGTATGCCAAGCCCGGCGTCGAGCAGGCCTGTCTCACCTTACAAGACGAGGCGGGCGTGGATGTGTGTGAACTGCTCTTTCACTGTTGGCTCTACCAGCATGGCCTGGCGGCCAAACCGGCGCCGCTCGACGCGATACGCGCTGAGCGTTTGGCTTGGCAGCAGCAGGTGACGGCCCCGCTGCGGGCACTGCGCCGTCGATTGAAGCCCGAGGCCGCCCAGAACGAGGCCATTGAAGCGCTGCGTGCGACCTTACAGCGTGCCGAGCTGCAGGCTGAGCGTGAAAACCTTCAACGTTGGCAGAAGTGGGCGCTCGCATCGTCGACAAATGACGTTCGTTTAACAAAAAGCGACATAAGCCAGCACAATGTTGCACAGTGGCTGCAAGATACGCTGTTTTCGGCACCGCTTGACAAACATTTTCCACAAGCGCAACGCGTGCGCGAAAGCACGACAACGGCACTTTTCACCCTGGCAAGCCAGCTTGACCGCTGTGAGCCACCACGCTAGCCTGAAATTAAGCTGTTTTTGAATAACCCGCGCTGGCCGCGCTGATATCGCCCGCTAACCCACAGCAATGAACGACGTTACTGCGTGTTAGCGGCTGAGAAAACGTGCAGCGGCATGGGATAGACAAAAATTAGATTCTAGCGCTCTCGTACGGCGCGCTTACCACTGCTAGGGGAACTCTGCATGAAGGCAAGCAAATTAGTTTCGACTCGTTCCGTTTCCACCAAGTTACTCACCACGGCGAGCGTAGGGGCTCTGCTGCTGGGCCTGAGCGCGACAGCCCAGGCGGATAACTGGCGTTACGCTCACGAAGAGTACGAAGGCGACGTGCAGGATGTATTCGCTTACGCGTTCAAAGAGTACATCGAAGAGAACTCTGACCACTCCGTACAAGTGTACCGTTTTGGCGAGCTGGGTGAGTCCGATGACATCATGGAGCAAACCCAAAACGGCATTCTCCAGTTCGTGAACCAGTCGCCTGGCTTCACTGGCGCACTGATTCCGGAAGCGCAAATCTTCTTTATTCCGTATCTGCTGCCAACCGACGAAGAGACCGTACTGACGTTCTTCGACGAGAGTAAAGCGATCAACGAAATGTTCCCGGAGCTCTACGCGGAGCAGGGTCTCGAACTTCTGAAGATGTACCCAGAGGGTGAAATGGTGGTCACCACCGACGAGCCGATCAGCTCGCCGGAAGACATGGATAATAAGAAAATCCGCACCATGACCAACCCGCTGCTGTCGGAAACCTACGACGCCTTTGGCGCGACGCCGACACCGCTGCCCTGGGGCGAAGTATATGGCGGCCTGCAGACCGGCATCATCGATGGCCAGGAAAACCCGATCTTCTGGATCGAGTCTGGCGGCTTGTATGAAGTGTCTCCGCACCTGACCTTCACCGGTCACGGCTGGTTCACCACCGCCATGATGGCGAACCAAGATTTCTACGAAGGCCTGTCCGATGAGGATAAAGAGCTGGTGCAGGAAGCCTCTGACGCGGCCTACGACCACACGATCGAGCACATCAAGGGGCTGGCTGACGAAGCACTCGCCAAGATTCAGGAAGCGTCCGACGAAGTGACCGTCACGCGCTTGAACGAAGAGCAGATTCAAGCGTTCCGTGAGCGCGCACCGCAGGTCGAAGATGCCTTCCTCGAAATGACGGGTGAGCGTGGCGCTGAGCTGCTGGAGCAGTTCAAGGCCGATCTCGAAGCCGTCAACAGTGAGTCCTAATGGGTTAGCGCGTTCGCGTTGATCAGATGACATCACGAAGGGGCAGCCAGCGCTGCCCCTTTTTTATTGTTCGCTCAGGCAGCGAAAAAACACGTGCTTTCGCGGTGGAACACAGAAAAATCTACGTCCATCCAGCGTTGAAGCGAAAAGAGTCATTACCCGTTACGCTACAAAATGAGCAAGGCCGAACCTACTCCGTTCGGTGTCAGTGATGGGAATGTCGCGTCGCGGATCGAGCAAGCGACCACGCTGCGTTTAAAGGAGAACGGCCATGTCCGAAGAAGAGTCCGAAAAGAATTACCGGTCGGGTTTGCCCGGTGTATTGGGAGTGATCGACACTGCAATTAGCAAAATCGAGTCAGTCATACTGGCGATGGGGGTTTTGCTAATGGCGCTGAACACGGTCACCAACGTCATTGCCCGCTTCGTATTCGGCAATAGCATCATGTTTTCAGGTGAGCTAAACCGTATCCTGATCATCATGATCACCTTTGCGGGTATTGGTTATGCCGCCCGTCACGGTCGCCATATTCGCATGTCGGCGATTTACGACGCGCTGCCGGTGGGTGGGCGCAAAGTGTTGATGATCGGCATTGCGTTCTTTACCTCGCTGGTGATGTTCTTCCTGCTTTATTACTCCGTGGTGTACATCCTCGACTTGTATAGCAAAGGGCGCGTACTTCCGTCTCTGGGCTTGCCGGTGTGGATCATTTACGTCTGGGTACCCATGGGCTTTTTGATTACCGGGATTCAATACCTGCTGACCGCCATTAAAAACCTTTCCACTCGGGACGTTTACCTCTCCACCGGGGTCGTGGACGGCTACAAAGATACCGAAACAGAAGTGTAACGCAGGGATTGCACCCTAGGGGAACGCTATGACGACGATAATGGTAGTCACCATGATTGCCCTGCTGCTGCTGGGCTTTCCAATGATGATCCCGCTGATCACCGCTGCGGTGATCGGCTTCTATATGATGTTCAACGGTTTTGGCCAGATGGATACGCTGATTCAGCAGATGATGGCGGGCATACGTCCGGCGTCGCTGATTGCCGTGCCGATGTTCATTCTCGCTGCCGACATCATGACCCGAGGGCAGTCGGCTAACCGCCTCATCGATATGGTGATGTCCTTCATTGGCCATATCAAAGGCGGCTTGGCGGTCAGCACCGCGGCCTCCTGTACGCTGTTTGGTGCCGTGTCGGGGTCGACCCAGGCCACTGTGGTCGCGGTGGGCTCACCGCTGCGCCCGAAGATGCTCAAAGCGGGCTACTCTGACCCCTTTACGCTGGCGCTGATTATCAATGCCAGCGACATTGCCTTTTTGATCCCGCCCAGCATCGGCATGATTATTTATGGGGTCATTTCCGGTACGTCGATCGGCGAGCTGTTCATCGCCGGTATCGGGCCGGGGCTTCTGATTTTGTTCATGTTCTCCACTTACTGCATCATTTACGCCATCGTGAAGGACGTGCCCACCGAAGAGCGCGCAAGCTGGAAAGAGCGCGCCACGGCCGTGCAAAAAGCGCTCTGGCCGCTGGGCTTTCCGGTGATCATCGTCGGTGGGATCTATGGCGGTATCTTCAGCCCCACCGAAGCGGCGGCCGCCTGCGTGCTGTATGCCGTGCTGTTGGAGTTCGTCGTTTTCCGTTCGCTAAAAATGCGCGACATCTACGCCATTGCTAAATCCACCGGCCTGATTACTGCTGTGGTGTTCATTCTGGTGGCCGTCGGCAACGGCTTCTCATGGATCATCTCGTTCGCGCAGATTCCTCAGGCGATTCTCGAGGCCGTCGGGGTCAACGAGGCCGGGCCCACGGGCGTACTGATCGCCATCTGTATTTCGTTCTTCGTGGCATGTATGTTCGTCGACCCCATCGTGGTCATTCTGGTGCTAACGCCGATTTTTGCGCCGGCGATTGCGGCCACCGGGCTCGACCCGGTCCTGGTGGGTATTCTGATTACCCTGCAGGTCGCGATAGGCTCGGCCACGCCACCCTTTGGCTGCGATATCTTTACCGCTATTGCGATCTTCAAGCGCCCCTACTGGGAGGTGATCAAAGGGACGCCACCGTTCATCTTTATGCTGATTCTGGCGGCGGCCCTGCTGATCATGTTCCCGCAAATTGCGCTGTTCCTGCGTGATGTTGCCTTCCGTTAAGCAGTCACAAGGAGAACGCGGATGTTCAATCGCATTCTGATTCCCGTCGATGGCTCCAAGGGGGCCATCAAAGCGCTCGAAAAAGCCGTTGGGCTGCACATGCTTACCGGGGCCGAGCTCTATCTGCTGTGCGTGTTCAAACATCATAGCCTGTTGGAAGCGTCGCTCTCCATGGTGCGTCCCAACCGTCTGGATATTCCTGATGACGCGCTCAAAGAGTACGCCACCGAGATTGCCGTGCACGCCAAGTCCCATGCCATCGAGCTGGGCGCCGACAGCGTTCGCGTGCGGGCTTTTGTCAAAGGCGGACGTCCCTCCCGCACCATCGTGCGCTTTGCTCGTAAGCGGGAGTGCGATCTGATCGTGATTGGCGCACAGGGAACCAACGGGGAAAAGAATTTGCTGCTGGGCAGCGTTTCCCAACGCGTGGCCGGGGCCGCGCATTGCCCGACGTTAGTGGTCTAATGTGAGGCCATCAGGCTAAACCTCTACGCAACCGCGTGGTCCGAAGAGCACCCGTCGTTTCAGGTAATGCAGCCTGAGGCGGCGGGTGTTAGTCTTTGAGGCACCCAAAAACATTTGGCGCGCTGCGCCGCTGGATAAGGTTTTTTCCATGAAAGCATTACTCTCTTCTACCGCGCTCACTGGCCTGCTGCTGGTGGCGCCGTTTGCCGCCGCCGCTCCGGAAACCGACGAGCAGCGCCTGGCGTATAGCCTGGGCGTGACCCTGGGCGAAAGCATGCAGGCAGACATCGACGATCTCGATCTGGATGCGTTCACCGATGGTATGCGCGATGTCTTTGATGGCAACGAGCTAGCGATGAACGAAGAAGAGATGATGGAAGCGCTGATGGCCTTCCAAGAGCGTTCGATGGAAGCACGCGAGCAGGAGGCCGCCGAGCTGGCCCAGTCGAACCTGGAAGAGGGACAAGACTTCCTGGCCGACAATGCCGAGCGTGACGAGGTCGAAGTGACCGAGTCGGGCCTGCAGTACGAAGTGATCGAATCCGGTGACGGCGCCACACCAGGGCCCGAAGACACCGTCGAAGTGAACTACGAAGGCATGCTGCTGGATGGCACCGTGTTCGATAGCTCCTTCGAGCGTGGCGAGTCGGTGAGCTTCCAGGTCAACCAGGTGATCGAAGGCTGGCAAGAAGCGCTGCAGCTCATGAGCGTGGGTGATAGCTGGATGCTCTACATTCCGGCGGATCTCGCCTACGGCGAACGCGGTCAGGGTCCGATCGGCCCGAACGAAATGCTGACCTTCCGCGTCGAACTACTAGGCATCGAATAAGCCATGGGCATGGCCGTTCGTCAGCGCCGCTGGATGGCGGCGCTTATCGTCTTGGGTAGCAGCGCTGCCCATGCCCAGGAAGAGACGCCTGGCTTACCTGCGCTGGCGGCAGCGAGCGATCAGGCGAGCGTGGTGGGCGTCTCCTCTGGGGGCTACATGGCCACTCAGCTCGCGGTGGCGTGGCCCGAGCGTTTTAGCGGGTTGGGTGTCCTGGCGGCAGGACCGTGGGGCTGTGCGCAGGGGGCATTAAGTACGGCCCTCAATCAGTGCATGATGACCCGACGTGGCTTGCCGTCTTTGGACGAGCTGGCACAGCGCCGCGAGCGCTACGCAGAGATGGAGCAGGTAGGCAGCCAAGAGGCGCTTCGCCAGCTTCGCGCCTTCGTGTGGCATGGCGCGTCAGACGAAACGGTCTCGCCTGCGCTGGGCGATCTGCTCGCGCAGCAGTGGCAGCGCTGGCTAGCGGACCCGGAGCAGCAGCTACGTTTCGTTCAGCGGGACAACACCGGACACGGCTGGCCAGTGGCAATGCCCAACGACGCGTCCCTCGACCCGCAGTCGCTGGGCGACTGCCATAACGGCGGCGCTAGCCACCTGCTGGCTTGCGGCGACGACGTGGCGGGGGAGATGCAGGCGTGGCTTTATCCCGAGCGCGAGGCGAACGCCAGCGAAGGCGAGCTGTTGGCCTTTGACCAGTCTGACTTCGCAGTGAAGGGCTTTGCCGATACGGGCTATCTGTTCGTGCCCGAGGCGTGTGAAGCGGGCGGCTGCCCGGTTACCGTGGCGCTACACGGTTGCCAGATGAACGCAGAGACCATTGGGGATACGTTCGTGCGTTACAGCGGTTTGAACCGCTGGGCGGCGGAACATGCCCAGGTGGTGCTGTATCCACAGGCGGAGAGCAGTATGGCCAATCCGCAAGCGTGCTGGGACTGGTGGGGGTTCGCGGAGAGTACGTGGCAGATCAATCCGCTACACGATACCCGCGATGGCACCCAGGCGCAGGCGCTGATGGCCATGTTGGACCGCCTGCAGGCCGATCAGACGAGCGAAACGTCCTCAGACCGCTAAGGTATCCAGCCACGGCGGCACGGTCGTTTGAAGGACGGTTACGTCACGATGAGCCGCTAAGCTCGCTCTCCAACGCCGAAACTAACCCGTGGGGCGTTGGGGAGTAGAGCACCCGCTGCAGGATCTCCCCATCGCGGTTGACCAAAAACAGCGACGCACTGTGGTCGATGGTATACGCCATGGCCGACTCTGGTGCGTCGACCCGCCGCCAAATCACCCCGTAGCGCTCAGCGACATCGGTCAGCTGTGCTTGGCTACCCACCAAGCCAATGAACTCTTCGCCGAAGAACTGCATATACTCGCTCATCCGGTCGAGCGTATCGCGTTCTGGATCTACCGTAATCATGACAGGCACCACCCGTTCACGCTGGGTATCGCTCAATTGCGCCAGGGCCTGGCGTTTGACCGCCTGGTTCATGGGGCAGACATCAGGGCAGTAGGTGTAACCGAAGGAGACGATGGCAATCTCGTCGTCGCCGAGCTGAGCCAGGGAGAAGTCGCCTTGTGTCGACGGCATGGCGATGGGGCCGCCTGTCGGTTCGTCGGGATCCTCACCCGCGCGGAGTTGGTACATGCCAACGCTTGCCACGACCAGTAGAAGGGCAAGTAGGGCGATGCCTAGCCACAGTGGCTTGCGTATTGCCATGTGCTTAACTCCTTGTCACGTCGAAATCGAACCAGCTACCCAGCTTACCGTCCGGCGTTTCCAGAATGACCCGCGCCCGCCAAGGCATGACGGCTTGCGTACACACGCCGACTTGCCCCTGACCGTGGAAGTGGCCCGGCGCCGTGGCGGTGAGCGCGAAGCGGTTGAGCCCCATGTCCATGCCGCGACCCACAAAATCGACCGTCACTTGGCTAGGGGCTACGCCCTCTACCTCGACATCCAGCGGCAGCACTTCCAGTGCCTCGATGCGGCCGTTGGTATCGATGGCTAGCGTGAGATGGCCCTTGTCGCCCAGCGTTACCGAACAGGGCGTTTGATGCAAATTGCATTCACCGCTGGGGGAGAACCACACGATATCGCTATCGTCGCGCAACCAGTTAGCAAAGACGTACCACGTGCATGCGGCCAGCGCGAGGCCAGTCACCAGGATAAGCACTTTGAGCGCTGGAAAACCCGTCTCCTCGACAGGTTTAAGCAAATTCTTCATGGCAGAATAGTCGCTACGCAGGCCATAAGGCGGGAAATTTGTTTCATGGTATGCAATTCATGGTAACAGCTATCCCGCAGATGTCGCTGTGCTGGGATGTCGCACTTGATAAGGAATAACAATGGAGAGCATTACCGGAGCGTTAGGGCCGCTGTTTTTATTGATTTTATTGGGCGCCGCCTTGGGAGCAGGCCGCTGGCCGAGCGTCGAATTTTGGGCGCAGATGGAGCGGCTGATCTATTTCGTGCTGTTTCCGGCCATGCTGATCGGCACGCTGGCAACGGCCGACGTGAGCCAAGTGCCCGTCGGTCGATTAGCGCTGGCGCTGCTGGGAGCGATGGTGCTGTTTGGCCTGCTGCTGTGGCATTTTCGCGCCTGGTTGGCACTCGACGCGCCGGCGTTCACCTCGGTGTTTCAAGGGGCCGTGCGTTTCAACACGTACGTGGGCGTGGCAGGGGCGGCGGCGCTGCATGGCTCGTTGGGGGCCACCACGGCAGCGGTGGCCGTGGCGCTCATGGTGCCTGTGGTGAACGTCATGTGCGTGGCCAGTTTCGTGGCGGCGGGCACGTTGGGTAGCGCAAGTCTGGGTAAGAGCGCGTTGGCATTGGCGAAAAATCCGCTCATTTTGGCGTGTCTGGCCGGTATTGGGCTGAATCTTAGCGGTATTGGCCTGCCTGGATGGAGCGAGGCGACCGTCTCGCTGCTGGGGCGCGCAGCCCTGCCGCTGGGCCTAGTGGCTGTGGGCGTGGCGCTCAGGCCCATGGCGCTGCTGCGTCTTGACCGTGGCGTGATCGCCACGAACGCGATCAAGCTGCTGCTGATGCCCGCCTTGGTACTGCTGTTGGCGTGGCTACTGAGGCTCGACCCCGTGAGCCGAGACGTCGCGCTGCTGTTTGCCGCGCTGCCCACGGCGACCTCGGCCTACATTCTTGCCCGTCAGTTGGGAGGCGATGCGGAATTAATGGCAGCCATCATTACCGGACAAACGCTGCTCGCCATGCTGACGCTGCCGTTGTGGCTCCAGCTCATCAGTTGATCTAAAAAATAAATAAAAAGTATTCGCATTTGTGTTGACGGGGTAAATGAGAATGATTATATTGTGATGGTCGGCGTTTGATGAGACGCTGGCAACCACGACAGAAACCGCCAGTTTCCTGTCATGGTTTCTCCCTCTCATTGCTAGTCACGGTCTTTTGCCGCTCCCCCATGGAGCGGCTTTCTTTTTTTGGGGCTCCTGTAGTGTCTTCCCGTGATTTACGATACGGATTCATGACCTCGATGTGAGACCACTATGCAGCTCTACCTCAATACTTCTTCCCCCTACGCTCGTGTGGTACGGATCTGCCTGTATGAAAAAGGGCTGATGGCACACACTGAGCTTTGCTGGTGCGACCCCTGGGCATCGAATAGCGAGCTTTTAAAGATTACCCCGCTGAGTCGTATTCCGACGCTGGTGACGGAAGGCGGCGAGGTGCTGACCGAATCGCTGCTGATTGCCCACTATCTGGATGCCGTGGGCGAAGGCGCGAAGCTGCTACCAGCGGACGGTTTAGCGGAAACCCTGGCGCTGGCGGGGTTGGGGCAGGGCTTGATGGAGGCGGCGTTTAACGTGGTGATTGGCCGCAAGCATGGTGGGCCAGACGTGGATGAGACGCTGTTAGGAAGCCGGCGGTTAAAAGCGATTGAGCGCACGCTGGTGACGCTGGAGGCGCACCCTAGCGTGCTGGCTGGCCATACCCAGCGCACGCTAGGGGCGATTGTGGTTGCTGTCGCCCTGGCTTACCTCAGCTTTCGCTTACCGGCCTTTGATTGGCCGAACCGCTTTCCACGGCTGCAGGCGTGGTTTGCCAAGGTGGCCGAGTGCGACAGCTTTGCGCTAACGGCGTTTGAGTAAGCGTTACGCTTCCCGCCGGTAAATCAGATCCCAGACGCCGTGGCCGAGCTTTTCGCCGCGGGCTTCAAACTTGGTGAGCGGGCGGAAGGCCGGGCGGGGCACGTAGGGCGCGGTCTCGGCGGTGGCGGTGTTGGCGTAGCCGGGGGCGGCGTCCATCACTTCCGCCATCCACTCAGCGTAGGCTTCCCAGTCGGTGGCCATGTGGAACGTGCCGCCGGGCTTGAGGCGTGTGCGAATCAGCTCCACGAACGCAGGCTGGACGATGCGCCGTTTATGATGCTTCTTCTTCGGCCACGGGTCGGGGAAGAATAGCTGCAGCGTAGTCAGCGAGCCTTCGGGCAGGCACTGCTCCATTACCGCCAGGGCGTCTTCACGGTAAACGCGCAGGTTGGTCAGGCCGCGTTTATCCACTTCATCGAGCAGTTTACCAACGCCGGGGGCGTGCACCTCAATACCGATAAAATCGGTATCGGGATGAGTTTCAGCCTGCTCGATCAGCGAGTTACCCATACCAAAGCCAATTTCCACCACGCGGGGGGCTTGGCGGCCAAACAGGGCGTCTAAATCCTGGCGACCATCGGCAATGGTCAGCCCCAGGCGCGGCCATACGTCTTCCAGGCCGCGTTGTTGGGCTTGGGTCATGCGCCCGGCGCGAATCACATAGCTTTTAATGCCGCGGCGGTGCAGCGGCGCATCGGCACTTTCGGGGCCAGTGGTGTTGCTCTCGGGCGCGGTGTCGTTCGTATCGGTCATGGTGTCTCTGTATCAGCCGTTGATTCGGCCTGCAAAAGGCGAAGAGGGGTCGGCGCTTTGGCGGCGCGGCATTCGGCCTGCCAAGAACGCATCGCGGCCAGCCTCGACGGCGAGCTTCATGGCGTTGGCCATGCGCAGCGGATCGCGGGCATGGGCAATGGCGCTGTTGAGCAGTACACCGTCGCAGCCAAGTTCCATGGCCATGGCGGCATCGGAGGCCGTGCCAATGCCTGCATCCACCAGGACCGGCACGCTGCTCTGTTCCACGATGAGGCGAACGTTATGCGGGTTTTGAATGCCGTGGCCCGAGCCAATTAATGAACCCAGCGGCATGATGGCGCAGCAGCCCATGGCTTCCAGCTCGCGTGCCACAATCGGGTCATCGCTGGTGTACACCATCACGTCGAAACCGTCGGCCAGCAGGGTCTCGGCCGCTTTGAGCGTCTCGACCACGTTGGGGTAGAGCGTATGGTCATCGCCGAGCACTTCCAGCTTGACGAGGTTGTGGCCATCCAGCAGTTCGCGGGCCAAGCGGCAGGTGCGCACGGCATCTTTGGCGTTGTAGCAGCCCGCGGTATTGGGCAGCAGGGTGTACTGCTTGGGCGAGATGACGTCGAGCAGGTTCGGCGCATCGGCATCTTGGCCAAGGTTGGTACGGCGCACGGCAAAGGTGACGATTTCGGCACCGCTCTGGGCAATGGCCGCACCGGTTTCGGTAAAGTCTTTGTACTTGCCGGTACCCACTAACAGGCGGGAGCTAAAATCACGTCCGGCAATGGTGAACGGTGTATCAGTCAGTTGCGTCATAGCGATTCCTTGAAAAAGCACCGGCAGCTAGCCGCCGCCAATGGCGTGGACCACTTCGATCTGGTCGCCTGCGGCCAGCGGGGTCGCGGCCAGTTGGCTCTTGGGCACAATCTGTTCGTTGATTTCGACAGCGATACGACGCCCGCCCAGGCCAAGTTGCTCGACCAAGTCGGCAGCGGTGAGGCCAGCGGTCATGGCGTAGGGTTCGCCGTTGAGCGTAAGCTGTATCGACTCATTGGGGGTAGACATAAACAGTAAGCACCCTGGTGGATGAGGCAAAACGGCCTCTATTGTAGCGGTTTCGACCCGTGCAAGGTATGCAGCGGGGTGAATATCTCAATGATTAACGGGGTGGCGATGCGCCGCCAACATAGGTGAAAAGGAGTCAGGCGTGCAGCGAATCGACAAGCTATGGTGGTGTGTGGTGGCGCTTTTAGGGGCAACCATGGTGATGCTGGGGGCTTACGCCGCCCACGGGTTAGCGGCACGCACCAGCGCTGCCATGGTGGATATCGTGGAAACCGGCGTGCGCTACCAAGCGTGGCACACGCTGGCCATGCTGGCGGTGCTTGCTTGGCGCAGCCACCGCCCGCTCCCCGGTCAGCAGGTCGTACTGGCGCTATGGACGTTAGGCGTACTGGCCTTTGCCGGTTCGCTCTACCTGATGGCGCTGGCCGGGTTGAGCGTAGGTATCGTGACGCCGATTGGCGGGCTGCTGCTGATGGCCGGCTGGCTGGCCCTGGGCGTCACGGCGCTGCTAAGCCGCTCTTAATCGACGCTAGCCCAGCAGTAGGCGCAGCGGCATCCACAGGCCCATGCCGATCATCACCAGGTTTTCGGTGAGCGACACAAAGCCGAGGGGTACGTTGCTGTTGCCACCCACGCAGGCGCACTTGAGTTCGCGCTTGTCGATGTATACCGCTTTGAACACCGATACCGCGCCCACGGTGCCGACGAACAGTGCCAGCGGTGCGGCTACCCAAATCAGCGTGCCCGCCAGCATCAACAGCCCTGCGGCGGTTTCGGCGTAGGGGTAAACGTAGCTATAGGGCACGTAGCGCTGGGCGAGCAGGTCGTAGTTGAGAAACATGGTGCTGAAGCTTTCGATGTCCTGCAGCTTCTGCAGGCCCAGCAGCACCATCGCGGTCGCTACGGCAAACTCTGGCATGCGCGCCGTAAGCAGCGTGCCCTGGGTCGCCCAGCTCATCGCCAGGCCTATCAATAGCGCGACGGCAAAAATGGCCAGCACCGGGCGGTAGGTAGTCTCTTTGGCATTGGGAACGCTCATACCCAAGTGTTCGCGCACGTCTTCGTAGCCGCCAATCCGCTCGCCATCGATATATACCTGCGGCGTGGTATCGACATCTTCCTGTGCCTTGAATGCGTCGACGTCGTCACGGCTGGTGAGAGTATGGTCATCCACCGCGTAGCCTTTGCGTTTGAGCAAGTCGACGGTCTTCAAGCCGAACGGACACATGTGCTCGGCGGTTTTCATCCGATATACCTGGGCAGTGTGGTGGGTCGTTGCTGCCATGGTTAGCCTCCTTGTCGTCTTGCGATCAACGTCCACTCCTTAGCGTAGAACCCGGTGCCGCCCATAGGTCAAATAACCGGGCTGATGATGCTGCAGCGGGCTTGACCTATGGGTAACCCCTAGGTTGTAAGCTTTACAACAGAGACCATTTAACAGGAGATACATATGAAACGTAACGCCACGGCGCTCTTGGTATCCGGTGCACTGATGTTTGGTGCCGCAACAGCCCAAGCGGCGCTGCCCGATGAGGCGACGCTGTATAAAAACCCGCAATGCGGCTGCTGCGATGAGTACGCGCGTCATCTTGAAGCGCTGGGCGTAGACGTCACCATTATTGATGATGTCGAGCTGGGTGATATTAAGCAGCAGGCGGGCGTGCCTTACGGCATGGGCTCGTGCCACACCATCGAGATAGGCAACTACTGGATCGAAGGGCACGTGCCGATGGAAGCGGTTGAGGCACTGTTTGATCAGCAGCCGGAGGTCGATGGCATCGGCTTAGCCGGTATGCCGATTGGCACACCGGGCATGCCTGGGCCCCAGAGCGAGCCTTATCACGTGTATATGTTCAGCAATCAAGACGCCCAGCCGTTCATGACGCTGTAGGAGAAGAGGCACCATTGCGTCGCGTAAACGCTGCTGCGGGTGCTGGCTTGCCAAAGTAATAGCCCTGATACACATGGCACCCTAAGCGCGCCAGCACCGTACACTGATCGTTGGTTTCCACGCCCTCGGCAATCACGTCTAGCCCCAGGCTCTCTGCCAGGGCGATGATGGTGGCGGCGATCGGCGTTGCCTGCATGTCCAGAGTCAAATCCCTGACGAAAGCGATGTCGATTTTGAGCGTGTCCAGCGGCAGCGATTTGAGATATGCCAGCGACGAGTAGCCGGTGCCAAAATCATCCAGCGCAAAGCGAATGCCCAGTTGCCGCAGTCGGCGCATCTTGTCGATGGTGCCTTCCGGGTCGCTCATCAGCAGCGATTCGGTCAGCTCCAGCGTCAAACGCTCAGGCGGGGCGCCGGTCGCGCACAGCGTGGTGGTGACCTGCTCGACAAAATCGGGCTGCTGGAACTGACGCACGCTCACGTTGAGCGAGAGCTTTAAATGGCGCAGGCATGGGTCGTGCTGCCACTCGCCGAGCAGACGGCAGCCCTCTTTTAACACCCAAGCGCCCAGGGGCAAAATGAGTCCGGTTTGCTCGGCGATGGGAATAAAGCGTCCCGGTGAGATCATCCCCTGCTGTGGGTGGTGCCAGCGCACCAGGGCTTCGGCACCGATGACGTCGTGGTGCGTATCTACCTGGGCTTGAAGATGCAGGCTAAGCGCACCGCTATCGATCGCCAGGCGTAGCTCACGCTCCAGCGTAATATCTTCTTCGAGTTTCTGCTCCAGCTCCGAACAGAAGCGCTTGGGCACGCCGTCTCGCTGGCGCTTGGCTTCCAACAGTGCCAGCCCGGCGCGTTTGAACAGCTGCCCGACGCTCTCAATCTCACTAGGACAAAAAATCAGCATGCCCACGTTGATGTTGCAAGGGTAGGTGTGCCCGTGAAGCTGATAATCGGCCACCAGCGTCGCCAGTACCTGCTCGATATGCTGGTACGCCCGCCGTTCGGCGGTGGCTTGATCCGTGGCGGTGAACGTAGACAACAGCGCAAACTCATTACCATCCAAACGGGCTGCCATCACCTCCTGTCCGGCCTGCTGCTGCAAGCGGCTGCCGAGCTGTCGTAACAGCTCGTCGCCAATATCCTGGCCCATGCTGTCGTTCAGCACTTTGAAACGGTTGACGTCCAACAGCGCTAGCACCGAGTAGTGGCCCTGATGACGGCTATCCTGCAGGTGTGTCGTCAAATACTCCTGAAGTGCCAAGCGGTTTGGCAAGCCGGTGAGCATGTCATGGTAAGCCAGATAGCGAATCCGCTGCTGCGCGTTTTGCTCGTTGGTGCGGTCGCTGATCAGGGCCACGTAATCCCGATCTTTACTGTGGGCATAGTTCACGCGGCTGATGCTGAGCCATGCCGGGTACTCATCGCCATTGGAGCGCAGAGCGGTGACCATACCGCTCCACTCCCCTTGCGATACCAGCGCACGGTGAATGGCAGGCGTGAGCGCCTGGCTATCTTTAGCGTAGGGCACTTGAGTGATATCCGTACCGATGAGCTGGGTGTGAGTCATCCCCGTTAATTGCTCAAAAGCGTTATTACACAGCCGGATGCGCGCGCCATCATCAAATAGCACCACGCCATCTTGCAGAGCGGCAATCACTTCTAGCAGCCGTCGCTGGGTCATATGGCCGTGGCGCTCGCTGTCCTGCAGGCGGCGCTGGATTTTAATCGCCAGCACGGTCAGCAGCGCGGCAAAAACGGCCGCCCCGCTGATCACAAAAATAAGCCACTGGGAGCCCTCTATGTGGGCGTGCTCGGCGGCATCGCTCATGGGCACGAACCAAGCGGCCTGCATGGCCACGTAGTGCATGCCACTGACGGCGAGCGAAATACACAGCGCAGATATGAACGCGTACCGCTGATAGCGCGCTTTGCCGTTTTCAAGACGGCATAAGCGGTAAGCATAGGCACTCAAAATGCCCAGCCCAACGGCAACGACCAACGAGGCTAAAAATAGATCCAGCGCATAGTAGAGCGTGGCGGGCATACGCATGGCGGCCATGCCGCTATAGTGCATCACGCCAATCCCCAGCCCCAGGCTCGTGCCCGCGAGAATCAGCGTGCGGTGCGAGAGCTTCTCGCGACAGAGCAGCGTCATGGCCACCAAGCTACCGACGATGGCAGGCACAACGGAAAGCAGTGTTAATAGATGGCCGTGGCTAACGTGAAACGCCAGCCGGTAGGCGTGCATGCCGACGAAATGCATGCTCCAGACGCCCGCGCCCATCACGCTGGCCCCCGCGGCGAGCCAAGTGCTGCGCCAGAGCGACGACGAGGTGCTCCCGACGAGACGAATAATTTCCAAGCTGGCATAAGATGCCGCCAGAGCAACTAGCCAGGAGAGTATCACCAGGAGAACATCGTGCTTTCCTTGCAAAGCACTCAGCGCCTGAGGATCCAGTAATAGGTTGGGCAGTAACATTCATCGATCGCTGTGTGGCAGTGGCATGCACACACTACTCTATAATGTTTATTAAATGGTTTCTTTGATAATCGAATGAGCGCTTAAACGCTAAAGGCAGACAAGCGCGTCTGGCGTATCGATATCGAACAGAGTGCCCGCGTCGTCGACGTCATGCGTATGGTAGTGGGATGGGTGGTGCTGAATCAGCGACTTAGCGCCCGTTTCGCCTCGTAAATGCGCTAGTTCCGGCCAAAAAGCCCGGCCAAACAGCACCGGGTGACCGGGCTGCCCGCCGTAGCGCGGCCGCCAGATGGTGTCGCGGGTGGCCTGCTGCTGCAGTGCCCGCAGCGTCGCGGGGTGAATACGCGGCATATCGCCTAGCAGTACCGCCACCGCCTTGCTGTCGTTCAGGCGGCAATCACCGCCTAGCGCCGCCACCGCTTCGGCCAAACTGGCGCCCAGCCCCAGGTGCGCTTGGCGCAGCCGAATCAGCGGCGTGCTGGCAGCCAAGCCAAGCTGAAACGCGTCGTCCCCCTCACGAATTGCGACCCGTACCTGGCTAAACGCCTGCTCGGTGCGCGCAACGGTGGTGGCCAACAGCGTTCGGCCATCGGCAAGACGCTCCTGGCGCTTATCGGCCTCGCCATAGCGCCGCGAGTAGCCTGCCGCCATTATCAGGGCGACGACGTGGTTAGCGCTCATGGCGATTAAAGCTCATCGACGGCCTTACCGTGCTGCACCCGTACGATATCCGCCATCACTGCTAGGGCGATTTCCGCCGGGGTTTTACTGCCCAGCGCCAGGCCAATGGGCATATGCAGGCGCTTCACCTGCGCTTGGGTGAGCCCGCCGGAGCGTATCAGCCGCTCTGCTCGGGCGGTGGAGGTGCGTTGAGAGCCCATCACGCCAATATAGAACGCGGGGGTACGTACGGCTTCCATCATGGCCAAGTCATCGATGCGTGGGTCGTGGGTGAGCGCCACCACTGCCGTCGCCCCATGGCAAGCGCCGGAGGCGATGTGTTGGGACGGCAGCTGTGCCTTAACCAACGCGCCGGGCACGGAGAACTGCGCACAGGCGGTGGCGTCCGGGTCGCAGACGATCACCTCGAACCCGAGCGTGACGGCAAAGGCCGCACAGGGGGCGGTAATGGCGGAGATACCCGCAATAATTAACCGCCTGGCGGGGGCAACGCGCAGGTAGATGCGCTCGGATTCCCCCTGCACCTGCTCACGGTAAACTCGCGGGCCAAGCGAGGCATCCTCGTGAAAGCCAACGCGCCCGCTGGGGAGGTCGACATGGCGCACCAGCGGCTGCTGGCCGTCTAGCGTCGCCAGCAGCGTAGTAAGATGCGCTTCGGTGGCTTGGGTGGCGGGCAGGCGCTCAATCAGTACTTCTAGGATACCGCCGCAGGGCAGCGTCACGTTAGCCCCTTGAACGTCGTCCGGGTCGCCATAGCGGATGACCGTCACCGGGCGCTCAAACGCCCCCTCTTTGACGCGCTGGAGAAAGTCCTCCTCCACACAGCCCCCGGACAGCGAACCAATGGCCTCTCCCGCTTTGTTCACCACCATCCAGGAACCCGGCTCGCGAGGAGAGGAGCCAAAGGTCGCCAGCACCGTGCAGAGCCAAAAAGAGCTGCCCTGCTGGCACCACGCCAGGGCGTGTTCAATCACCTGCCGATCCAAGTGTTGCATCAATGTCGCGTCCTTTCGTGAGTCACCCTGCCCGCTTAGCGCGGGTCGTTGCGCTAAGCGTAGCGCAGCCGCTTGGTACGCGTCAGGTCGCTGCCGCCGATTTATGTCTATGCTGAAGGGGCGAGACCGTCGATAAGCAACAGCAATGAGCAGGGAAGGCACCGATTTATGAACGCTTCAAATAGCGCTGAACAGCGCCGCGATCAGGCACCGCAAGAAGTGCCGCGCTCGACCGTGACGCTGGTGGTGAATGGCACCCAGCACACCTTAACGCTCGATAACCGCACCACGCTGCTGGATACCCTGCGGGAACATCTAGCGCTCACCGGCTCCAAAAAAGGCTGCGACCACGGCCAGTGTGGCGCCTGCACCGTGTCGGTGAATGGCGAACGCATCAACGCGTGTCTCACCCTGGCAGTGATGCACGAAGGTGACGAGATTACCACCATCGAAGGCCTGGGCACGGTAGAGCAGCTAGACCCTATGCAGCAGGCGTTCGTGGATAACGACGCCTTCCAATGCGGCTACTGCACGCCGGGGCAGATCTGTTCGGCCAACGCCGTATTGCAGGAGATCGCCGCCAATATTCCCAGCCATGTCACGGCGGATCTCACCGCGCCTATCGAGATCACCGATGCCGAGATTCGCGAGCGGATGTCGGGCAACCTCTGCCGCTGCGGCGCTTACGCCAACATCCTCAAGGCCATTACCCAGGTTGCCAAGGAGCGCGCATGAGAGCCTTTTCCTACGAGCGGGCGGCTAGCCCCGCCGAAGCAGCGGCCCGCGCGGCCGAGGTGCCGGGCGCTAAATTCATTGCTGGCGGCACCAACCTGCTGGATTTAATGAAGCACGAGATTGAAACCCCGCTGCACCTAATTGACGTGCGCGGCACCGGTTTAAACGCCATTACGGCTACGGAAGAGGGCGGCCTGCGCGTGGGGGCGATGGTCAGCAACAGCACCCTGGCGGCCGACCCACGCGTGCGCGAAGCCTATGGCGTGTTGAGCCGGGCGCTGGTGGCGGGGGCGTCTGGCCAGCTGCGCAACAAAGCCACCACCGGCGGCAACCTGCTGCAGCGCACGCGCTGCCCCTACTTTTACAACACCGCCATGCCCTGCAATAAGCGCTCACCGGGCGCTGGCTGCGCGGCGCTGGGAAAAGGCGCGACCACTCGGCAGCTCGGCGTGATTGGTACCTCTGATGCGTGCATTGCCACGCACCCCTCCGATATGGCGGTGGCGCTACAAGCGCTGGATGCCCGCGTGGAAACCGTTACCCCCGAGGGCGAGACCCGCAGCCTGACACTGGATGCGTTCTACCAGCTGCCCGGCGATACCCCCGAGGTAGAAAACGTCTTGGCCAAGGGCGAGATGATTACCGGGGTGGTGCTGCCCGCGCCGATGGAAGGGCGCCATGCCTACTTCAAGGTGCGCGACCGCTCTTCGTACGCCTTTGCGCTGGTCTCAGTGGCGCTGATTCACGCCCCGGACGGCACGGGGCGTGTGGCGCTGGGCGGCGTGGCCCCACGGCCCTGGCGGCGCGATGCGGCGGATGCCGCGCTGCCCCAAGGCGCAGCCGCAGTGATGGCTGAGCTGCTGGATGGTGCCCGCCCGACAGAAGAGAACGCCTACAAGCTGACCCTGGCAGAGCGAACGCTCGCCGCGCTGCTGGCCGAGGAGTAACCGATGGATTTCAATCAATCGACCGACGATAACCTGTTTGACCGCGCCCGTATTGTCGGCAAGCCCCATGCGCGCATCGATGGCGCGCTCAAAGTGACCGGCCAAGCCCCCTATGCCTACGAGCGCCATGACGTAGCGGCCCACCAGCTGGTGGGCTACCCGCTATGTGCCACCATCGCCAAAGGGCGCATTACCCATATGGATGCCACGGCTGCCCGCGCCGCGCCTGGGGTGGCCGCGGTGGTCACCACTCTAGAAATAGAATCGCTGGCGCAGGCCAAAAGCAACGTGGCGCGCCTGTTTGGTGGCGATACCGTTGCCCACTACCATCAAGCCATTGCCGTGGTGGTGGCCGACACTTTAGAGCAGGCGCGAAGTGCCGCCGCGCTGATTGAAGTGCGCTACCAAGAAGAGCAAGGCG
Organism: Halomonas sp. CnH100-B; assembly: GCF_024124605.1. NCBI lineage: Bacteria > Pseudomonadati > Pseudomonadota > Gammaproteobacteria > Oceanospirillales > Halomonadaceae > Halomonas > Halomonas sp. CnH100-B. The sequence continues at coordinate 348,559 of NZ_JAMXRX010000004.1, read as the reverse complement.
TATTTGATTTAGACGTCGCCTGGGAGCAGCAAACACCCGACGAGCCGCTCTCTGATGTGGGCGATGTGGACGGAGCCTTTAAAAGCGCAGCGGTAACGCTGGATGAGGTCTACCGCACGGCCTCCCAAAGCCACGCGATGATGGAGCCTCACGCTTCCATCGTGGATTGGTCGGATGGCGGGAAAATGACGGTTTGGACCTCCAACCAGATGATAGCCTGGACCCGCAAAGCGCTGGCCAAGACCTTCGCTATCGACCTCGAGACCATTCGGCTAGAGAGCCCCTACGTGGGCGGCGGCTTTGGCGGCAAGCTCTGGCTGCGGGCAGATACCGTGCTGGCTGCCCTGGGTTCTCGGGCGGCCGGGCGGCCGGTTAAGCTCGCGCTACCGCGCCCTCTGGTGTTCAACAACGCCACCCACCGCTCCGGCACTGTTCAGCGCCTGCGTATCGCCGCCGATGCCGAGGGCCGGATTACCGCCTTCGACCACTCAGCGTTCTCCCATACGCTGCCCGGCGGCAGTGGCGAGAATCCGGTCAACCAAACCCGCGCCTTTTACGCCGGGGCAAGCCGCCGCGTGGCCCATACGGCTATCGAGATGGACCTTCCCGAGTCGGCGGATATGCGCGCCCCCGGCGAAGCCTCTGGGCTTGCCGCGTTGGAAATCGCCATGGACGAAATGGCCGAGAAGCTGGGCATGGATCCGGTAGAATTTCGCATCCTCAACGACACCCAAGTCGATCCGGAAGACCCCAGCAAACCGTTTAGCGACCGCCACTACGTAGAGTGCCTGCAAAAAGGGGCCGAGGCGTTTGGCTGGAAGGCGCGCAACCGCACCCCAGGCGGCCAGCGGGAAGGGCAGTGGCTGATCGGCCACGGCATGGCAGGGGCTTATCGCGGCGCGCCCACCATGGATTCCGGCGCCCGGGTGCGTTTGCAGGCTGGGCGCTTGGTGGTCGAGACCGATATGACCGATATCGGCACCGGTTCGTACACGATTATTGCTCAAACCGCCGCGGAAGCCATGGGGTTGACGCTAGAGGACGTGGAGGTACGGCTGGGCAACAGCGACTACCCGGTCTCGTCGGGTTCCGGGGGGCAGTTTGGTGCTGCCAGCGCCACCGCCGGTGTTTACGCGGCCTGCCTGAAGATACAAGAGGAGATTGCCCAGCGCCTTGGTATGAACTCGCCGCGGTTTGAACAGGGCCGGGTGATCGCAGGCACCACGGAGGTAGCGCTTGCGGAGGTGGCTGATGGCGAAGAGCTGGTCGCAGAAGACACCATCCACTTTGGCGACTTCAAAGACACGCTGCAAATCGGCACCTTCGCGGCGCACTTTGTTGAAGTGGCCGTACACGCCCATACCGGCGAAACCCGTGTGCGCCGTATGCTGGCGGTGTGCGACGCAGGGCGCATTCTCAACCCGGTCACGGCGCGCAGCCAGGTGATTGGGGGGATGACCATGGGCGTGGGCAGTGCCTTGATGGAGGGACTCACCCCCGATGTGGAGCGCGGCTTTTTCGTCAACCACGACCTCGCCAGTTACGAGGTGGCGGTGCATGCGGACATTCCGGAGCAGGAGGTGATTTTTTTGGACACCACCGACGCCGCCTCGACGCCGCTCAAAGCCAAGGGCGTGGGGGAGCTGGGCATCTGTGGCGTGGCGGCGGCCGTGGCGAATGCGATCTATAACGCCACCGGCATCCGCGTACGAGACTACCCGATGACGCTGGATCGACTGATTGACCAGCTCCCCAAAGTGAGTTGAGCGCGTTAAGGCATGAACGGCCGCGCTGTTCGGCCGCCTAGGGGGTATCCGGCAGCGCATAGCTAGCGGTGACATGCACCACGGGGCGCGTGTCATCGCTGGCGGAAAAGATTTGCACTTCGCCCACCGCCAAGCGTCGGCCCAGCTTGATCAGCTTGGCGTGGGCAATAATGTCGTGGTCACCGGAGGCTGCGCGTAAAAAGTGGCAGTTTAAATCGCTGGTCACGGCCATCGCTTCGGGGCCTATTTGGGCGAGTATCGCCACGTACAGCGCTACATCCGCAAAGCCCATCATGGTGGGGCCGGAAACGCGGGGGCCAGGGCGCAGGTGCTCATGGCCAATGCTTAGGCGCATGGTGGCGCACATCTCTCCAACGCTCACTATCTTACCCATACGCTGGGGAAAGACCTCATCCAGGAAGTGCTCAATCTGCTCGGCGGTCATCACGGTCATTGTTGTTATTCCTCGCTATTTTTCTTATAGGCACGGGCCTGATGCTGTAGGCAGGTCGTAGAAAGGGGGTTGCCCGCAGTACCACCTTGCTTTTACGTTAACGTAAGCCAGCATAAATAAAAAAGCCCCAAGGCGCGAGCCTTGGGGCTGGGGGCTATTAAGCGATAGGGCTTACTTAGCCTTGTGTACCTGACGCCATGCGTGCAGGAGCGGCTCGGTGTAGCCAGACGGCTGTACGCGGCCCTTGAACACCAGGTCAGAGGCAGCTTTGAACGCGGTAGAGCTTTCAAAGTCGGCGCTCATGGCGGTGTACGTGGGGTCGCCGGCGTTCTGCTCATCAACCACTTTCGCCATGCGCTTGAGGGTTTCCTCAACGCGGGGCGCATCGACGATGCCATGATGCAGCCAGTTGGCAATGTGCTGGCTGGAGATACGCAGCGTGGCGCGGTCTTCCATTAGGCCAACGTTGTGAATATCCGGCACTTTCGAGCAGCCAACGCCGTGTTCCACCCAGCGCACCACGTAACCCAGAATGCCCTGGCAGTTGTTATCCAGCTCTTGCTGAATCTCTTCCTCTGACCAGTTGGCGTTTTCCGCCACAGGCACGCTCAGCAGGTCGTCTAGGAAGTCCGGCTCGCCTTGGGCCTCCAGCTCGCGCTGAACGTCGGCCACGTTCACCTGATGGTAGTGCAGGGCGTGCAGGGCAGCAGCGGTGGGGGAAGGTACCCACGCAGTGTTGGCACCGGCTTTCGGGTGACCAATCTTCTGCTCCAGCATGCTGTGCATCAGGTCCGGCATGGCCCACATGCCTTTACCAATCTGGGCGCGGCCACGCAGGCCACAGGCCAAACCAACCTGCACGTTGTTCTTCTCGTAGGCGGTGATCCACGCGGCGCTCTTCATATCGCCTTTGCGAACCATCGGGCCTGCTTCCATGGCGGTGTGCATCTCATCACCGGTGCGATCCAGGAAGCCGGTGTTGATGAAGACCACGCGCGAGGTCGCTTCGGCAATACACGCTTTGAGGTTCACCGTGGTGCGACGCTCTTCGTCCATGATGCCCATTTTCAGGGTGTCACGGCTCATGCCCAGGATGTCTTCGACGCGGCCAAACAGTTCGTTGGCGAAGGCGACTTCTTTCGGGCCGTGCATCTTCGGCTTGACGATATACACCGAGCCTGCGCGGGAGTTGCGCGGCTGGTCGGCGTCTTTCTTCAGGTCGTGCAGGGCCAGCAGCGAGGTGACCACCGCGTCCAGAATGCCTTCCGGCAGCTCGTTGCCGTTTTCGTCCAGCACCGCAGGCGTGGTCATCAGGTGGCCCACGTTGCGCACGAACATCAGCGAACGGCCCGGCAGTGTGACGGTGTTACCGTCAGTGGTTTGCCAAGTGCGGTCGGCGTGCAGCTTACGGGTGAAGGTTTTGCCGCCTTTTTCGATGGTCTCTTCCAGGTCGCCCTTCATCAGGCCGAGCCAGTTGCTGTACACACCGACTTTGTCTTCAGAATCCACCGCCGCGACGGAGTCTTCGCAGTCCATGATGGCGGTCAGCGCGGCTTCAACCACGACGTCTTTGACGTGCGCCGGATCGGTCTTGCCGATGGGGTGGTTGGCATCGACCTGGATCTCCAGGTGCAGACCGTTGTTGGCCAGCAGAATCGAATCGGGCGCAGAGGCGTCGCCGTTAAAGCCAATCAGTTTGCCAGCGTCTTTCAGGCCGGTTTCACGACCGCCTTCCAGGCTGACGACCAAGTGGCCGTCGCGGATGGCGTACTTCACCGCATCTCGGTGTGAGCCAGTGGCCAGCGGGGCGGCACGGTCCAGCACGCCACGGGCGTAAGCGATAACTTTCTCGCCACGTTTCGGGTTGAAGCTGGTGCCTTTTTCCGCGCCGTCCTCTTCGGAGATGGCGTCGGTGCCATAAAGCGCGTCGTACAGGCTGCCCCAGCGGGCATTGGCCGCGTTCAGAGCGTAGCGGGCGTTGCTCACCGGTACCACCAGCTGCGGGCCTGCTTGCGTGGCGACTTCGCGGTCAACATTGGCCGTGGTGGCTTTCACGCTATTCGGCGCGTCTACCAAGTAACCCGCTTCTTTCAGGAAGCTGCGGTAAGCGGGCATGTCGCTGACCGGGCCGGGGTTTTCACGGTGCCAAGCGTCCAGCTTCTCTTGCAGCGTGTCGCGCTCTTCGAGCAGCTGGCGGTTTTTCGGGGTCAAATCGTGGAACAGAGCATCGACACCGGCCCAGAAGGCGCTTTCGTCGACGCCGGTGCCCGGCAGAGCCTGCTCGTTGATGAAACGATCTAGGTCGGCTGCCACCTGTAAACGGTGACGCGTGATACGCTCGCTCATGGGGTTCTCCTGTGAAGGTGCCCGTGGTTGATTAGAGTGCCACGGTCAGGGTAAATGGTGATTTATGGAAAATACTTCCACACCTGCGCGGGCATGTAAACAGCGTAGACCCTAAAGCGGTAAAATGCTCGACCAAATGATAAGAGCGGGCGCCACCGCCGCTGTTATTTAGTGCTGTTACTCAGCCCATGGAAGTGTGGTGTTCACGGAGAGACGTTGATGCATAATTTCCAACACTTGGAAGGTCTGTTTCGGCAGGCGCAAGGTGAGACATCGCTCTCCCGTTTGACCCCGGGCGATGCGCTCACGGAAGCTGTGCATGACTACTTTCGCCACTACGGCTTAGAGGCGCTGCTCAACGACACCCGCGACGTGCACGCCGGGTTTATCGATACCGGACGGTTCGCGCTGTGGTGCCAAGTTTGGAGCCCGCCCGCACCCACCGGCACGGCCTTCGTCATCCACGGCTACTTTGATCATCTAGGCTTGTACCGCCACTTGCTTCGATGCCTGCTGGCGAAAGGCTGGCGCGTGGTGCTCTGGGATTTGCCGGGTCACGGGCTCTCCAGCGGCCCTCGGGCGGAAATCGAAGATTTCGACGATTACCAGCACTGCCTGTCACACCTCCAGGAGACGCTGCAAACCTTAGACATGGCACCAACACCGTGGCTGGGCGTGGGCCAAAGCACTGGCGCGGCGATTCTCGCCACCGATGCGCTCACCCGCCGCGACACGGCCGGCTGGGCAGGCATTGTGCTGTTGGCACCGCTGGTGCGCCCCTGGCGCTGGAGCCAGGCCAGCTGGCTGCATTTAATTGCCAGCCCCTTTGTAAAAGAGCTGCCGCGCAAGTATCGCCCCAACTCCACCGACGAGCAGTTCACCGCCTTTCTACGCGACCAGGACCCGCTACAGCCAGAACGCTTAAGCGTGGCCTGGATCACCGCCATGCGCCGCTGGATGCCGCGCCTATTGGCGCTTGCGCCCAACCCGCTGCCCACGCTCATTCTGCAAGGCGAGCAGGACCTGACCGTGGACTGGGAGTGGAACCTTGCCATTCTGGCGGAAAAATTCCCCAACGCGGAGATTCACCGCCACCCGGAAGCGCGCCACCACTTGGTGAACGAAGCCGAGCCGATTCGCCAAGTGCTGTTCGAAGCGCTCGACCACTTTATCGACAACGTGCATGAAACCCCATCAAAGGAGAAGCCATGACCACCCCCACATCCCCAAAAGTCCTGGTGTTTGCGGGTAGCGCCCGGGAAGGTTCGCTCAATAAACGCCTCGCAAAATACGCCGCCCAGCGCATCGAGGCGTTAGGCGGCAAGGCCACGTTTATCGATTTAAAAGAGTATCCCTGTCCGCTGTTCGATGAAGATATCGAAGCGCAGGGGATGCCGGAGAACGTGCTGAAACTGCGTGAGATCTTGGCGGACCACCAGGCGCTAATGATCGCTTCGCCGGAGTACAACGGCTTTATCACGCCGCTGCTGAAAAATACCCTGGACTGGCTTTCACGCCCCTACGGGGACACGCCGGGCTTGGGGCTCTTTGCCGGTAAGTGGGCGGCGCTCGTCGCCGCTTCCCCCGGTGGCTTGGGCGGCATTCGCGCGCTACCGCTAGGCCAGCAGTTACTGGCTAACTTGAGCCTCACCGTGCTGCCCCAGCCGCTGTCGCTCCCCAAAGCAGGCAGCGCTTTTAACGACAGCGGCGCGCTGAACGACGAGGCCACAGGCCAAAAGCTGGATGCGCTGTGCCAACGCTTAGTCGACTCTCTCGCGGCGACACATGCCAAATGACGAAGGGGGCTTATGCCCCCTTCAACAGTCGGTCCAACTGCCGGTAGCCGATGGCTTCGATAAAGTGCGGCTGGGAGGGTTTGGGCTCACCTTGCAGGTCGGCCAGGGTGAGGGCAACGCGTAGCACGCGGTGGTAGGCGCGGGCGGAGAGCTTGAGCTTTTCCAGCACGCCTGCCAGCCAGGCGCGCTCTTCATCATTGAGGGCGCAGGCGGCTTCCAGCGCTTTACCGCTGAGCTGGCTGTTGAGCGCGCCCCGGGTCATTTGCCGCTCCCGAGCCGCCATCACCCGCTCGCGCACCGCGCTGGAGGGTTCGCCCTGAGTTTGTGCGGTGAGCTGCTCTGGTGGCAGCGCGGGCACTTCCACTTGCAGGTCAATACGATCCAACAGCGGGCCAGAGAGCCGTGCCTGATAGCGCTGAATTTGGCTGGCGCTGCACTGGCAGCGCTGGCGTGGGTCGCCCAGATGCCCGCAGGGGCAAGGGTTCATCGCGGCAACGAGCTGAAATTGAGCGGGATATCGGCGCTCATGGCTGGCGCGGGTGAGATGAATTTCCCCTGTTTCTAGGGGTTGCCGAAGGACCTCCAGTACGTTGCGGGAGAACTCCGGCAGCTCATCCAAAAACAGCACGCCGTGGTGCGCTAATGAAATTTCACCCGGTTTGGGTTTTGAGCCGCTGTCATTTTTAGCAATTAATGCGACGCTCAGCGCGTAATATCGGGCTATTATGATAGTCTGTGCAGGATTGAATGCGACAGAATTAATAGCAATTGATGCGACAGGTCACGTTTTATTCAACATTTGGTGCGACTGCTCATGCCACTGCCTACATCTGTTCGTAATATCGGCCCTACCCGACGAAGTGTGTCTGGCTACTATGCCTTTCGCGGGGAGGAGTCTATTGCGTTCGAGTCGACGCTCGAACGTGATTTCCTCATCAAGGCTGACTTTGATGTAAGCGTCCTTGGCGTGATTTCCCAGCCGTGCGAGATTCCGTTTCATCATCCCGTGACCGGTAGGCGCTACACCTACACGCCGGATTATTTGGTTTATTACCGTCTCGGTAACCGTGATTACAGGGATTACCCAAAACCTCTCCTGGTGGAGGTCAAACCACGGGAAAAGTGGCAAGCACATTGGCGTGAATGGTCGCCTAAATGGAAGGCGGCGATGCGGCATGCCAGCAACGAGGGGTGGTCGTTTAGCATTCATGACGAGAGCCGCATTCGTGATAAGACCCTGGACAACATCACCTTCTTGGCGCGCTACAAACGAATGGTGTTTCCCTCGGTTGAAAGCCAGGCAGTGCTCAATACGGTGAGGGAGATGGGGGTGGCGACCTTGGATTACCTGCTGTCTCGGCACTTCATGGGTGACATTTACCGGGCAGAGGGCATTGCGCACTTATGGCACCTGCTAGCGACTCGGCAGCTAGATTGCGATATGGCTCAATCCTTTAGCCCTCTATCAGAGGTGTGGGTACCCGATTATGAATAATCCTCGTGACAACATAACTGAACCCAGTAACGGTGTTGCCCAAACACGCCAACACTTGCAAATCACGGTGGGTGAGCAGGTTCAGAAAGGTGACACCGTTTACCGAATTTCTCAGGTGCTCGATTTTGAGACGGTCATTGGTATTGCCGTTGAGTCCGGGCGTAGTTGTCCGCTTCGCATCAGTGAATTAACCCCTTTTCATAGCGGGCCTGCTCCCCTTGAGCAGGATTTGTCTGAGATTGGGGATGCCGATTGGCGAGAGGCTGAGCATCGCCTTTCCATCATTAAGCCCTTGGTGGATCGTCATACCGTAGGGCGAGATGCAGCGGAAGAGCGTGCTAAACAAACAGGCGTGGATACGGCCACGATCTACCGTTGGTTGAAGCGGTACAAGGCGACAGGCTCGGTGCTTGCTTTGATTCCTCAAAAGCCAGGGTGGAAGAAGGGTAAGTCGCGTATCCCTGCGCATGCCGAGGCGGTCATTCAGGAAGTCATCAAAGACGTGTACCTGACGCTGCAGCGTCCCTCCGCGCAAAAAGCGGTACAGGAAGTGATGCGGCGTTGCCATGAACGGCGCATCGCCCCGCCGAGCCCTGGTACCGTTCGTGCTCGTCTACGTGATATCCCAGAGCGTGACCGGTTGCGTGGCCATGGCTTTAGAGACAAAGCCATTAATAAGTTCCAGCCAGCGGCCGGGAAGTTTCCCAATGCGGACTATCCGCTAGCGGTCATGCAGATTGACCACACGCCTGCCGATATTATTTTGGTCGATGACGTGCATCGCAAACCGATTGGCCGACCATGGATCACGTTGGCCATGGACGTGTGCACTCGGGTAGTCACAGGCTATTACTTATCGTTCGATCCACCCTCTGAAACATCCGTCGGCATGTGTGTGGCTCAATCAATGCTGCCTAAAGATGAATGGTTGCTGCTGCATAACGTGGAGGCTGAGTGGCCGGTATGGGGCACGCCCGCCACGATTCATGTCGATAACGGCCCCGATTTTCGCTCAGAAACGTTTCGGCGCTCATGCCTAGCCTATGGAATCAACCTTGAATTTCGGCCTGTTAAGCAGCCTCGTTACGGTGGCCACATCGAGCGGTTGCTGGGCTCTCTTCTCAAGGAGGTCCATAACCTGCCTGGGACGACCTTTTCCTCCATTAAAGAGAAAGAGGGATACGATCCAGAGAAGCACGCGGCCATGACGAAAAGCGAGTTTGAAGAGTGGCTGGTGACGTTGATTTGCAAGGTTTACCACCAGCGCCTTCATTCTGGGATTGGTATGTCGCCGATGAAAAAGTGGGAAATTGGTGTGTTTGGCAATGCGGATGTGCAGGGAGTGGGATTAGCGCCGAGGCCTGCTGACAGGCTCTCTGTATTGCTCGATTTTTTGCCCAGCTTTCAGCGTACGATCCAGACCTTTGGTGTGACCATCGATGGCATAAACTATTACGATGAAGCGCTAAGACCTTGGATCAATGCCAAAGATCCAGACATGCCAGACAAGAAACGCACCTTTGTTTTCCGGCGCGACCCTCGCGACATTAGTGTCATTTGGTTCAAAGACCCGGAGCTCGGGCACTATTTTCGCGTGCCCTTTGCCAATCTTGCCCTCCCCTCGATGAGTGTTTGGGAGTATGCCCAAGCTAAAGCGCGCCTTCGGCAGGAAGGAAGAAGCTCGGTCAATGAGACTGAAATTCTACGCGCTATTAGTGAGCTGCGAACCCATGTGGAGGAGTCGCAAGCACGTACTAAGCGAAGTCGCCGTCAGGCACAACGACGTAAAGAGCATGAGAAGAAGGTGACGCCTGCAGATCCCCTTTTACATGCGCCCTCAACTGCGGCCCCTAAAGAGACACCCGCTCAAGGGGACGGTCTTTTAACGGGTGATATCGATGTGAACTGGGACATAGCATGAGCACACACCTTCATCCTGATCTTCGTCACGTCTTGGGGCTGTCCGCTAAAGAGCGAATGGAGTTTATGGATCAACCGCGCTGGTTGGGCTATCCATTGGCCAATCGTGTCATTGAGGTCATGCGTGGGTTGATGGAGAAGCCCAGTCGTCCTCGTATGCCTAACCTCTTGCTCGTGGGTGACTCCAACAACGGAAAGACAACCATCGTTCAACGGTTTCGTAAGCAGTACGGTGAAGGCTACGTGAATGAAGACGTAGAGCCCGTGAAGCCTGTTGTTGTCACTCAGGCTCCCCCGAGTGCCGATGAGAAAAGTCTGTATATCGCAGTGCTAGAGAGTTTCTGGGCTCCCTACCGGCCTACAGATCCTGTTCCCAAGCTGCGCTACCAGGTGATTCATCAACTGCGTGCTTGCCATACGCGCTTACTGATCATCGATGAGTTTCACTCTCTGTTAACCGGTGGTGCTGTTAAGCAGCGCGAAACGATGAATGCCATTAAGCTTTTATGCAATGAGCTAATGATTCCCATCGTTGGTGTGGGGACGCAAGATGCTGTGCGTGTGCTGCATTCAGACCCACAGCATGCGAGTCGCTTTGATGTGGTCGCGTTACCAAAGTGGGAGCTCAATCAGGAGTTTCAGAAGCTGCTCGCTGGCTTTGAGAAGATATTACCTCTCAAACATCCTTCCCAACTGCATGAGCCCCAATTGGCGACCCAGCTCCACGCGATTTCTGGCGGTAATTTGGGTGACCTGCACCGGCTGCTGATTGAGTGTGCAAATGCCGCTATTTTGTCTGGAGCTGAGTGCATCGATGAGAAAATTATTCAGAGTAAATCATGGGTGCGGCCCACCCGTGGCATTAGGGAAGTGATGCTGTAATGACCTGGGCGCTGAGTGTGCCCCTGCTGCCTGAGGAGTCCCTTTCATCATGGCTCGTTCGGGCGGCGTTGCGACAGGGGTGTGATCCTTTGTCGCTCACCGGGGCTATTTGGCCAACATGGCGTATATGGACGAGGGACATTGATAGGGAAATACCCCTCGCAAGAATGCGCCCATTAGTGAATGCCTCGGGGATATCTTCCGCTAAGTTTCAGAAAGCGGGGATGCGGGACGATTGTGAGAAAGTGGTCGGTTACTCGTTACCGGAAACCCGGACTTGGCCCTGGTTGTTGGCACTCGGCAGCCGAAATCGAACCCGCCATGGAGGACAACAGGTATGCACGTTGTGCTTGGCAGAGGACTCAACCCCCTACTTGCGCCGGCACTGGCGATTCGCTTGGCACACTGGGTGCCGCTTTCATGGGGTGCAGCTGGTAGATGAGTGCCCAGCATGCAAGGCCCCTATAGAGCCCCATCGCCTGACAGCGGAAGATCAACATTTAGCTCAATGCAGCCGGTGTCATAACGATTTTAGAAAGGCGGTATGCACGTCGCCTTTACCTGAAGCGTTCAGTGTTCAAGTGATGGCTGATCGTGTGTTAGAACAGGATAAGGTGACGTTTAGGCAGGCCTCTATCGCACCCGCCGATTGGTTTTCTATGGTGGCCTTTTTTATTGGCGTTATACGGCGTGCAAGTCGGCGGCCTGTGTCACCCCTGGCCGATGCGCTTCTTTCATTGGGCATTTCGGTTACGGATTGCCGAATGCCTGTGTCTGGCCTGGCGTTTGAGCTGCTGGCTGTCAGCGAGCGTAGTGCCTTATTGGTAGCGTTGGAACGCTTGCTCAGTATGGGCCTTGAAGAAACGTTCAGCGTTCTGGTCGCGTGCAATGTCAAAACGAGCGCGCTTCATGATCCCCGAAGGTCGCCCCCCGTTGTGTTGTTGCCGCTGCTATCACGGTTATCTCACCACCCTCATGGGCCGCATCGCCGCCGTGTTCCCCCGGCTTGTCGCCCCATGTCGGAACGCGCTGTTAGAGCCTCATGGGCGCGTTTAAAACGCAGAATGAAAGCGGAGCCAACCTCTTGAATCAACACCAAACGGTCGACTGCCATGAGTGTGGCCGAGAAGTCTCCAAATTGTGGCGACGCCATAAAGGGCACGGCTACTGTTCAACTTGCTATGCTCGTGTGTTTAAGCGGCGGATGTGCCCACGATGTGGTGAGTTAGCCCGTCTGCCTAAGAATGACCCAGACGCCGTCTGTCGTCAGTGCAACGTTGACAAACCGTGTGCACGATGTGGAAAAGCCAGTTCAGACTACAACATCGGCAAGGTCACTCCCTACGGCCCTGTCTGTATCGCCTGCGCTCCCTATTTCAAAGAACCAGAGCCCTGCGAGGCGTGTGGGAAAGCATCTCAACGTCTTACCCGAGTGGCGCGTATGGGGCATGATCATCGCTTATGTCCACGCTGTTCGACAGCAGACCACGGTACCTGTTCTGCATGTCGTCGACATCGTTTATTGGTGGTGGCACCCAACGGGGATGCGTTGTGCAAAGCCTGTAATGAGCAAGGGGAAATTGCCTGCCCATCGTGTGGTAATCCCATGCCAGCGGGTCGAGGTGATGCCTGTGAGCCCTGCTATTGGACGCGAACATGCCGTAAACGCATCACCATTGGCCAAGCCGGTATCACTACCAAAGCGTTAAGTGAGGCCTTTGGGGAATTTGGTGAATGGCTGATTCGTATCACTGGGCCGCATAAGGCTGCCCTCAAGATCAATCATTTCTTCTCGTTCTTCCTTGAGCTCGACCAGGCATGGTCACGGATACCGAGCTATTCGGAGCTACTTCATCACTTCGGGGCGGAGGGCTTGCGGCGTGTGAGGCTTCCCATGCGATGGTTGCATGAAGAGCAAGGGGTAGAGCCGGATCACCAAGCAAAGCGGATCGACTCAGAGAAAAGACGTATTCAAGCGTGTCTCAGTTCTATGCCGTTCGCTTCGCTATCAGACCAAGTGCTGCAAGCCTATTGGCTGCAATTGGAAACCCGTATAGAGGCGGGCAAAACGTCCCACACCTCCGCACGACTTGCACTAAGAGCGGCAGCCGCATTGCTACTCGCTACTGACCGGGAGGGGCAGCGACTGCCTCAACAGGGCGATGTGGACAACTATTTGCATGCGGTGCCCGGACAAGCAGCCTCGGTCACGGGGTTTACTAATTTCTTAAATCGCCAACATGCCACCACGTTGGCTCCTCGGGTGGATGTAAAACGGGCAAGAAAGCGGCGAAAAGAAACACTAGCCCGCACCCTGATGACGATGGCCCGGTGTGCTGATCAAGGAGAGGCCTGGAGGGAGGCATGGATCGTTGCTGCCATGGAGTATTTCCATGACACAAAATTAACGCAGAAAATGCTTCGACAACAGACCGTAGAGCGGACGACAGACGGGATACAGGTGGTAGTGGGTGGCGTTACCTACTGGCTGCCTCTGGATATTGAGTGCTAAGACACTGATAGCGCGCAGTCACTTGGAGGGCCCCGCGACTCTGTAGGCGAATGTCGCCCCGCCGTTTGGACGGGGCTATGGCTCTCTACCTATATGCCAGGGCTCAACGGGGTGCCAAAAGGCGTGTCATGACCGTTGAGATGACGTCAAAACCAGGTCTTCATAAATGCCCTTGATAGCCTTCTCTTCTGGGCTGTGGCGCTGTGGCTCCTGTTCCTGCTTTGGATGTAGTGGGGTTATAAGCCCGTTAGAGAGTGACAGGACATCGCTGAGCTGCTCGTAATCGAGGTTTACGTTATCGACATTGTATTGGTTAAGGCGTGTCATGGTCTCTGTGAGTGCGGTCATACTGTGCTCTTCTTCTCCAAGCGGCGGAAAGGCTTGAATCAGCGGCTGACCGCCTTCCCAACCTATCTTGATCGGCTGATTGATGATGTTGACTTGGGTGCCGGGTGGAATGCGGTCAAATATAGATTCGATGTCTTTGGGTAACATGCGGATACAACCTCGGCTTGCGCGCATGCCAATGCCATCGGGCTGGTTGGTGCCGTGAATCAAATAGCCATCGAAGCCTAGGATGATGGCATGGTCTCCTAGCGGGTTATCGGGGCCGGGCGGTACAACGCTTGGTGCGGTTTCGCCGCGTGCTTCCGCTTCACGTTTTACCGACTCAGGCGGGTACCATGCGGGGTTTTTAATGTTCATGGTGGTCTCGGTCACACCAAGGGGTGTATCAAACCCTTCGCGACCGATGCCGATAGGATAGGTCTCAACGCGCGGTGTCTCACCGGTTTTGACATCTGGGTAGTAGTAAAGCCGCAGCTCGGCGATATTGATGACGACCCCAGTACGCTCGACATTCGGCAGGATGAAGCGTCCTGGAATGGTTACTTCAGTACCCACTCCGGGCACCCAAATACTGACCTCTGGGTTAGCACGTACAATCTCCTGGTAGCCAAGGTTGTGACGTCTGGCAATATCAATCAGAGTATCCTCGTAATTCTTCACGATGAAGGTGTCAGCCTCTCCGATAATATTGCCTTCCTCAGGTAGCGGGTAATGCCCCTTGGGCCATTCCGTCTCCTGGGCAGTGGAAGGTTGTGCCGCCATGGCGACAGGGAGCCATGCCAGAAACGAAACCATCACACTCACGATGAAGCCGATCTGCATTGGCCATGGGAGGAATCTCTTAAGTATTGCTGCGTTCTTTGCCAAGAGCATCGCTAGGTTCCTTTTTCATCTAATGCGTCGTTTTTTGATCGAGATAAGTTCAGTTGTAACCCGAGCAGTGTCAGCACCGCAGCGAGTATCCAAGCGGGGCCACTACCGGTGCGTGTGAAAGGAGTTAGGCCCTGCATCGGGGTCACCTCGCCCGTTAAACTGGCCTGTTCAAACTGTGGGGCACGGGCTGTGACGTGACCTTGTGAATCGATGATGGCCGTCACGCCATTACTGGTAGCTCGAAGTAGGTGACGACCATTTTCTAAGGCACGTAGACGCGCCATTTGAAGATGTTGGTGTGGGCCAATGGAGCGCCCAAACCACGTATCGTTGGAAACCGTTAATAGCAGCTCGGCATTACGCGCCTGTTGGGCGACATGGTCGGCAAAAATGATTTCGTAACAAATGGCATTGCCAATGGTGGCTCCAGCCACGTGTAACGGAGCCTGTTCGCCTGACCCTGGGGTCAGGCGAGGTACTGGCAAGTCGAAAAAAGCAAGGGTGCCAGCGAGGAGACTTTGGAATGGCAAATACTCGCCAAAGGGCACCAAGTGCGCCTTCTGGTATTCGCCCTGCACATCATTTAGCCCTATGACGCTGTTATAAGAGCGCCCTTCACTGTCGCGTTGCAAAATGCCGGTCAACAAGGCGGTGTCAGGCCCCAGGTCGGACGCTACTTGCTCAAGTATTTGCTGTGCTTCCTGCTCAAGCATGGGAAGGGCTGCCTCAGGCCAAACGATGAGATCGATATCCCTTGCTTGCTCCCGTGTCATCGTCGTGTAGATACTGATCGCTTCGCGCTGCCCTTGGGCAGTCCACTTAATGCGCTGGTCAAGATTCCCTTGCAGCAATGCCACCCGGATGGGCTTGCCAGCCGGGGTTGTCCATTGGGCGGGCAATAGGAATGGAACGATCCACAAGGCGGCCATTGGGACAAGGAAACTCCAGCGGCGACGCAGTACCTCTACCCCTAACGTACCTGTCAGCGCGGTCATGAGTGACAGCAAGTACACACCACCAACGGGCGCCCATGGGGCTAGTGGAGAATCAATCTGAGAGGTGCCCAGCAATAACCAGGGAAAGCCGGTGAGCATCCAAGTGCGTAGCCATTCGCTCACCACCCACATACCGGCAAAGCTAAGAAAGGCGAACCGTGGCCCCGTGATGCGTCGATAGAGCCCAAAGGGGACTGCAAAGAAGAGCGCCAGGACGCTGACAAAAAGAGTGGTGAGGAGCATCGCCACCAAGGCCCCGGTGCCACTGAAATCGTGAATAGCAACGAAGACCCACGACGTGCCTGAACCGAACAGGCCTACCCCATAGCACCACCCACGCAGGGTGGCCATGGCGGGCGTTAGCGACGCTATTCTCCAATAGACCAGTGCCACGCTCACTGGGCCAAGCCACCATAGGGAAAAGGGGGCGGCACTCAAGGTGGTCAGCACCCCAGCGGCGAGCGCTACAACGCAATCGACTATTGGTGAGGAGCGCCCAGCAAAAAGCGTATATTCTTTATCTTTATCGACCACATCCATAGCGTTACTCAGAGCGCTTAAAAGCAGGACTTTCACGCCATAACGCCATCGCGAACATCAATACACCGGCAAATAGCGCGATATCGGCCATGTTAAAGGCGGGCCAATGCCATTCGCCCCAGTAAATGTCCAGATAGTCGACGACGTACCCTCGCGCTAAGCGATCAACAGTATTACCGAGCGCGCCGCCAAGAATCAGGCTGTACGCACAGGCCTCCAAGCGCGACAGGGGTTTGCATAGCTGCACAACCAATACGACGACCACCACCAACGCTAAACCAAGAAAGAGGTAGCGCTGCCAACCCCCTGCTTCTGCGAGAAAGCTGAAAGCGGCTCCTGTGTTCCCGGTATAAACCCAGTTAAAAAACGGCGTTAGCGGAATGACTTGGCCAAACGACATCTGGGCATGCACAATTTCCTTGACCAGTTGATCGGCTAGAGCCATCACGCAAGCTAATGTGAACCATGGCCAGCGACGTGAAGGGCTATCGTTTGGCGCTGTTCTCATGACGTTGTTTTTCCTTGTGACAGGCCTGTCATTGCGGTACTGGGCGAAAAGCGGTAACCCAGCAGTCGCATGGCGTTCAACGTCACCAGGACGGTAGCACCGGTATCGGCCATCACCGCAATCCACATGCCGGTAATACCCAGCGCCGTTGTAACTAGGAAAATGGCTTTTAAGCCAAGGGCGAGAACAACGTTGGTTTTCACATTGCGCAGCGTGGCACGAGAGAGGTCTATCAGCTCAGCGATGCCGGTAACGCGGTTCTTGAGCAAGGCTGCATCGGCGGTTTCCAACGCCACATCCGTGCCACCCCCCATCGCGATACCCACATCGGCTGCCGCGAGTGCCGGTGCATCGTTGATGCCATCGCCTACTTTACCGATGGGGCCACGGCCAGCCGCTTGCCAGTCTCGAACATACGCTGCCTTGTCTTCAGGCATTAGTTCGCCGTACGCTTCAATGCCTAAGCGACCCCCCGTGGCAGCGACGGTGCGGGCATTATCACCGCTGAGCATGACCGCCTGTACGCCTAAACGGGATAGCGCCGCTAGGCCTTCAATGGCATCTTCGCGTGGCTCATCGCGAACCGCGATCAAGCCCAGTAAACGCTCGCCTTCGACGAGGAGAGCGAGGCTCTTACCGGCTTCTTCTAACGCGACAATCCGAGCACTGAGACTTTCCTCAAGGATGACTTTCTCGTGAAGGTGACGAGGCGTCATTAAGCTCAGCTCGCGACCCTCCACCTGGCCGGAAACACCGCGCCCCGCCAGAGCGCGGCCGCCGGTGACGGTGGGGAGGTTGATGCCCGACTGTCGGGCATGCTCAACGATAGCCGTGGCGATAGGGTGACTGGAATCCCGCTCTATTGCGGCGGCGAGCCGCAATACGCTGTTATCGTCTTCCTCAGCAATCCAAGACTCCACATCTGTGACTCTTGGGGTACCCGCAGTGAGGGTGCCCGTTTTATCTAATGCCACCAAGCGAAGCTTACCTAACTGTTCAAGAACGGCTCCCCCTTTGATCAGTAGTCCGCGCCGAGCTCCCGCCGAGAGACCGGCGGCGATGGCGGCTGGGGTGGAAATGACTAACGCGCAGGGGCATGCGATTAACAGCAATGCTAACGCACGGTAAATCGACTCCGACCATGCCATGGTCGATACCAGCGGTGGCACTATCGCCATCAGTAGGGCGA
The DNA here is from genome assembly GCF_024124605.1 of Halomonas sp. CnH100-B. Classification (NCBI taxonomy): domain Bacteria; kingdom Pseudomonadati; phylum Pseudomonadota; class Gammaproteobacteria; order Oceanospirillales; family Halomonadaceae; genus Halomonas; species Halomonas sp. CnH100-B. Next base: position 330,935 of record NZ_JAMXRX010000004.1, on the reverse strand, counting down.
GTAAGACGACGGCGGGCATATAGTAATACGCAAAACGATCAATAAAGCGTGCTATCGGTGCCTTGGCGGCCTGTGCTTCTTCAACCAGACGAATAACGCGTGCGATCGTATTGTCATCAGCGCCTCGTGTTACCTCCACCTCCAGGGCGGCATCAAGATTCACTGTGCCAGCAAAAATGTCATCACCAGGCGCTCGCGAACGGGGTATGGACTCGCCGTTTACCGGCGACTCGTCAATGTCGGAGGTGCCCACCAGGATGCGTCCATCGCAGGGTACGCGATCACCGGGCCGCACCAGCACACGCTGCCCGGGTTTAAGTGACTCCGCCGAGACGTCACGCAGATGGCCATTGTCCATCAGCCTCGCCGTTGAGGGTGTTAAATTTGCCAAGGCTGAGATACTGCGGCGCGCTCGTGAAGCAGCTACCCCTTCGAGTAGCTCACCTACGGCGAACAAGAACACGACCATCGCAGCTTCAGCGGCAGCATTGATGGCCAATGCGCCAAGCGCAGCGATGCACATCAGCATCTCTATGGTAAAGGGATTGCGCATTTTGAGGGCGCCCCAGGCACTCTGCGCAATGGGTATTAAGCCGACTAGCGTGGCCAAAATGAAAGGCATATTACCCAGCGCAGGCCATGCTAAACGAAGCGCGAAGGCCACTATCAGCAGATTTCCTGTGATAATGACCAAGCGCCCTTTAGCGGTTTGCCACCAAGAGGATGAAGCACCAGATGCGCGTGTTTGGCCATCATGGGAAGCCACTTGATAGCCTAGTTCGTTCAGGATGCCCTCAATGGTCTTTCGCGAGGGGGCCCCGTGATCGTGGTGGTGAATCTTCACTGATCCCGTGACCGAGCTTGCCGTGACTTCCTCAATGCCTTCCAGTCGCTCTAGCGCCGACACAACCTTGCGCTCACAACCGCCGCAGTCCATGCCTTCAACACGCAGCGTCAAGGTGGTAGGCGCTGTTGTCGGCGTTGATGTTTTCATGGTGCCTCTCCTGCCAATGGGCTATGGTTTTTAAGTGTAAACCTTGTAGCAACTACAGCTTCAAGCCCTGCGTAAGGAGTTTTACCATGTCGATGATCGGCCAAAGTATCAGCATTGGTGAGTTAGCACGACGAGCCGATTGCAAACCTGAAACGGTTCGCTATTACGAGCGTATTGGGCTGTTGCGCGATGCGACACGAACCGGTGGGGGGCAGCGCCGCTATGGAGACGACGCTGTGCGGCGCTTGACCTTTATTCGTCATGCCCGTGACTTTGGCTTTTCGGTGGAGTCAGTGCGAGAGCTTTTGGCCATGTCAGATCAACCTGATATGCCTTGCCAAGAAGTCGATGCCATCGCCACGCATCACCTAAAGAAAGTGGAGTCCCGCCTTCAACGACTGTCCATACTGCGTGAGGAGCTTCAACGGATGGTCACACAGTGTGCCGGTAGTAAAGTGGAAAGCTGCCGAATCATTGAGGTCATCAGTGATCATCAGCTCTGTATCACTGAAAAATCGCACGGAGGGGCTCACGACTTGGGTTAGCACTAACGCTACGCCCCACGCCCAATGGTTAGCCCAGCGAAACATCCAAAAACAGCATGAGTACCAATCCGATGGAGAGGCCCAGCGTGGCCTTTTTTTGGTGCCCGCTTCGATGAGTTTCGGGAATAATCTCATGACTGATCACATACAACATCGCCCCCGCTGCAAAGGCCAACCCCCAGGGCAGTAGCGCTTGTGACATGCTGATGACTCCAGCGCCTAATAAGCCACCTAACGGCTCAACAAGCCCCGTAAGGGCGGCAATCGTCCATGACCGCCAACGTGAATAGCCCACGCCTAGCAGTGATACTGCTACGGCCAGTCCTTCTGGGGCATTCTGAAGTCCAATGCCAATCGCTAGTGGAATGCCTCCTTCGCTTCCCCCTGCGCCGAAGGCCACGCCAACGGCCAGCCCCTCTGGCAGGTTGTGTATCGTAATGGCAATAATAAACAACCAGATACGACGTAGTGAGGCAGCCTCTGGCCCTTCTCGCCCCTGTTCGAAGTGCTCATGAGGTAAGAGTTCGTTCAGTAGTGCGACCATTCCAATCCCTAGCAAGATGGCCGCACAGGCAATGGCAGCAGGTACCACGCTACCTCCGTAACGCAGCTCCGAGGCTTCTAAGGAGGGTATGATCAGTGAGAAGAAAGAGGCCGCTAGCATGACGCCAGCGGCGAACCCCAACGCTAAATCGCGAACACCACGATTCGGTCTTTTGGTAAACAAGATAGGAAGCGCCCCGACAGCCGTCATCAAGCCCGCGGCAAGGCTTCCCAATACCCCCATTGTGACGAGAGAAACCTCTTCCATACCGATTACCTGTCTTGTGTTAGATGAGTGATCACAGCGCTAGGGTTCCATAACGAGGCAAGCACACGTTCACGTTACTAACAATCCATGCAACGTTGCTAAGCACGGGTGGTTACGGCTCGTTAAACGAGATCAAGTCATAAATGGACGCCGTGCCGATAGCTTGTTCCAAGCGATCTCTTGCCTCGTAAAGTGACGCTTGATATTCACCTTGAGTCGGCTGCTCACCCAACATGATGCGTTGACCTTGACCAAGGGGATCAACAGGCTGGTTATTGACTCTCACTTCGTAATGCAGGTTGGGGCCCGTGGCGACCCCGGAGGAACCTACCTCTCCGAGCGACTCTCCCGCATTGACTAAATCCCCAACCACTAGCTGTGGGGAGAATCGGCTAAGGTGTGTGTAGCGACTAATGGCCCCTGTGTCGTGCTCCACCTCGATCACCTGCCCATATCCCCCTTGGCGACCCATAAAGAATACGCGCCCAGGTGCGGTGGCAATGACCGGCGTTCCTGTCGGCGCAGCCAAGTCAATTCCATTATGAGGACGCATCCCTCCATACACAGGATGTCGCCGATTCCCAAAGCGAGACGTTAAGCGGGCACTAAGCACGGGCAACCGCAACGTGCCTAGCAGGGTGTCGCTTTTGAAAAGAGCTACGTCCCCCTTTTGGGTGACCGGCCATATGACCTCCAAGGGCTCTGCCTGATCAGGCAGAGCGGCATAACTGAGGCGTGGTGGCCCAACACGGGCGCCGTCCTGGCGTCGATCTTCCTCCCACACTAATTGAATACGTTCACTGCCAGAAAACTCCAGCGGCGCTGCGATAAACTCGCTGAGCAGTGTTTCCAGTTTAGTGGCGAAACGCGTTGGGACACCTTCTGCTGCCAAGGCCTCGTAGAGGGTGGTATCAATGACGACATCACGCCCAAAGGTTAGGGTATCAACGCTATCGAGCGGTAATGTGCCTTCTTGCTCGCTAGCCGCCTGTAACTTGACAGGGCTAAGTTCAGACGGAGGCAATGACAGATGCGTTTGCCAATTGGCTTCGGCTAGCAAGGGGTAAAAGCCCACCAAGCCTAGTAACCACCAGCGCTGCATCACTGGCCATCCTCTTCCCCAGAGATCTCCGCTACTTCACTCTCGACGGCATCAATCAGCTCTTGCATACCAAAGGGGTCTAAAGGCTCGCCATTGACAAAAAAGGTAGGTGTTTGGCGAATCTGATTGGCTCTGACATCCGCCATGTCTTGGTCAATCACCGCCTGCACCTCAGCAGAAGTCAGTTGCTCTTCGGCAGCCGCTAAATCAAGGCCTCCTTGGCTCGCGATATCGAGGATAGCGGATTCATCAAAACTGCCATGTGAAGCCCATTGATCCTGGCGAGCCAGCAGCCTCTCCAGTACCGGTTCAAAGACGCCCTGACGACGAGCAACTTCTAATACCCGAATGGCCTTGTCCGATACGTCGCCGTGGAAAGGAGTGTAGCGCACGATGAGCCGCACTTTTTCTGGGTAGGTTTCCAGAATACTTTTTGTCAGGGGATAGAAAGCACGGCAGGCTTCGCAAGCCGGATCGAAGAATTCCACAATCGTCACCGGCGCGTCTTCTCGTCCCAAGATGGGGGAGTGTGAACGCACCAAGGAGTCCTCGGCCTGGACACCGCTCTCTTTTGCTGCCTGAGCTTGCATGTCTAAGAGGGCAGGCTTCGATACGGCGACGATCGCAGCGGTCAGCATTAACGTACCGGCCAATATAAAAGACGCTTTTTTGAACATGTTTCTCTCTCTGTCTCAACGATGGGGTGGAAAAGTAGGGTTGAAAAATAAGCCAATCGCTATGGGAGTAAGCTACTCGCTATCTACCTGAGCTGGGAGCCGGCCTCGGTCTGTCACTCATGCCCATATAGATTGGCATTTTGATGCGCGTGGTCACTATGCTCAAACTCTAGGCTGGAATGAGCAATATTGAAGCGCATTTTAAGCTGCTCCTTGATCTCTGCTTTGACGGATTCAAGCTGCTGCCAGCCGGTTTCTGTCAGAACCACGTGGCAGTCAAGGGCTGCCATGTTTTCCTGCATCTGCCATAGATGCACATGGTGAATATCCTGGACTCCCTCGATATCTCGTACGGTCTCAACGACTGCCTGCCCGTCAATGTCCGGGGGAGATCCCAGCATTAGCGTACGGATAGGGCCGCCAATTTCAGAGAAGGCTAGGTAAAGAATATATAGCGCAATCCCTATCGTGATCGCGGGGTCCACCCAGCGCATGTCGTACAGTAAAATAAGCGAACCACCGATAATCACGGCGATGGAGGCAAACGCATCCGATAAGTTATGCAGAAAAAGGGCGCGGATATTGACACTCTCTTTTTGCATTGACCACGTGAGCATGGCGGTAAGGGCATCGACGACGAGCGCGACGCCACCAATAATCACGATCGTCCATCCCTCTATCTCAGGGGGATCGACCATCCGCATAGCGCCTTCGTAAATCAGGTAGACACCGACAATAATGAGGGTGGTGTAATTGATGAGTGCTGCCACTATCTCGATGCGGCCATAGCCAAAGGTCATATGCGCATCGGCAGGCCGTCTGGCGATTTTACGAGCAGCAAAGGCAATGACTAATGCTGCCATGTCAGAAAAGTTATGTAACGCATCAGCGATCAGCGATAGGCTCCCCGCCATAATGCCACCGACGATTTGAGCGATGGTTAAGAGCCCATTGGCCCAAATGGAGATGCTGACGCGCCGGTCGCCAGAGGCAGGATCAATGTGGGGATGATCATGATGATGTCCCATCTGTTACCTTCTCTCGAATTATCTGTTCTTGGTACTATAAAACCTCTAGCAACTAAAGCTTCAACCCTTGAGCATTATCTATTTGCATCGCTGGATTGGGAAGCACGTCCCTAGCTACCAAGGAGCCTTTGTGTGCTGGGCCGAAGGTGATCATGTTTTAGGTGCGGGGCTCAATCCACTTCAACCGGTAACGTCCAATCCACCATGGGTAGATTCATTTATTTTGTCGAGGCGCACCTTGTCTGGTTTGTAATCGTCGTCGCGGGGGGAGGCTTACTCTTTCCGGCCACCGGAATAATGCTTAAGTTCGCGATTGGGCCATTACTGGCATTACTGATGTTGATTATCAGCCTCACATTCGATGCGCATGCAGTGCGCATCGTGTTCCGAAAGCCGTCACGGCAGTTGTTGGCATTGGGGCTGGTCTATGGGCCTATGTCGATTGCCGGGTGGCTAACGGGCCGTCTATTTTTTGGAAGCGGCCCGCTGGCTGCTGGCCAAACCTTGCTCGGCACGCTGCCGACAGATGTGTCCTCTCCTCTTTTGGTACTGATGGCGAAAGGCAATGTGGCGCTTGCCGCTGTTTTCAACGCAGTCAACACCGCGTTATGTCCGTTTATTGTTCCCTTCCTGTTTTTATGGCTCACCGGCCTTCAGTTAGACGTACCGCTTGGATCAATTATTCTTGAATTAACACTAATCGTGCTTCTTCCTACCGTGATTGGGGTCAGCTTGCGTACAAAGTTCTCGGCTTTCTTTGCACGGCATGATTCAGCGTATGCAGGGATAGGGTCGATTCTGTATCTGCTGATCTTACTCGCCGTGGTCGGGCCGAATGCCACCACGATCAATGGCTATGGCTGGTATGCGTTTGTGATTGCGGGCGCGGCCCTGTGCCTCAATTTGATTGGGTACCTGGTAGGTATGTCCTCACGGTTACTCACCTCTGATCGCAAAGAGGTGATTACCTATCTTTTCACGGTCAGTAAAAAGGAATTCAGCATCGCTGCAGCGTTTGTCGCTGCTTCTGGCTTGCCATCAGAGATCGCAATTCCAGCCGCTTTTTTTGCCGTGATTCAAATGATCACTTCGCCCATCGCAGCGAAGATCCTCGCCCGCCACTGAAGGGATGGCCGTATCGGCTCTTCGTCAGAAGAGCAACCTGCACACGGGGTGTACAGGTTGCTCTTACCGACAAAACAGACACCGCTACTCATAAAGGTGGCAAATAGTACCTATGCTAAGTCACTGCGACCAATACTGACCTTGCTAAAAGCATTTAACACAGAGGCTTCGCAGGGTATCTGTTCCTTTTTGGATTTAGGGTGCTTGAACGTATCGGCGAATCCTGGGCAGTGACCAACTAGTTTTTGGACAACACCTTCTACGTGCCGCACGTTAGACAGCACTTGGCGTAACCACTGCTCGAAGCTGCCTTGGTGGCTCAGCGTGAAGACTAAACCTTTATAGGAAGGAGGCTTGGATGCCTCCTCGCTACCGCCAGCTCTGGGTTTTGGAGGGCGTCGTTGGATCTCCATGAGATAGAGCGTTTGATCTAACACATGCACCCGAACGACGAGCACCCCGCGAGGTACCTTGGTCTGAGTATCAATGTAAACCCAATTAGCGACTGACGTTTCCACCTCCTCGTCTATTTCGAAAGGTTCGAGGCTGATTAACCGAGGGTCAGGAGAAGTGCTGAATCCGTCTTCAAAGGTAAACCAGCTAACGCCACGAATCGTTGCGGGATAGGCCGATTGTAAATAGAGAAGCGCATTCCACATATCACGTAGAAAGCCCTGTGATTCCAGTGTAATAGGAGCATGAATAGACGCTTGTCCCACTCCCTTCCCTGACCCATGTGGCTCCCCAGTGGAGAAAATGGTTTCGTCACCCGGAACGGGGACGCCTCGTGTATCGGGCACGCTTTTTCGGGTATATCGTTTATCCAAGACGGCGCGAGGCTTACCTAAAATAACGAATTCGTCCTCAGTAAGGTCTAGCCAGGAAGAACCATGGTCGGGCTCGTCATCATCCGTCAGGTCAATGACATCGGGGATGTCTTGAAGCTGATGATAGGGGAACTGAGAGGGGGCATCGTCGCCATCGGTGGCTGGTACTGTCGTTGATTTCTCTCTTTCGCGGTGGATCGTGGCACCATCGGGCTGCGTACAGCCTAATATCTGCAAGCCTAGGAATGTGTTGCCACCATCAATTGGAACGCCAGAAACAGAGATTTCCCCGCTGCCTTGAAACCATGGAGTGACTTTTAAAAGCATCTTATCTTGGGGGAAGCTGGCTTCAGTCTGCGCATAAATATCTCTGGCAGCTTGTTCGGCATAGGGGTCGTACAGCATGTGCGCGAGCAAAATCGCATCGTGCCTATGAACACGATATGTAAATCTGACAGGCCAGGTACCTGGCGATGGGGGCGCATTAAGCGGTCGATAAAGCCGTTCTTTGACCTCCTCCCAACAGTAAGTGGCGAGCACACGCTTGATTTCAGATGATCGACCGTAAACGCGTGCAAAAAATTCGGTGCAAGGGATGAGCAGATGTTTGCCATCTGGGAGGTCAAATTCAATCAGGTACGATTTGTGTTTTCTGTCCAGCGGTAAATAGCTTGCCTCATGAAAGGAGGTATAGAGGCTGCGCCCTGCTTTGTGCAAGTCGTCTAAGGAGACAATCCGCCAGCCGCCCGGAGAGAACGAAACAGGGAATGTTTTCTCCTCAAATGCGATGCGGGAGTTGCTCACGCCCTTTTCCCAGACGGAGCCGATTCTCAATAGTCCGACATGCGTTAAGACCGTCGTTCGCTTAATCACGTCTCCTAATTTGTTCTCCTGATCAATAGGTCTTAAAAATACATAAATTTTAGGGACGCTTTGTGAGCGGATATTTTTGAAGATAGGCCCGTACCACCAAACGACCAAGCGCTCAGTTTCGTCTTTAAGGGTGCCATCTTGAAAGCTAAAGGTTCTGGATTGTTTGAGAGAAACGGTCACAAGGGCGTGCTCTATGTAAACTCAACATAGAGATTGTCGCAGCAATTATTGTTTAGTCGCAACAATTGTTGAAAATGACAGCCGCCGCCGACCAGCGCGGCGGCGCTCGCGCTGTGGTGGGGTTGGCGGAAGGGCCGCTGGCCCCAGTCGGCTTCCAGCGCCAAGCCACATACCGAGCGCACCGCCGCCACCTGTAGCGCATCATCCTCTGACAGCGGCGGCAAAATGCCGGGTAAGCGGCTGGCGAGCATGGTTTTGCCGGTGCCGGGTGGTCCTGCGAGCAATAGGTTATGGCCCCCTGCAGCAGCGACTTCCAGCGCTCGGCGGGCCTGATGCTGGCCGCGCACGTCGGCTAAGTCCGCCATGGGGGCGGTGGATTTGACGGAGGCTGAGAGCTGGTGGGGCGGAATTTTCTCCTGGCCCAGTAAGTGGGCCACCACTTGCCAGAGAGAGTCGGCGGGCAGCACCGGTAAATCGCCTGCCAGAGCCGCTTCATCGGCGCAGGCGCGGGGCACAATCAGCGCTTTGTTAGCGCGTCGGGTGGCCAGCGCAAACGGCAGCACACCGGGCACCGCGCGCAGTTTGCCATCCAGCGCCAGTTCCCCTGCGCACTCCATGCCTTCCAGCGCATCTACCGGGATTTGGCCGGAGGCCGCGAGGATGCCCAGTGCAATCGGCAAATCAAACCGGCCACCCTCTTTGGGAAGATCCGCCGGGGCGAGGTTGAGGGTAATGCGCTTGGTGTTGGGGAAATCAAAACCCGCGTTGATCAAGGCGCTGCGCACCCGTTCGCGGCTCTCTTTCACGGCGGTTTCCGGCAACCCCACCAGGGTTAACCCCGGCAAACCGTTGGCTAAGTGAACCTCTACATGTACCGCCGGTGCTTCTAACCCCACGCCTGCCCGCGTGGCGACAATCGCTAGTGTCATGGCGCTCCCTCGCAACGTCTATCAATCGGCTCACTCAGTTTAATGAGCTATCTCGTTGGCTAAGCCTACTTTATGTCAGGCCTTGTGCGCTACTCAGGTGGGCAGGCTGATGGCGGGCTAGTCAGCGTGATGGGCATTCAACGCGCTGGTGAGTTCGCGGGCAAAGCGCTGAGCGGAGGGCAGTGCACCAAAGCTCCACACTGGTGGTAGGCGAAGCAGGCGGCCGTTTTGCACGTTGGGTAAGTGCTGCCAGAGGCCGCTCCCTTCCAACTGCTCTTCCACGCCTGCGGGGAGTGGGTCAACGATGACCAGCGTGGCATCGGGGTAGCGTGCCAGCGCTTCGATACCGGCCAGTGAAAATCCCCAGGCGTTGGTGGGTTGGTCCCAGGCATTGGGCAGCTCAAGCTGCTCTAGCACGGCGTTATAGAGGCTGTTCTCGCCAAACACCCGTACATGCCGGGCATCCATAAACTGCACCATCAGCAGTGGGGGCGAGTCGCTGTGCTGGCGGCGCAGCTCGGCCATCAGCTGTTCGGTGCTCTCAATCAGCGCCTCGGCTTCGGCGTTGCGGTCGGTCAGCTCGCCCAACTGGCGGGTGAGGCTCTGCATCTCTTGCCATGTCTCCGCGCCCGGTGAGTAGAGGGCGAAGGTGCCTACCGGGGCGATTTTCTCCAACCGGGGAATTAGCCCGGTAAACATAGGCGAGAGCAGCGTTTGCTCGGGAGGCGATTGGGCCAGCAGCTCGAAGTTGGGCTGGGTGCGCAGGCCAATATCCATCACATGCTCGGGAATGCGCGGCTCGCCCACCCAGTCGTGGTAGGCGGGCTGCTGCGCAATGCCGCTGATCGGCGCGTCAATCGCGAGCAGCGTCTCGGCAATGGTCCAGTCGATGGTGGCCCACTGGGCGTGGCTGGTGGTAGACAACAGCAGGCCAGCCGCGAGCAGGCTGCGGCGAGCCAGGATAAGCAGTCGGGGGAAACAGCGCATGAGGTTAGTACCTAGCAATAAGCGCCTTATTTAAACGAGTCTGTTTATCAATTGCAAATAGAAACACCCAGGCATGCACAGGGCGCGTGCGCCTGGGTGTGGCCGCTGCTTAGAAACGGTAATGAACGCTGGCGGTGACGCCGCGTTCGGCACCGAAATAGCAGTACTCCAGTGAGTTACACGACGCCACATACTCTTTATCCAGCGCGTTGTGCACATTCAGGCGGGTTTCGACGCCATTGAGGCCTGCTTGGCTCCAGTCGTAGCCCAGCGTGGCGTCAACGAGGGTGTAGTCCGGCACGGTGGCGGTGTTGGCTCGGTCAGCGGCAATATCAGCGTAGTGGCGCACGCCCACGCCGATATCCACACCGCTTAGCCAACCCTTCTGCACGGCATAGTGGCCCCACAGCTGTACTTGATGGCGGGGGGAGTAAATGGCGTTATTGCCCTGGTTGCCGTCGTCGCTCTTGGCGTAAGTAATGTCGGTAAAGCTGTAGCCTGCCTGAAGTGAGAGCGCCTCGGTGAGCTGCGTTTGGGCTTCCAGTTCGATGCCTTGCGACTCAATCTCGCCTACGGCACGGTAGGGGTCGGTAGGCTGCTCTTTGGTGGCCACGTTCTCCTGGCTAATGTGGAACAGCGCTGCGCTGTACTGCTGCTGTTCGTTGGACTGGTATTTCACGCCAGTTTCCCACTGTGCGCCCTCCATGGGAGCGAGCAGGTCGCCGTTGGCATCGACGAAGCTGGTGGGGGTAAAGGCCGTCGAGTAGCTGACGTAGGGGGCGATGCCGTTATCGAACAGGTACACCACCCCAGCGCGGCCGCTAAATTGGGTGTCACTCAACGCGCTGGTAGCGCCGCTGTCGCGATTGGTGCTGTCGATATTTACCCAGTCAAAGCGCCCGCCTAGCGTCACGCGCCAGTTATTGACGGTGATCTGATCCTGAAGGTAGACGCCGGTTTGCTCCAACTCGTGGTTCTCCCGGATGGGCGCGTAGAACGCCAGCGGCTCGCTGCCGTAAACCGGGTTGAAGGCATCCAACGAGGGGAACGCGCCGGAAGGCCAGGCAACCTCGTTCTTGCGCTGCTGGTAATCCGCTCCCAACAGCAGGGTGTGCTCCATGAAGCCGTTGGTCAGGCGGGCTTCTAACTGATTATCTACCGTTAAGGCATGAAGCGATTCCTCGCTGCCGGAGTAGTAGCGGGCCAGTGCGTTTGAGGTCGGCGATGCCCAGCCAAACCCATACACCTGATTTAGCGTCACGTCTGAATTGAGATAGCGCAGCAGTTGGCGGGCGGATACGCGGTCGTTAAAGCGGTGCTCAAGGGTATAGCCAAGCATGCGCTGGGTGCGCTTATAGGCGTCGTAGTCGGCTTCGCCATCGAAGAAGTTATTGCTTATTTGGCGGCCATTGCGAGCGATCACCGCGCCTTCATAAGGCACGCCGGAGTGGTAGCCGCCTTCTGGCTCATCCTGAAGATACGCTTCGACGGTCAGGCTGGTGGCGTCGGTCATGTCCCAGGTCAGCCGTGGCGCAATAGCGTAGCGCTCCTCTTCGGCTGGGCCAAACTGGGTATCAGCGGCGCTGGCGATGCCGGTGAGGCGAAACGCAACGCGCTGCTCTTCCCCCAGCGGGCCAGTGAGATCAAACGCAGCGCTGCGCTGATCATTATTACCGACCCTAACGCGCAGCTCGCCGCCCGGCTCGAATTCAGGACGTTTGCTGTTGAGGGCCACCACGCCGCCCGGTGAGGCGCGGCCATACAGCACGGATGCAGGGCCGCGCACCACTTCGATGCTGTCTAAAAACCAGGGGTCGATGCGCATGCTGCTATGGGAGTTGGCGTCGCCCATCACCTTCAAGCCATCTAAAAAAGTGTTGCTCAAGCTGCCATCGGAGAAGCCTCTTAACACCAAGTAATCAAAACGGTTGGAAGCTCCAATTTGATTGCTGTACACGCCGGGGGTGTAGTCGGTGGCGCGCTGTACGGTACTGACGCCGCGTTGCGACATCTGCGTTTCGGTGATGGTCGAAACGCTCTGTGGGGTTTCGATAAAGGGCGTGGCCACTTTGGTGGCTGCCTGCTGGGCAGTCACGGTGACGGTGGCTAAGTCAGTGTTTGGCTGTGCCGCCGCAGGCGTTGCCAACGCAACGAGCAGCGCGCTGCTCAAAGGCGCCCATAAGAAGGAGCGATGGGTAGAGGCCATAAGTGATCCTGGGAGGAAGTGGAATCAGTATTATTAAGCAATGATAATTATTGCTTTTTATGGCGTCGTAAAGGTATGCGCCGTGCCAAGCCTGCTATGCGCGCTGACATGTTTGTACACGCGAAAGGAACTCAAGCGCGGGCTATACGCTGGAGCGATTCCACTCGTGAGGGGAAAAACCGAAGTGGCGTTTGAAGGCGCTGGAGAAGTTGCTGGCATGCCGATACCCACAGTGATGGGCCGCTTTTTGCACGCTCTCACCTCGTTGCAGTGCCTCGTACCCCTGCTGTAATCGCACTTGGCGAATATAGTCGAACAGCGTGCAGCCGTAGCAGGCGCGAAACTTCTGGCGCAGGCTGCTGGGGCTCATAGCGGCTTCTTTGGCTAATGCGGTGAGGCTATAAGGCTCGGCGGGATGCTGAGCAATGCGCGAGTGCAGTGCCGTGAGGCAATGACGATCACGGGTAGAAAGGCGTTTATGCTCGGGCAGCGTTGTCGGGCGTTCGGGCAAACCTAATCCAATCAGTTGCAGTGCTAACCCCTGCCAAACGAGCGCCTGTCGCCAGAGCGAGGGCGGTTGCTCACTAATGGTGCAAAGCGTTTCGCAGAGGGCCTTGGGGAGCTTCCAGCAATGCAAACATGAAGCATCAGGCGGGGTGGGTAGGCCTAAGGGTGCAGTGGTCAGAACCGCAATATTCACAGTACGAAGGCGTGTCTGAACAGGTTGATGCACCGTGAGTGGGTGCCGGGCATCAAAGTGGCTGCATACGCCATCTCCTGCAGAGAGCTGTATCTGCTGCTTGCCCATTTGGAGATGAATAGTGCCTTCCAAGATAACGCTCAAGAACCATGGCACGCTTTGGTAAGACGTGGAGGTATAGCCACGTTCTACCTGCAAATCAGAGAGCGTTAAGTGCACCCCGTGGCGCAGGCTAACGTCATGTACATGACCAGTGGCGACCGGCTGGCGCGGAGAAGTAGGGCCTTCAATGCGGTAGTGAATGCCGAAGCGCTGGCCAAGTTGGGCCAACGAAAAGGGGGTGATTTCAGGCGTTGCTAAGCGTTCCTGCTGAGGCATTGGGGCAGTCGCTATCGTGGGTGGAGCGTAGTGCCTGCGCCGTATTGGTGCTTAACGGCACGCGTGAGGCTGCAGATAAGCGCACGATAGCACTATCACTAGGGTTGTCAATGATAGTGATTCTTGTTCACTGGTATAAGGTTTTGAATTAAGTGCAGGGGAGAGGACGGGAGAGAGTGTGGGAGAGAGGTAGGGGCAAGAAGTGGGGCAGCCGAACCTGCCCCATGCCGTGCAAAACGGCGTACTTACTCAGCGCCGTCAGCGGTTGGCTTAGTTGTGCTGGAAGGTTGCACAGGGGCGGGCGGTACTTCAGCTTCTACAGGCGTGGCGGCGGTGGTGCTAGAGGCCTCTACCGCCGCTTCCAGGCTGGCCACTTGACGCTCTAGGGCTTCTACCCGGGAGCGGGTGCGCTGCAGCACATCCATCAAAATATCGAAATCTTCCCGCGATACCAGCTCCAGGCGATCGAACGCGCCGCGTACCACCTGCTGGACACCTTTCTGAATATCTTCCGGGGCTTGCGAGGCATTCTGCAAACGGTCGCCGATCTGCTGGGCTAAGCGGCTAATGCGGTCTTGGGGCGCCATGGCTCTCTCCTTAAACGATCACGCATAAATGTGAACTGCTTGTGAGTAAGGATACGCAACCCGCCGTGGATTCGCATGTGCCGTTTGTTAATTAAGCGCAATGGATAGTGAGCAGATGGGGAGCGGACAAATGCATCGAAATGGAGCGGCTAGCTTTTTTTAATGTTCATTAATGGTGCAAAGCCCGGGCGAGCGCTAATCGGTAGCGCCGGTTTGTTACCGTAAGTTGCTTATATAAATAGGTTAAGTGACTGAAATATAAAAATAAAAAAGTGGGTGGCACGGTATGCGCATTAGCAGGGCAAGCACTAAATTCGGGCGGCCATGCCGCTTTCCACCGAGTGGGACTGATCCAGCAGGGGAGATCCGGGATGAAACTCATCACCGCTATCATCAAGCCATTCAAGCTTGACGACGTTCGTGAAGCACTCGCCGACAACGGCGTTCAGGGGATTACGGTCACTGAAGTGAAAGGCTTTGGCCGCCAAAAAGGGCATACCGAACTCTACCGCGGTGCGGAATACGTGGTCGACTTCCTGCCCAAGGTGAAAGTGGAAGTCGCCGTGGACGATGCGCGCTTGGAGAGCGTATTGGACGCCATCTGTAATGCAGCGAATAGCGGCAAAATCGGCGACGGCAAAGTGTTTGTGACGCCGTTGGAAGATGTGATCCGTATTCGTACCGGTGAGCGCGGTGCCGACGCCGTTTAAGCGCCGCCCATCGATCTGCTGATGACGTATAACTTCGCTTAGTATAACGGGGAACACCTCATGAATGAGTTAGCTGATTTGAGCTATGCGCTCGATACGTTCTACTTCTTGATCTGCGGCGTGCTGGTCATGTGGATGGCCGCTGGCTTCGCCATGCTGGAAGCGGGCTTGGTTCGCTCCAAAAACACCGCAGAAATCCTGACGAAAAACATTGCGCTGTTCGCGATTGCTTGCACCATGTACCTGCTGGTGGGCTACTACATTATGTACTCCAGCAGCGCAGGCGGCTTCCTGCCGAACCTGGGCTTCTTGATCGGCACTGAAAACAGCGCCGATGCAGTGCTGGCCGGTGGCGACGATGCGCCTTACTACTCCATGCGCTCTGACTTCTTCTTCCAGGTAGTGTTTGTTGCAACTGCCATGTCGATTGTCTCGGGTGCGGTTGCTGAGCGTATGAAGCTGTGGGCGTTCCTGGCCTTTGCCGTGGTGATGACGGCATTCATCTACCCGGTGTCTGGCTACTGGACCTGGGGTGGCGGCTGGTTGTCTGAAGTGGGCTACTCTGACTACGCGGGTTCCGGCATTGTGCACATGGCCGGTGCGGCTGCAGCGCTTGCAGGTGTGCTGGTACTGGGCCCGCGTAAAGGCAAGTACGGTAAAGATGGTTCTATCCATGCGATTCCTGGTGCCAACATGCCGCTGGCAACGCTGGGTACCTTCATCCTGTGGATGGGCTGGTTCGGCTTCAACGGCGGCTCTGAGCTGAAAATGTCCGATATCGGTTCAGCCAACAACGTTGCACAAGTGTTCGTGAACACTAATGCAGCGGCTGCCGGTGGCGTGATTGCTGCGCTGGTGCTAGCCAAGCTGTGGTTCCGTAAAGCGGATCTCACCATGGCCCTGAACGGTGCGCTGGCTGGCCTAGTCGCCATTACCGCTGACCCGCTCTCTCCGTCAGCGCTGGGCGCTGCCATGATTGGTGCGGTGGGTGGCCTGATTGTGGTGGGCGCTATCGTGACCCTCGACAAGCTGAAGCTGGATGACCCGGTCGGTGCGATCTCCGTACACGGTGTGGTTGGTATCTGGGGTGTGCTGGCAGTGCCGCTCACCAACGGTGACGCCTCTTTCGGTGCACAGCTAATCGGTATCGTGGGCATCTTTGGCTGGGTCTTCATCGCAAGCCTGGTGGTGTGGCTGGTGCTGAAAGCGGTCATGGGTATCCGCGTTAGCGAAGAGGAAGAGTATGAAGGCGTCGATATCGCTGAGTGCGGTTTGGAAGCCTACCCCGAGTTTAGCGTCAAGAAATAAGCTTGCGCTAATCATGTGAGCTGGCGTGCTCCTTGTGGCCTCCCCGAGCGGGAGGCCTTTTTGTCGTTGAGGAATACGCGTTACGCCGCTGGTTATGAGCTAGGTACGTACGGGTTTTTTATTCTCCGCCCTGGGCGGTGTATGCTTAACCGACTGGGTAACGGGCTTGGCTATGCGAGCGCCCCGCCAACCTTGATGGGTTATGACAACCGTTCAATAACGCTGTTTTGATACAGTGGGCCACCAAGCTAGAGGATGTCGCAATGAAATTGATCTCAGCCATTATCAAGCCGTTCAAGCTTGATGACGTACGCGAATCGCTCTCTGATATCGGCGTGCAGGGCATTACGGTAACGGAAGTGAAAGGCTTTGGCCGTCAGAAAGGCCACACGGAACTCTACCGTGGTGCGGAGTACGTGGTGGATTTCCTACCCAAGGTGAAGCTGGAAGTCGCCGTTGACGACGATATGGCCGAGCAGGTGATCGACGCGATTACCCAGGTCGCCAATACCGGTAAGATCGGTGACGGTAAAATCTTTGTGATGCCCCTTGAGCAGGTCATCCGTATCCGTACTGGTGAAACCGGTAAAGACGCGGTTTAACGGTGAAGCGTCAGTAGTGAAGGGTAAGGCGTGAACAGTGAGTTGCGCTGAATAGACAAAGCCCCTGTGGATATCATCCACAGGGGCTTTGTGCATAAGGCGATGGTGATACGGGCTACGATTTTCTATTCACCCTTCACCCTTCACCATCCAAGCAGCACTTACTTCTCGACGAACGCACGCTCGATGACGTAGTCGCCCGGCTCGCCCATGCGCGGGGAGATGTTCAGGCCCAGTTCGTCGAGCAGCGCGCTGGTGTCGTCCAGCATCGCCGGGCTGCCGCAGATCATGGCGCGGTCTTGGCGCGGGTCAATCGGCGGTAGGCCGGTGTCTTCGAACAGCTTGCCGCCGCGGATGTGGTCGGTCAGGCGGCCCATGGTGTGAAACTCTTCACGGGTGACCGTGGGGTAGTACACGAGCTTTTCTGCGATCTCTTCGCCCAGGTACTCGTGGGCGGGCAGCTCTTTGGTGATGAAGTCGGCGTAGGCCAGCTCGGAGACTTCACGCACGCCGTGTACCAGCACGACTTTTTCGAAGCGCTCGTAAACTTCCGGGTCTTGAATCAGGCTCATGAACGGCGCCAAGCCGGTACCGGTCGAGAGCATATACAGGTTGCGGCCCGGCAGCAGGTCGTCGCACACCAGCGTGCCAGTCGGCTTGCGGCTGACCATGATTTGGTCGCCTACTTTCAGGTGCTGCAGGCGCGAGGTGAGCGGGCCATCGGGCACTTTGATGCTGAAGAATTCCAGGTGGTCTTCGTAGTTGGGGCTGGCGATGGAGTACGCGCGCATCAGCGGCTTGCCGTCCACTTCGAGACCGATCATGACGAATTGGCCGTTTTTGAAGCGCAGGCTGCGCTCGCGGGTAGTGCGGAAGCTGAACAGGGTATCGTTCCAGTGGTGAACGCTTAGCACTTCTTCCAGGGCAAACTTGCTCATGCTCACTCCTCCAGAGGCGGCGCGGTCTAAGCCTTGCTCGCCATATTCCAAAAAAGAATAAAAAATAGCTCTATAGGTTGCTCTCAATTCTAAATAAGGGTGGTATATCTGTTAAGCAAATTATCTTGATAACGCTTATCTTTAAAATCGATATAGCCCTTCGCCGATCACTCGACAGATAGGTTTTGGTCATGCACTACACCCTGCGTCAGCTAGAAGTCTTCGTAGCCGTTGCTCAGCACGAGAGCGTTTCCCACGCGGCGCGCGCGCTGGCCATGTCGCAATCGGCTACCAGCACGGCGCTGGCCGAGCTGGAGCGCCAGTTCGACTGCCAGCTGCTCGATCGCATCGGGAAACGGCTGAAACTCAACGCGCTCGGCTTTCAGCTACTGCCCAAGGCGGTGGCCCTGCTCGACCGCGCCGAGGAGGTCGAAGAGCTGCTGCGGGGTCAGCAGGGCGTGGGCGCATTGGACGTGGGGGCAACGCTCACCATCGGTAACTATCTGGCCACGCTGCTGATCAGCGATTTCATGCAGCGCTATCCCGGCAGCCGGGTGCGGCTGGCGGTGCGCAATACGCGGCATATCATTGAGGGCGTGCGCCAGCACTCGCTCGATTTAGGGCTGATCGAGGGGCAGTGCGATGACGACATGATCATCAGCCAGCCCTGGGTCGAGGATGAGCTGTGCGTGTTCTGCTCGCCGCGCCACCCGCTGGCAGGACGGGAGCATCTGGAGCTGGATCAACTGCTGCGGGAGGATTGGATTATGCGCGAGGAGGGCTCCGGTACACGTATGACGCTAGAGCATGCCGCCCGCCACCGTCGCAGCCGGTTCAATACGCTGTTGGAGCTGGAGCATACCGAGGGCATTAAACGCGCGGTGGAGTCGGGATTAGGGATTGGCTGCGTGTCGCGGCTGGCACTGCGTGATGCCTTCCGGCGCGGCAGCTTGGTGCCGCTGCCCACGCCGGAGTTGGATCTAAAGCGCCAGTTCACGTTCATCTGGCATCGCCACAAGTACCTCACCACCGGGGTGCGGGAGTTTTTACGCCTCTGCCGGGAAATGACCGCCGGGGCCAAGCGCAGTGACGATATCCCGCTGCCACCGATTCCCTAGCGGTTACACCTTGTCCTTTTCAGGGCTTGGCAGCGCCTGAGCCTGCGACGCCTCTAGCGTAAAGCCACCCACCAGCGCGGCCAGCCTGTCCGCTTGGTCTTTGAGCTGCTCTGCAGCGGTGGTGGACTCTTGCACCAGGGCGGCGTTTTGCTGGGTCATCTGATCCAGGTCGGTCACCGCGACGCTGACTTGGTTGATGCCGTCGTTCTGCTCACCGGCTGCCGTACTGATATCGCCCAGCATTTGGGTGACGCGCGTCACGCTATCGGCCAGCTCGTGCATGGCGGCTTCAGCGTCGCGTACCATTTGCGTGCCGCTTTCGACCTTGTCGGCAGACGCATCGATGCGCTGGCGGATATCCTTAGCGGCGTCGCTGCTGCGCGAGGCCAGCTTGCGCACTTCATCGGCCACCACGGCAAAGCCGCGCCCGTGCTCGCCAGCTCGTGCAGCTTCCACTGAGGCGTTGAGCGCCAGCAGGTTGGTTTGGAAGGCAATGCCGTCGATCACGCTGACGATGCTCTGAATTTCTGCCGAGGTCGCGCGGATGTCATCCATGGTCGAGACCACCTGGACAAACGCCTTGTCGGTACGGGAAGCCAGCTGCGAGGCGGTGTTGGACAGCCCGCTGGCCTCTTGGGAGGCGTGGGTGGTGTGGCTGACGGTGCTGCTGATCTCTTCCATCGCTGCCGAGGTTTCTTGCAGGCTGGCAGCGGCTTGCTCGGTACGCCGTGACAGGTCATGGCCGCCTTGGGTGATCTCGTTGGCTGCATGGTTCACGGCCTCGCTACTGCGCCGTACGTCCAGCAGAATGGCCTGAATTTTTTCGGCAAAGGCGTTGAACTGCTCGGCCACGGCGGCGCTCTCATCGCGGCCATGCACAGGCAGGCGCTGAGTGAGATCGCCGTTTCCAGAGGCGATCTCTTCCATTCTGTTCGCCAAGCGTTTGAGCGGACGCGCAATACGCCCACCAATCCACCACAGAGCGGCGATGCCGATGGCTGCCAGCAGCAGCCCCACCAGCGTCATTCCCAGGGTGTTTTGCTGGCGCTGATCGCTCAAAACGTTTTGCAGCGCGTTGAGTTCGGCGAGCACGACGGACTCGGGCAACTGTAGCACCAGCACCCACGGCTGCTCCGTATCGCCAATGGTTAGCGGCTGATAGCGCTGAAACATGCCGTTGGCCATGCTGCTGTAGAGGCTGCCTTGTGTTGTGGCTTCGGCAATGCCGTCAAGCGCCGTGTCGCTCAGCGCGTTGCTGGCAGGCAGGCCCAGGGCCTCTTCGCCGTTGGTATCCGCCACCAAACCGCCGCGCCCGGCGACCAGCGCCATCCGGCCTGCGCCGTCATACAGCGCGGCGTTGGCGTCGCGCAGCAGCGTTTGGATGAAGTTCAGCGAGAGGTCGACCCCGGCCACGCCGCGAAATTCGCCGTTCACCAAAATCGGTGCGTTGAACGAGGTGACCAGCTGCGTTTCGCCGTCGTAATCGTAGGCAGCGGGGTCGATCACACAGGGAGCGAGCGTTTCGCGGGGACAGAGGTAGTACTCCCCCTCACGCACGCCGCTGGCCAGGCGGGTTTCGCTCTCCATGGTGTCGCCTAGTGGTAAGACCTCGAGCGAGCCATCCCCAGTGCGGTACCACCAGGGCATGAAGCGGCCGCTGCCATCGTGGCCGTAGCGCTCGTCGCCAGCAAAGCGGGCGTCGTCCCCAAAGGCATTGGGCTCCCAGCCGATGAACGCATCCAGCAGCGCCGGGTTGTCGGCAACCGTCTGCCGTATCAAGTTGGAAAGCTGACGGCGGCTCAGGTAGAGCGCGCGCTGGCCTTCGGCATCTTCCACGCCCATGAGGGCGTTGGTGGTGGCGAGCTGGCTAGCCAGCGTCATGGCCTTGTCCAGCTCGCGCTGAATCCGTTCACCCTCTGCTTCGGCAATGGCATCGAGCCGCGCGTCCAGTGCGCTTTGCATGAGCGTCTGGGTATGCTCTTCAACGGTTTGTTGGGTGCGGGCGGCCGCGATCAGGTTATACACCACTAGCGCGGCAACGACGGCAAGCAGGCAAGGGCCTGCCAACGCCAAAACGAGAGAGCGAAGGGAACGAAAGTGCATAGAGGAGCGGTCCTGTTTCAGCAAGAGGCGAAAGAGCGTATCGAGTGCCATCCTTGAACCAGTAGAACAAAGATTCATGGCTAACGCGTGACATGGCCACCACCGCAGGCAAGAGGGCGGAGGCGGCCAGGGAGGCGGTGCCGGTTAGAAACTCTCCGACGTGCGCGGTAAACGGTCCTGTGGTGCCTGTAGCGCGGGCGATGCCGTGTGAGAGAGTTTGAAGCTACTGATCGTGCCGGTCAGGTGATCCGCCTGCTCTTTCAACTGCTCGGCGGCGGTGGTGGACTCCTCGACCATCGCAGCGTTTTCTTGGGTCATCCGGTCCAGTTCTGCCACCGCAATATTGACCTGCTTGATACCGTCGCTCTGTTCGCTCGTCGCGGCGTTGATCTCTTCTAGAACATCGGTCACGCGGGTGATGTGCTCGACGATATCCTGCATGGTGCTGCCCGCGTTACGCACCAACGAGGTGCCGTTATTCACCTTGGCTTGCGAGTCCTCGATCAGTTTCTGGATATCGTTGGCCGCGTCGCTGCTACGGCCAGCCAGTTTGCGTACTTCCTCTGCTACGACGGCAAAGCCACGGCCGTGTTCACCCGCGCGGGCAGCCTCGACCGAGGCGTTCAGTGCCAGCAGATTGGTTTGAAAAGCGATGCTGTTCATCAACGTGACGATATCGCCAATCTTGTTGGAAGCGTCGGAGATGTCTTCCATGGTGGTGACCACGTTCGATACCACCTGACCGCCCTCTTTCGCGACTTCGGTGGCCGCGTGGGAGAGCTTGTTGGCTTCCTGGGCTGAGGCCGCCGTGTGCTGTACGGTGCTGGTGATCTCTTCGACCGAGGCCGAGGTTTGCTGCAGGCTCGAGGCGGCGTTATCGGTACGGCGCGAGAGATCCTGGCCACCCATGGCAATCTCGTTAGCGGCGTGGTGCACCGATTCGCTGCTGGTGCGCACGTCGATCAAGACGTCTTCCATTTTGCCTACGAAGCGATTGAAGGCGCTGGCAATTTGGGCCACTTCGTCGGTGCCCTCTTCGGGAAGGCGCTGGGTCAAGTCGCCTTCGCCCGAGGCGATGTTATCCATCGCATTGCGGACGCCCAGCAGGCGACGCAGCAGCAGCGACAGCAATATGCCAAAGACCACGGCGGTAATGGCCGCGACGATCAGCAGGGTCACGATGGACGTGGTGGCAATGGCGCGCAGGCCTGCGGTGGCCTCTGCTTCGTCTAACGCGACGACCAACTGCCAACCGCTGTTGCCGTCGATGGTGCGTCCCATCAGTAGCTTGCTGCTGCCTTGTAGCGCCAAGGGGTGCGGCTGCTGAGCGTTGGATAACGTATTGAGATACTCGGCATTCAATTTGCTGTTGAGTGTGGTCGTTGGTTCCAGTGCCAGCTCACTGTCTGGGTGGGCAATGAGGGTGCCGTCGCCGGTGGCAAGAAAGCCAAAGCTAGAGGGAGTCGGCGAAATTTCCTGCACGATGGCGACCATGTCACGAATATTGACATCGGCTCCCACGACCGCCTGTAGTTGGTCGTTTCTGTAAAAAGGGCGTGCAAACGTTACGACCAAGTCGCCGCTTTGAGCGTCGACGTAAGGGGCCGTCACGATGGTGTCACGTGCCTCCACCGCTGCTTGGTACCAAGGACGCTCCCTAGGGTCGAAATCAGCCGGTGGCTCCCAGCCATTAAAAAAGATGGTTTCGCCGCTGGCCGCAACGCCAATATAGGTCGCCATGAAGTTGCCGGAGGTCGTCAACTGCCGCAAAGCAGCGCGAGGGTCATCGCTAGCAATGGCTTCATCCATACCAGACAGCATCGTACTGCGCGAAGCGATCCACTCGCTTAACGCGCTGCTATTGCCGCGCACGACGGCATCCAAGTTACGGGTGATCTGTTGAGCGTTGTGCTGTTTTACCGTTAGGTAACTGGCGATGCCATTTATGATCAGGGCCAGCGTAATAGCCGTGAGTGCCGCTAGAAGAATACGTAAACGTAGGGAAGAAAACATAGTCGCTCTCGGGATCATCAGGGTTCATGATGGGTATCGGCGAGAGCGGCTACGCCTTTAGTAAAAAGCAGGAAAAAAGTTAGTAAGCGCTAACTGTAGTGTTAACGAAGATCGCTGACCGCGTTCTGAATATCAGCCATAGGCGCTTTGCTGAGGTCTTTCGAGAGCGTGTGGGTGACCAGCTTCTGCGTGGGGTTGTCGAGCTTCTCTTTGAGCAGCCCCAAGAACTTGGGAGGCGCGACCATGATCAGCTTGTCCATGCTGTTGTCCACCCGCGCAGTGTAGAGTCGCTGGGCGACTTCTTTGGCAAACAGCTCGTTTTCATGTTGGGAGGCCGCGCCCTCCTCGCCGGATGAGCGCGATGACGTTGACGTAGACTCATGAACATCGGCACCGCGGCGGTCCGTGATCAAGTCGCCTTCATGCAGCCTGCCTGCGGCGTGTACCAAGCTCTCCTGCTCGGCGAGGTGAAGTGCATCACGGGTGAAGATACGTGCCCGAGCGGCGTCGGCTACCACGATATAGGTGGTCATTGTCATACGTCCTCCATGTCATTGATTACCCTTTAACCATGGCAACCGTTCCGTGTTTGGTCAAACACGGTTTTCATAGAGAAAAGAGCATGGATATAGACGACTCACGTCATCATTGGCGAAACCGCTATCTGCTGATGCGCCATGGCCATAGCCAGGCTAACGCACAAGGCACCATCATCAGCTCCCCTGAGCGAGGGCTTTTGGCGTATGGGCTGTCGCCGCAGGGCGAGCAGCAACTGGCAGATACCGTCGCACGGTGGCACTGGCCGGTACCCACACAGGTCGTGCATTCGGACTTTTTACGCACTACGCACACCGCCGCCCGAGTGGCCGCCGCGTTTGGGTTGGAGATGCAAAAAGAGGAGCGCTTGAGGGAGCGCCACTTTGGTGAATTGGAGGGCAAGGCGGATAGCCACTACCCGGAGGTGTGGGCCTTCGATGCCCAGAACGCCGACCACACCCAGTGGCAGGTGGAGCCGGTCAAGCGTGTCGCGGCACGCATGGTTGCTGCGCTGGAAGCGTTGGAGCAACGCTTTGAGGGTGAAACGGTGCTGGTGGTTAGCCACGGCGACCCCCTGCAAATTCTGCTCACGGCGCTGGCGGGCAAGCCGCTGACGCAGCATCGGGAGCAGCCTGCGCTACTGCCTGCCAGCATTACACTCGTGGGTGGTTAAGCGCCCGCTTTGGGAGGAATCCAGGCGATCATATCGACTTCGACATCCGCGCCGCCCGCAAGCCCGGTCACGCCAATGCAGGTGCGGGTGGGCAGTGGTTGTTGGAAGTAGCTGGCGTAGACCTGATTCACTTCATCGAAGTGGCCCATATTGGTGATGAAGACCCGCGACTGAACCACGTATTCGAAGCTACTGCCGACCTCTTCCAGCACGATGGCCAGATTCTGCATCACCCGGTGGGTTTGCTCGGTAAACGTGCCCAGCAGCATCTCGTTGGTTTCCGGCACCGTGGGCATTTGGCCGGTGATGAAGACCAAATCGCCCACCCGGCAAGCGTGTGAGAACGGGGCAATGGGCTGCGGTGCGCGGTCAATGAAGAGCTTTTCCATGATGACTCACTTGTTGTGATGTTGTGGCGTAGAGGGTCCATGAAAATGGGCCTCACTGGAGGCCCACGTTCAGTACATCGTGGCACTGGAGACAGGATTAGTGCCCCAGAATCTGGCTCAAGAAGAGCTGGGTGCGCTCGGATTGCGGGTTATTGAAGAACGGCTCGGGGGCGTTCTCTTCGATGATTTGCCCTTGGTCCATGAAGATGACGCGGTCGGCCACAGTCTTGGCGAAGCCCATCTCGTGGGTAACGCACAGCATGGTCATGCCCTCTTCGGCCAGCTCGATCATGACGTCCAGTACTTCCTTGATCATTTCCGGGTCGAGGGCCGAGGTCGGTTCGTCAAACAGCATGACGTCCGGGTGCATGCACAGCGAGCGGGCAATGGCGACCCGCTGCTGCTGACCACCAGAGAGCTGGCCAGGATATTTCTTGGCCTGCTCGGCAATGCGTACCCGTTCCAGGTACTGCATGGCCATGGCTTCGGCCTCTTTGCGGGGCTTTTTTTGCACCCACATCGGTGCGATACAGCAGTTCTCCAGCACCGTGAGGTGAGGGAACAGGTTGAAGTGCTGGAACACCATGCCGACGCTACGGCGAATCTGCTCGATGCGTTTGACGTCCTGAGTGAGCGGTACGCCGCCTACCACAATCTCGCCTTTTTGGTGCTCTTCCAGATGGTTGATGCAGCGAATCATGGTGGATTTACCGGAGCCTGAAGGCCCGCAAATGACGATCCGCTCGCCGCGTTTCACTTCCAGATAAATGTCGCGCAGCACGTGGAAATCGCCGTACCACTTGTTCACGCCGCGCATTTCTACCATCAGATCGGAGGGGCTGGTGCCAGGGGTGTTGGTCGCTGCTTGAGTCATGTCACTATCCTGCTAAAAATCGTTGATGAAAGCGGCGTTAGCGCTTGTGGCCGGTATGCAGCTTGCGTTCTAGGTACTGGCTGTAGCGCGACATGCTGAAACAGAAAATCCAGAACATGAAGGCAGCGAACACGTAACCTTCCAACGAGAAGCCGAGCCAGCGTGAGTCGGCCAGGGCCGCTTGCACGATCCCCAAAAGGTCGAAAAGCCCGATGATCATGACCAGAGTGGTGTCTTTGAACAGCGAAATGAAGGTGTTCACGATACCTGGGATCATCATCTTCAGCGCCTGGGGAAGAATGATCAGCCCCATGCGCTTCCAGTAGGTCATGCCGAGGGCAGCCGCCGCCTCCTCTTGGCCCTTGGGAATGGCTTGCAACCCACCGCGGATGACCTCGGCCATGTAGGCACTCTGGAACAGCGTCAAACCGATCAGCGCCCGCACCAGGCGGTCTACGTTCATCTCGGAAGGCAGGAACAGCGGCAGCATTACCGAGGCCATGAACAGCACGGTGATCAGCGGCACTCCTCGCCAGAACTCGATAAACACCACGCAGAAACTTTTGACGATCGGCATGTTGGAGCGTCGCCCTAAAGCCAGCACGATACCGATAGGTAGCGCGCCCACCATGCCCACCGTGGCCAGCAGCAGTGTCAGCATCAGGCCACCCCAGCGGTGGGTCGGCACCTGGGGAAGGTCGAAGTAGCCGCCGTAGAGCAGTATGAACGACAACACCGGGAAAACGATCAGCGCAAAAATGGCCACCCAGCGTTTGAAAGGCAGTTTGGGAATCGCCAGCCAGCCGATCAGGGTAAAGAACATGGCGAACACGATATTGGCGCGCCAGATCTCTTCGCTGGGGTAGAGGCCATAGATGAACTGGGTCAAACGGGCGTTGATAAAGACCCAGCAGGCCCCTTCCCGTGAGCAGTCGTCGCGGGTGGTGCCGACCCAGTCGGCGTTGATGAACGCCCACTGCACGGTGGGTACTACCAGCAGATAGAGAATGTAGAGGCCAATCAACGTGAAGATCGTATTGATCGGGCCGTTGAACAAGTTGGTGCGCAGCCAAGCAATGGCGCCCACGGAGCTGCTGGGCGCCGGTCGCTGCTCGATCATGGTTTGATTATGAATCATGTGTGGCTCCTCGCCTCAGCCTAGCGTTCAACCAGCGCCACACGGGCGTTGAACCAGTTCATGAACATGGACACCAGCAGGCTGATCGTCAGGTAGACCGCCATGGTCATGGCAATGACCTCGATGGCTTGGCCTGTCTGGTTCAGCGTGGTCCCTGCAAACACCGATACGAGGTCCGGATAGCCAATGGCCGTAGCCAGCGACGAGTTTTTGATCAGGTTCAAATATTGGCTGGTGAGCGGGGGAATGATGACTCGTAGCGCCTGAGGAATGACCACCAGGCGCAGCACTAGGTTACGCGGCAGGCTCAGGGCTTGAGCCGCTTCGGTTTGGCCATGAGAAATGGCCTGAATGCCGGAGCGCACGATCTCGGCAATGAACGACGCCGTATA
This sequence comes from Halomonas sp. CnH100-B, assembly GCF_024124605.1. Lineage (NCBI taxonomy): Bacteria > Pseudomonadati > Pseudomonadota > Gammaproteobacteria > Oceanospirillales > Halomonadaceae > Halomonas > Halomonas sp. CnH100-B. Next base: position 304,191 of record NZ_JAMXRX010000004.1, on the reverse strand, counting down.
GATCGATAGCGCAAACCATAGCGCCAGGAACTCGGGAATCACCGTGATGCCGCCGCGGAAGTTAAAGCCGCGCAGCTCGGGCATTTCCCAGGTGATAGGCACGCCAGTGACGAACATGACCAGCAGCGGCAGGCCAAAGATCAGCGCAAAGGAGATCCAGTACGCGGGAATGCGCTGCCCCGTGGCCTCCTGACGGCGCTTCGCCCAAATCACCAGCGTGATACTGGCCGCGATGGCGACCACGAAGGTGACAGGAATCAGCCCAAAGCCTGATTCGAACAGCGGCTCAGGCAGGTAAAGCCCGCGCACGTTAAGGAACACGGCTTCGCCAAACGCCAGGCTTTCCCTCGCGCTGGGGAGCGCCCGCAGCACGGCAAAGTACCAAAAGAAGATCTGCAGCAGCAGCGGGATATTACGAAACGTTTCGATATACGCCGCCGCCAGTTTGGCGATCAGCCAGTTGGGCGATAAACGGGCGATACCGACAATGAAACCAATGAGGGTGGCGGCAATCACGCCTAGCCCGCCCACCAACAGCGTATTCAGTAGGCCAACGAAAAAGGTGCGGCCATAGGTGCTTTGGGAGGAGTAGTCGATCAGACTCTGTACGATCCCGAAGCCGGCGGTATTACTCAGGAAGCCAAAGCCTGTGGTGATACCCCGAGAGGAGAGGTTGTCTTGCACGTTGCCGACGATATAGAACAAAAAGGCGATAACAGCGGCGATGAGCAGACATTGGAAGATGAGCGCACGTTTGGCGCGGTCTCGCCAGAACGGTGGCTTTTGGCCAACGGGGCGAGCGTTAGGTCTTACGGACATGGGTGGCGTCTCCGCGATACGGAAGGTCAATCAAATGGCCCGCCAGGACCCAAAGGGGTGGCGGGCCGGGGTCAAGCGAGACGCTTAGCGAATCGGCGGTGCGTACTGGAAGCCGCCTTGGTTCCACAGGGCGTTGACACCACGTTCGATTTCCAGCGGTGAACCCATACCTACGTTGCGCTCGAAGCTTTCACCGTAGTTACCCACTTGGCTCAGGATGTTGTAAGCCCAGTCGGCTTCGAGACCCATGCCTTCACCGTAGTTACCGTCCTGGCCGAGCAGACGCGCCACGTCCGGGTTCTCGGAGCTGAGCATCTCTTCAGCGTTTTCGCTGGTGACGCCGTACTCTTCACCGTTGATCATGGCGAACAGCGACCACTTCACGATGTTGAACCACAGATCGTCACCCTGACGCACGACCGGACCCAGCGGCTCTTTCGAGATGACATCCGGCAGAATCATGGCGCCCGCCGGGTCGTCGAGCTGAATGCGCAGGGCCGCCAGCTGAGAGGTGTCAGACGTCAGAACGTCACAGCGGCCTGCCTGGAAGCCACCGACGGTTTGCTCAGAGGTATCGAAAACGATGGGGTCGAACTCCATGCCGTTGGCACGGAAGTAGTCCGCTAGGTTCAGCTCGGTGGTGGTGCCGGATTGGATACAGATCGCTGCGCCATCCAGCTCGGCCGCGCTGGTAATTCCGAGGTCGCGAGATACCATGAAGCCCTGGCCGTCGTAGAAGTTAACGCCGGTGAAATTCAGGCCCAGGGTAGTGTCTCGGGTAGTGGTCCAGGTGGTGTTACGAGAAAGAATATCCACTTCGCCAGACTGCAGCGCGGTGAAACGCTCGACGGCGTTCAACGAGATGTAGTTGACGGCATCCGCGTCGCCCAGTACCGCAGCGGCGACGGCGCGACAGACGTCAACGTCCAGGCCCTGCCAGTTGCCGTTATCGTCCGGGGCGGAAAAACCTGGTAAGCCGTCGCTCACGCCACACTGAACGGCACCACGCTCGCGGGTATCTTCCAGCGTATCGGCTTGGGCGGTGGCAACGCCCGCAAGAGTGATCGCGCCTGCAGAGGCCAGAAGTACCAGGTGTTTCTTATTGATCATGTTGTGTTCCCCTTCCTCGATTTTAGTGTCGTTATGCATGGTGATGCATCACTAAAAGCTAGCAAGGAAGGTGCCAAAAAAGATATGTCGGCAAATTCAGCGCTTTTCAACGTAAAATCAGCGAATTTAACGAAGGTCTTGGTGCAAAAAAGTGCGCCAGCGGCTACGCATTGCGCCTTTTTGGTGCGCAGCCGCTGGCGAGTGACCGAGCGCGCTAGCGAATGGGCGGCGCGTACTGAATCCCACCATCCTTCCACAGGGCATTCAGACCACGGGCAATGTTGAAATCAGAGTCCGCGCCCACGTTGCGGTCATAGATGTCCGCGTAGTTACCGACCTGTTTGACGATTTGGTAAGCCCAATCTGATTGTAGGCCCATGGCTTCGCCAAAGTCGCCATCTTGCCCAAGCAGGCGCATCACATCGGGATTGTCTGAACTGAGCTGCTCATCCACGTTGGCTTGGCTGACGCCCAGCTCTTCGGCATTCAGCATGGCAAACAGCGACCACTTCACGATGTTGAACCACTGGTCATCCCCTTGGCGCACGGCGGGGCCTAGCGGCTCTTTGGAGATGATCTCCGGTAGTACCACGGCCATGTTGGGGTCGGCCAGCTGGATGCGCTGGGCGTAGAGCTGCGAGGCATCCGAGCTCAATACGTCGCAGCGGCCGGCTTCGAAGCCCGCAATCGACTGCTCGGGTGAATCGAACACCACCGCATCGTAGGTCATGTCGTTGATACGGAAGTAGTCGGAAAGATTGAGTTCACTGGTAGTGCCTGACTGGGTGCATACCGCTGCCCCATCCAGCTCTTTGGCGCTCTGTACGCCGAGGTCGCTAGCCACCATAAACGCCTGGCCGTCGTAATAGCTGACGCCAGTGAAGTTCATCCCCAGCGTGGTGTCGCGGCTGGAGGTCCAGGTGGTGGTGCGGGAGAGTACGTCCACCTCGCCAGACTGCAGCGCGGCAAAGCGTTCCACTGAATCTAACGGCACGAAATTGACCTTGCTAGCATCGCCCAGCGCAGCGGCGGCAATAGCGCGACACACGTCGGTGTCCAGGCCGCGGTATTGGTCATTATCGTCTAACGATGAAAAGCCGGGCTGGGCCGCATTAACACCGCAGCGCACGCTGTCGCGCTCTTGAATGGCCTCAAGGGTATCGGCCATGGCCGTGGCAGGTACCCAGAGGGCCGGGGCTAATAGAGTGATTCCCAATCCTAACCAACGCGTGGTGTTCATTTGTTATTCCTTAACGTCGAGCGCAGCAACACTTGCGCATAAAAAAGGCCGGGCAGAGCCCGGCCTGATGCATGACGTTACCGCGAAGTTATGCGAAGGCTTTACGCATAAAGGGCGGCAGCGCCAGGGCACCACGGTGGGCATCTACTGTGTAGTACTGTAGCGGCATTTCGTGGCTGGCGGCAGCCTCTTCACGGAAGCTTTCAACGTTGGTGCTTTTGCCTGCTAGCGTCACGCTCCACCAGCCGGAAGGGTAGACCGGCTGGGGGAAGGGCAGGGTGGCCACGCTATCAAAGCCAGCTTCGCGCATGTCGTTACGCAGTTCGCGGATAATCGAGCCGCTGTGGTACAGCGGTGACTCACTCTGCTGAACCATGACGCCGCCGCTTTTCAGAATGCGGTGGCAGCGCTTCAAAAAGTCGGTTTTGAACAGGCCTTCGGCAGGGCCTACCGGGTCGGTGGAGTCGATGATCAGCACATCGATGCTTTCGTCGGCGGCGTCATCTACCCATTTCACGCCGTCAGCAAACAGCAGCTCGGCGCGGGGGTCGCCGTTGGCTTCCACCAGCGACGGGAAAAAGCGCTCGGAGGCTTTGGTCACTTCTTCATCGATGTCGATCTGAGTGACTTTTTCAACGCCCGGATGGCGCAGCACTTCTTTCAGCGTGCCGCAGTCGCCGCCGCCAATGATCACCACCCGCTTGGGGTCTGGGTGGGTGAACAGCGCCGGGTGAGCAATCATCTCGTGGTAGAGGAAGTTGTCGCGATCGGTCAGCATCACGCAGCCATCCAGCACCATCAGGTTGCCGTAGGTTTCGGTGGCGTACACTTCCAGGTGCTGGTAAGGGCTCTGCACATCAAGCAGTTTTTCGGTGATTTTCAGCGAGAAAGCGCTGCCGTGGCTATCAAAGACTTCGGTAAACCACTGGTCGTCGCGTAAGTCGCTCATTGCTTGGCTCCTGGGCACTGGTCGTTCGTTTGGGTCGGAATGCCCTGATGGTACTGCGGGCTTAAGTCGTGCAGCGCCTCCATAAAGGCGGTGACGTGGTCGGGATTGGTGAACTGGCTGATGCCGTGGCCCAAGTTGAACACGTGGCCCGGGCCGTGGCCGTAACTCTCCAGCACGCGGGCCACTTCGGCGCGAATGGCGGAGGGGCGAGCAAATAGCACGTTGGGGTCCAGGTTGCCCTGCAGGGCAACTTTATGGCCTACGCGGGCGCGGGCGTCGGAAAGCTCGGTCGACCAATCGATGCCCAGCGCGTCGGCACCGGCGCAGGCGATATGCTCAAGCCATTGGCCGCCGTTTTTGGTGAACAGAATCACCGGCACGCGGCGGCCGTCGTGTTCGCGGATCAGCCCGGAAACGATCTGCTCCATATAGCGCAGCGAGAACTCTAGGTAAGCAGGCGTGGAGAGCGCGCCGCCCCAGGTATCGAAAATCTGTACCGCCTGAGCACCGGCCCGAATCTGCGCGTTCAGGTAGTCAGTGACCGACTGCGCCAGCGTGTCCAGCAGCTGGTGCATGGTGTCCGGCGTGTCGTACAGCATGGTTTTCAGGTGGCGGAAGTCTTTGCTGGAACCGCCTTCGACCATGTATGTCGCCAGCGTCCAGGGGCTGCCGGAGAAGCCGATCAGTGGCATGCGGCCGTTCAGCTCGCGGCGTATGGTCGAGACCGCCCGCATCACGTAGTCCAGGTCGCGTTCGGCGTTTGGCACCGTCAGCGCGGCGACTTCTTCCGGCGTGCGGACGGTTTTTCTGAATTTGGGGCCTTCGCCGGTTTCGAAGTAGAGGCCCAGCCCCATGGCATCGGGGATGGTCAAAATATCCGAAAACAGAATCGCGGCGTCGAGCGGGTAGCGCTCTAGCGGCTGCAGGGTCACTTCGCAAGCCAGGTCATGATTGCGGCACAGGTCCATAAAGCTGCCTGCGTCGGCGCGGCTGGCGCGGTACTCCGGCAGGTAGCGGCCTGCTTGGCGCATCATCCACACCGGAGTGCGGTCAACGGGCTGGCGAGCCAGCGCGCGAAGAAAACGGTCGTTTTGCAAAGGTGTGGTGGTCATAAACACTTGCTCTTGAGAAATTTGCCCGCATTGTAAGGGAGTCATCGTACCTGAAGATAGGAATTGTACGTGAAGATCGCCGGGGGTGGCGGCGTAAGCCGTGGCAAAAATCGTCGCACCCCGCTAAGACCGTGAGGCCAGCGTGGCTTCCTGGTAAACTGTTCGTCCACTTCGCCAACACTGGTGTGGTTAACTGGTTTGGTTAATCAGCGAGGAACCCTGTGACCATTCGCTTCATTGCTGCCTCTCGGCTGCCCACTCCCTGGGCCACATTCACCATGCATGGCTTCGAAGACGACGCCACGGGTAAAGACCATATCGCCTTGACGTTGGGGGATGTGAGCGGCGGCGAGCCGGTGTTAGGGCGCGTGCACTCCGAATGCTTAACCGGCGATGCGCTATTCTCGATGCGCTGCGACTGCGGCTACCAGCTGCAAGAAGCGCTGAAGCGTATTGCCGAAGAGGGGCGCGGCGTGCTGCTCTATTTACGCCAGGAAGGGCGTGGCATTGGCCTGCTCAACAAAATCCGCGCCTATCATCTGCAAGACCAGGGGGCCGACACCGTCGAAGCCAACGAGCAGCTCGGCTTTGGTGCCGACATGCGCCGTTACGACCTCTGCGTGCCGATGCTCAACCAGCTGGGCATCACGGCGCTCAAGCTGATGACCAATAACCCTCGCAAGGTCGATGCGCTGACCCGCGACGGCGTGAACGTCGTCGAGCGGCTGCCGATCACCACCGGTTTAAACCCCCACAACGAGCAATACCTCTCCACCAAAGCGGGCAAGCTCGGCCACATGATGGCGCTGGATGATTTCACCCAGGCCAGCGATGTGGATATCGAGCGTAAGGGGTAGGTGGGTTACGTCGAAGAACCATTTTTAACTTAAATTTCTCGATAAAGGCGTTATCGTCGCCGAACGCCTATAAAAAAGCTTTTTCTTAACTTTGGTTGCCGTATGTCTGAGCTATGGTGATACATGGCAGGACGCTATGCGCACCGATGTAAGGAGAAGCAGCCATGAAAGCACTTTGCTGGCACGGCAAGAACGATGTCCGTTACGACACCGTGCCCGACCCCACGATCGAACACCCCCGCGACGCCATTATCAACGTCAGTAGCTGCGCTATTTGCGGCTCTGATCTGCACCTTTACGACCACTATATGCCCGGTATGACATGTGGCGATGTCCTTGGCCATGAATTTATGGGCGAAGTGATGGAGGTTGGCAGCGAGACGCACAACCTCAAGGTAGGCGACCGGGTAGTGGTGCCCTTCACCATTTTTTGCGGCGAATGCGAGCAGTGTCAGCGTGGCAACTACTCGGTTTGCGAGCGCTCCAACCGTAATAAATCGCTGGCAGATAAAGTCTTTGGTCATGGCGGCGCCGGGCTGTTTGGCTACTCCCAACTGACGGGCGGCTATGCGGGGGGGCAGGCCGAGTTTGTGCGCGTGCCTTTTGCCGACACCACGCATATTAAAGTGCCCGATACGCTCACCGATGAGCAGGTGCTGTTTCTGGGGGATATTTTCCCCACTGGCTGGCAGGCCGCCGTGCAGTGTGACATTCAACCTACCGATACCGTCGTGATTTGGGGCGCAGGTCCGGTTGGTCAGTTCTGCGTGCGTAGCGCGGTGCTGCTGGGCGCCAAACAGGTCGTGGTGATCGATAACGTACCCGAACGGCTCTCGATGGCCGCAGCAGGTGGCGCGATCACCATTAACTTTGCCCACGAAAGCGTGTTGGGCAGGCTGCAGGAGCTAACCCACGGTAAGGGGCCGGAGAAGTGTATCGATGCAGTGGGGCTCGAAGCCCACGCCACGCGCTCGCTGGATTCGGTGTACGACCGGGTAAAACAGGCCATGTGGCTGGAAACCGATCGTGCCCACGTGCTGCGAGAAATGATCTATGTCTGCCGCCCGGCGGGTATTTTGTCGATTCCTGGGGTGTATGGCGGGCTGGTCGATAAAATTCCGATGGGAGCGCTGATGAACAAAGGGCTCACCGTGCGCACCGGGCAAACCCACGTCAACCGCTGGACGGATGATCTGCTGCGGCGCATCGACGAAGGCCAGATCGACCCTTCGTTTGTGATTACCCACTCGGTGGATTTAGCTCATGGGCCCGAGATGTATCAAACCTTTCGGGATAAACAGGATGGCTGCGTCAAAGTCATACTGAAGCCGTGATACTGCACAGGGAGGAGAGCATGACAACATCGATGAAGCACCATTCTCACGCGTCAAAACGCTCGATGTCACCAGCGGATAAATTAGCCAGAGGCTTGGGTTGGCTAAGCTTGGGGATGGGGTTGTATCAGCTAGTGGCCCCGCGTCGTCTGAGCCGAGCGCTGGGGATGCCCCACCATGCCAACAGCATTCGCGCTTGCGGGGCACGAGAGATTGTTAGCGGTATCGGCGCGCTGTCGGATAACCCGACCAATGCAATTTGGAGTCGAGTTGGCGGAGATGTGCTGGATTTTGCCGCGCTTACCTTTGCGTTAAAGCGCTACCCATCGCACAAAGAGAACCTCTATTTAGCGCTCACCGCGGTGGGTGTGCTGGCGGTAGTGGATGTTAGCTGCGCCAAAGCGTTGAGTCAGTGCCATGCCTACCAGGGCGGCGCCGCGCCCGATTACCGCCAGCGCAGCGGCTTCCCTAACGGGCTAGAAAGCGCCTGGGGAGCCGCTCGTACCGAAGGTAGCAACGCCTCAGGGCCGCCCCAACGCCCTTCGCCTACCACGGTGTAATCAGGTGGCTTGCGCCGCCGCCTGCTCTTTTTCGGCAGCGCGGGCAAGTGCTGGGCGGTTCGCGTGACGGGCGCGGTAAGCCACCAGGGGCTCCGGCAGGCGGTGCTTCATGCTAGCTGCCCAGGTCAGCGTATGGGTGAGGAAAAGATCTGCCAGGGTGAAGGTGTCGCCTACCAGGGTTTCCTGGCCGCGATAGCGGCGCTCCAGTGCGAGCAGCGCCCGCTGGAATTCCCAAGCGGCGGTGGGGAGTACCGACGGCACGCGTTTGTCTTGAGGCAGGGCGAATTTGTGCTTGGCCTGCAGCCACAGCGGCTGCTCGATTTCGGTGACGATGAAGCTGAGCCACTGGTCGACCTGGGCGCGCTCGGCCACGCTTTGTGGCAGCAGGCTGCCATCGCCATACTGCTCGGCGAGATAGCGGCAGATAGGCGCAGACTCGAACAGCATGAGTTCGCCATCTTCCAGCACCGGCACCTTGCCATCCGGGTGGCGAGCAAGATGCTCGGTACTTTGCCCCTCGCCTTTATCCAGCGCCACGTGGTGGCACTGGTACTCTAGGCCCAGCTCTTCAAGCGTCCAAGCAGCGCGTAGCGAGCGGGAATTGGGAAAGCTGTATAGCGTGATCATTCGGCGGCTCCAGGCAGTACCGTGAATCTTTCACTGTAGCACTCCCTGGAAGCCTGTCACGGGCTACTGGCCGCGTGCTGCCCTGATACGCTCGTAGGCGTTGCCGATTTCGCTGGTACGGGCTTGGGCCACCTCTCGCATGCTCTCAGGTAGCCCTTTACCGGCCAGTTTGTCCGGGTGGTTTTGGCTCATCAGGCGGCGGTAGGCTTTTTTGATCTCAGCATCGCTGGCATCTTCCGATACCCCTAGCACGCGGTAAGCGTCTTTCAACGCCTCTTCGCTGGCACCTTGGGAGTTCGCGGCAGCGCCGTGGAGCATTGCTTCGATTTGCTGAACTTCGGCATCGCTGCAGCCAACGCCGCGAGCAACGCGCAGAATCATCTCGTGCTCGGCAGGGTGCAGCACGCCATCGGCGGCAATCGCACTCAATTGAACCTGTAAAAAGACTTGGCGCAGTACCGGCTGGCGCTGGGTGAGGCGGTTGACCTTGGCCAGTTCGGCTTCCAGGTCGAAGTCATCGGCGCGGCCACGCTCGAAGGCAGCGCGCGCCTTGGCGCGGTGCTCGCCCTGCAGGCGCATTTGATCGAAGAGCTTTTCGGCAACGCCAAGCTCGCCCTCGGTGACCTTGCCGTCGGCCTGGCAGAGGCAGCCCATGACCGAGAAGATCGACTCCAAAAAGCCTTCTTGAATTTGAACGCGGGCAGCGTTCAAGCGACGGCTGATGCGCCGACCCAGCCACCAGCCAAGGCCGCCACCTACGAGTAAGCCAAGGGGGCCACCAACGGCAAGGCCAATCAAACCAAACACAATAATTAGAAATAACATAAACGTCTCAATAGGTTAAAAACGCGTGGGCCACACGCAAAGGTTACGGCAGCCGGGCACGAATGGCGCGCTCGATGCCTTCAGCGTCCAGGCCGCAGTCGCGCAATAGCTCGGCGGGGGTGCCGTGTTCCACAAAGGCGTCCGGCAAGCCTAAGTTCAGCACTTCCACCTGAACGCCTTCCGCGTTGAGCAGCTCGTTCACCGCGCTACCCGCGCCGCCCGCAATGACGTTCTCTTCCAGGGTGACCAGCAGCTCATGCTCGTCTGCTGCGTGGAGCACGGCGTCGCGATCCAGCGGTTTCACCGAGCGCATGTTGATATGAGTGGCGTTGAGCTTTTCCGCCACTTCGGCGGCGGCGCTATTGACGCTGCCAAACGCCAGCAGCGCAATGCGCACACCGTCGCTGGTGCTCTCGCGGCGCACCTGGGCGTCGCCAATGGTCAGCGGCTCCAAGTGCTCAGGAATGGGGACGCCGGGGCCGGTGCCGCGGGGGTAGCGCACGGCAGCCGGGCCAGAATGGTGGTAGGCGGCGCTGAGCATGGCGCGGCATTCGGCTTCATCGGCAGGCGCCAGAATCACCATTCCTGGTACACAGCGCAGGAATGAAAGATCCATACTGCCGTGATGGGTGGGGCCGTCTTCACCCACAAGGCCTGCCCGGTCAATAGCAAACGTCACGTCGAGATCTTGCACCGCCACGTCGTGAATCAGTTGGTCGTAGCCGCGCTGGAGGAAAGTGGAGTAGATCGCCACCACCGGCTTCATGCCTTCGCAGGCCATACCAGCGGCCAGGGTGACCGCGTGCTGTTCAGCAATGGCGACGTCGAAGTAGCGCTCGGGATAGGTTTGCGAGAAGCGAATCAGGTCCGAGCCTTCCCCCATGGCGGGGGTAATGCCCATGAGGCGTGAGTCGGCGGCGGCCATGTCGCATAGCCAGTCGCCAAACACGTTGCAGTATTTTTTCTTCGCAGCGCTTTTGGGGGCCGCTGCTTGCTTCACCAGCGGAGCGCTGATGGTCGTGGTGGTTTTTTCCAGCTTAGTGATCGCGTGGTAGCCAATCTGGTCGGCTTCGGCGGGTAGGAAGCCTTTCCCTTTGACCGTTTTGATATGCAGGAACTGCGGGCCTTTCTGGTCGCGCAGGTTACGCAGCGTTTGGGTCAGCGCCTCGAGGTCGTGGCCGTCGATGGGGCCAACGTAGTGAAAGCCCATCTCCTCGAACAGCGTGGCGGGGCTGACCATGCCCTTCATGTGCTCCTCGGTGCGTTTGGCAAGCTCCAGCGCGCCGGGCAGGTGGGAGAGTACTTTTTTACCCTCTTCGCGCATTTTGAGGTAAGGCTTGCTGGAGAGCACCCGGGCGAGGTACGTGGCAATTCCGCCGACGTTTTCTGAGATCGACATTTCGTTGTCGTTCAGTATCACCAGCATGTTGGCGTTGACGTGGCCGGCGTGGGCCAAGGCTTCGAACGCCATCCCAGCGGTGAGCGCGCCGTCGCCAATGATGGCGCAGACCTTACGCGGGTCGTTCTGCGCCTGAGCGGCGAGGGCCATGCCCAGGGCGGCAGAAATCGAGGTGCTGGAGTGGCCCACGCCAAAGGTGTCGTATTCGGACTCAGCCCGGCGGGGAAATGCCGCCAGGCCGCCGTGCTGGCGGATGCTCAGCATGGCATCGCGACGCCCAGTGAGGATTTTATGCGGGTAGGCTTGATGGCCCACGTCCCACACCAAGCGGTCTTTCGGCGTGTGGAAGGCGTGGTGCAGTGCGACGCTGAGCTCGACAACGCCCAAGCCTGCGCCAAAGTGGCCGCCAGTGACGCCCACGCTGTAGAGCAAGTAGGCGCGCAGCTCATCCGCTAGCTGGGCGAGCTGTTTGGCGTTCATGGCCCGCAGCGCGGCGGGATGATCAAAAGAGTCGAGCAGTGGCGTCGCCGGGCGCTCGCGGGGTATCTCGTCGAACAGCTTCATAGGCATGTGTTAGTGGTCGCGCTCGATCATATAGTGGGCAAGATCGGCCAGAGGTGCGGCCTGCTCGCCTAGCGGGGCGAGGGCGGCAATGGCCTCGTCAATAAGCGTGTTCGCTTTGCGCTGCGCCCCCGAAAGCCCCAGCAAGCTTGGGTAAGTGGGCTTGGCACGGGCGGCATCAGCGCCGGAAATTTTGCCCAGCGTGGCGGTGTCACCCGTCACATCCAGGATGTCGTCATGAATTTGGAAGGCTAGACCAATGGCGCGGGCGTAGCGAATCAGCGCGGCCAGACGCGGGTCGTCCTCTTCCACCGCGACCAGGCCGCCCAAACGCACGGCCGCCACGATCAGCGCGCCGGTTTTATGGGCGTGCATGTGCGCCATGGCGTCGGCATCCGGATGGCCGCCCACGGCGGCTAAATCCAGCGCCTGGCCAGCCACCATGCCGTCGCGGCCAGAGGCGACCGCCAGCGTGGTGACTAGCTGGCCCAAGCGAGGATAAGGGCGACTGGCCAGCACTTCGAACGCCAGCGCCTGCAGGGCGTCGCCCGCCAAAATGGCGGTGGCCTCGTCGAAAGCTTTGTGCACCGTGGGCTGGCCGCGCCGCAGGTCGTCGTCGTCCATGGCGGGTAGGTCGTCGTGAATCAGCGAGTAGGCGTGAATCAGCTCGATGGCCGCCGCGGGAGCATCTAGGTCTTCGTCACTCGCCCCGAGGGCTTGGCCCGCTAAATAGACCAGCAGTGGGCGCAGGCGTTTGCCGCCTACCAAAAGCCCGTGGCGCATGGCCGCTTCCAAACGCTCATCGACCGCTGGGCGAGCATCGAACAGCGCGGCCAGCGTGGCATCCACACGCGTGCTGCTGGCTTGGCGCAGCGTGGTCAGTCGAGAGGCGTGAGCGGTTACCATGGCGGCGTCTCCTCGCTGTCGTCGCCAGCCTCCTGGGTGCCTGCGAACGGGGCAACGTTTGGTTTGCCGTCGGCATCTTCGCTCAGCGCGCGCACGGTCAGTTCGGCGCTGTCGAGGCGCTGCTGGGCGTCGCGGGTGAGCCGCACGCCCTGCTCGAAGGCGGTCAGCGCGTCTTCCAATGAGAGTTCGCCGGACTCCAGGCGTTCCACAATGGTTTCGAGCTGGGCAACCGTTGCGGCAAAATCTTGTGGGGGTGTGGTGTCGCTCATCGGGCAGTGCCTACCGTTTTCCGGGCGCCCTAGTGTCCGCCAGGGCGACGAGTGTGGCTGCGGATGCTGTCAAATAAACGCACAGTATACACCGAGGCGAGGGGGTGGCGTCTGCCCTCGCTATCGGTTGATTCGTCGACTTGCGCTTCGTTCATCTTGAAAGCGCACACTTTTCATCGTGGCAAGCCACCGGGAGCGCAAGCGGCTGTGCTACCATACGGGCCTCCCGTGAACCGATACACGGCGCATGCCGCCGACCATAGAGGTTGATTCAGCCATGGCCAAAACGTCCCTGGAAAAGAGCAAGATCAAGATCCTGCTACTCGAGGGCGTCCACCAAAGCGCGGTGGACAATTTTCACAACGCCGGTTACGAGAACATCGAGCATCTGCCGACCTCGCTGGATGAAGAGGCGCTGATCGAGAAGATTCGCGATGTTCACTTTATCGGTATTCGCTCCCGCACGCAGCTGACCGAGCGCGTGTTTGAGGCGGCCGAGAAGCTGGTGAGTGTTGGCTGTTTCTGTATCGGTACTAACCAGGTCGATCTGGATGCGGCGCTCAAGCGCGGTATCGCAGTCTTCAACGCGCCCTACTCCAACACCCGCTCGGTGGCCGAGCTGGTGTTGGCAGAGGCGATCATGCTGCTGCGTGGTATTCCCGAAAAGAACGCCCGCGCCCACCAGGGTGGCTGGCTGAAGTCGGCGAAGAACTCCCACGAAGCGCGCGGTAAAACCCTCGGTATCGTGGGTTACGGCAGCATCGGCGCACAGCTCTCCGTCTTGGCGGAATCGCTCGGCTTCAACGTGATTTACTACGATGTGATCACCAAGTTGGGCATGGGCAACGCCAGCCAGGTCGGCAGTTTGGAAGAGCTGCTCGGTCGCTCTGACGTGGTCAGCCTGCACGTGCCGGATCTGGCCTCTACCCGCTGGATGATCGGCGCGAAAGAGATTGCGGCCATGAAAGATGGAGCGATTTTGATCAACGCTGCCCGGGGCAGTGTGGTGGAAATCGAGCCGCTGGCGGAAGCGATCAAAGCGGGTAAACTCAATGGGGCGGCCATCGACGTCTTCCCGGTCGAGCCGAAAGGCAACGACGAAGAGTTCCAAAGCCCGCTGCGCGGCCTGGATAACGTGATTCTGACGCCGCATATCGGGGGTTCTACCCTGGAAGCCCAGGAGAACATTGGTATCGAGGTCTCCGAAAAACTGATCACGTACTCGGACAACGGCACCACGGTCACCTCGGTCAACTTCCCCGAAGTGGCGCTGCCCGCGCATCCAGACAAGCACCGTTTGCTGCACATTCACGACAACGTGCCCGGCGTGCTTTCTCAGATCAACCGCGTGCTGTCGGAAAACGGCATCAACATTTCGGGCCAGTATCTGCAGACCAACGATAAGGTCGGCTACGTGGTGATCGATGTCGACAAAGCCTACGGCCCGCAGGCGCTGGAAGCGCTGAAGCAAGTAGAGCACACGCTGAAGATTCGCGTGCTCTACTCGGCGCAGAATAGCTAAGCAAATAGCTAGCCAGCGCTTGTTACCAAAACGGCCCCAACGGGGCCGTTTTGCGTTATATCACTTGCTAGTTAGGTGCTGTTAGGCCAAATCAAACAGCAGCACTTCGCTGGCGTCGTGGCTAGTCAGCTCAACGTGCTCGTCCGGCGTAAAAGCGGCGGCATCGCCGGTGGTGAGTCGCTCGCCGTTCACGTCGACGGCCCCTCTCACCACGTGCAGCCATGCGTAGCGTGAGGGCGGGGGCGTGACGTGGTCTCCGGCGCTCAGCAGGCTGGCATACAGATTGACATCCTGATTCACGCTCACCGAGCCATCGCGACCATCTGGGGAGAGCACCAAGCGCCACTGACCCTGCCGCTCGGCGGTGGGGAAGTGCTTCTGCTCGTAGCTGGGCTGAATGCCACGCTGGGCGGTTTCGATCCAGATTTGCAGAAAGTGCAGCCCGTTCTCTTGGGAGTGGTTGAACTCGCTGTGCAGCACGCCCGTGCCTGCCGACATGCGCTGCACGTCGCCGGGGCGCATCACTTCGCCATTGCCCATGTTGTCCTTGTGCTCCATCTCGCCATCGAGCACGTAGGAGATGATCTCCATATCCCGGTGGGGGTGGGCACCAAAGCCGTGGCCGGGGGCCACACGGTCTTCGTTGATCACCCGCAGCGCGCGGAAGCCCATGTGGTTGGGGTCCATGTAATTGGCGAACGAAAACGTGTGGTAAGAGCGCAGCCAGCCGTGGTCTGCGTAGCCCCGCTCGTTGGAACGACGAATCTTCATGAAAAGCACCTCATCACTGAGTTAAGTTGCCGCCTACTATACGACCGAGTGCGCGTGACGTGGGGTGAAGCTTTCTCAATGATGTCGTCGAAATAATCGACGATTGGCGCCCCTTTGATCTGCGTCAAACACGCCGAGATGCACCCACGGCGCGCTTTTTGTTATCATGCGCGCCTTTATTGACCCGGTCCGCCCTTTGCGAGGGCGACTACCAGGAGCACTCCATGACCCCGACCCCAACACCGCCCATCGTGGTGGCGGCGCTGTACAAATTTGTCACCCTGAACGATTTCGAAGCGCTGCGCGAGCCGCTGCGCCAAACCATGCTGGATAACGGCGTGAAAGGCACGCTGCTGCTGGCCAAAGAGGGCATCAACGGCACCGTGGCCGGTAGCCGCGAAGGTATCGACGCGCTGCTGGCTTGGCTCACCGCCGACCCGCGTTTGGCCGATATCGACCACAAAGAGTCATTTTGCGACGAGCCGCCGTTCTACCGCACCAAGGTCAAACTGAAAAAAGAGATCGTCACCCTCGGCGTGCCGGGCATCGACCCCAACGACACCGTGGGCACCTACGTGGAGCCAGAGGACTGGAACGACGTGATCTCCGATCCCGAAGTGCTGGTGATTGATACTCGCAACGACTACGAAGTGGCGATTGGCAGCTTCGAAGGCGCGGTAGACCCGAAAACCACCACCTTCCGCGAGTTTCCAGAGTACGTGCGCGAGCACTACAATCCGGAGCAACATAAAAAGGTCGCCATGTTCTGCACAGGCGGTATCCGCTGCGAGAAAGCCTCCAGCTTCATGCTGAAAGAGGGCTTCGAAGAGGTGTACCACCTGAAAGGCGGCGTGCTGAACTACCTGGAAAAGGTACCGGAAGAGAAGTCGCTGTGGCGCGGCGAATGCTTCGTGTTCGATAACCGAGTCACCGTGCGCCACGACCTTACCGAAGGCGAGCACGAGCAGTGCCACGCCTGTCGGATGCCGATCTCCCAGGAAGATATGCAGTCGTCGGCCTATGAGCCGGGCATTAGCTGCCCCCACTGCATCGACTCGCTGCCCGAGAAAACCCGCGCCGCCGCCCGTGAGCGTCAGCGTCAGATCGAGCTGGCCAAGGCGCGCGGCGAACCCCACCCGCTGGGTTACAACCCTCGCCAGGACGCCCGCGAGAAGGCGTAATCCAAAGGTGGCCTTCCGCCGAGTGGGAGGCCACTTTGGTCGTAGCGCGCCCTCGGCGGCCCAAGCAAGCGCTAGACTGGGTAGCAACGTCTGCTCAGGAGCCTGCCATGTCGTCCCCTCATGCGTCCCCTTCCCACGACTGCCTGCTGCGCACCGCGCAGGGGGGCGTCGTGACGCTTACTCTTAATCAGCCCGAGCGCTTCAATGCGCTGTCGGAAACGATGTTGGAAGCGCTGCAAGCTGCGTTGGATGACATTATCCAAGATGAGCACGTGCGCTGCGTGGTTTTGGCAGCCAACGGTAAAGCCTTCTGCGCAGGCCACGACTTAAAGCAGATGCGCGCGAACCCGGATAAAGCCTACTACCAAGCGCTGTTCGCGCGCTGCGGCAAGGTGATGCAAAGCCTCGTCCATTTTCCCGTGCCGGTGATTGCCAAGGTGCAGGGCATTGCCACCGCTGCGGGCTGCCAGCTCGTCGCTAGCTGCGATTTGGCCGTGGCCGCCAGCAGCGCCCGCTTTGCGGTCTCTGGTATTAACGTGGGCCTGTTTTGCTCGACCCCGGCCGTGGCGCTTTCGCGCAACGTGCCCCGAAAGCGGGCCATGGAGATGCTGTTGACCGGCGAGTTTATCAGCGCAGACACCGCCGCCGAGTGGGGGCTGATCAATCGTGTCGCCGCAGAAGGCGAGCTTGATGCCGAGGTTGAAGCGCTCACCGCGAGCCTCTGCGCGAAAAGCGCGGTGGCCGTGCGTACCGGCAAAGCCATGTTTGCCCGTCAGTTGACGATGCCACTGGATGAGGCCTATGTCTTTGCTGGCGACACCATGGCGTGCAACATGCTGGCCGACGACGTGGCCGAAGGGATCGATGCGTTTATCGAGAAACGCCCGCCCCAGTGGCAACACCGCTAGCCATCCAATGGTGGAATTTGTTTCCGTAAACGCGACAGCGCCCGCGCAGCGCGTTATCCTGCTGGCTTTTTACGTCATTCAGCGCCGTCAGGAGAGTCTCAGGTGAGTGAAGCCAAGCGCAGGTCAGTCGGACGTCCGGCAGGAGCCACCAAAGCCAGCGGTGGGCATAGCCAATCGTTAGTACGCGGCCTCACGCTACTCGAGTATTTGTCCGCCAGCCCCCTGGGCCTTGCGCTCTCGGAACTGGCGGAGATGGCCGACCTTGCCCCTTCCACCACCCACCGCCTGCTTCAGGCGCTGCAAAGCCAGGGCTTTGTCACCCAAGAGAGCGAGCAGGGCCTGTGGCGCATCGACGTCAAAACCTTCCGCATTGGTAACAGCTTTTTAGAAGCTCGCGACGTGGTGGCCAAAAGCCGCCCGTTTTTACGTCGCTTAACCGCAGAAACCGGCGAAACGGCGAACCTGGGTATCCGCGATGGCGCCACGGCGGTCTTCCTGGCGCAAAACGAATCCCCGCAGATGATGCGTATGATTACGCGGCTGGGCTCCCGTGCGCCGCTGCACGCCTCCGGCGTGGGCAAGGCGCTGCTGGCGTGGATGAGCGAGGAGGAGCGCAGCGCGCTGTTAGAAGGCGGCTACGAGCTGGCCCGTGTCACTGAAAATACCCTCTATCAAACGGAGGCGCTCCAGGCGGAAATGGCCGCCATACGCGCCCAGGGCTTTGCCTGCGACCGGGAAGAGCATGCCATTGGCCTGCACTGCGTGGCGGCCTGTATTTTCGATGAGCATGCCACACCGTTGGCGGCCATCTCCGTCTCGGGCCCTATGGCGCGCATTCCCGAAGAGCGCCTGCTGGTGCTGGGGGCGCTGGTGCGTCAAATCGCGGCGGAGATCACCCAGCAGCTCGGTGGTCAACTGCCCCGTTAAACGTTAGAGGGCGCGTGACGTGTTTAGCCTGTTTTGGGTGGCGCTGGCCAGCGCCACGCTGCTGCCCGGCGGCTCGGAAGTATGGTTAGCGCGGCTTTGGTGCATGGGCGAACCTGCCGTTGGTGTGTGGCTTGTCGCCACCGCGGGCAATACGCTGGGCAGTTTGATCAACGTGGCGCTGGGTCGTTACGCTCGCCACTATCAACATCGGCGCTGGTTTCCAGTGTCGCCTCAAGGGCTTGCCCGCGCTGAGCGCTGGTATCACCGCTTTGGCGAAGCGAGCCTGCTGCTCTCCTGGGTGCCCGTGATTGGCGACCCGCTCACCGTGTTGGCGGGCGTCATGCGTCTTTCCTGGTGGCGGGCACTGCTCTGGATCGTGCTGGCCAAAGGGGCGCGCTACGGCCTGCTGATCGTCATGGCGCAGCAGTGGCTGGCACCCCATTGTCAATGACGGGGTCGGGTTTCATTGGCGCGCAAAAAACGGGCGCGTTAACGTCTCTGGCATAGAGGCATGTTACCCTAGCCCCTTCAATCAAAGCGTTATACAACGCTGGCATTCTTAGCGGATGCACTATCCTGTGTTTAACATTAATAGGCTGAAACTTAACGAGTGCAGGATGGCAAATACTCACCCAAAGGGAGGTTATGGTGTGACGTCACTACGTTTACTACCCTGGCTAGGCGTCTGGATGCTGACGCTATTCGCCATGCTGGCCGGGCCAGCCATGGCGCAAACCACGCTAGGCGCCGAGAGCGACGCGCCTGCCGCTGAAGAGCAACCCTCTTATGCGGCGCTGGCCGACCTGCTGGAAGACGAGCAGGCCCGCCAGGAGCTGATCGAACTGCTACGCAATCAAGCCTCCGAGCTGCCCGCCGGTGTGGCGGCCGAGCTGTCGCCAGAAGCGGCCGCAGCAGGGGGCAACGTGGCGCCTGAAGACGTGTCGCTGCCCCGCCAGTTGGCGGAACTGACCAGCCGCGTGGTGGGCGATGTCGGCGGACAGATCGAGCAGGCCGTGGCCATCGTCGGCAACATGTTCTCCGGCCAGGGTACGGGCAGCAGCTTCGATATGGCGGCGTTCATCAGTGCCGCGATCAATCTAGGCATCGTGATCGTGGCGACCTTCGCCATTTTCATGGTGTTTCGCCGTCTGGCAAAGTCGCTGTTTACCAAGATCAGCGCCTGGTCGCAGCAGGGCACTGGCCTGACCCCGGTACTGCGTTTGGTGCTCTGCGTGGCGATTGCCGCCGTGCTGGACGTGCTGCTGGTAGCGCTGGCGTACGTGGGCGGTAACCTGATTGCGACCTTTGCGGTGGGGGAAACCGGTGAGCTCTCTACCCGTGCCTCACTCTTCTTGAACGCTTTCCTGATCATCGAGCTGCTGAAGGCCGGTGTGCGGATGCTGTTCTCCTCGCGCTATGAAGGCCTCCGCCTGCTGCCGATTTCCGCCAAAGAGGCATCCTACTGGAATCGCTGGCTGGCGCGTCTGATCGGCATGGTGGGGTATGGCTTGATGGTCGTCGTGCCGCTGGTCAACTTCTATATCGCGGCCTCTCTGGGGCAGGCGGTCGGCACGCTGATCATGCTGCTGGCGTTCATCTATGCGGTGGGCGTGGTGCTCAAAAACCGCGTGCGTCTGCGCGATAACCTGAACCAAATGGGCGCTCGCTCGACGCTGACGGCCAGCCGCGTGTCGCTGCAGCTCTTTGCCCGGACATGGCATTTGTTCGCGCTGATCTATTTCCTGATGGTGTTCGTGCTGACCCTGACCCGTCCTGGCGATGCGCTGCCCTTCGTCCTCTTCGCGACGTTGAAGACGCTCGGCGCCGTGGTCGTGGGCCTGCTGCTGTCTGCGTTCCTGACACAGACCATTGGTCGTCGTATTCAACTCTCTGATGACCTGCGCCGTAAGCTGCCGCTGCTGGAAGTCCGGTTGAACAGCTACGTGCCCAACGCGCTGCGCGTGCTGCGCACGGTGATCGTCGTTGCGGTGATCATGGTGGTGCTAGATGCCTGGGGGGCCTTTGATCTCGCCGCCTGGTACGCCTCCGAGCGCGGTGCCAACCTGGTGGGTAACCTGATCAGCGTGGCGGTCATTCTGGTGGTGTCGCTGGGCGTATGGCTGGGACTGGCGAGCCTGATCGAGCACAAGCTCAACCCGGAAACCGGGCATGGCGAACCCTCTGCCCGTGCCAAAACGCTGCTGAGCCTGTTCCGTAATGCGCTGGCGATCGCCATGGTGACCATCACCGGCATGATCGTGCTCTCGGAAATCGGCATTAACATCGGGCCGCTGATTGCCGGTGCTGGTGTACTGGGTCTGGCGATTGGTTTTGGTGCGCAGAAGCTGGTGCAGGATGTGATCACCGGGGTGTTCATTCAGGTCGAGAACGCCATGAATACCGGCGACGTGGTGACCGTGGGTGGCATTACCGGCACGGCGGAGCGTCTGAGCATTCGTTCGGTGGGGATTCGCGACCTATCCGGTACGTACCATATCGTACCGTTCTCCAGCGTCGATACCGTCTCCAACTACATGCGTGAGTACGGCAACCATGTGGGCGAATACGGCATTGGCTATAACGAGAGCATCGACGAAGCCATCGAGCAGCTCCAGCTTGCCTTCGAAGATCTCAAGGCCAGCGACGAGCATGGCAACAAGCTGTTGGCCGACCTGACCGTGGCCGGTGTGACGGCCCTGGCGGATAGCTCGGTGAACATCCGCGTGGTGATCAAAACCACGCCGGGCGACCAGTGGGCCGTCGGCCGTGCTTACAACCGCTTGGTCAAGCTGCGCTTCGATGCGGCGGGCATCGAGATTCCGTTCCCGCATACCACGCTCTACTTTGGTGAAACCAAAGGTGGCAAGACACCGCCTGCCAACGTGCGCATTCTGGAAGCGAAAGCCGAACGGAAGCGTACCGACACGGCACCGTTGTCAGAGCGTAGCGAAGACGCGTTACAGCATGAGCCGGAGCACCATAAGCCGGACCATGACGATGTCGACGAAACCTAAGCGTTGAGATCGTGTCGTGCATGAGGCCGCCTTCGGGCGGCCTCATTGCGTTGGGTCAGCGCTGGCCAGGGTAGTTCTCGGAGTGACGACCTTCCAGGTTGATCGACTCGCCGCCATCCACGAAGAGGATCTGCCCTGCGACGAACGCGTTATCCAGCAAGTAATGCAAAGCTTGTACAAGATGGGCCGGGTCACCCTGGTGATCCACAGGAATACCCTCGATACGCCACTGAATGTAGTCGCTCGTGCGTTGTGAGGCCGGCAACACCACACCCGGCGCAATACCGTTGATTCGCAGGCGTGGCGCAAACTCCAGCGCGGCCATTCGGGTCATGTCGGCCAGACTTTTCTTGGAAAGCAGGTACGCCGCATACGGGTACTGGTGGTAGGCCACTTTGTTGTCGATGATGTTGATCACCTGACCGTGCTCTACCGCATCGGCAAAATGGCGTGTGAGGAGCAGCGGGGTGAACATGTTGACCCGAAACTGGGTCTCCAGCATGGCCAGCTCGGTCTGTGCGATGGGGGCAGGTTCGTAGGCCGAGGCGCTATTTAGCAGCACGTTCAAGCAGGGGAAACGTGTTTTCGCCTGTTGAATCAGCGTCTCCAGCGAGTCGCTCAGAAAGTTGCAGGGAAGTATCTCGCACTCCCTTCCTTTGCCACGAATCACCGTGGCGACTTCTTCGGCCTCCCCTCGGGAGCTGTTGACATGCAGGGCGATATCGAAGCCCTTGTCGGCCAATGCTTCCGCAAAATGGCGGCCAAGGCGTGTGGCGCCGCCGGTAACAAGTGCCGCAGGTGTCGGCATGACGAATCCCTCGCTGTGTTGTGAATGACGCGCGTTGATACCCCAGACTTTCTGCGTGAGCGCAGCGTTTGTCAATAACTTGTACAGAGCTTGAACAAAATGGCCAACGGTCTACTCTGTGGAAGCGCGGTTCGATGCTGTGCATCAGCGCTTTACATCAGCCCGTCGAACCATGACGGCGCGGTGAACGTCGCGGCTGTTGGAAAGCATCTTGTCAGCGTCTTTGTCTCGTTACTCCATCATCGGCTTTTATCTGGGATGTCGCTATGCCAACAACGTCGTCACATGCAACACCTAGCACCCGGTACCACGAGTGCGTGATTTCAGTGGGGTCCAATATTGAACCAGAGCACCACTTCGCCCAGGCGCTAGAGATATTGAGCAGTGAATGCGAACTGGTGGCTCGCTCCGAAGCCGTCCGCACGGCACCGGTCGGCTTTCAGCAGCAGCCCGATTTTCTCAATGCCGCGCTGGTGGTGCGCACCACGCTAGAGCGTGATGCCTTCAAAGCCTATTTGAAAGCGGTCGAGCACCGCCTGGGGCGAGTGCGTGGGCCGATCAAATCCGGGCCGCGAACCATGGACTTGGATATCGTGGCCTGGGACGGCGACGTCGTGGACGACGGCTACTTCCAGCATGATTACGTGCGTGGCCCAGTCGATGACGTGCTGGCGGCCAGCGGGCGCTCGCTCAGCGCAGGCCCGGCTTCGTAACTCTGTATGCGCATGCGCGATATTATTGAGGTATAGGCCTCACGTTTCGTGGTTATCGGTCGATAATGATGCTAACCACGCATGTCGCGCTCATTTTCGAAGTCACTCCCGTGATCAGCCTTGCGACTAATATCACGTCGCTACTGGTGATGAACCATCTACGCAGTAGCCAGCAGGCGATGCAGACCTCCATGGAGCGTCTGTCGTCGGGGCTGCGTATTAATAGCGCCAAGGATGACCCGGCAGGTCAGGCGATTGCCAATCGCATGGGCGCACAACTTCGCGGGATGAACCAGGCGATTCGCAATACCAACGACGGCATTTCTATGGTGCAAACCGCCGAAGGCGCGTTGGACCTGATCAACGATAGCCTGCAGCGCATCCGCGAACTCAGCGTGCAGGCGCTCAACGGCACCAATTCATCAGCGGATCGGGCGTCTATCCAGTTAGAAATCGAACAACGGTTGGAAGAGATCGATCGCATTGCCGAGCAGAGCAACTTTAACGGCATTCGGCTGATCGAGAGCGATAAAACCCTTAACATTCAGGTGGGAGCCAACGCCGGGGATGTGATTGGCGTGCGCTTTTCGGCGATGGGGCGTCAGGCACTGGGGTTGGATACCTTCAGCGTGCTGGACGACGGCTCGGCCACGCCCAATCCGATGGATGTCGTGGATGAGGCCATGAAGCAGGTGGACCGCCAGCGCAGCTATTTAGGCGCGGTACAGAACCGCTTCGAGAGCGTCATCGACGGGCTCAACACCAATATCATCAATACCTCCGCTGCCCAGTCGCGTATTCAAGACGCCGACTACGCACAGGAAGTCTCGAACTTCATCCGCGCACAGCTGCTTCAGCAGGTGGGTATCGCGATGCTGACCCGGGTGAACCAGCAGCCGCAGACGATTCTGAGGCTGCTGGAAGGGCTGTAGTTAGACGTCGCCCATCACTGTTAGTCGATGATGCCCTGTTCCCGCGCCATGGCGTAGGCCGCCTGTGGGCCGTTCCATAGTGAAGGCAGCAGAATCAGCGACACCGGGATCGCGGTGATTACGATGAACTGCTGCAGCGCGCTAATTTGGCCTGCGCCCATGTACAACAGCACGGCTGCCATCAGTGCCATGGCGATTCCCCAGAAAGCGCGCATGTAAGGGCTGGGGTCATCATGGCCTGCGCCGACGACGGCGATCGCGTAGCTCATGGAGTCGCCGGTGGTGGCCACGAAAATCGTGGTGAGCAGCAGAATCGCCAGCGCCATCCAGGTGCCACCGGGCAGCGCTTGCGCCACCGTGAGGGTCGCGACGTCGAACTGGAAGTTATTGAGCGCTTCGGTCAGATCGATCACACCCGTCAACTGGTAGTAAATGCCGGAACCGCCCAGTAGCGTAAACCACACGGTGGTGGCAATCGGAGCGAGTACGGCCACCGCCAGAATCATTTCACGAATGCTGCGGCCCCGTGAAATGCGCGCCACGAAAATCGCCATCAGCGGTGCATAGCCGATAAACCAAGCGAAGAAGAACACCGTCCACCACTGCATCCACCACGCTGGGGCGGTTTCTGCGGTCATGGTGGCCATGGTGAAAAACTCGCTGACATACGCGCCCATGCTGGAAACGTAGGTGTTCACCAAAAACAGCGTGGGGCCAAACACCACAATGATGGCGCCAATGGCTAAGGCCAGCAGCACGTTGAAGCGGCTCAGCAGTTGGATGCCTTTATGCACCCCGCTCATGGAAGAGAGCACATAGATGGCCCCTAACACGGCCAGGATGATGAGCTGGCCCGTGTAGCCTTCCGGCAGGCCAAACAGCTCATGCAGGCCAAAACTCACCTGCGTGGCCAAAAAGCCGATAGGACCTACCGTGCCCGCCACTAGGGCAATCACACAGCAGGCATCCACTAAGCTGCCCAGCGGGCCACGCATCAGGCGTTCCCCAAAAATCGGGTAGAGCAGCGTGCGCGGCTGCAGCGGTTGGCCTTTCACGTAGTGGGCGTGGGCCAGTACCACGGCGGTGAGCGATCCCAGCACTGCCCAAGCCATAAAGCCCCAGTGCATGAACGACTGCGCCAGCGCGCCGGAGACCGCTTCAGCGGTCCCCGCCTCGGTATCAAAGGCGGGTGGGGTGACCACGAAGTGGTACACCGGCTCGCCCGCGGCAAAAAACACCCCGCCACCGGCTAACAGCGTACACAGAATGATCGAGAGCCACTTAAAGGTGCTCATTTCTGGTGCATCGAGATTGCCGATTTTGGCTTTCGCTGCCGGCGTTAACGCCACGCCAATCGCAATGAAAAACGTCAGTAGAAGCAGCAGCTGAAAATAGCTACCCAGCACCAGCGCCGTCCAGGCAAAGCCTGCGCTGATAGAGCTGGCGACCCGGTCGATGTCGTAAAACGAGAGCCCGAGGAACGCCACGATGAAGCCGATGCTGAGCACCAGCACAATAGGATCACCGAGGGAAAACCGCGAGGGCCCCTCGGCATGTTGGGGAGGTTGGTTCATGTCGAACACCTATGAATGGGAGTTGGCAGGAAAGAGCGGGGAACGCGTTAGCTTAACAAACCAAAGCGTGAGCCGACTTAACGGCGCAAGAGCGCTAAGCGAGACGCTAGTCGTCCAGGCCCGTTTTCAGAACAAAAAAAAGCGCCATTCAATGAATGGCGCGAGGACAGGAAACTGAACATAGTATACCGTCGGATTAGACCAAAGTCTAACGCTCTGGCGAGAAATGTTTGAAAATGGTGCACACTGCGGATGGATCGCACCATGTTGGACGTTTGATGCGTGTTATCTGCTAATGGAAGGCGTATAACGTCATGAATAAATTGTAAAAAACAAAAAATGGCAACATTGCTGCAACGGCCAGGGCAATCATTGTATACAAGGTGCCTTACGCTATGACACAACGCCCCGGCTTTGCCACACCCACTTTTCTCTCTAGCGTGCTCGGCGGCGCGGCACTGTCGCTACTGCCGATGAGCGCACTGGCAGACATGACGCCCATCCGTTTCCAGCTCGACTGGCGTTTCGAAGGCCCCGCCGCCCCCTTCTTGATGGCGGCTGAAAAAGGCTACTTCGCTGAAGAGGGCTTGGACGTGCAGATTGATTCCGGCAGCGGCTCGGCGGGGGCGGTGAACCGGGTCGCCTCCGGGGCATATGAGATGGGCTTTGGCGACCTGAACGCGCTGGTCGAATTCCTGGCGGAAAACCCTGAAGGTCCTGGTATTCAGGGCGTGTATATCGTCTATGACGGCACGCCTGCCGCGGTATTTGCCCGTAAGGAGAGCGGGATCGAAAGCCCCGCTGACCTGGCAGGTAAAACCATTGCCGCCCCGGCCTTCGATACCGGCTATCGCGCTTGGGGCATCTTCGCCGCGGCCAACGGCCTGGAAGCCGATGCGGTGGAGTGGCAGAACGTCGACCCTACGCTGCGTGAGACGCTGCTGACCCGCGGCGACGTGGATGCCATCACCGGGTTCTACTTCACCAGCCTGCTAAACTTAGAAGAGCGCGGGATGAGTGAAGATGACCTGACCATTATGCCGTTCCCGGACTATGGCGTGCCGCTCTACGGCAACGCGATTCTGGCCAGCGAAGCGTTCGCGGAAGCCAATCCCGCAGCGGTTCAGGGATTCTTACGCGCCTTTAACCGCGCACTGGGTGAGACGCTGGCCGACCCGGAAGCCGCCATCGAGTACGTAAAAAACCGCGATGGCTTGATTGATGTGGAGATGGAAACCCGCCGTTTGAAACTGGCGCTGGAGAGCGTGGTGGATACCCCCGATGCCCGCGAGTTTGGCGTGGGCGGCGTGGATGACGAGCGGTTAATGCAGGCGATTCAACTGGTGGCGGATGCCTATGAACTGCCCACGCTGCCGTCGCCCGACCAAGTGTTTGATTCCCGCTACCTACCGCCGGTAGAAGAGCGCAGGCTGCTGCCGGAGGCCGAGTAATGTCGGCAGCGTTTGTCCGCTTTGATGACGTAAGCCTGGCCTACGACGGCACCGGCAATGCCATTGAGGATATTAATCTCGATATCCACGAAGGCGAGTTTGTCGCCTTCGTGGGGCCTTCCGGGTGCGGTAAATCCACCTTTATGAAGCTGTGCACTGGGCTGCACGCGCCGACCCAGGGCAGCGTGCGCGTGGATGATGCACCTGTGACCGGGCCGCTGAAAATCTCCGGTATGGCGTTTCAGAACGCCAACCTGCTGCCCTGGCGCACCACCCTGGATAACGTGCTGCTGCCGCTGGAAATCGTCGAGCCCTACCGAAAGCAGTTCCGCCAGCGCCGGGAGGAGTTTGTGGGCTGGGCGCGGGATTTGCTTGCCACGGTGGGCTTGGCCGAGCACGAAGATAAATACCCCTGGCAGCTCTCGGGTGGTATGCAGCAGCGGGCCTCGATTTGCCGCGCACTGATTCATCGGCCGCGCCTGCTAATGTTGGATGAGCCCTTTGGCGCGCTGGATGCCTTCACCCGCGAAGAGCTTTGGTGCGTGCTGCGGGATTTATGGGAAGCCCAGCGGTTTACCGTGGTGCTGGTAACCCACGACCTGCGTGAAGCCGCGTTCCTGGCCGATACGGTCTACGTGATGAGCCGCCGCCCTGGTCGTGTGATCGAGCGCCGCGCCATTGAGCTGCCCCGGCCTCGGGCGCTGGAAACCATCTATGAAAAGCCTTTTATCGATCTGGTGCAGGAACTACGCGCCCAGATTGGCGAAGTGCGCAGTACCTAACGGACATGAATATGACCCATAACAGCAAGCTGATTGAACGGCTAGCGCCCTGGATCGCCGTGGCTGTCCTGGTGGTCGTGTGGGAAGCCTCGGTGAGGCTCTTCAACGTACCCAGCTTTATCTTCCCAAGCGCGTTAGACACCCTACAGGCGCTGGTGACGTATTCAGGGCCGATTGCCATGCACTCCTGGCAAACGTTTTGGACCACGCTGATTGGTTTTGGCTTGGGCGTCGTGGTGGGGCTAGTGCTGGGCTTTATCGTCGGCTCGTCGCGCTTTCTCTATAACGCCTGCTACCCGCTATTAGTGGGGTTTAACGCCATCCCGAAAGTGGCCTTTGTGCCCATTCTAGTGGTCTGGTTTGGGATCGGCTCAGTGCCCGCCATCCTCACCGCGTTTTTGATCTGCTTTTTCCCCATCGTGGTGAATGTGGCCACGGGGCTAGCGACGCTGGAGCCCGAGATGGAGGACGTGCTGCGCGTGTTGGGTGCGCGGCGTATCGATGTGCTGCTCAAGGTAGGCCTGCCTCGCTCGCTGCCGTACTTTTTTGCCTCGCTCAAAATTGCCATCACCCTAGCGTTCGTAGGCACCGTGGTATCGGAAACCGTGGCCTCCAATCAAGGCATTGGCTATCTGATGATGAGCGCAGGCTCGCAGATGCGCATGGGCTTGGTATTCGCCGGGTTACTGGTGATTAGCGCCATGGCCATGGTGATGTATGAGCTGTTCGCTTTGTTGGAAAAACGCATGACCGGGTGGGCCCACCGAGGGCAACACCGCTAGCGTCCACCGCGCTTACCAGCTATACAGCAGCGAGGCGCTGGTGGTGGTGTCGGTGCGCTCGGTGGCGTCTTCCGGGGGCTGGGAGTTGTGCTTCACTTCATAAGAGAGGCGCAGCGACAGCTTGGCATTGAGCCGAGCAGTCAACGCCGTCAGCGAGCGGGCAGTGGTATTTTCATCCGTGTACTCCACCGACATCTCTTGGGAAATATCCGCGTACTCGGAAAACCGGTAGCGATAGTCCAGAGCGGTATAGGCCACGGGCAGCTGCTGATTGTCTTCGTCTCGCAGGCGATCATTGCGATACCCCGGCCCCGCTTCTAATGAGAGCGTATGTTGCTTATTTTCCAGCAGCTGCCGCCCGTAGCCGCCAATCACTGAGAGCTGCTGGTCGTAACCGGCAAAGCGGTCCTTCTCCCAGCGGGCAAAGCCGAAGAGATAGTGTGGCCCGCTAAAGTCATAGCGCTCCCGCCCGGCCAATAAGTACTGCTCCGCGCTGGTCTCACCCTCCTTGCTGACGTTGCGCACCTCCCCCCGTAGCGAATGAGTCAATTGCCCCGTGAGCCAAGTCAGGCGCGTTTTGCCGATCAGGGTTTGGCTATCGGTGTTGCCTGACAGGTGGGTAAAGCCCAGCTCCGCGTCGCCGCTGAACACGGGCGTGTCCTCTTTAGGCGGTGGTGGGGCATAGAACGGATAGGCCACGGCCCCCGTGGCCCACAATGCCGTACCGCTGAAAACCAGAAAACGTAATAGGTGTCGCACGACACTCCTCCTTGAGCGTAGGATCGGTAAGGGGCTGTTATCAAAGCACAGCGAGGTGGCAGCGCAACGACTAACGGCCATTAGGCGCTGCGTGCCATAATGACGCGGTCGCGCAGAGTGAGTTCCGTTATGACCGCCCCTCGCCCTAGAACACTGGCCGAATTACAGCGCTGGCGCCGTACCCGTGCCAAGCGCCGCTGGTATAAGCGCAGTTTCCGCCTGCAGGTTATGGTGCTGGTGGGGTTGCTGCTAGCGGGCATGCTGCTGGCTCAGGGCACCTATCTCAACCATCGCAAAGCCGAGATCATCACTTACCAAATGGGCGAGCGGGCGCTGGCCGTGGCCAAAACCGTGGCCGGGATGCCGCAGATTGTAAACGCTTTTACCACTGCTGACCCCTCTGCCATCATTCAGCCGCTAGCCGAGCGAGTGCGCCAGGAAACCGGCGCACGCTACGTGGTGGTGGGCAATGCCCAATCGATTCGCTACTCCCACCCCGTGCCCGAGCGCATTGGTCAGCCCATGGTAGGCGGCGATAATGACCAAGCGCTGATCTATGGACAGTCCTATGTCTCCGAAGCCACCGGCACGCTGGGCACCGCCATGCGCGGCAAGACGCCGGTATGGGACGAGGAGGGCAACATTATCGGGGTGGTTTCGGTGGGCTTTATGCTCGACCGCGTCGATATGGATGTGGCCCGCTACACCAGCCTCGGCTGGGCGCTGGTGGCGCTCATGATTGTGCTGGGGTTTGCGGGCGCTTACTGGCTATCGCAGCACCTTAAAAAGATCATCCTAGGCTTAGAGCCTTACGAAATCGCCCGTTTGGCAATGGAGAAAGAGGCCATTCTGCAGTCGATTCACGAAGGCATTCTCGCCGTGAATCGGGATGGTCATATCACCTTGGTGAACCAGCAGGCGCGGCGCTTTTTAGAGCTGCCGGATGAGCACGTGCTGCTGGGGCAGCCGATCCGCGAGGTGGTGCCCAACTCGCGGCTGCTGGAAGTCTTGAAGCACGGCGAGCAGGAGTTCGATCAAGAGATGTGGCTGGGGGATCACCCGGTGGTGGTCAACCGGGTGCTGATTCTCCATGAAGGCGAGATAGAGGGGGCCGTGGCCACCTTCCGCAGCCGCCGGGAGATCATCGACCTCTCCCAAGCGCTTACCCAGGCCAGCCGCGATGTGGATATGCTGCGCGCCCAGGCCCACGAGTTCTCCAACAAGCTCTACACCATTTCAGGATTGTTGCAGTTGCAGCGTATCGACGAAGCATTGGCGCTGATTCATCAGGAAACCGAGCGCGCCCAGGCGCAAATGAGCTTTTTGATGCGCCACGTGGCGGATGCGGTACTGAGCGGCACGCTGCTGGGCAAACTCACCCGTGCCCGCGAGCTGGGCGTTGCCCTGGAGATCGACGAGCAGAGCTCGCTCTCCTGCCCACTGACGCCTACCGGCCAAGAGGTGATGATGAGCGTGGTGGGCAACCTGCTGGATAACGCCTGCCACGCCGCGCTCAACGGCCCCCACGGTGACAAGCCCCAGGTGCGGCTGTTTTTCACCGACCTCGGCGAGCAGCTGCTTATCGAAGTAGAAGATAACGGCGCCGGGGTGCCCGCCGAGCATGCCGAATCGATTTTTGCCGACGGGTTTTCCACCAAGACTGGAAAACACCGGGGCATCGGGCTTGCCCTGGTGGATAGGCTTTGCCGCCAGCACGGGGGCGCGATAACGCTGGAAGAGAGCGAGCTGGGGGGCGCGTGTTTTACGGCCGTGCTGGATCGCTCACTATGCGCCGATCCCGCCACGCAGCCCCCGACCTCATAACGAGATCATGACGACAATAAGAGGACACCGCATGTCTGCGACGCAATACGGCATTTTGGTCGTCGAAGACGATTTTCGCATCGCCGATATCCACCGCGCCTTTATCGAGCAGAGCGAGGGCTTTTACGTGGTGGGCATGGCACGCAACGGCAGCGAAGCCAAAGCGCTGATGGCTCTGCACGCTGCAGAGATTCAACTGATTTTGCTGGATGCCTACCTGCCGGATGTTGAGGGACTTGAGCTCCTGTGGGCCATTCGCCGCGACTATGTGCATGTGGATATCGTGATGGTCACCGCTGCCAAAGAGGTGGAGACCATTAGTGAGGCGCTGCGTGGCGGGGTGTTCGACTATCTGATCAAACCCATAGAAGCGGCCCGCATGAATCAGATGCTGACCCGCTTTCGCCGCGAGCGTGAAGCGCTGGCGAACCGCGCTGAAATGAGCCAAGACGAGTTGGATCACGTGCTGGCAAGAGTGACGCCTAGCGAGCCCGCACGCACGGGTAGCCGCACGCTGCCCAAGGGCATCGACCGCTTGACGCTGCGCCGGGTCGTGGATGCGCTGGCCGCCGAATCCGAGTCGCTTACCGCGATGCAGGTGGCTCGCACCATGGGCGCCAGCCGCTCGACCGCACGACGCTACCTGGAGTTTTTGGTGGCGGAACAAGCGTTGAGCGCTGAACTCGGGTATGGCGATGTGGGCCGCCCCGAGCGGCGTTATCGGTTGTTGAGCGCCGCCAAAGGGTGGTTGGAAACGTTGTGAGCGCCGCTGTGTGAACAAAATGAACAAAACGCACAAAAAGAACAATTTGTCGTTAATGGTCACAAGCTTGTCGATGGGGGTGGCACTCTTCTAACGTTCACGGCGTAACCACACAAAGCTGATCACCGCGCGCGAAGCGTGATGCAGATTAGCCGTGCTTTTGGTTCATGACTCGGCGCACACAACAAGCCGCGCCCACCAAAACACCGTATGAATAATAACGCCTGAACAATAATGTGGAGAACGCCAATGACTACGCTTTCCTTGAAGCGCATCGCCGTGCTTGCCCTGCCGATGGCCGCCCTGGCCATGACGACCTCTGCTCAAGCGCAAGAGTGGACACCAAGCCGCTCCATCGAGTTCATCGCCCCCGCTAACCCCGGTGGCGGTTGGGATACGCTGGTGCGTACCATGTCCCGCGTGATTCAGCAGGAGTCCCTGGCAGACGAAAGCTTTGCCGCCATCAACGTACCCGGCGGCGGCGGCGCAGTGGCGTGGGCCCAGGTCGCCCGTGATAGTGGCAACCCGCACAAACTGTTTGCCACCAGCCCGCCGATGATTCTGGTGCCGCTGGCAGGCGCTTCGCGCTACGACCATACCGATTTCACGCCGATTGCGCGGATCAACACCGACTACTCCATCATCCTGGTCGCGGCGGATTCCGAGTACCAAGACCTGGAAGATCTGTTCGAAGCGCTCAAAGCCAACCCCGGCCTGAGTGTGGGCGGCGGCAGTGCGCCGGGCTCCATGGACCATATCTCGGTGGCGGGCTTGGCCTCGGCGGCGGGAATGGAAGCCTCTGCGGTGAACTATATTCCGTTCTCCGGTGGCGGCGATGCCATGACCAACCTGATGGGTGGCCATATCGAAGCGGTGATCGGCGGAGCCGGTGAAGCCGTGGGCCAACTGGGCGAAGGCAGCCAGCTGCGCGCATTGGGCGTCTCTTCCGAAGAGCGTCTGGGCGGCGGCTTGGCCGACGTGCCGACCTATAAAGAGCAGGGCTTCGATTACACCTTCGATATTTGGCGCGGTGTGATGGGTGCGCCGGACATGCCGGAAGAAGCGGTCGAGTACTACGAGACTTTGTTCGCTGAAATGCTCGAAACCGAAGCATGGCGCGAAGCCAGCGACCAGTTGGGCTGGATCGATGCCTACCAGGATAGCGACGCGTTCGGCACCTTCCTGGATGAGCAGCAAGAGCAGTTCAGCAGCGTGCTGACCGACCTGGGCCTGCTGCGCCAGTAAGCGCCAGCGCCCGTTAGAGATACGCCGGCGGCTCTGCGCCGCCGGATGCTTCTATCTGTTACCGCGAGGGCTAACGCAACTGCGTTGGCATCTTCGGAGAAATTCCAATGACTCGATTAAATGTTAACCAGTGGCTAGCGCTCGTACTAGCACTGGTAGCGGCTGCTTATCTGGCCATGGCCTGGCAAATTCCAACGTTTCCTCTGCCGCGCCCGGTGGATTCAGACCTCTTCCCCAAAGTGCTGGGTGTGTCGCTGCTGCTACTGGCCGCGCTGCTGTTTTTTGAAAAGCCGAGCGCCATTGCTGGGGCTGATGAAATCGACCATGAGGCCACTAACGGACCGCTGCTGTTCACTCCCTGGGCGCGTGTCATCGTGACCGCGCTGGCCATTGCCGCCTATGCGTTCTTGCTGGTGCCGCTGGGTTTTGTACTGGCCTCCACGCTACTAAGTGTGGGTTTAACCGCCTATTACGGCTATCGCCGCCATGGCGTCAACCTAGCGGTATCGCTGGGTGTGGTACTGGCCCTTTACCTGACCATGACGCGGGTAATGGATGTTTACCTACCCACCGGCGTACTGCCGTTCTAAGCATGGCGTGCGGATGCACCTATAGCGGGTTTTAACGAGAGACACTCCCATGGATGCCTTAAACAATCTAATGTACGGCTTTGGCATCGCGCTTGAGCCAATCAATATCGCCTACGTATTCGCCGGTGTGTTTGCGGGTACTATTATCGGCATGCTGCCCGGCCTGGGGCCGATCAGCGCGCTGGCCCTGATGATTCCAATCACCTTTGCCATGGAGCCCTCCTCTGGGTTGATTCTGATGGCCGGGGTCTATTACGGCGCTATCTTCGGCGGATCGACGTCGTCCATTCTGCTCAACGCCCCCGGCGTGGCGGGCACGGTAGCGACCTCCTTCGATGGTTACCCGATGGCCAAGCAGGGCATGGCGGGTAAGGCGCTGGCCATTGCCGCCTACGCCTCCTTCATTGGCGGTACGGTCTCGGTGGTCTTTTTGATGCTGGTGGCCCCGCTGCTCTCCAAGGTGGCAGTAAGCTTTGGCCCCGCAGAGTACTTTGCACTCATGGTGCTGGGCCTGACGGCGGTGGTGTCGTTGTCAGATAAGTCTCTGGTGAAAGGCCTGATTGCGGCGGTTATTGGCGTGATGATCTCGATTGTGGGGATCGACACGCAAACCGGCACCGAGCGCTTTACCTTCAACTCGATTCAACTGCTCGACGGCATCGACTTCCTGGTCGTGGCGCTGGGTATCTTCGCCTTGGCGGAAGTGTTCTACATGCTGCTGCGTGGTGGCGGTGGTAAAGAGGTGCCGCGCAACGTGATTGGCTCGCTGAAGCTGAGCCGCGGTGAAGTGAAGAAAATTGCGGGCCCCATTAGCCGCAGTTCCGTACTGGGCTTCTTTACCGGCGTACTGCCGGGGGCGGGCGCCACCATTGGCTCCTTTCTGGGCTACAGCATGGAGAAGCGCCTGGCGAAAGATGGCGACACCTTTGGTCAGGGCAACATCAAGGGCGTAGCCGCTCCGGAAGCGGCCAACAACGCCGCCTGTACCGGCTCTTTCGTGCCGCTGTTAACTCTGGGTGTGCCGGGCTCTGGTACCACGGCGGTCCTGTTGGGCGCGCTGCTGGTGATGGGTGTGACGCCTGGCCCGATGATGTTGGAGCAGCGTCCGGATGTGTTTTGGGGCGTGATTGCCAGTATGTACATCGGCAACATCTTCCTGCTGGTACTGAACCTGCCGCTGATCCCGCTGATCGCTAAAATCCTCGACCTGCCGCGACCGCTGCTGCTGTCGATGATTCTGATCTTCTGCATGATCGGCGTTTACGGCATGAGCTTCAGCGTCTTTGACCTGCTGCTACTGCTGGGCTTTGGCCTGCTGGGCTTGGGCATGCGCCTGTTTGGCTTCCCCACTGCGCCGCTGATCCTTGCGCTGATTCTCGGTAACATCATGGAAGAGTCCATGCGCCGGGCGCTGCAGATCTCCGGTGGCGACTGGACTACCTTTATCGACAAGCCGATTTCGCTGTCGCTCCTGGTCATCGCCGTGCTGTCGCTTGGCCTGCCGCTGCTCAAAAAACGTCGCACGAAAGCCGCTGCTGCTGTGAACTAACACTATTGGCGGACCCCGAAAGCGCCCTCGCGTCTGCGAGGGCGCTTTTTTTATGGTGCACCTTCGCCCGTGGTGCAAAGCGTCGTGGTGGTGCATGACAATCGTGCATGGGCGCCGCCGCGTTGCGTCATCTTGGTGCTGAGTGGTCTGAGCGGTATTTTTTGTACACAGCTAAGTGTTTGATTGTATTTTTAATCGTGGCCTTTGTTCCACATTGGCGCACCCCTTGCAGTGTGTATGGCGACGTGTGAATACGAGTTGTAACTCGCGACCCACGAGTGGACGCACCAAGTGCCCCGTCGCCTCAATAACGACAACGCTTGGTCGCGGTACCCCAAACACGAGCCCCAACCATAAGGGGCGCAAGGAGGTTCAAGTGACCACACTGCAGCGCAAGACACACCCACGTACCCTTAGCCGTTTCGCCACTGCCCTGATCACCGCGGCTGTGATGGGCGCCAGCGCGCAAGCGGTGGCCCAAGACGACGACCCCATCAAAGTTGGTATTCTGCACTCGCTCTCCGGCACCATGGCTATCAGTGAATCCACCCTGAAAGACACCGTGGAAATGCTTATTGAGCAGCAGAACGAAGCCGGTGGCCTGCTGGGCCGTCAGCTAGAAGCCGTGGTGGTCGACCCCGCGTCTAACTGGCCGCTGTTTGCCGAGCGCGCCCGCGAGCTGCTGGCCCAGGAAGAAGTGGATGTGATCTTCGGCAACTGGACCTCCGTTTCCCGTAAAGCGGTGCTGCCGGTGGTAGAAGAGCTCAACGGCCTGCTGTTCTACCCGGTGCAGTACGAAGGCGAAGAGTCGTCTGAAAACGTCTTCTACACCGGTGCCGCGCCCAACCAGCAGGCCATTCCTGCCGTTGAGTATTTGATCAACGAAGTGGGTATCGAGCGCTTCGCGCTGATCGGCACCGACTACGTCTACCCGCGCACCACCAACCGCATCTTGGAAGCGTTCCTGAAAGATGAGCACGGTGTGGCCGAAGAAGACATCATGGTCAACTACACGCCGTTTGGTCACTCGGACTGGCAGAACATCGTCTCCGAAATCCGCCGCTTTGGTGAAGAGGGCAAGCCCACTGCCGTGATCTCCACCATTAACGGCGACGCCAACGTGCCGTTCTACCGCGAGCTGGCTAACCAAGGCATCGATGCTGCCGATATTCCGGTCATCGCCTTCTCGGTGGGTGAGCAGGAGCTTTCTGGTATCGACACTGCACCGCTGGTGGGCCACCTGGCCGCCTGGAACTATTTCATGAGCGTAGACACCGACGCCAACTACGACTTTATCGACGCCTGGATCGAGCACACCGGTGACGAGATGTCGGTGACCAACGACCCCATGGAAGCACACTACATTGGCTTCAACATGTGGGCCGAAGCCGTGCGTAAAGCGGGCACCACCGACGTGGATACGGTGAAAGACGCGATTATCGGCGTGACCGTGCCGAACCTCTCCGGCGGTTACGCGGCGATGATGCCTAACCACCACATCACCAAGCCGGTGCTGATTGGTGAAGTTCAGGATAACGGCCAGTTCGACATCGTCTGGCAAACACCCTCTACCGTGGCCGGTGATGCGTGGTCGGATTACCTGCCGGGCTCCCGTGACCTGATCGCTGATTGGCGCAAGCCCATGGAGTGCGGCAACTTTAACGTTGTGAACGGTTCCTGTGGTGGCAGCACCGCAGCAGAAGAAGCCGAAGCAGCGCTCGCCGAGTAACTTCCGTCCCCTACTGCGCCAGCGCAATGGCGCAGTAGGGGAGCACGCTATCTCCCCCATTTGATCACCAAAGGAAGAACCCCATGAGGCGTTTCCTTTCCTTGGGGCTGCTGTGCTTGATGCTACTCGGCACCGCCGTGTCGGCGCAGGCACAAAGCAGCTCCTCGACCCCCGATGACCAAGCCGCACTCGCGCTGTTGACCGCGCTGGATGTGGACTCCTACCGCGATAAAGGCGAAGCCATTACCGCTATTTTGCAAAGCGATGACGAGCGCGCCCGCGACTGGCTGCAGGCACTGCTGGATGGCCGCCTACAGCGCACCGACGATGGCCGCTTCGTGCTAGTGCTTGAGAACCGTGGCCGTGACTGGCCGGTGGCGGATGCGCTGACCAACGAGCCGCTGGGCGAAATGTCCCGCCGCGACCTGGACCGCATCGGCATCAACAACGCGCTGCGCAACCAGCTGCGCAGCGCCATTGCCGTGGTGGACCTCTACTCGCCTAACGTCGAGCGCCGCCGCACTTCCGCCGACCGTTTGCTGGGCGAAGTGGACGGCGAGCTGGCCGAGACGCTGACGCCGGTGATTGCCGATGCGGAAGATGAGTACGTTCGCACGCGCTTGGCCCAGGCGGTGGCGATTTATCGCGCCGAGCAGGGCGAGATGGCGGGTGTCGAGGCGCTCACCGGCAGCCTTCACCCGCGTGCTCGCGTGGCGTTAGGCCGTGCCGCGAATAGTGAAGACCCGATTGTTGCCGATGCAGCAGCAACCGCGCTGGCCGGCATCGAGCAGCAGCTCAAGATTAACCGGGGTCTGGAAACGCTCTACTTCGGCTTGAGCTTGGGCTCGGTGCTGGTGCTGGCAGCGATTGGCCTGGCGATTACCTTTGGCGTGATGGGCGTGATCAACATGGCCCATGGCGAGCTGATGATGTTAGGCGCCTACACCACCTGGATGATGCAGCAGCTGCTGCCGGGCCAGCCCGGGCTGGCGCTGATTCTGTCTATCCCCGCAGGCTTTATGGTGGCCGCCCTGGTGGGCATTGCCATTGAGCGGGGCGTGATCCAGTTCCTCAAAGGCCGCCCGCTGGAAACTCTATTGGCGACCTTCGGTATCAGCCTGATTCTGCAACAGCTGGTGCGCACGGTGATTTCACCGCTCAACCGCACCGTGGTGACGCCGGAGTGGATGAGCGGCTCGCTGGTCATTAACGACGCGCTGTCACTCACGCTCAACCGGATGTTTGTACTGGGCTTTGCGCTGGTGGTTTTCGCTGCGTTGATGCTGATTATGCGTCGCACCCGCTTAGGGCTAGAAGTACGTGCCGTGACCCAGAACCGCGCCATGGCGCGCTCTATGGGTATTCGCGCCACCCGTGTGGATATCATGACCTTTGCGCTGGGTTCCGGCGTGGCGGGCTTGGCGGGCGTGGCGCTCTCCCAGCTCACCAACGTAGGCCCCAACCTGGGCCAGAACTACATCATCGACTCGTTCATGGTGGTGGTGTTCGGCGGCGTGGGTAATCTGTGGGGCACGCTAGTGGCGGGGCTCTCGCTGGGGGTGATCAACCAGGTGCTGGAACCTTGGGCGGGCGCGGTGCTGGCCAAGATTATCGTGCTGGTCTTTATCATTCTGTTTATTCAAAAACGCCCGCGTGGACTCTTCCCGCAGAAGGGCCGGGCTGCGGAGGGCTAACCCATGATGACGCAAGCAACATCCAGCCAATTTTGGCTCACCCGCCCGTTCGGTGAGCGGGCCACGCAGATCTTTCTAGGCGTGCTGTTTGCTGCGCTGCTGCTGGTCACCGTGCTGCATTTGGCGGTGCCCCAGGGGCATCCGCTGCATGTGAACGCTTACACCGTTAACCTGTTCGGTAAGTACCTGAGCTACGCGCTGCTCGCCGTCGCGGTCGATTTAGTATGGGGTTACCTGGGCATCTTGAGCCTGGGGCACGGGGCGTTTTTCGCCATTGGCGGCTACGCCATGGGCATGTACCTGATGCGCCAAATCGGTGACCGTGGCACTTACGGCCACCCGGTACTGCCGGACTTTATGGTGTTCCTGAACTGGGACAGCCTGCCCTGGTATTGGCACGGTTTCGATATGGCCTGGTTCGCCTTTGCCATGGTGCTGCTGGCACCGGGGCTGCTGGCGCTGGTGTTCGGCTTTTTGGCCTTCCGCTCACGGGTGACGGGGGTGTATCTCTCGATCATCACCCAGGCGCTCACGTTTGCATTGATGCTGGCTTTCTTCCGCAACGAGATGGGTTTTGGCGGCAATAACGGCCTGACCGACTTCCGCGAGCTGCTGGGCTTTAACCTGCGTAGCGATGCCACGCGCTTGGGGCTGTTTATTGCTACCGGCGTGGCGCTGGCGCTGGGCTATATCCTCTGCCGGGCAATCGTCACCAGCAAACTGGGCCGGGTATGTGTGGCCACTCGCGATGCCGAAGCACGCACGCGCTTTATTGGCTACCGCGTCGAGCGCTTCCAGCTGTTTGTCTTCGTGGTCTCGGCTATGCTGGCGGGCCTTGCTGGGGCGCTCTATGTGCCGCAAGTGGGCATTATCAACCCCAGCGAATTCTCGCCGCT
Source organism: Halomonas sp. CnH100-B (assembly GCF_024124605.1). Lineage (NCBI taxonomy): Bacteria > Pseudomonadati > Pseudomonadota > Gammaproteobacteria > Oceanospirillales > Halomonadaceae > Halomonas > Halomonas sp. CnH100-B. Next base: position 265,209 of record NZ_JAMXRX010000004.1, on the reverse strand, counting down.
ATTCTCGATTGAAATTGTATTGTGGGTGGCGCTGGGTGGCCGGGCCACGCTGTACGGCGCGGTAATCGGCGCGATTTTGGTCAACTACGCCAAAACTATCTTCACCGGCATTATGCCCGACGCCTGGCTATTCGCTCTGGGCGCGCTTTTCGTGCTGGTCACGGTGCTACTGCCGAAAGGTGTAGCGGGGCTGTTAGGCCACCTAAAGCGCCGCAAAGAGGATGATCACCCACCCAAGGAGGCCGCCGCATGAGCCTATTACAATCGCTAAAAGCGCGGGATCGGGTGTTTGATTTTATGGCCACCGAGGCCTCGCCGGTCGACGTGCGCCACGGCCCGATTTTGTATATGGAAGATGTCACCGTCAGCTTTGATGGCTTCAAGGCGATCAGTAACCTGAACCTGACCATCGACGACGGCGAGCTGCGCTGCATTATCGGCCCCAACGGGGCCGGTAAAACCACCATGATGGATATCATCACCGGCAAAACCCGCCCCACCGAAGGCAGCGTGTGGTTCGGCAGCCGCCATAACCTGCTGCAGATGAACGAGCCGGAAATCGCTAGCCTCGGCATTGGCCGCAAATTCCAGAAGCCCACGGTGTTCGAAGCGCTCAGCGTATTCGAGAACCTGGAATTGGCGATGGCTGCCGACAAGCGCATCTTCCCCACGCTGACCGCCCGCATGACCGGGGAGATCAAAGACCGCATTGATGACGTGCTGGAAACCATCGGCCTGACTGCGCTGCGCTTTCAGCCCGCCGGTATTCTCTCCCACGGCCAAAAACAGTGGCTGGAGATTGGCATGCTGCTGATGCAGCGCCCGCGCCTGCTGCTGGTAGATGAACCAGTGGCCGGGATGACCGAGCAGGAGATGGAGCGCACCGCCGAGCTGCTCACCGGCTTGGCGGGCAAGCAGTCGGTGGTGGTGGTAGAGCACGACATGGGCTTTGTGCGCTCGATAGCGCGCAAGGTGACCGTGCTGCACCAGGGCAGCGTGCTGGCCGAAGGCAGCATGGATCAGGTCTCCAACGACCCCAAAGTGGTCGAGGTGTATCTAGGGTCGGATGAAGAGGAGAGCGCCTGATGCTGGCGATTGAAAAACTCAACCAGTTCTACGGCGAGAGCCATACGCTGTGGGACTTAGACCTAGACGTGCCCGCCGGGCAGTGCACCTGCGTGATGGGCCGCAACGGGGTGGGTAAAACCACGCTGATGAAAGCCATCATGGGCGAAGTTGCGGTCAAAAGCGGCCAGCTGCGCTACCAGGGCGATGGCAGTGAGATAGAACTCACCAAAAAAGCCGTGGAAGCGCGTTCGCGCCTGGGCATCGGTTTTGTGCCCCAGGGGCGGCAGATCTTCCCGCTGCTCACGGTGGAGGAGAACCTGCGCACTGGGCTTGCCGCCCGGGGCGACGGGCTGAAAAAAATCCCGGAGCGTATCTACGAGCTGTTTCCGGTGCTCAAAGAGATGAAGCACCGTCGGGGCGGCGATTTATCCGGCGGCCAACAGCAGCAGCTCGCCATTGGCCGAGCACTGGTGATCGAACCAAAGCTGCTGATTCTTGATGAGCCAGGAGAAGGCATTCAGCCCAATATCGTCGCTCAAATCGGCCAGGTGATTCGCCAACTGATCAAAGAGGATGGTTTAACGGTGCTGCTGGTCGAGCAAAAGCTGCCCTTCGCCCGCAAATACGCCGACCGCTTCGTGATCATGGATCGCGGCCGCCCAGTCGCCAAAGGCGAGATCAGTGAACTCTCTAACGAGCTGATTAAGCAGCATTTGACGGTTTAAGTTATCCACACCCGGTTTACAGCCGTGGATCGGGTGGTGGTTGCCGCTGTCACTGAGTAATATCGCGTTAAGCGCTAGGTTTTGGCGATGTTACCCACGGAGAACACTATGTTGATGCGCCGTTTTACGCTGTTAACCGCAATGCTGTTCATGAGTACTCCGCTGATGGCGGCTCATCATGGCAGCGACCACTCGGATGCCATGGAAAACCACTCCTCTATCGAAGTGGCGCAACCCTGGACCCGTGCAACGCCGCCGGGGGCCGGGGCGGGCGGTGGCTTTGTCACCCTCACCAATCACGGCGATGGCGATGACATGCTGCTAGGAGCGACCAGCTCGCTCACCGAGCGTGTCGAGATTCATATTATGGAGATGGATGGCGATGTGATGCGCATGGCACCCCTGCCCGGTGGCATCGAGTTACCGGCGGGGGAGAGCGTGACGCTAGCGCCGGGCGGTTTACACTTGATGTTGATGGAACTGGGCTCACCCATTGTTGAAGGTGAGCCCGTACCCGTGACGCTGGAGTTCCAGCACGCCGAGCCGATGGAAATTGAGCTTCAGGTGCTGCCAGTAGGTGCCTCTCCGGAAGGTAGCCACGGTCACTCCGCGCACTAAGTCAGCCCACTGCGCAAGACTACCGCCCCGTTAGCCTTGGCGAGCGGGGCGGCGTTCCTGAAGTGGCCGCACGATCAGCCAGTCGATGATCAGCATCACGATCAAAGAGGCCCCAACGAGCGGGAACAGCACGCCGCCAATCACGAGAAGGGCGATCAGCCCACGAAACACGCGTTTATCGGTGGGCAAGGGCGGCACGCCCATGGCACCTGATGGGCGACGCTTCCACCACATCACGCCTGCGGCTACGCACATCACGATGATGGCGATGCATACCGCCAGCAGGAAGAGCTGATTGATAAGCCCAAACTCCTGTCCCAAGTGAACGTTAATCCCAAACTCCATCCAGCGGCCTAGCGGGCCATAGTCGGCGTAGCTCATATCAAGCAGCGGCTCACCGCTATATTGATCAAGGTGAATCACCCGCTGTTGACTGACATCATCAGGATAAATCGAACCGGTATACACCCCAGCGGCCGTGGTTGGCAGATTGACGCTGTAGCCCTGTGGTAGGCCCAAAGCTTCTAACTGAGCCACGGCGTTGTTCAACCCAATGCGCGGGGCAGGCACGGCAGGCTGTATGGATTCCGGCACGCGCGCCTGCTCCAGCGACCAACTGGTGCTGCCTTGGTCGCTTAAATAGGCGTTGGACATCGGTACGTCCACCCGAACGCCAGCCGGGTAGCCAAAGTTATTGCCGTTGGCCCACTCGTTTACCTGTGCGCCCCAAACGCCCGACCACGGCATGCCGGTAAGGGCCAAAAACACAATGAACCCACCAATAAAGATACCCAGCACCGCGTGCAGGTCGCGCCAGAACACTCGGCTTTTGGGTTTGCCACGCACGCTCACCACGCCGCCCCTACCGTTGCGCGGCCACCAGAGATAAATGCCGGTGGCGACCAACAAAATCGACCAGCCCGCAGCAATCTCAATCAGCTTGCGCGGGGTTTGCCCGAAGAACTTGAAGCTATGCAGGTAGCGAACGGTCCACATCACCGTTCCCCGGTCATCCAGAGCGCCCAGCACTTCCGCCGTATAGGGATTGACGTACACGGCCAGCCGTTCGCCAGTTAGTGAGTTAACGGTTACTTCCGCTGAGCTTCCCGGGGTGGCGGGCGAGGTGTATTTCACCGCCGTGCCGGGGTAATCCCGCAGCGCCGAACTCACGAGTGAGGCGGCAGGCTGTGTGGCTTGCTGAACTTCCACGCGCTTGAGATCTGAATGAATGAGCGCATCCAGCTCGTCATCGAATAAATACAGCGCCCCGGTCAGCGAGAGCGCGATTAAAAAAGGCAGGACTAATAGGCCTGCATAAAAATGCCAGCGCCAAACGGCGCGATACAGATCAAGCGGCGCTTTGCGCGTTGTCTGTGTGGAACTCATTGTCGTCATGCACACGCTCCAAGCGCTCAAAGCACCGTGTTGTCCGCACGTAGCGGCGCTAACACGGCGTTCAAGACGCGATATTTATTTGCCAGCCAAGCCCGTTTTTAGCTGGCCAGTTAGGTAAACCCTTTGAGTTAAATGACCTTTAACGTGGGCGGAGCGCGAGGATAGGCGTGGGGGTAGGCTTGTACCGCAGCAGCGCGCTGGGCAAAGGCCGCTGGCAGCGGAGTACGTGTGATAAAGGCCACACTGCCAATGGCGGGTAAATGGTGAGGGGCGGTAGGCGTTTTTTGCCATATACCGCAATAGTCACACGGGTGATACCAGTGGTGCAGAGGGTCATCGTGATGAGATGACGGACCCGCCGATGTGCCATGCGGCGCGGCATCATGTCCGTGTGCATGTTCTGAAGAGTGGTCTAACGCCTGCCATTGAGACTGCAATTGCGAGAACAGCGGCCCAGCAAAGAGCAGGTAGATCGCCACGAACGCTAAATAGAGCGCTGTGCGATACCAAAAAGAGTTGGCTGAGCGGAAAGATCGCATCTCAAACTACGCTTTGTGAGCTGTCTGAATGACGGCTAAGCAGTTTACAGCGTCATACCGATGCAAAGTACCCGATGCCTGCGATTAACGCTGTGGTGTATTGCCGCGAAAGAGGGGGCTGCATTCGCACTTATTTGGTGCGTTTGAAGGTGTTTTTGCTCGTTTATGGTGCTTTTTACCCTGGTTGAACTGCATAAAGGGAGCCGCTTCAGGCTATAAAAGCGTTTTGGCGCTGCCTGAATCGCACTTTCACCATTTTGGCGCACTCCTTGCATTTGTAAGGTAATGATTTATACACAAGGAAGCGACAGCGCCCCATGATGTTGAGCGAACTCGCCCCACCCGCTGCTGGTTCCGGCCACCGCTTTGACGCCGAGCGCCGTTGGGCCGCCTCGCTGGCCCTGCGTTTTGCCAACCGCGATGGCGTGACTCGGTTAGTGCAAGCGCGTCACCAAGGGCCGTTACGGGTACAGCGCCCCTTCTACCCAGAAGGCAGCCAGGAAGCGTGCCACGTTTACGTATTGCACCCGCCTGGCGGGCTCGTGAGCGGTGATGCGCTGACCATCCGTGCTCATATCGAGCGCGAAGCCCATGCGCTGCTCACCACACCCGCTGCCAATAAGCTCTACAAAGCCGACAGCCAAGGCGTGGCCTGGACACAGCACACCGAGCTGACGGTAGAAGAGGGCGGCACCTTAGAGTGGCTACCCCAGGAAACCATCGCCTTCAACGGCTCCAAAGGCACTCAACGCACCCATATTGCGCTGCAAGGCAATGCCCGCTGCCTAGGCTGGGAAGTGATGGCGCTCGGCCGCCCAGCAAGCGACCTGCCCTATGTCTCTGGGCGTATTGAACAGCACTTTCGCTTAACCCTAGATGGCAAACCGCTGTGGCTTGAACGCCAGCCGCTAGACCCCGCGCACCCACGCTTTGCGGGCCGCTGGGGGCAGGGCGGCGCCACGGTGCAGGCCACGCTCTGGGCGGTGGGCATTGACGATGCCGCTGCGGCCATTGAAGCACTGCGCGAAGCGCTGCCGGATAACCCCCGCTGGGCGGTAACCGTGCGCCATGGCGTACTGCTGCTGCGCTATCTAGGCACTTCTCGTAACGAAGCCTGGGCGCTGTGTGAGCAGGCCTGGCACCTGCTACGGCCGCGCTGGATCGAGCGCGAAGCGCATACGCCGCGCATTTGGCTAACCTAATGAGCAACACGCTGATAACGCTGGAGACACTCCATGGAACTGACCCCACGAGACAAAGACAAGCTGATGCTGTTTACCGCCGCCCAGCTTGCCGAGCGCCGCAAAGCGCGTGGTTTAAAACTGAACTACCCCGAAGCGGTAGCGCTGATCAGCTTTGAAATTATGGAAGGCGCACGGGATGGCCGCAGCGTAGCGGATTTAATGAGCTATGGTCGCGAGATCCTGACCCGAGAAGACGTGATGGAAGGCGTGGCGGAGATGGTCGATGAAGTGCAGGTGGAAGCCACCTTCCCAGATGGCACCAAGCTGGTCACCGTCCACACGCCGATCAACTAATCATCCACCGTTAGGAGAGCGCCATGATTCCAGGACAGTATCAGTTACAAGAGGGTGATATCGAACTGTGCGCGGGCCGCGAGCGTATCACCGTGGAGGTGGCCAACACCGGCGACCGGCCCATTCAGCTTGGCTCCCACTACCACTTTGCCGAAGCCAACCCCGCGCTGGTGTTTGACCGCGATAAAACCCGTGGCTACCGCCTGGACGTCGCCGCCGGAACCGCCATCCGCTTCGAACCCGGCCAAACCCGCGAAGTCACGCTGATTCCGTTTGTCGGCAAGCGGGAAATCTACGGCTTCCGTGGCGATGTGATGGGGCCGCTCGATTAGCCAACGGATTAATAAAGAACAACCGACGGTAGGGCGGGCATCGGCTGGGTGACTGTCTGCGCCATGGATGGCGCAGTCAAGCTTACAGGGATGTATTCACAGCGTGTCACACAGACGATGGCCGCCCAGCACTGGACTCAACGCTTGAGGCAGAGGCAAATATGAAACCGGTAAACAAGATCAGTCGGCAAGCCTACGCCGATATGTACGGCCCCACCGTAGGCGACCGCGTGCGCCTGGGCGACACCGAGCTGTGGATTCAAGTCGAAAAAGACGCCACCCACTACGGTGAAGAAGTGAAGTTCGGCGGCGGCAAAGTTATCCGCGATGGCATGGGCCAAAGTCAGCGCCAGGACGCCTCGGTGATGGATACCGTGATCACTAACGCGCTGATTTTAGACTGGTGGGGCATCGTCAAAGCCGATGTAGGGCTGCAAAACGGCCGCATCGCCGCCATCGGCAAAGCAGGCAACCCCGATACCCAGCCCGATGTGGAGATCGTGATTGGCCCCGGCACCGAAGTGATTGCGGGCGAAGGCAAAATCCTCACCGCAGGCGGCATCGACGCCCACATCCACTTCATCTGCCCCCAGCAGGTGGAAGAAGCGCTGATGAGCGGTGTTACCACCATGCTGGGCGGCGGCACCGGCCCCGCTACCGGTTCCAACGCCACCACCTGCACCCCCGGCGAGTGGCACATTGGCAAAATGCTTCAAGCGGTAGATGACCTGCCCATGAACATCGGCCTGCTCGGCAAAGGCAACGCCAGCCTGCCGGAAGGGCTCGAAGCGCAGTTGGAAGCCGGTGCCATGGGCCTCAAGCTGCATGAAGACTGGGGCACCACCCCCGCCTCGATTGATACCTGCTTAAGCGTGGCGGAAAAGTACGATGTGCAGATCGCCATTCACACCGATACGCTTAACGAATCCGGCTTCGTGGAAGACACCCTAGCGGCGTTTAAAGAGCGCGGCATTCACACCTACCACACCGAAGGCGCAGGCGGTGGCCACGCCCCGGATATCCTCACTGCCTGCTCCAAAGAGTACGTGCTGCCGTCCTCCACCAACCCCACGCGGCCCTACACGGTGAACACCATCGATGAGCATCTCGACATGCTCATGGTCTGCCACCATCTGGACCCCAATATCCCCGAAGATGTCGCCTTTGCGGATTCACGCATTCGCCGCGAAACCATCGCCGCCGAGGATATCCTCCACGACCTGGGCGTGATCTCGATGATCGCCTCCGACTCCCAGGCCATGGGCCGCGTGGGTGAAGTGGTCTGCCGCACCTGGCAAACCGCCCATAAGATGAAAGTGCAGCGCGGCCTGTTGCCGGAAGATGAAGCGTTAGGGGCCGACAACCTGCGCGCCAAGCGCTATATCGCCAAATACACCATCAACCCCGCCATTACCCACGGCATTGCCCATGAAGTCGGCTCGATTGAAGTCGGTAAGCTGGCGGATTTGGTGCTGTGGAAGCCTGCTTTCTTTGGCGTCAAACCCGCGCTGATTCTGAAAGGCGGCATGATTGCCGGTGCGCCGATGGGCGACCCCAACGCCTCCATCCCCACGCCGCAGCCTGTGCATTACCGCCCCATGTTCGGCACCTTTGGCCGCGCCGCCAGCCAGACCCGGCTCAACTTTGTCAGCCAAGCGGCGATTGACGCAGGCATCAAAGAGCGCCTTGGCTTACAAAGCACGCTTTCCGCCTGTAAAAACGTGCGCGGCGTGCGTAAAAAAGATATGAAGCTCAACGACGCCTGCCCAGAACTCACCGTCGACCCGCAAACCTACGAAGTGCGCTGCGACGGCGAACTGCTCACCTGCGAACCCGCGACCGAGCTACCGCTGGCGCAGCGGTATCACTTGTTTTGAATGTAGGGTATACCCCACGTGACACGAGAGCAGGGAGCAGCCCGTAGAGAGGGTCTTTTGCCATGGATGGCAAAAGTAGCGTACAGGGATGTATTCACAGCGCCCTCTCGTAGGGCTGCTCCCGGCGAGCCTCAAAGGCTATACCAGGACGATATCGATGTTGAAACTGATTGAACGCCTCGGCCCCATAGATGAGGGCACCGCCAGCGACACGCTGACACTGCCCTTCGAGCTACGCATTCGCGGCCGCTTAAAAGCTGAGAGCGACAGCGGCCAGCCGCTGGGGCTGTTTCTGGATCGCGGCCCCGTACTGCGCGATGGTGAAGGCCTAAAAGCCGAAAACGGCGAGATCGTGCGCATTTGCGCCGCGATCGAACCCGTGGTGACCGCGCGAGTGAGTACTGGCTTACCGCTGGCCCGGCTTGCTTACCACCTCGGCAACCGCCATGTGCAGCTCGCGCTGGGTGAAGATGCGAAAGGAGGCTGGGTACGCTTCCCGCCCGACCACGTCCTCGAAGAGCTGGCCGAGCTGCTGGGTGCCACACTTGAGCACCACAACGCCACCTTCGACCCCGAACCGGGCGCCTACAACCAAGTGGGCGGTGGACATTCGCACAGCCATTCGCACGGTCATAGCCACACTCATTCCCACGACCACGCGCATGAGCACCACCATGCCCACTGAGCAGCCCTCAGACCTCGCCCTGCTTGGGCTGATGCAGCTCGTCAGCCCCGCGCTGCCCATTGGGGCCTTCGCCTTTTCCCAAGGGCTAGAGAGCGCTTTTGAACTGGGTTGGGTGAGTGATGAGCCAAGCCTCTCTCATTGGCTATCCGGCGTGCTGGAAGATGGCATAAGCTGCTGTGAGCTGCCGCTGATCGAGCGGCTATATCGCGCTTTCGAGCAGCAGGATGGCACTGCGGTTGCGGCGTGGGACGATTGGCTGGCCGCCACCCGTGAAACCGCGGAATTGGCCGCCGAAGACAGCCGCTTGGGTGCATCGCTGAAGCGGCTACTGGGCAGTCTCGACCTATTGCCAAAAAATGCAGGGCTGCCCAGTGAAGACTCACTCACGCCCTTGCTACCGCCCCAGGCAGGCTATGTGACCCTATTTGCCTGGGCGGCCTACCAGCGCGGCATCCCCGTGCGCCAAGCGCAGCTTGGCTTTGGCTGGGCGTGGCTGGAAAACCAGCTCGCGGTGGCCTGTAAAGCGCTGCCGTTGGGCCACACTGCTGCCCAGCGAATTATCGAGCAGTTACGTGGCGAGCTGGTGAGTGCCGTTGCGAAGGCCCAGCGGCTAGACGATGACGAAATCGGCCCCGCGCTGCCCGGTGTGGCGCTGGCCAGCGCCCTACACGAAACCCAATATTCCCGTTTGTTTAGAAGCTAACGAGCGTTGTTATTTAGGAGAAAACCATGACTCACTGTTTACGCGTTGGCGTGGGTGGCCCGGTCGGTTCAGGTAAAACCGCACTGCTCAAGCAGCTCTGTACCGCGCTGCGGGATTACTACGATATCGCCGTGGTCACCAACGATATCTATACCCGCGAAGATGCCGATTTTCTGCTTAAGCACGATGCGCTGCCCGCCGACCGTATTCTCGGCGTAGAAACCGGCGGCTGCCCGCACACGGCGATTCGTGAAGATGCCTCCATGAACCTAGCGGCAATTGACGAGCTACACGCCCGTCATCCGAAGCTGGAACTGGTGCTGGTGGAGTCCGGCGGTGACAACCTTTCCGCCACGTTTAGCCCCGAGCTTTCTGATCTGACGCTTTATGTGATCGACGTGTCGGCAGGCGACAAAATACCCCGCAAAGGCGGCCCCGGCATCACCAAATCTGACCTGCTGATTATCAACAAAATCGACATTGCCGAGCAGGTCCACGCCTCACTGGAGGTGATGGAGCGCGACTCGAAAAAGATGCGCGGCGAGCGCCCGTTCGTGTTCACCAATCTCTACGATGGCGTCGGGCTTGAAGAGATCATCCGCTTCATTCTCGATAAAGGCATGCTGGACGAGCGTCGCCCGCAGGCGGCCACCGCATAGCCCCGGCGGTTTTTGCGCATAAAAAAGCTGCCCAGCCCCGGTAGATCCGGCTCTGGGCAGCGTTGTTTTGTGGTTGGCGTCGTGCCAAAACGGGCCGTCCCTGGCCACCACATCGCTACAGTGAACTGATAAGCGGCTGAAAACCTTAACGTATGTTATGAAAATCGCGTTCGTGCCTTAATTTGCTGCTTATAAAGAAGAAAATCGCGGAAGAGGGTTAAAGTTGAAGTACGTTAAGTCGATAATAAACACATAAAAATCCAATAATATAACCATGACTTAACCGGAAGATACACAATGGCAAGCCTCTCCGAGACGAAGCAACAACGTGGCCTCAGCCTTCAAACGAAGGTGCTGATGCTGATTCTGATTCCACTGTTATTGGTGACCCTGGTCTTAGTGGCCTACAAAGCCTACGACCGGATAGGAGATACCAACGATACGCTTGCCGAACAGCGTGAGATGCTAATCGAAGAGCGCCGCAACTCCGTACGCGATATCGTTCAGATGGCGACGACCGCCATCGCGCCTATTTATGATCGGGCGGGTGCCAATGACGCCGATGCCAAGGCGCAAGCAGCGGAAATGTTGCGGGCCATGCGCTTTGAGGGCAATAACTACATTTTCGTGTACGAGTATGACGGTACCAATATCGTCTTGCCGCACTCGCCTGATCGTCAGGGCACCAACCTTATCGATCTGCAGACGCCCGACGGCGACTATCTGATCCGCGACATGATTCAAATTGCCCAGGATGGCGGCGGCTTTTACGAGTATCCCTGGGAGTATCCCGGTACCGACGAGCCACAGCCCAAGCACTCCTATGTGGACCGCTTAGAGAAATGGGGCTGGATGCTGGGCGCTGGCGTTTACGTCACGGATGTCGATGAGGCGCTGGCGGAGCTGGAAGCGGCGGCCAATGCCGATCTGCGGGACGCGATCATGTTTGCGACCCTGCTTGCAGCGATCCTGTTCGTCGTGGTTGCGCTGGTGACGTTTGGCGTGGTGCGCCGTATCGTCGGCCCGATCAAGCGCACGGCCGATGCCATGGGCGACATTGCCCAAGGCCGTGGCGACCTGACCCGCCGTCTCTCGGTCGAGAGCAACGACGAAGTGGGCAACTTGGCTGTGCAGTTCAACGCCTTTGTCAGCCGCATGCAGGATACTTTGCGCGACGTACGCCGCAGCACGGTCAGCGTTTATCACTCCGCTGGTGAAATCTCGCGTAGCTCCGAGGAGCTGGCTACTCGCACCGAGCAGGCGGCGGCCAATCTGCAGGAGACATCGGCCTCCATGGAGGAGATTACCTCCACCGTGAACCACAGTGCCGACAATGCCCAGCAGGCCAACAAGCTGGTGCAGTCCACCGCCGAAGTGGCCCACCAGGGCGAAGAGGCCATGGGGCAGGTGGAAAGCACCATGCGCGATATCAACGATTCCGCCACCCGCATCAGTGAAATCATTACGATGATCGATGCGATTGCTTTCCAAACCAATATCCTGGCGCTGAACGCATCGGTCGAAGCCGCCCGCGCGGGCGAACATGGTCGTGGGTTTGCGGTCGTGGCGCAGGAAGTTCGTACGCTGGCGAGCCGTTCCAGCAACGCGTCGAAAGAGATTCGCGCGTTGATCGACGCGTCCGTGCAGCATACCCACACCGGCGCGGAGCTGGTACGCAATGCGGGCGCCACCATGCGTGAAATCGTGGAAAGCGTATCGAAGGTCACCGATGTGATCGGTGAAATCAGCGCCGGCGCCAAGGAGCAGAGCAGCGGTATTGGGCAGATCAACACCGCCGTGGCCGAAATGGACACCATGACGCAGCAGAACGCGGCCATGGTGCAAGAGTCCACCACCGCCGCAGCGGATATGCGCCGTCATGCCGAGCATCTGAACGAGCTGATCAACTCGTTTGTGCTTGGCGAGGATGGCCCGCAAACGTCATCGCGCTCATCGGCCAGCGCCGCACGGCAAGCCTTGCCTGCCAGCAGCGCCAAGCCCCAGCCAGAGCTCAAACGCCCGACGCTCTCCTCCAAACCAGCGCCTGCCAAAGGCAGCGAAGAGGACTGGGAAGAGTTTTAAGCATGACGTTGGCGCAGGTGGTTGATGACACCACCTTGCGCTATCAGCTCTCGTTGGCGAGGGCTGAGACCATGATGCAGACGTAGCTCGCCTTTACCGGGGATATGCGCTTTTAGCGTATCCCCACTTTCCAGCTGTGAATATAACTCCTCAATGACCAAGTGATCTCCTTCCTTTAGCTGTGCGCGATCCTCTGCGTGTGTAAACGTTAACGGTAGCGCACCAAAGCAGATTAAATTTTGCCAGTGGATACGCGCAAAACTGTCAGCCACGACGACCTGTAAACCTAGATAACGCGGTACTAGCGCGGCATTCTCACGGCTAGACCCCTGTCCATAGTTGGCGCCACCGACAATGGCGTGTCCGCCTTGGGTACGTGTTTGCTCGGCGCGTTCGGCGTAGTGGGGATCAACGGCCTCGAAGGTAAACGGTGCAGATGCATACACACTGCTCCAGTAGGGCAGCACCCGTTGCCCAGCAGGCATGATGTCGTCGGTGGAGATATTGTCGCCTGTGACCAACAGCACGGGGATGTCGAGACGGTTAGGCAGTGAGTTGAGCTCTGGCAGTGCGGGCGTGTTGTCGGTTTTTTGCAGTGCTTTCAAACGTGCTTCTTCGAGGGGCAGCGGAGCCTTGAACATGCCCCCATCTACTTTGATGTGGGCCGGTTCGTGAATACGCGGATAAGGCATCTCTAGGGTTCGCGGGTCGGTGATCACACCTTTCATGGCTGAGGCTGCCGCCGTTTCCGGGCTACATAGGAACACGCTATCTTCCCGCGTGCCTGAGCGTCCTGGAAAGTTGCGTGGAACGGTACGGAGGCTATTCAATCCCACGGCGGGAGCTTGGCCCATACCAATACAGCCGTTACAGCCCGCTTGGTGCAAACGGGCACCGCTGGCCACCAAGTCAGCGAGATAACCCTGCTCGATCAGCGAGGCCAACACTTGGCGTGAAGAGGGGTTGATGTCCAGTGAGACCCCATCGGCCACCTGCTTGCCCCGCACTATCTCGGCCACCACGGCAAAGTCACGAAAGCCCGGGTTGCCTGACGAACCGATGTACGCCTGATGCAGCGGCTGGCCTGCTGCTTCCCGAACAGTGACGACGTTATCGGGGCTGGAAGGCAGCGCAATCATGGGCTCTAGCTTACTGAGATCAAGCGTCTCGTGCAGGTCGTAGTGGCAGCCGGGCTCGGCGGCCAGCGCGACCCAGTCGGCTTCCCGACCCCGGGAGGCCAGAAAGCGCCGGGTCTCGTCGTCACTGGGGAAGACCGTGGCCGTTGCCCCCATTTCAGTGCCCATGTTGGCGAGCACATGGCGGTCCATGGCGGAAAGGTGCTTTAGCCCCGGCCCGTAATACTCAATCATGGTGTTTTTGCCACCTGCCACGCCGTGGCGGCGCAAAAGTTCCAGCACAACATCTTTCGCTGAGACCCAGTCAGGCAGTTGCCCTTCGAGCTTAATGCCCCAGATTTTTGGCATGGTGATATACAGCGGCTCGCCCGCCATCGCCATCGCCACTTCAATACCGCCTGCGCCAATCGCCAGCATGCCGAGCGCGCCTGCTGCTGTGGTGTGACTATCGCAACCCACAATGGATTGACCAGGCACGCCAAAGTTTTCCATATGCACCGGGTGGCTAATACCGTTGCCGGGGCCGGAGTACCACACCCCAAAGCGCTCGCAGGCGCTTTTTAAAAACAGGTAGGTTTCGGCATTTAGGTTATCGGCCTGTACAAGGCCATGGTCGATGTACTGCACGCTGGGCTCAGTGTGTACCCGGTCAAGCCCCATGGCTTCTAGCTCTAGCATCACGAGAGTGCCTAACACGTCTTGCAGCAGCGCTTGGTTAATGCGCAGGGCGATTTCACTACCGGGGGTTAGCTCACCGCTGACCAAATGGCGCTGAATTAACTGCTGGGCAAGGTTTAACGGTGGAACAGGGGAAGAGTTAGTCATTGTTAATCACCAGATTATCGTTGTTATGGATCACACGGTTATGCAGGGATGCGGGAAACACGTTTTCAGGGAAGGGCGTAACAGCGGTCCGCGCTGCCCGCTTTCACTACTTGGCCGGGCGTCTCATGGCCGATGAGATCTGGCAGAGTGGCAGAAATGTCCAGCAGCGCGGGCAGGTTTACGCCGGTGGCAACGTCCATTTGTTCGAACATATGCACTAAGTCTTCAGTGCACACATTGCCCGTGGCACCGGGGGCAAACGGGCAGCCGCCTAAGCCACCTAGCGAAGCATCAAACCGCGTAATGCCCGCTTGCCACGCCGCTAGGGCATTTGCCAAGCCCATGCCTCGGGTATTGTGGAAATGCAGCGTAAACGGCACGCCGGGAAAGCGTTCCAGCACTTGGCGGCACAGTGCCGCTACCTGGGCGGGGTTCGCAACGCCGGTGGTATCGCACAGCGTGATGCCTTCTACCCCCAGCGCCAGCTGCTGCTCAATAAGAGTGAACACGCGTGCCTGCGGCACCTGTCCTTCAAACGGGCAGCCAAAGGCGGTGGAGAGCGAGGCATTTATGAAGACACCGCTACCGCGCACCGCCTGAATAATGGCGGCAAACTGTGTCAGCGACTCCTCCGGCGTCATGCGCAGGTTTGCGCGGCCGTGGGCGTTGCTGGCCGACATCACCAGATTGATCTCATCAACGCCGCAGGCCAGCGCCCGCTCGGCACCTTTTAGGTTGGGTACCAGCACTGTGACGCCCACACCTTCGCGGCGCTGAATGGTACTCACCACATCGGCGGCGTCGCGCAGGTTGGGAATGGCTTTGGGAGAGACAAACGAGGTCGCTTCGATACGGGCAATGCCGGCGGTCGTTAACGCATCAATCAGCGCGATTTTCTGCTCGGTGGGAATAAAGCGCTCCTCGCTCTGAAAGCCATCGCGTGGTGCTACTTCGTTAATTTGTAACGTCGTCATGGGGTTCTCCACTTAAATAATGCCTGCCTGACGCAGCTTGTCCCGCGTAGCGGCATCAATGCCCAGCTCCTCGAGCACGTCATCGGTGTGCGCGCCCAGCTTTGGCCCGCCTTGCCCCAGCCTGCCGGGGGTGGCGCTCAGTTTGGGCAGCACGCCCGGCACCTTGAGCGGGCGGCCATCGGCGCGGGTAACGGTTTGAATCATCTCGCGGGCGAGGTAGTGGGGGTCGTTGGCAATATCGGCGGCGGTGTAGGGGTAACCTGCCGGTACGCGGGCATCATCTAAAGCGCTAAGAATATCGTCCCGGTGGCGAGTTTGGGTCCAGGCCTCTATAGCAGCGTCGATCTCACTGGCGTGTTGGCTGCGGCCATCGTTGTGGGCCATGGCGGGGTGGTTGGCTAAATCCTCCCGGCCAATCACGCCCATGAGGCGCTTGAAGATGCTATCGCCGTTACCGGCAATCAGCACGTACTCGCCTTCGCGGGTGCGGTAAGCGTTAGAGGGCGTGATACCTGGCAGCGCGCTGCCGCTTGGCTCTCGCACGTGGCCAGTGGCATCAAACTCCGGCAGCAGGCTCTCCATCATGGCGAACACGGATTCATACAGGGCGACATCAATCTCTTGCCCTAAGCCGCTGCGCTGGCGCTCTTGCAGGGCCAGTAGCGTGCCAATCACCGCGTAGAGTGCCGAGAGCGAATCGCCAATGCTGACCCCTACGCGCACTGAAGGCTCGCCCGCGTGGCCAGTTAAATAGCGCAGTCCACCCATGGCTTCACCAATCACCCCAAACCCTGGTTTGTTGCGATAAGGGCCGGTTTGGCCAAAGCCTGACACGTGCACCATGATCAGCTTGGGGTTAATCGCCGCCAGCGCCTCATAGCCCAGCCCCCAGTTTTCCAGAGTGCCAGGGCGGAAATTTTCGACCACCACATCGGCTTCGGCGGCCAAGCGGCGCACCACGTCTTGGCCCTCCTGGCTGCGAAGATCAAGTGTCACCGAGCGTTTCGTGCGACTTTGCACATGCCACCACAGCGACGTGCCCTCTTCGAGAATACGCCACTTGCGAAGCGGGTCACCGGTGCCGGGTGGCTCCACTTTAATCACGTCTGCTCCAAATTCGCCCAGTAGTTTGGTGGCAAACGGACCTGCAATGAGCTGGCCAAGCTCTACGACTTTAAGTCCATCGAGGGGAAGCTGGCGGGTGGTCATAATAAACGCTCCTGGTAACGCTTAGCAGCCAAGCGCGTGCTGGCGTAGCGAGTCTTGATGTCTTGTTGTCGTTTAAGCATCTGTGAGCCTGCTGTGCATCACAATTAGGCAATCAGGAACCAGGCGTTCGCCAGCGACGAACCCTACAACCGGCGACCTAGGCGGCCCATCCAATAACAACGTGGTAAACGTGATGCTGCGATTTGATTTTGTAACGCTGAGACTGTTTGTGGCGATTGCCGATGAGGGGCGTTTAACCGCCGCTGCCGAGCGTGAGCATTTGGCGCTGGCAGCGGTGAGCAAGCGGGTGAGCGATTTAGAAACACTGGTGGGCACCGAGCTTTTGTATCGGCGGCCGCGCGGCGTAGAGCTAACCCCGGCGGGCCGCGCTTTTTTGCACCATGCCCGGCGCATTCTGGAAGACGTGGCGCGGCTACAGGCGGAGCTCAGTGAGTATGGCGAAGGGGTGCGCGGGCATGTGCGCATTCACTCCAATACCTCGGCCATTATTGCGTTTTTGCCCCAGGATTTAAGCGCCTTTGCCATCGAGTACCCGCAAATCAAAATCGATTTGCAGGAGCGCACCAGCAGCGAAGCGATCACCGCTGTGCGCGATGGCGTGGCAGATATCGGCATCTTTGCCAGCCACGTTGCCGCCGATGAGTTAGAAGTACGCCCCTACCGGCGCGACCAGTTGGTATTGGTCACGCCGCAAGATCACCCGCTGGCAGTGCATGACAAGCTCTATCTGCATCAGGCAGCCGAGTACGACTTTGTCGGTTTACAGCAGGATGCTTCGCTGCAGTCACTGCTTCACGAGCAGGCAAACCAGGCGGGCCGGACCCTGCGCATGCGCATCCAAGTCCGCAGTTTCGACGCCATTTGCCGCATGATTCATTACGGTATGGGCATCGGTGTGCTGCCCCAGCGCACGCTGTACCGCGACCTTAACGACCTAAAACTACGCATGATTCCGCTCGCTGATGAGTGGGCCACTCGCGAACTGGTGATTGGGATGCGCCACTACGCGGCACTGCCCGTGGTCGCCCGCCACTTGGTCGACCACTTGCTAACCCCCTCAGGCCCAACAGGAGAGACCCCATGACAACAGGCATCGCCCACGAAATAAAAGCGCTCACCTTTGATGTGTTTGGCACGGTAGTAGACTGGCGCAGCAGCGTGATTCGCGAAGGCGAACAGCTGAACCAGGCCAAAGGGCTGAGCGTCGACTGGGCACGGTTTGCCGACGAGTGGCGGGCAGGCTATGCCCCAGCGATGAGCCGCGTGCGCCAGGGGGAGCTGCCCTGGACCAGGCTGGATGACTTGCACCGGATGACCCTTAATCGGCTGCTGATTGCCTTTGATATTGCCGACCAGCTAGATGAGGATGAAACAGCGCACCTGAACCGCGTGTGGCACCGCTTAACGCCCTGGCCTGATAGTGTGGAAGGTCTATTGCAGTTAAAACAGCGCTTTATATTAGCCACGCTCTCTAACGGTAACGTCTCGCTGCTAGTGAACATGGCGCGCCATGCCGGGCTGCCCTGGGACTGCGTGCTCTCCTCTGAGCTTGCTGGGCACTACAAGCGCGACCCGGAGGTGTACCACATGGCGGCCAATCTCCTCGACCTAAACCCCTCGCAAATCCTGATGGTGGCGGCTCATCAAGATGATTTACAGGCTGCCCACCGGGAAGGCATGCGCACCGCCTTCGTGAAGCGCCCGCTGGAATTTGGGCCATCTTCTACACCGGACTTAAGCGTCGATCCCTGCTTTGATCTCGTCGCAGACGACTTCCTCGACTTGGCGCGGCAGCTCTCATGAAACTCGACCCGACCTCTCTCAAGCTGTTCGTGAAAGTGGCTGAGCTGGGCACCATTACTGGGGCAGCCGACGCCTCGTTTATGGCCACTTCGGCCGTGAGTAAGCGCCTCAGCGAGCTGGAGGCGTACTTCAATACGCCGCTGCTCAAGCGCAATAATCGAGGCATCGAGCTCACGCCAGCAGGGAGTGCGCTGCTGAATCTCTCTCGAGGTGTGCTGCACAATTTAGAAGATCTCGACCTGCAAATGCGTGACTACGCCAGCGGCCAGCGGGGCATTGTGCGGGTGTTTGCCAATATGTCGGCGATTACCCAATATCTACCCCAGGAGATGCGCGCTTTTTTTGAGCTGCACCCGGATATCGGTGTGCAGCTTGAAGAGAAGGTCAGCCCGATCATTACCCGCGAAGTGATGAACAATAACGCCGACATCGGCGTGTGCGCGCAGATGCTGCACGGCTATGACCTGATCGAGTTCCCTTACCACGTGGATGACCTAGTGCTGGTGGTGCCACAGCAGCACCCGCTGGCCCAACGGGAGAGGGTGTTTTTTCGCGAGTGTTTGGACTACCCCCATGTGGGGCTGCACACCGCTAGCGCGATTAACTTAGAAATTATGCGGGCGGCCAGCATGGCCAACAAAACCCTGCGGATTCGTATTCAGGTGACCAGCTACGATGCTCTGTGCTTGATGGTGCAGGCGGGGCTGGGCGTGGGGGTGCTGCCCCGCGGGGCAATTCGTCAGTACGTGGATGGGCTCAACGTGAATGTGCTGTCGATCCAAGACGACTGGGCGCGGCGCAAACTGAGTATTTATGTCAGAGATTTAGACCGGCTTTCCATGGCGGCAAGGGTGCTGGTGGAGCATTTTATTCAGGCCGCCAGCGGCGCTTCTTCACCGCCTTAAAGGGAAATCGACGGCGCTGCTTTCGCGGTTGGAGAAGGCAGGTTCATCAATGACCAATATACAGCTCTCCGGTTTGGCGTTATCACTTTAGAGACCGCTAAGCGAACTCCCCTTGCTTACTCGGTTATCGGGAGAGGTGCAGGTAAGGCCTCCCACAGCACACAACATCACAACATGCTTCCCGACGCTTTGAGGACATAACAATGATGACGCTAAAACTACGCCACGTACTTCCTGCTTCTTTGTTGGCCGTCAGCGCATTGACCGCTGCCACGTCCGCCCACGCCCAAACCGCACTCAACTTGGGCTCCGTACCCACCGGCACCGGCTGGTTTTTCGGTATTTCTGAAGGGGCACGCGTGATTAGCGCCAATACGCCCTACGAGATTACCGTGCGCGAAACGGGCGGCACCCGCGAAAACGCCATCCGCCTCAATAACGGCGAACTCGATCTAGCCTTCACCGAAGCCTTGGTGGGCTACGAGCTGTATAACGGCGAGGGTCGTTTTGCCGACATGGCCAACCCAGACGTGCGCTTGGTGTATTGGATTGCCCCCTCCACCATGCACTGGGCGGTACGTCAGGATAGCGATATTGAGACCTTCGAAGACCTAAACGGTGAACGCTTCAACCCTAGCAGCATCGGCGGGGGCGGCGAGTACATTACAGAGCAAGTGTTTGGTATTTTGGGTATCGAGCCCGACTTCCAGCGCATGCGAGTCAACGATGCCGCTGAGGGTGTGACCGATGGCCGCTTGGTCGGCTTCAGCTATAACGGCGTACCGCCTATTCCTCTGTTTACCGAAGTGCACTCTTCACGGCCCTTGCAATTGCTATCGCTGACGGACGATCAGGTGGAGACCGTCACTGCCGAATTACCGTTCCTCTCTCCCACCATCATTCCTGCCGATACATACACCGGTATGAGCGAAGCACAGTCGCTAGGCATCTATATGGGGGTGGCAACCACCACGGATCTCGATGCCGATACCGTGTACGAGTTGACGAAAGCCTACTGGGAAAACCATGACCAAGTGGCCGCCTCCTTCAAACCTGCGGGCAGTGTCGACCCGCAAACCGTGGTCGATACCGCTACCTTCCCGCTGCATGCTGGCGCACTGCGCTACTACCAGGAATTAGGGCTGGAGATCCCCGCCGACATTATTCCGCCTGAAGCGCAGTAACCCGCCCGTGCGCTCCGCCGACGCGTTCGGCGGGGCAGTTTGCTATTAGCCTGACGCGCTGCCTAGCCTCCCCTTTGTTCGGTGGCGCGGGAGTTCCCTCATGGAAACCGCAAAAGAGTCAGTTGTTGAAAAATACCAGGAGGATGCAGGCAAGCGGCAGCTTACCGGCTTCTGGTTTATGGCGGCCCGCACAGCGGCGGTGGCGATGGCTATTTTCCATCTTTATACCGCTGTGACGGGACCGGTGAACACACAAAACGCGGTGCACCTGCTATTTGCGCTGCCGTTGATCTTCCTGGCGTATCATTGCCGTGTACGGGATACCCACCGTATTCCGTGGTTCGATATCGTTCCCATCCTGTTGAGCGTCGTCATAAGCGGATATTACGTTTATCACTTTGACCGCATCATTTACCAACTGGGGTATTTGATGCCCACCACACTGGATCTCGTGTTCGGTGTGAGCGCGATTTTATTATTGCTAGAGGCCTGCCGACGGGCCATTGGCTTGGCGTTTCCCATCCTAGTACTCATTGCCTTGGCTTATGCTGCATTTGGGCAGCATTTACCCGGTGTATGGGGGCACGGCGGTTTCCGTTGGGATGACCTGGTCGCCACGTTCTATCTAGGGCCGACTGGCATTTTCGGCAGCCTCATGCGAACCTCATCGACCGTCATTGTGGTGTTCATCATGTTTGGTGCGCTGCTGGTGACCACGGGTGGTGGCGACACGTTCATGCGTCTCTCTAACGCCGCTACGGGGGGGATGGCGGGGGGGCCTGCAAAAGCCGCCACGCTGTGTAGCGCCATGTTTGGCAGTATCAGTGGCAGCACGGCTGCGAACGTTGCCACCACCGGCGTGTTTACCATTCCTTTAATGAAGAAAAATGGGTATAGCCCGCGGTTTGCGGCGGCGACGGAGGCTTCTGCTTCGACCGGTGGGCAAATTCTGCCGCCGATCATGGGGGCTGCGGCGTTTGTGATGGCTGACGTCATCTCCACAAGTTATCTAGATATCATCAGTGCTGCGCTGATTCCTGCGCTGCTGTTTTACCTCGCCATTTGGATGAGCGTTCATTTCGAAGCGAAGCGCCTGGGGTTGAACCCGATCCCGAAAGACCAGCGCCCGACGCTGCGTGAAGGGCTCTTCAATGTCGAAACCCTGCTGCTACCGCTGGTGGTGCTGATCACCATGCTCGTGCTGCGCTACACGCCGACCACGGCAGCCGTAGCGGCGTATTTTACCGCGATGGTGCTGTACCTGGTGTCACCGCGTAGCCAAGGTACGCTCTGGGAGCGGGTGAAATCACTACCCGCCGCGCTGGAAGCAGGGGCAATGACCGCCGCGATGATTGCGGTCATCATTGGCAGCGTGGCGATCATTGCCGCGGTGATCAGCTTGACCGGCTTGGGGCTCAAAGTCTCCTCACTCATTGTCATGGTGAGCGGCGGCGATGTGCTGGTGACGCTACTGTTGGCGATGGTGGTGGCGATTATTCTGGGAATGGGCTTACCGACCGTGGCGGCGTATATGCTGGCGGCATCGGTGGTCGCAGCAGCCTTTATCGAGGCGGGTCTGCCGAGTCTTTCTGCTCACCTGTTTATTCTTTACTTTGCGATCCTTTCGGGGGTAACGCCTCCGGTGGCACTGGCGGCCTATATCGGCGGCGCGATTGCGGGCTCCCACTGGTTCCGTACCGCACTGACAGCGACGAAAATTTCCTTGGGCGGCTTCCTGATTCCGTTTATGTTTGTCTATCATCCGCCGCTGCTCGGGCAGGGAACCACGCTGGAAATCGCCATGGCGGTGGCTTCTGGCGTGCTGGGTATCATTGCTTTGGCGGCCTCTACGATAGGCTACTTTGCTCGCCCCTGCTCCTGGGTGGAGCGCGGATTGCTGCTGTTTGCCGCGTTGATGTTGATTAACGGCCAAGCCACCACAGACGTGGTGGGCATCGCCGTGATCGTCGGGATCTTCGCCTGGCAGCGGTATTTCAGCCACGCTGCTAAAGGGGAGCGCCCTTTAGCGCGCTCACCGAGCAAGGAGCCGCGTTGATGCATATTGTCATCCCCGATGATTACCAGGACTGCGTGCGTGAACTCGATGCCTTCGCCAAGCTGGCGGGGCACCAGGTCACAATTTACACCGACACCGTGAGCGATGAAGACGAGTTGGTTGAACGCTTCAAAGGCGCCGATGCGCTGGTGCTGATTCGTGAGCGCACGCCGATTACCGCGTCGTTGCTGGCGCGGCTGCCTAAGCTCAAGCTGATCAGCCAAACCGGTGGCGGCGCGGCGCATGTGGACATGGCCGCCTGCCGCGAGCACGGCGTGGTGGTACTGGCAGGCACTGGATCGCCCTATGCGGCGGCCGAGCTGACCTGGGGGCTGGTGCTCTCTGCCATGCGGCGCATTCCTGAAGAGGTGGAAAACCTCAAGGCAGGCCGCTGGCAGCGCACCCTGGGCACCGGCCTGAAAGGGCGCACGCTGGGCGTATTTGGCTATGGAAAAATAGGCCAGTTAGTGGCCCGCTACGGCCAAGCGTTTGAAATGAACGTACTGGTATGGGGCCGCGAAGGCACCCGCCAGCGGGCCGCAGCGGCAGGGCTAGAGGTCGCGGTTTCGCAAGAGGAGTTTTTCGAGCGCAGTGACGTGCTGAGCCTGCACCTGCGCTTAAACCCGGAAACCCGCGGCATCGTCACAGCGGCGAATTTGGCCAGCATGAAGCCCACGGCCGTGCTGGTAAATACCAGCCGCGCGCCGTTAGTGGAGGCGGGCGCGTTAGAGGCTGCGCTAAAAGCCGGGCGGCCCGGCATGGCCGCTGTGGACGTATTCGATGAAGAGCCAGTGATCGAGCATACACTGCTGGCGCTGCCCAACTTCTTGGCCACGCCGCACCTGGGCTACGTGGAGAAAGACAGCTACGAGCTCTACTTTGGCGATGCGTTCGATAACGTGCTGGCGTTTGATGCCGGCACGCCAGGGCGTAACTTGGCAGAGGAGAGCTAAGTCATGACGTCAAACAGTGATGCTTCAGCAGAGCGCTCTTTGCAGAGCAAGCGGGATGCGCTCAACCCCGATGGGTTAGCCACCCGCCGCGAAGTGTTAGGGGATGAGTACGTCGACGCCGCGTTGGCTCAAGCCGATGAGTTTGGCTGGCCGATGCAGGAGCTAGTGACGCAGCAGTGTTGGAACGATATCTGGAACCGTCCTGGCCTAGAGCGGCACACCCGCAGCCTGATTAACATTGCCATGCTGGTGGCCTTGAACAGACCCCACGAACTCAAAGTACACGTACGTGGGGCGCTGAATAACGGCTGTAGCGAAGAGCAAATCCGCGAGGTGCTGTTGCAGTGCGTGCCCTATTGCGGCTTCCCTGCCGCGATAGATGGGCTACGCACGGCCCGCGAGGTGATTAACGCGGCGCCTCAGCCCGACCAGCCCAGCAGTATGGGCACGTAAACCACCAGCAGCAGCACGCCAATCAGCCCCAACAAGTAGGGGATAATGGCGCGGGTAATCCGCTCAAGCGGCAGTTGGGTAACGGACGATGCCACGTACAGGTTGATCGCGACGGGGGGGGTAATCATGCCAATCGATAGCCCCACCACGATGATCAGCCCGAAGTGGATCGGGTCGATGCCCAGCTGCAGCACCAGCGGCAGCAGCACCGGGGTCAGAATGATCAAAGCGCTGGCCGTTTCGATAAACACCCCGGTCAGCAGAATCACCGCTACTACCAGCAGCATAATCACGTAGGGGTTGGTGGAGAGCGACAGTACCGCCTGGGCAATCGCGCCGGGCACCTGCCAGCTTGAGAGCGTCCAGCTCAGCACCGCCGACATAGCAATCACCAGCATGATCACCGCCGTGGTCATCGCTGAGCGAATCAACAGCTTATACACCTGGGGCAGAGTTAAATCCCGATACACAAACAGCGACACCAGCAGCGCGTAGTTCACTGCCACCACAGCCGCTTCCGACGGCGTGAAAATCCCCGAGAAGATACCCCCCAGAATAATCACCGGCGTCATCAGCCCCCAGCTGGCCGCTTTTAACGTGCGCCAAATAGTGGCCAGTGAGAGCGGCGTACCTTTCGGGTACTTGCGTTTATACGCCTGAGTAATCGCAATGGCCATGAGCGCTATACCCATCGCCAGCCCCGGCAAAAAGCCGTTCAAAAACAGTGAAGACACCGACTGCTGGGCAATCACCGCGTAAATAATCATCGGCACCGACGGGGGAATCACCACGCCAATGGTACCGCTGGCGGCAATGAGGCTAGCCGCTGAGGCGGGGTCGTAGCCTTTGCGCTTAAGCTCTGGCACTAGGCTTGAACCCACCGCTGCGGTAGTAGCCGCACCGGAGCCGGAAATAGCCGCAAAGAACATGCCCGCCATGACCGACACCACCGACAGCCCGCCGCGCATAAAGCCCACCAGGGAATCGGCAAAGCTCACCAGCCGCTCGCTGACTTTGCCCTGGGCCATTAAATCCCCGGCCAGGATAAACATCGGAATAGCCACCAAGGCAAAGGAGTTAATGCCCTGGAACATCTGCTGGGTGACCACCATCAGCGGCACGCCGGATTGATACAGCGCGTACAGCGAGCTGGCCCCAATCGCGAAGGCAATCGGCACGCCCAGCAGCATAAACAGAAAGAACAGCCCAAAGAGTACCAGCGTCATAGCGGCTCCTCCTGGTCGGCGGCGGTGGGCTCACCGTTCACCAGTACCTCGATCATATCCACCAGGGCGTACCATGCCATGATGCCCGCCGCGAGCGGCATCACCGCATACACATAGGTCATCGAGAGCCGCAGCGAGGCGGATTTCTGGAAGCTCTGCACCTGCATATAGCGGTAGCCAATCACGATCAGCGTGATCATAAACGCCACCACAATCGCCAGCGCCGCGAGCCTGGCCAGCTTACGCAGCGGCAGTGGCAGGGCATCCACCGCAAAGGTGACAGCAATATGCCGACCGCGCTGAAACGCCAGCGTGCCCGCTAAAAAGGTGATCCACACCAGCAGAAACCGCGCGACCTCTTCGGTCCAGCCCACGGCGCTGAACAGCACCCGCGAAACGATCTGTAGCGTGATTACGCCAATTAAAGCCGCCATGCCCGCAAACACCACGGGCTGGATGATGGCATCCAGCCCGCGTTCAATGCGTTGCAGCAGCGTCAAAAGAGGCTGTGCAAACGACATCACTGTTGCAGCGCCTCCTGGATACGCGGCAGGTAGTCACCGAACTGCTCGCCGTACTTCTCATACACCGGCGCAACGGCGGCTTGGAAGGCTTCCATATCCGGGGTGTCGTTAATTTCCATGCCTGCTTCGCGCAGTGCTGCCAGCTGTTCGGCTTCCATATCCGCGTTCACTTGGCGCTCATGCTCGGCGGCTTCCTGGGCGGCTTCTTCCAATACCGCTTGGGCGGCTTCGGGGAGCTGGTTCCAGGCGGGCATGCCCATCACAAAAATCGCCGGGGCGTAGGTGTGGCGAGAGAGCGTCATGTAGGTCTGGGTTTCATCCAGTTTGAACGAGTGGATCACGTTCACCGGGTTTTCCTGGCCGTCGATGGTGCCCTGCTGCATGGCGGTGAGCGCTTCGGTCCACGCCATCGGAATCGCGTTGGCACCCAGCTCGCGGAAGGTATCGGTGTACACCGGGTTTTCCATCACGCGAATGCGCAGGCCATCCAGGTCTTCTGGGGAATTTACCGCCCGCTCGCTGTTGGTCAGGTTACGGAAACCACGCTCGGCGTAAGCCAAGCCTTTCAGGTTCACGTCCGCCAGCTTATCCAGCAGTTCCTGGCCGATGGGGCCATCCAGCACTTCATAGGCGGCTTCGGGGGAGGGGAACAGGAACGGCAGTTCAAACACCGCCATCTCTTCCACAAAGTTGGCCACCGGCCCGTTGGTAATCACGCCCATATCTACGGTGCCAATCTGCATGCCTTCCAGCAGCGTGCGCTCATCGCCCAGCGAGGCGTTGGGGAAGATCTCGATATTCACTTTGCCATCAGTGCGCTCTTCCACCAGCTCTTCAAACTTGGTGGCAGCAATATGGAAGCCATCCTGCTCGTTGACCACGTGGGCCAAACGCAGCGTGACCGGGTCCATATCCGCAAAATCGTTGGCGTTCGCGGCGCTAACCAACGCCAGTGAGATGCCCAGTGCCAGCGTACTACGTGCAAATATTTTCATTTATTATGTTCCCAATATGACCAAGGGGGGGGTTAAGAGGTACAAAAGTGCCCCCAGAGCATGCACCACCGCAGGGAAAACGGTCAATCACAAGGCGGCCTAAAACCGCCCCGCCGCTAGACACAGCCCGCCCACCCGGGTACGATACGCACCCAAAGCGCCCGTAGCTCAGTTGGATAGAGTGTCGGCCTCCGAAGCCGAAGGTCGCAGGTTCAATTCCTGCCGGGCGCGCCAGAATTTCTTATAAAGCCCACGATGTTGATCGTGGGCTTTTTGGTTTTTGAGCGTTCGTCTTAGTAATAGGCATTCAGTAACTTCAATAATGAAATATATTTCATCTTCCCCGATCGCGTAAAAGGCACGACTTCAAGCTAGCTACGTTTCAGCGATAATGTTTAATGGGGTCCCTCATGGGAACGCTCAAACTCACGTTCCCAGCGTGCCATGAAAGCACGGCGACGTTGAGGGTCGACGAAGGCAAGCACCGAAGCATTAAGCGGTATGGGGTAGAGGCGGTCGCCGACTTGGTCGCGGAGTCGCTGTGCCGTATAGGGGCCTATGATGTCGGGGCGGACGCTGAACAGTGGGGTTTGCGCTGCGAGTACACGTTGACCATCTCGGCTGAGCAGGAAGTTCATGAAGGCTTGCGCCGCTCGAGGATGGGGCGCATCACGGTGGATAAAGCCGGTTCGCATCACGACCAGGGCGTAATCCTGGGGAACCTGGACGACCACCTCGGGATGTTCTTGGGCCCACACCATGGCATAGGAACCCAGCAGGTTATAGCCCAGCCAGTAGCGTTCTTCCGATAACCCCTCAAGCATCTTTCGGGTATTGGGTTCGAGGTTTGTATCGTTCGCGCCTAGTGCGGTGACCAGATCCCAAAATCGGTCGGTATAGCGGGCATCTTGCTGAAAGAGCGTGTAGCCGATCCCGCTTTCTGACGGCGAATAGGTGGTGACCCTGCCTTGCAACGTATCGCTTTGGGTATCCAGTAGACGCTGTAAATCCGCATGGGTTTGTGGCGGCAGCATATGGCGCGCTAAATCGAGCCGGTAGGCCATGACGATCGGCTCGAAGGTAAACCCAAACACCTCATTACGCCATTTCGCCCATTCGGGCCATTCGTTGGCCAGCTCGGAGTCCAATCGTTGGGCGTAGCCTTGATTGATGCGGTTCATCTGCCAAGGCATGGCGGAGCTGATCACCACATCGGGCGGCGGGTCGGCCGCCACGACTAAGCGATCCACTTCCAAAGTGCTCCGGTCACGGTAGCTCAACTCGATGCCCGGGTGGGCCTGCTCGAAAGCGGCCAGCAGCGGTGCGACTATCTGGCGGTCCAAGGCGGCTTCGACCACGAGTGGCGTGGCGGCCTGACTGGGTATGGACGCAAGCGAACCCCACGCCAGTAGGGCCAGTACCCATACGCGCTGCATTACACTTGCTCCTCTGCCTTTTGAAAGTGCACTTCGATGCGTAGTCCGTGGGGGAGGCGCTCTTTGATCTTGAGCGTGGCCGCGTGACGTTGAACAATGTTATCCACAATGGCAAGGCCCAGCCCTGAGCCGTGAGTATCTTGACGCCCGCCGCGTTCGAAAGGCTGTAGTAATCGGTGCCGCACCTCCTGCGCGACTCCAGGGCCATTATCGTCGATGTACAGCACGAGCCAATCGCCGTTGGCGTAAAGGCCTAGCGTTATTTCGCTACCCGGTGGCGTATAGCGCAGCGCATTATCGATGAGATTACCCAACAGCTCGCGCAGTGCCCAGGCTTGCCCCTGCACGATCATCGGCTCACGGGGCAGCTCGGCGAGCCCCAAATCATGCCGAACGGCCATTTCGCGCTGGGCCCACTCGAGCACACTGTCGCGGAGTAGTGCGCAGAGGTTGATCGGTTGGAACTCGTCTGCCTCTTCCATGTGGCGAAGCCGCGCAAGGCTAAGCAATTGACCGGCTAATCGGCTTGTACGCTTTGCGCCGTCATGCACGTCAGAAAGTGCGCGATACCATACGTCGGGATCATGACTTTGCAACGCCAGTTCGCTGGTACTTTGCAGACCCGCCAGCGGCGTTTTGAGCTGATGACTAGCGTCGGCTGTAAAGCGTAGTAAGTTTTCGCGGCTTTTGCGCTGTCGGCTAAACAGGGTATCCAGTGCTTCGACCATCTCGCGCAACTCTTCTGGCACTTTAATATTGAGGGGGCGCATATCGTCGGCTTGGCGCATCCTCAAGCGATGACGCAACTGCCGCATCGGTTTTAATGCCACCCGCATCGCCAGCAGCATTAAGATAGCGGCCAGCAGTACCATCGCGACGAATCGAAGGATCGCGCGCTCGAAGAGTTCGTGGGTCAAGACGCGTCGCCCTTCAGTCGTATGACCGACCCATATCTGTACCGGGTCTTGAATGTCCCAACCAGCCGAGTCGTACTCACGCCCATGCAGCCGCCACCGCGTGCCAGCCTGCGTCGTATTCCGCCAGATCGGGGCGGTTGCCGCCGCGGCCTGATCGGCCTTGGGAATGACGATGTCGAGGTTATCTGAAATACGTCGACCGTCGTGGTCGAGCACGGTGTAAAAGACCCGCTCTTGATGGGAGGTGGCGAGTATCTGCAGCGCGGCGAGGGGAATCCGGACGATAGGAACGCGGCCTTCCCATTGAACCGCGTCGGCTACTGTTAGCGCGGCCGCGGCAAGCTGGCTATCGTAAGCGCGTTCGGCGGCGCGCTGTGAAGAGCGATAAGCTTCCATCAGCAGTAACGTACCCAGCCCGGTCACCATCACCAATAGCCAGACAGCCAAATGTGCCTTTAACGTGCCAGCCACTTGGGTCACGTTAACGTTTCCTCAAGCCGATAACCCAGACCACGAAACGTGCGGATATGTAAACTGCTGCCCTGAAGACGCTTGCGTAACCGGCTAACGTATACCTCAAGTGCATTAGAGCCGACATCACCAAAACTGAATACCCGGCTTTCTAGCATATCGCGTGGGGCGATACTGCCAGCGTGCAGCAAAAGACCTTCTAGTAAGCGTCGTTCGCGTCGGGGTAATTCAAGCATCACCCCATTGAGCGTCGCCGTTCCCGCCATTGGATCAAGGCACAAAGGGCCTAATATTAGCCGATTATCGTTACGCTGTTGGCTGCGGCGTAGCAATGCGCGTACGCGGGCCTCAAGCTCCGCTACCGAAAACGGCTTGGCAAGATAGTCATCTGCGCCTAAATCCAACCCTTTGACACGATCTTCAATGCTGTCTCGTGCCGTCAGGATCAGGATGGGCGTTCTATCACCCCGTTCACGCAACTCACCCAACAGCTCAAGACCGTTGCCATCAGGCATGCCGAGGTCGAGCAATAGCAAATCGAAATGGTCATTGCGTAGCGCCGTGCGTGCGTCCTTGAGCTTGGAAAAAACGTCGACGCTATTACCCAGCGGCGTTAGCGCATTATCCAGCGAGCGGGCGATCATCGGGTCGTCTTCGACGATGATTAGACGCATATGACTAAAGTCTCAAAAGGTGATCAGGTAAATGACAGGTTGATGAAAGGTTGTCTGCCTAACATGGCGAGGGTCGTTCCAGTATGACCGGGTTCAGGCTTTCCTGCTCCCGAATACAATAAAACAACAGGAGTTCGTCATGAAGCTCAACTCAACCTTACGTTACGCCTCTGGCCTCGCTTTGATGAGTAGTGCCTTGTGGGTAGGGCAAGTACAAGCGCAAGCCATTCCTGACTCCACCGAGTGCATCGCACCCGCTAAACCTGGCGGTGGCTACGACTTGACGTGTCGCCTAGCGGCTAACGGCCTTCAAGAGACGGCATTAGTCAGTCGGCCCATGATGGTGAGCTACATGCCAGGCGGTATCGGCGCAGTGGCTTATAACCATGTCAACGGCGTGCGTACGGATGACCCCGGCCTTATCGTGGCGGCCAGCACCGGTGCTGCGGTGAACCTTGCGCTGGGCAAGTTTGGCGAGTACGACGCTGATGAGGTTCGCTGGCTAGGGGCTTTGGGGGTGGATTATGGCGCGATTGTCGTCAGTGCCGATGCGCCTTGGCAGAGCCTGGGCGAGCTAATGACGGACCTGAAAGAGAATCCGAACGAAATCGCTTTCGGTGCCGGTGGCACTGTCGGCAGCCAGGACTGGATGAAGGCGGCCCTGATTGCGAAATCGGGTGACATGTCACCCAGAGACCTCCGTTACGTGGCCTTCGAAGGCGGTGGTGAAGCATTGGCGGCCCTGTTAGGCAACCACATACAGGTATTCACCGGCGACCTGTCCGAACTGAGATCACAGCTCGAAGGCGGGACCATCCGCGTTTTGGCAGCGCTTTCCGAAGAGCGCATGGATGGCCCTTACGCAGAAATTCCGACCGCGGCCGAACAGGGCTACGACGTGGAGTGGCCGATCTGGCGGGGATACTACATGGGGCCGGAAGTCAGTGATGAAGCGTACCAGGCGTGGGTCGAACGCATGCAGCAATTGGCGGAAGACCCCGTCTTCGCCGAGCTACGTGAAGCGCGAGGCTTGTTCCCCATGGCGCGGTTCGGTGACGACTTCGATCGGTACGTACAAGAGCAAGTTGCCGAGTTTAAAGGTTTAGCCGAAGAGGTAGGTCTGACCCAATGAAAATCGCCGCCGACCGAATGCTGGGTATTGCGCTCATCGGTCTGGCGGCGTTCATCGCCGTCCAGGCCATGCAGCTAAAAACCACTTTTAGCTACGAACCCGTGGGCCCCAAGGCCTTCCCGATAGTACTCGCCATCGTGTTGGCGCTGCTTTCATTGGTCATGGTCTTTAGACCGGGCCCGAATGGTGAATGGCCTCATAAGGCGCTGGCCCTTCGGCTACTGCTGGTCCTGGCGTTGCTGTTGGCCTATGCCGTGCTATTCACACAACTGGGATTCATCGTCTCATCGCTACTGACAGTCACCGCGCTGGCAAGGCTATTTGGTGCCTCCTGGGTGAAAGCACTGATGACCGGCGCCCTCATGTCGGTAGTCGGTTATTTTCTGTTTACCACTGCCCTCGGGATCAGCTTGCCCTCTGGCTACTGGTTCGCCTCCTTTCTTTAAAGGGTTGCTACGATGTTCGATTTCCTTATCGACGGGTTTGGTGTTGCGCTAACCCCGCTCAATCTAGGCTTGGCGTTGCTGGGTGCGCTGCTAGGCACGCTGTTTGGCGCGTTGCCAGGCATTGGCCCCATCAACGGCATTGCGATTCTCATGCCGCTTGCCTATACGCTAGGGTTGCCCGCTGAGTCGTCGCTCATTTTGTTGGCCGCGGTCTACACCGGCGCCGAATATGGTGGCCGCATGTCGAGCATTTTGCTCAATGTCCCGGGCGACGCCGGAGCGGTCATGACGACCTTGGATGGCTACCCATTGGCGCAGCGAGGTCTTGCAGGCCCTGCGCTTGGGCTATCAGCCGTGAGCTCCTTCATTGGTGCGACCATTGCGATTCTAGGTTTGACGCTATTTGCGCCGCTGCTTGCCAAGGTGGCAGTGCTGTTCGGCCCGGCAGAGTTTTTTGCCCTCATGGTGTTCGCGTTTTCGTCCATGTCGGTGATGATGGGTAAAGACCCCATCAAAACGGCGATTGGCGCCGTCCTCGGGATTTTGATTGGTACTGTCGGCATTGACTCGGGCAGCGGTGTATTGCGTTACACCTTCGGCATGCCCGAACTTTACGACGGGATTGATTTCGTCGTAATGATCATCGGTTTATTTGCCATTAGTGAAATTCTGTTGATGCTGGAACATGCCCAGCGTCAAGATAACGACGGGGAACTACCGGTTCTCGGGCGTGTCTTCGTGCGCCTCAAGGAAGTGTTGTTTTGTAAGGGGGCCATCATCCGCTCGGGACTGATCGGTTTTATCATCGGAGTGCTGCCGGGGACAGGTGCTTCTGTTGCTGGGGCCGTCTCTTACACGACTGAAAAGCGACTCTCCGATAAGGACAATACCTTTGGCACGGGTGATATGCGCGGGTTAGCTGCGCCGGAGTCGGCCAACAATGCAGCGGCGGTGGGCTCTTTTGTACCCATGCTCACCTTAGGCATTCCAGGCTCGGGTACGACGGCAGTACTGCTGGGTGCCTTAATGCTCTATAACATCACGCCTGGCCCAATGATGTTCACCGAGCGCCCTGAGGTTGCCGGTGGTCTTATCGCTTCCCTGTACATTGGCAATATCGTTTTGTTGATGCTCAACTTGCCGCTGGCTGGTGTCTTCGCTCGCGTCCTGACTATTCCTCGTTGGGTGCTGGTGCCCGCCATTGCGATCTTGGCATTCGTGGGCGTGTATCAACTTCACTCCGATCTGTTTGCTATTTACTTGATGCTGGTCATTGGCGTATTTGGCTATTTATTGCGCAAACTGGGCTTCTCTTTAGCACCCGTCATCCTTGGTTATGTATTGGGTGGCTTGATGGAGCAGAACCTGCGTCGCGCACTCTCCATCAGTGGGGGGGATGTAGGCATCCTCTGGCAGTCGGGAATCTCATTGGGGTTGTGGGTGGCGGCGGTACTGCTTTTGGTACTTCCCTGGTGGATACCCAAGCTGCTGACCACCCGTCAACCCAGTACCCACTAACGACATTGCTGGCTCGACAATATCACCCTTCTCGCCCTGGGCCGTGTCACGGCGCCAGGGCGCTTGTCGTTGTAAACAAATAAGATGACAAACGATGCAACCACGATACTTGGAACGATGTAGACGTTTTCTACCCACACTAACCCTTGGATTGGCCGGCGGTGGGCTGGCTTATTGGTGTCAATTACCGCTTCCCTGGCTGTTGGGTGCCATGGTCGCTACTACGGTAGCCGCGTTAGCGGGTGTGCCGTTGCAGTCGCCAGGCAAAGGTCGCCAGGGGGTGCTGGTCGTCATAGGGGTCATGCTCGGTTCTGCGTTCACTGCTGACATGACCGGAGAGGTGGCCGCGTGGGGCATCAGTCTGGTGATCATGCTGGCAGCGACGGCCGTCATGATGATCTTCTCAGTATGGTTCTCGCGGAGGATAGCGGGGCACTCCTGGGAAACGGCGCTTTATGCAGGTGTGCCTGGTGGCGTGTCTGCCGTGACCGGGATGGCACTCTCGTCGGGCGCAGATTTGAGAATCATTGGCATAACCCACGCCGTGCGTATTTTGGTCCTGCTAGTGGCTATTCCACCTGTTTTACAGTTTATCGGTCATATCGACATAAGTAACGCCTCGGTTGCCGCTTCGCAGTGGCTTTGGATGCCGGCTTTTTCTGACATCGTGTGGCTGTTGCTGGCGGGCGTCATCGGTGTGTGGTTGGGCAAACGTCTTCATCTACCGAGTCCCCTGCTGTTTGGTCCGGCGCTCGTCTCCGCCGCACTACACTTCTCAGGCATCACGCATGCTGCTGTTCCCCCTTTGGTCATTGCGTTTGCACAGGCTGTCATCGGTATCTCGGTCGGGGTGCGTTTTGCGGGTGCCCCGGTTAGCGAGGTAGGCGTTGCGATGCTTATGGCGTTCATTCAGGCTCTGGTGTTACTGATGCTGGCAATTTTCGCTGCCTGGGTCGGGCATTGGCTGACTGGTTACTCTGCGGCGGCGGCACTGCTCGCTTATATGCCGGGCGGTGCCCCCGAACTCAGCTTGGTTGCATTAACTCTCGGTATCGAGCCTGCCTTTGTAACCACTCACCATCTCCTGCGCATCACGCTGTTGGTACTGTTACTGCCTTTACTGCTGCGCCGTTTGGTGTCTAATGCTTAGTGCTTGACAGTACTAAGAGCAGACAGTGCCTTCTGTGATGTTATAGGCGTCTATCTCTATCACGCTAAGCGACTTGGCAGGCGGGAGCGAGTGCTAAAAACGTCGTGTTTGTTGCTTTCAAAGCAACAGTGGCCAGGCATCGCGTGGGGGGGGCGCTTGACGTCCTGCTTTGAGAAGCGCAGACTGCCCTTCGTTGGTTAGCAAGTTGCACGTTGTCAGCTGTATCGAAGCATTTAGCGTTTGAGCCTGGTGAAAGTTTCTTGTTGTACCCAATGTAACTCGGGTATTTCCCGGCATTTATTTCGCTAAATCGAGGATTTCGATCATGGCAACTGGTACCGTAAAGTGGTTTAACGACGCAAAAGGCTTCGGCTTTATCTCTCCTGAAGCGGGCGGCGACGATCTGTTTGCTCACTTCTCCGAAATTAAGGCTGATGGCTTTAAATCCCTGCAAGATGGTCAAAAGGTGGCTTTTGATGTCACGCAAGGGCAAAAAGGCCTTCAGGCATCGAACATTCAAGTGATGGATTAATCACATAGATTGAATGTTAGCAGCCGGCTTAGCCGGTCAGCTTTAAAAACCCCGCTTATAGCGGGGTTTTTTGCGTTTGCGGTACCGACGATGACCGCCAAGGCTTACCTTCACAGGTAGGGTAGTGGTGGCAGTTTGCTAGGCAGCCTCGGCAGGGTAGGCGGTTCGCAGCGGGCGGTGAAGTAGAAGGCGTCGGGGTGGTCATGGTCATCGGTCTCTCGTATGAGTGTTGCTATGCGTCGCCAGTCAGACATCTGTATCAGTAAAAACCCTGATCGACGTTGGTGGTAGAAGAAGATGAAGGAGGTGTGGCCTAGTCGGTATAAGCTTAGCGCTAAACGAGAACGAGGGTATAAATATTCTAAAATTCCGCTAACGTATTGATTTTCAAGGTAATAGCGATAATTTCAAGAGGGGTTTATATTGCTTTTTAATATAAGTATTTTGATTATTAGATGATTTTTATCGTTTCTCTCGTCGAAGAATATACATAGTAACCACAATTGACCTCTTGGGGGCTAAGTAAAATAATAATACTTATAACGTATAAAAAATAGGACCAAAGTATGCCTTTCGTCCTTCTCCGTGTTCTCAATCAAAAAGAATATTCTCTGAGCGTCCATTGGCGTTAAGCCAATGAATGCCTCTGCTTAAACACACGTCTCTTCAAAGCGCAGGCGTGCTTGTCTATTGCTATAAACTTATGAAAGGGATCAGGGTGATGAGAAACATACGTATCCAGCACAGTTTAACGGCTGCCATGACAATATTGATTATTATGGTAATAGTCATTAGCGCGCTTGCGATTAACGCCTCGCGTAATAGTTTGAGTGACATTAATCAAATGGCTGAATTGAGTGCTGATCAAGTCAATTCGGCCAACCGTATGGAAGTCAACCTCATGGAGATGCGACTACGGCTGTCGCGCTTCGTGGATTACAGCACTGAGGGAAACCCTGAGGCCGCCACGGCGCTCGAACAAACCCGCGAGAGCCTGGAGCGGGCCGAGCAGCGGTTTGCCGAGCTGACGGCCTACAAGATTACCGAAGCGCAGCGTCGCTATCCTTACTTCACGGACGTCGTGGAACGTTTCAATGAACTGGTGACTACCTCGCTTAAAAATGCCGTGGCTGCTGGCAACGTCGCGCAACTGGCAGAAGAAGAGCGTCGTTTGGAAGCAGGCGCGGGTGCCATGACCGAAGCCACCCGTGCGTTTGCCCGTTTTGCAGAGCAGTTAGCCGAAGAGATGCAGAGTGAGGCTTCCACCGCGAGTCAACGCATCATCTGGACCGTCGTCGCGGTGTTAGTGCTGTCTCTGCTGCTGTTCGTGGGGCTGCAGGTGGGCATGCGTCGTTTGATCGTTTCACCACTACGTCGCGCCGTGACGATCTGTGAGCATATTTCTCAGGGTGACCTGACCAGCACGATTCATGACGAAGGTAATAACGAAGTAGGTCAGCTGTATCGCGCCATGAGTGCCATGCAGACCAAGCTCACCGATATGATGGTGACGCTGACACACACCAGCCAAATGGTGGCGAACAGCGCCCGCGAAATTGCCAGCGGTAGCGAAGATTTGGCCTCGCGTACCGAAGAGCAGGCCAGCGCCTTGCAAGAAACGGCGTCCAGCATGGAGCAGATGTCCTCCACCGTTACCCATAACAACCAGACGGCTAGCTCGGCCAGCGAGCTCACCATGACGGCCTCACAGCGGGCAAGTCACGCCCGTGAAGAGGTGCTGCAAACCACGGCCCTCATGAGCGAAATGGAGCAACACTCCAAGCACGTGCAGGACATCATTCAAGTCATCGAAGGCATTGCCTTTCAAACCAATATTCTGGCGCTGAATGCTTCAGTAGAGGCGGCCCGCGCGGGCGAGCATGGCCGTGGGTTCGCGGTCGTGGCAGGCGAGGTGCGCAAGCTGGCCACCAAGACCTCGGAGTCGTCTGGGCAAATTCGCGGCATCATCGATGCTATCGCCACGCGTATCAAAGAGGGCGCACAGCAATCTGCGCGGAGCGGCGAGGGAATCGAGAGCACCGTGGCCGCCGTGAAGCAGGTCAATGACCTTATGAAAGAGATCGCGCTGGCGGTGAATGAACAAGAAAGCGGCATTAATCAGGTTAGTACCGCCATTACCCAGATGGACTCTGCCACCCAGCAGAACGTATCGCTGGTGGAAGAGACCAGCACATCGGCGGCATCGTTACAGGAGGAAGCCGATCGGCTAGCGGCGTTGATCGCCACCTTCAAGCTCAGCACGACCGCGACTCAGCCGCGCCAGCAAGCGATGGCTCCTGCGGTTGCGTCAACGTCTGCACCGTCATCGGTACCCGCTGCTCGCCGGGCTGCGGCCACGGATGATTGGGAAACGTTCTAACACCCCAGACGCCGACATGACCTCTACGACGGCACGGCCGTCGTAGAGGCGTGGCGTATGGCTCGCCGTTCATTGCTGTCTGTTGTGAATGCCTTTTGTGATTTAGCACCGTGGATACGTTTGTGAAAATACCGTTCTTGGCCAGTACCAAGGAAAAATCTCTCACCTTTCGCACGCAGGCGGTGTCGTTGTACGCGAAGGCGCGCTATCACTCGCTGTTTACCTATCACCCAGATGGGATTTGCGAGCTGGACCGTGATGGCCGCATCGTACACAGCAATTTGGCGGCATCCCGCATCACCGGGAAAGCGGCGGACGAGTTGGCGGGGATGGCGTATCGTCGGCTGCTGCATCCAGAGTCCTTCGCGGTCGCGCAAGCGGCCTTTGAAGCCACGCTAAACGGCGAGCATCAGTATTACCAAGCGCTTTGCGTGGGTTGCCAAGAACCCGTGCAGCTCGACATTAGCCACGTTCCCATCATCGCGGACGACCAGTTGATAGGGGTGTACGCGATCTTTCGTGACATTACCCAGCGCAAAAAAGATGAGAGCGAGCTGCGCCTGCTCAAGCGTGGGATTGAGGCAAGCCCTAACGGGGTGGTGATGGCCGATGCGACGCAGCCGCACTTGCCACTGGTGTACGTAAATAGCGCGTTTACCGAGATTACCGGCTATACCGCTGACGAGGCGCTGGGGCGCAATTGCCGGTTTTTACAAGGCGAGGATACCAATAGAGAGGCCATCGAGACGATGCGGCGTGGCATCGCGCAGCATCAGGACGTTCAGGTGCTGCTACGTAACTACCGCCGGGATGGCAGCCTGTTTTGGAACCAGCTATCGGTCAGCCCGGTGTTCGACGAGCACGGCCTGTGCACACACTTCATCGGTATCCAGCAAGACATTACCCAGCAGCGCGATCAAGAAGCGCGGCTGGCCTATCAAGCCTCCCACGACCCGTTGACAGGGCTGCCGAACCTTGGGGCGCTGCAGGCACGCTTGGAGAACGGTTTTCAGCAGTGCCTCCAGCAGGCGCAGTCGATGGCGGTCCTGCATCTCGACCTCGACGATTTCAAACCGGTGAACGATGCCTTAGGGCACGGGATGGGAGATCTGCTGCTGAAAACGGTCGCGCAGCGCTTGCTGGATACCGTGCCAGCTGGTGCCCACGTGGCCCGCTTGTCCAGCGATGAGTTCGTCGTGCTAGTGGCTCCTTTCCAAAACGAGCACGACGTCATTGCGCTCGCGGGGCGGCTATTGACCGTCATTGCGCAGCCTTTCACGCTCTATCAGCACTGCTTGCACATCAGCGCCAGTATCGGCATTGCGTCGAACAAAGGTAGCGTGACGAAACCCCACGACCTGTTGCACCACGCCAGCCTTGCCATGGAAGACGCCAAACGTCAGGGGCGCAATACCTGGCAGTGGTACTGCGGTGACTCCATCGACAATATCGCCGAGCACGTCATCATTCGCCGTGAGCTACAGGAGGCGATACAACAGCAGCAGTTCGAAGCGTACTACCAGCCCATCGTCGATGCGTACAGCGGCTGTGTGCGCAGCGTAGAGACGTTGATTCGCTGGCACCATCCCACCAAGGGGCTAGTCTCGCCTGCGCTGTTCATGCCCATCGCCGAGCAAACCGGGCAGATCATCGCCATCGGCCGTTGGGTGTTGGAGCGTGCCTGTCACGATATTGCCCAGCTGAATGCCACGCGAGAAACGCCGCTGGCCGTGGCGGTGAATATCTCCCCCATGCAGTTTCGCCGCAGCGGCTTTATGGATGAGATCAAAGCCGCCCTGGCTAACAGCGGTCTGCCGCCCGCCTTGCTGGAGCTGGAAGTGACCGAGGGGACGCTGATGTCGAATACCGAACAGGCGGTGGCGCTGTTGAACGATGTCCGCGATTTGGGCATCAGCGTGGCGTTGGATGACTTTGGAACGGGCTTCTCCAGTTTGAGCTACCTGCGTGATTTGCCGATCAGCAAGGTCAAGCTCGACCGGCTGTTCGTCAGTGGGATTGCCCAAAATGCTAAGAATGCCGCGATCGTTCAGGGGGTGATCACCATGGCGCACCACTTGGAACTGGCCGTGGTCGCCGAAGGCATCGAAACCAAAGAGGAGCAGCGCGACCTTCAGCAGCGCCAGTGCAACTTGCTGCAAGGGTACTACTTCTCCAAGCCGGTGCCGTTTGATGTATTGACCCAGCTACCGCCGGTGCTCAACCCGCCCTCACAACCCTAACGATTGCGCCAGTGCGCTGCTAAATGATATCGGCAGCGCGATATGACCTCCTAATAACAGTAATGAGAGCCCGCGTTTGCGACAGGCTCCAAGACAGGAAATACGCCAGTGTCACTGCGCCGCTTAACTACTCGCTTGCTGTTGGCCGTGAGCGTTCCGCTTATTTTAGTAACGGCCATGCTGTTGCCCGTGCTCCATGTGCACATGGAGACACGTGTCGAGAGCCTTCATACCGAGGCGCGGGCCGTGTTGAAGGCAGGCCAGGAAGCGTTGACGCGCGACATCAATGAAAGTCTGAACTCCGTGCTGGCCATTGCGGAAATGCCCGCGCTGCGGCACTACCTTGCCACACACAATGCGCCGCCACTGCTCGAGCCGGGCTATCCGCCAGGCGATCTGACCCAGCTCTCCCGTTTTCTGGATACCATCATCAGCCACCACCCGCGCTATACCAAACTGGTGCTGATCGACAATCAGGGCCATGAGGTGTTGCGCGCGCCACAGAGCGTGGCGCCCGGTGCCCATGTCAGCGGCCGCCGTCACCAGGAGATGGATTACTTTCAAGAAGCCAGCCAACTGCTGCCTAGAGATCTGTATCTCACCCCTCTCGGGCGAGACCTTCACTACGAACTGCTCGATGGCGAGATCATCCCCGTCGTGAACGTCTCGACCCCGGTGTTTGACGCGGCTGGGCGCCGTCAAGGAGTGGTGCTGCTCAGTCTCAACTGGCGGTATCTCACCAGCGGCCTGCAGCAGGCGATGCGGTTGGGGCACGAAGGTCATAGTCTGCTGGTGAATGCCCAGGGACAGTGGCTATTGAACAAAGCAGCGCTGCCCCAGGGAACGGCGCACTTTGGCGAGACGCTGGCGACATTGGCGCCCGACTACTGGCAGGCGATGGCACAACGCAGCGAAGGGTTCGTCAATGCGGATCGACAACTGCTCTATTTTCAGACAGAAGATATTCGCACCCAGCGCTATCGTAGCTTGGCAGGCAATATCTATAGCGAGCATGCGTACTACCCCTGGAAACTGGGGGTGCTGTTGCCCACCCCCTCTTGGATGTCGCTGATCGACGAAGAGACGACCGTGCTGTGGTTCTTACTGTTGATCTACGCGGTGGCGGTGGCGTTTGGCATGCTGTGGGCCATCAGCAGCCAGCGGCAGCGAACGCTGCGCCGGGCGGCTCAGCGGCATGCCATTGAAGTGAGCGATTTGTACGAAAACGCCCCCTGCGGCTACCACTCGTTGGATGATGCTGGGCGCGTGGTCAAGATGAATCGCACCGAGCTGGCCTGGCTAGGTTACTCGGCCGATGAAGTCCTCCAGCGCATGGCGTATCGTGAGCTCATCACACCCGAGACACGACCGGCATTCGATAAAGCGTTTCAAGACGTGCTGGAGCACCAGTCCGGTAGTGCAGAGTGCAGCCTGCTGACCCGCAGTGGTGAACAGCGCCATGTGATGATTCAAGCCTCTGCCTATCGTCGTGGTGGGCGGTTCGTGCACTCCCGGGCGACCGTGTTCGACCTGACCGAGCGTAAAAAGCTGGAAGAGAAGCTGCGCGAACAGGCCATGACCGATCCGCTCACCGGGGTGTTTAACCGTCGCTATCTTCAGGCACAGGCAGCCATTGAGATCGCCCGTTCGCGTCGCCAGGACTATGCCATTGCGCTAGTGACGATTGATCTCGACCATTTCAAGCACATCAACGATGAGTATGGGCACGATGCCGGTGACGACGTACTGCAGGCGTTTACCCGCATCGTTTCCGGGTTACTGCGTCAAGAGGATCTGCTGTGCCGCGTGGGGGGCGAGGAGTTTGCCATCTTGCTGCCCACGACGCCGCTCTCTCAGGCCGTACAGGTGGCGGAACGTATTCGGCACACCGTGCAAACCACGCCCTTCTCCGTGCATGAAGGAGCGCTCGAGCGAACGCTATGGCTCACCGCCTCGCTAGGAGTAACGTCGGTATCGGTCGAGGAAACCTCGCTCAAAGCCGCGCTAAAGCGTGCCGATGTGGGGCTTTACCGAGCCAAAGAGTCGGGGCGCAATCGGGTCGAGGTCAACGATGACTGAGCGCGAGCGTTGAAAGTAGGCTGGTGTGCGAATAGTTCCCTGATGAAATAAAGCCTACACCGTCTTATGTTCCACTAAACTGCTCTTAACTTAAGTCTAAATCTCGGCGTGTCTTCGCTCATGCTTTAAACTATAAGCGTATTTAAGGGCTGATCAGTCAGCCGTGTTTTTAATGTCGACTCAGGGTTTTTATGTAGAGAATGACCTGATCCAATGTCGATAACGGTTAACCCAGCCAACTTACGCTCATGAACAATAAAAGCGGGCCAAGATATTCACTTTAGCAAGTACAGGGAGCGTTCTAACCGGCAGGGCGCGCCGCAAGATAGTCAGGTTTTGGGAGAAGTGCGCAATGAGTTCGCACAGCAGTGCTGGGGCAACGATTAGGGTCGTCGTCGTCAATGAAAGCGGCTTCATACGAGAAGGGCTGTGCCGTGTCCTCGAGCGTTTCCCACAGGTCGATGTCGTGGCCAGCGTGCCCTGCCCGCATCTGTTGGATGCCATTACGGCGGCGTTACCGGTCGATGTGGCCCTGATCGATGCCCAGTTTCCCAGTCAAACCAGCGTCGAGGTCATCAAGCGGCTGCGTAACGTTGGTTTGGATACGCGGGTGGTGATCATTTCCGTCAACCCAAGCGTTGACGAGGTCAAGCGCGTCTTTCAGTCAGGGGCTCACGGTTTTTTGCTGCGGGAGGCGGGTGTTGACGAGCTGGAAGTCGCCCTTCACGCTGCGGCTAAGGGGGAGATGTTTTTGTGTCCTACCATTTTGAAGCGGCTGTTTGGTCGCCCAGATGTCGGTACGCTGTTGCATAGAACCAGCGCATCGGCAAACGCTCCACAAACCCTTGATGCACTCCACGACATGCTTGAAAAAGCGCTGCGCCTGGGCATCCTGGAATCGGAACGATAATCAGGGTTTTTGCTTATACTGCTTTGCAGGTCAGTGAGTTAACGTGCGGGTCAAATAAGCTTAGTTAGTTGCTTGTGGCGGGTTTTCCTTACGTTTGTGTGACGAGGTGTGCCGACGTTCGACCGGTACCAAGATAACAATGGACCCGTGCTTGCGAGGGGGTTCTACAGCAGGTTTTTACCTTGTCAAGGTTTTGGCATATTCCATGAAACGTTCAGATAATACGACTCGGATATTACTGGCCGATGAGCATCGGCTTGTGCGTTCCGCGATCAGTTCCTTGATTGAAACCTTCGACAAGATGACCGTGGTGGCAGAGGTCGGGTCTGAGCAACAATTGATAAGCGAAGTCGCCAACCAAGACATGGACGTGGCGCTCATCGACGCAGCCGTTGTGTCCTTGAAAGGGGTTGAACTGCTGGCACAGCTCACATCGCTGTGTCCCACGCTGCGCATCGTCATTCTCTCCAGCTACTCCAGCGATAGCTACATACACCGTCTTTTCGAAGCGGGTATATGCGGCCTCCTGCATAAGAACGCCGACGTGGCGGCGTTAGAGGCCGCCATTCAAAAGGCTGCCCGGGGCGAGCAGTTCATGCTGACGGCCATGGAGCCTGAGCATTTCGTTAGTGTGGCGTCATGGCTGGGCGTGAAGACGCCCCATGACAACCCGCTCACCGCGCGCCAGTGTGAGGTGCTGCAGCTGGTGGCCCAAGGGTTTCGCAGCAAAGCGATTGCCGATCAGCTCAATGTCAGCATTAAAACCATCGAAACACATCGCGCCGACATTATGCGTCGACTGGGCGTCCGTCACACGGCGGGCCTAGTGCACGAAGCCATTCGTTTGGGATTACTGGCGTCTCCTCACGATACCGGTGAGTCCGTCTAGGCGCGGGCAGTCACGTTTTCATGTAGGCCCTGCAGAAACGCCTGATGCCTGCTATGGTCAACGGCTGTTCCCTGCTGCCGAGTCCTCCCCATGAGTCACTCTTCTCGTCCGCGTGTTCTTCTTCGGCTGCTGCATTTTCTTCGCCCCTATCGCCTGCGCGTAGCGCTGGCGGGGGGCGCGCTATTGGTTGCGTCTGGCAGTGTGCTGTTGCTGGGCCATGGCCTGAGACGCGTCATTGATCAAGGCTTTCTCGCGGCCGATGCCCATGCGCTTGCCACGACGTTGGGGGTCCTGCTTGGCATCGTGGCGCTATTGGCGGCCGCCTCGGCGCTGCGTTACTACCAAGTCACTTGGATTGGGGAGCGATTAGCGGCGGATCTACGCCAGCGGGTGTTCGAGCATCTGCTCTCATTGGAGCCCAGCTTTTTCGAAAGCGCGAGCGACGGACGCGCCGCCGGAGAGATCGCCTCGCGCCTGACGGCGGATACCAGTGTGCTGCAGAGCCTGTTTGGTTCATCGATCTCCTTGGCGTTGCGCAATGGCGTCATGCTGGTTGGTGCCGTGGTGCTCATGTTGCTGACCCAGCCCTGGCTCTCTGCGCTGGTGCTGGTGGGCATTCCCGCGACGCTGCTGCCCATCGTGTGGTATGGGCGGCGGGTGCGACGGCTCTCGCGCACCAGCCAGAACCACGTGGCGGAAGTAGGCCGCTACGCCGAAGAGGCGCTCAGCGGCTTGACGACCGTGCAAGCGTTCACTCAGGAAGCCGGTGAGCGCCACCGCTACGGCCAGCGGGTCGAACAGGCGTTTGGCAGCGCCGTGGCGCGTACCCGCCAGCGGGCATGGCTGACCGGTGTGGCCATGCTGGTGGTATTCAGTGCCGTGGGGGTGATGCTGTGGCAGGGCGGTCTTGCGGTGCTGGAAGGCAGTATGAGCCCCGGTGAACTCTCCGCGTTCATCTTCTACGCCGTGCTAGCCGCTGGCGCGGTTGCGACGCTGGCCGAAGTGGCGGGCGATGTGCAGCGCGCCGCTGGCGCTGCCGAGCGTCTGCTGGAGCTGCTCGAGACGCCCCCTACCATTCAGTCACCGGCGCAGCCGGTCACGCTGGCTCAGCCACTTCGAGGAGCGCTGACGCTTGCGCAGGTGCGCTTCACGTATCCTGGACGCTCTACGCCCGCGCTGGACGCGATCGATCTTCATATTCGACCTGGTGAGCGGGTCGCGGTGGTGGGCCCCTCCGGTGCGGGTAAAAGCACGTTGCTGGCACTGCTACTGCGCTTTTACGATCCTGATCAGGGGCACGTCATGCTGGATGGCGTGGATATTCGCACCTTGGCGCTGTCCGAGCTACGCGGTGCGCTGGGCTTGGTCGCTCAGTCGCCGGTACTGTTCAGTGGCACCGTGGCGGAGATCCTGCGCTACGGCTGCCCAGAAGC
Source organism: Halomonas sp. CnH100-B (assembly GCF_024124605.1). NCBI lineage: Bacteria > Pseudomonadati > Pseudomonadota > Gammaproteobacteria > Oceanospirillales > Halomonadaceae > Halomonas > Halomonas sp. CnH100-B. The sequence goes on along the minus strand of NZ_JAMXRX010000004.1, from coordinate 220,517 downwards.
CACTGAAGCGCAGCTTCGCCTGGCCGCCCAAGACGCCAACGCGCTCGCGTTCATTGAGGCGCTGCCGCAAGGGTTCGATACGCCGCTGGGGCCGGGCGGGGTGCAGCTCTCGGGCGGTCAGCGTCAGCGATTGGCCATTGCCCGTGCGCTGCTGAAAAACCCAGCGGTGCTGCTGTTGGATGAAGCCACCAGCGCGCTGGATGCAGAGAGCGAGCGATTGGTGCAGCGCGCGTTAGACCGGCTGATGCAGGGGCGAACCAGCATCGTGATTGCGCACCGTTTGGCAACGGTGGTGCATGCAGACCGTTTACTGGTCGTTCAAGAGGGGCGGCTGGTGGCGTCCGGCACGCACGCCTCGCTCATGGAGCGCAGTGATCTCTATCGTCACCTCGCAGCGCTGCAGTTCGGACAACACACATGAGCGACACGCGACTGGCCATCATGACAGGCCAGCGGCCACGCACGGTACCTGATAGGGCAGTTGGATAGGGTAAGGAGAGGCGAGAAAATGCCATCAAGATATCGTCAACGAGGTGTTTGGCTGGGGCTGTGCTTAGGCCTACTGGGGTTGCTCGTCATTGGTAGTATGTGGACAAGCGGCGCGGCGGCGCTGCCGCATGTGCTGGCAGCGCTGACCGTTTTGATTCCGCTCACCCTGTTTGGCGTCGTGCTGAAAAGTCCTTGGCCGGCCGTCGGGGCACTGGCGCTGCTACTGGTCATTGACCTGACCCTACGCTGAGCGCTTCCGCAAGGTGAGCGGCGAAACGCCTACGCCTTTTTGGAGGCCGCGAGGGTGTAAAGGAACTCCAATCCCAGCGTGGCTGCCGCCAGCGAAGTAATATCGCCGTGGTCGTAGGCCGGGTTCACTTCTACTAGGTCCATACCCACCAGTTCCATCCCCACCATGCCGCGCATCACTTTCAGCATCAGGTCGGTGGACATGCCGCCGCATACCGGCGTGCCGGTGCCCGGTGCGAAGGCGGGGTCCAGGCCATCAATATCCAGCGTGACATACGCGGGGTGGTGACCCACTCGCGCACGAATCCGCTCCAGCACCGCCGCCGGGCCGTGGTCGTTCACCCAATCGGCATCCAGTACTTCGTAGGGATGGTTGCTCCGGTCATAGCTGGTGCGAATACCGATTTGCAGCGAATGCTCCGGCACGACCAAGCCTTCCTGTAAGGCATGGTGGAAAATGGTGCCGTGGTCAAAGCGCGTGCCTTGCTCATAGGTATCGGTATGGGCATCGAAATGAATCAGTGCCAGCGGGCCGTGCTCACGGGCGTGAGCGCGTAGCAGCGGTAGGCTGATGTAGTGGTCACCGCCCAGCGTCAGCATCTTCTTACCCGCTTTCAGCCAGCGCATGGCGTGGGTTTCCAGGTTATCCACCAGGCTTTCAGGCTCGCCATAGGCGTAATCCAGGTTCCCGGCATCGCACACCTGCAGGCGATCTTCCAGAGCAAAATCCCACGGCCAGCGCTTGCCTTCCCAAATCAGGTTGGCGGTGCTTTGGCGAATGGCGTTCGGCCCCATACGCGTGCCAGAACGGCCAGAGCACGCTAGATCAAACGGTACGCCGCTAACCACGACTTCAGCATCGGTGGCGTTGGGGTCAGTCGCTTTGGGCACGCCCATAAACGTGGAGATAACGTCACCAAACAGGCTGGGCATGATCTGAGATGGGGTCACCTAACGTGTACTCCTATGGTGTGCAGCAGTAAGAAAAGGGTGGCAAGCGCGAGCGGGGATGCTCAAAGAAGCGCGACGATAAGGAATTTTTAGCGATGAATGAAATGAATGTTTAGAATGAAATCATTCATTGCATGAATAGTGAGGCGCTATGCGGTCGCTCCGCCACTTTGATCTGAATTTGCTGCTGGTCTTCGAGATGCTCATGCGTGAGCGACACGTCACTCGCGCTGCCGAAAAGCTTCACTTGAGCCAGCCAGCGCTCAGTCATTCGCTCAAACGCCTGCGTGACGCGCTAGACGACCCGCTATTGGTACGCACCGAGCAGGGCCTGCAGCCCACGCCCCGCGCCATGGCGCTGCTCCCCGTAGTGCAACAGGCATTGACGTCGTTACAGGCGGGGTTGGCACCGCCAGCCACCTTTGCCCCCGCGACCAGCACTCGGCACTTTACCCTGGCGACCACCGACTACTTCGAAGAGGTCATGTACCCGGCGTTTCTGAGCCAACTGTTGAGCTATGCCCCCGGGATTAGTTTTTCCATCGAGCTGATTACTCCCGACGTCCTGAGCGACGCGTTAGAACAGCGCCAAGTAGACATGGTAGTAGGGCTGGATCGCCAGTCATCGCTCCCTAGCGGCGTGGTGCAAACGCCCTGGATGCACGAAGAGCTGGTGTGTCTGGCGGCCCAGCACAATCCGCACGTGGGGGAAGCGCTGGAACTCGAGGCATTTGCCCGCCAGCTCCACGTAGAACTCGCCGATATCAGTGGTCTGCTGCCCAGCCGTATCGAGAGCTGTCTCGCCCAGCACGGATTGAGCCGCCGGGTGATCTCGAAAAACCTCAACTACATCGCCGCCGCACGGGTCGTGGCGCTGACCGACGCGATCATTACCTTGCCTCGCCAAATGGCCGAGCGCTTCGTTGCCATGCTGCCCGTACGCATGGTGGCCCCACCGGACGAACTTCCCGAATTGACCATGACGCTGATCCAGCACAGCCTCTACGCCAATGCGCCTGCCAACGTATGGCTGTACGAAGAACTCACCGCCTTTGCCAACACCGTGCGCCGTTAAAGCACTCCCTTTTCCAGATCAACGTGTTGTAGATAAACAACGCAGTTGAAGCAAAGGTTGAATGGTCACTGGCAGGCTCGGCGTTAGATCCTAAACTGCTAGCTGGCGCGTTGTTTGGCGCCGCAGTGAATGAACAGCGCTCAACGACGCTAGCGATGACACGCTGGCGGTGAGGGGGCGGCGCTGTTGGCGGGACAACCAAGGGAGAAAGCGTGTGAAAATAGGCACACCAAAAGAGAGTGCCCGGGGAGAAGCGCGGGTCGCGCTGACCCCCGAGAGCGCAAAGCATCTTCAAAAGCTGGGCCATGAGTGCCTCATCGAAACGGGGGCGGGCTTGGCCGCCGGGTTCAATGACGACACCTATCGCGATGCTGGCGTCACCGTGATCGAGAGCGCCGACGCGCTGTGGCGCGACGCTGAGGTGGTCATCAAAGTTCGCGAGCCCTCTGATGAAGAGGCCAAGCGGCTGCGCGAAGGCCAAACGCTGATTGCCTTCTTCTGGCCAGCCCAAAACGAAGCGTTGCTGGAAACCTGCAAAGCTCAGGGTGCCACCGTCATCGCGATGGACATGGTGCCGCGTATTTCTCGGGCGCAGAAGATGGATGCGCTGTCGTCCATGGCCAACATTGCGGGCTACCGGGCCGTAATCGAGGCGGGCAATAACTTTGGCCGCTTCTTCACCGGTCAGGTGACGGCGGCGGGCAAGGTGCCGCCTGCGAAAGTACTGGTGATCGGTGCTGGGGTGGCGGGCTTGGCGGCGATTGGCACGGCGACGAGCCTAGGCGCCGTAGTGCGCGCTTTTGACGTGCGCCCTGAGGTTTCTGAGCAGATCGAATCCATGGGCGCCGAGTTCCTGTTCCTCGATTTCGAGGATAGCCAGGACGGCTCCGAGAGCGGTGGCTACGCGGCCCCTTCGAGCCCTGAGTTCCGCGAAAAGCAGCTCGCGTGCTTCCGCGAACAGGCTCCGGACGTGGATATCGTGATTACCACGGCACTGATTCCCGGCAAGCCCGCGCCCAAGCTCTGGCTGGAAGACATGGTCGCCGCCATGAAACCCGGTTCGGTGATCGTAGATTTGGCCGCCGAGAAGGGCGGTAACTGCGACCTGACGCAGCCCGACGAGCGCGTGGTGAGCGATAACGGCGTGGTGGTGATTGGCTACACCGACTTCCCCTCGCGCATGGCGACGCAAGCGTCACTGCTTTACGCCACCAATATTCGCCACATGCTCACCGACCTTACCCCTGAGAAAGACGGCGTGATCCATCACAATATGGATGACGATGTGATTCGCGGCGCGACGGTGACGCACCAAGGGGAAGTCACCTTCCCACCGCCGCCGCCGAAGGTGAAAGCCATTGGCGCGGCCAAGCCGAAGAAAAAAGAGAAAGAGCCCACGCCCGAAGAGAAGAAAGCCGCCGAACTGGCCACCTTCAAGGCGCAAACCAAGCGCCAGGTCACCATGCTGGCCGTAGGGGGCGCGCTCATGCTGTTGTTGGGACTTGTGGCGCCTGCTTCGTTCATGCAGCACTTTATCGTCTTCGTATTGGCCTGCTTCATTGGCTTTCAGGTGATTTGGAAAGTGAGCCATTCACTGCACACCCCGCTGATGGCGGTAACCAACGCCATTTCCGGCATCATTATTCTGGGAGCGATACTACAAATTGGCTCGGGCAGCGCGGTGGTGAGCGTGCTGGCGGGTATTTCCGTACTGATCGCGTCTATCAATATCGTGGGTGGCTTCCTGGTGACACGCCGGATGCTGGCCATGTTCCAAAAATCCTAAGCGGCGGAGAGACGATATGTTAGAGCAAGGATTCGTATCTGCCGCGGCGATTGCGGCAAGCGTGCTGTTTATTCTGTCGCTGGGCGGGCTGAGTAATCAGGAAAAGGCCAAACGAGCCGTGTGGTACGGCATCGTCGGGATGGCGTTGGCGGTGTTTTTCACCTCTTTCGGCCCCGGTATTGGCGCCTACTGGTGGCTGATTCCCATGATGCTGATTGGCGCAGGCATCGGGGCCTACGTGGCGGGCAAGGTCGAAATGACCGAAATGCCTCAACTCGTGGCGGCCCTGCACAGCTTTGTGGGCTTGGCAGCGGTCTTCGTTGCCTGGAGCGCGGACCTAGAGCGTCGCCGGGTGATGGCAGCTCGTGCCGCTGAGGCATCGCTGGATCAGTTCTCCGCCTTTGCGGCGCTGGTGGCGACCAAAGCCCCCGATGAGCTGATGTTCCTGCAAATCGAGGTGGTGCTAGGCATCTTTATCGGCGCGGTGACGTTCACCGGCTCGGTGATAGCCTTCGGCAAGCTCGCTGGCAAAGTGGACGGCAAGCCGAAGCAGTTGCCCGGCGGCCACATGCTGAATGCCGGTGCGGCTGTGCTTTCGCTGCTGCTGGCGATTATGTACCTCAACGGCGCAGGCTTTTGGACGCTGCTGGTGATTGCGGCGCTGGCGTTCTTTATCGGTTACCACCTGATCATGGGCATCGGCGGGGCGGACATGCCGGTGGTGGTCTCGATGCTGAACAGCTACTCCGGCTGGGCGGCGGCGGCGATTGGTTTCACGCTCTCCAACGACTTGCTGATCGTCACCGGGGCGCTGGTGGGTTCCTCCGGGGCGATTCTCTCTTACATCATGTGTAAGGCGATGAACCGCAACTTCGTCAGCGTGATTTTGGGAGGCTTTGGAGGCTCCCAAGGGCCTGCTGCCGAGATCGAAGGCGAGCAGGTGTCCATCGATGCCAACGGCGTTGCCACGGCACTCAACGATGCCGACAGCATCATCATCGTGCCGGGTTACGGCATGGCGGTGGCGCAAGCCCAAACGGCGGTGAGCGATCTCGTGCGTAAGCTGCGCGCGGCTGGCAAAACCGTACGCTTCGGCATTCACCCCGTGGCCGGGCGCTTACCAGGACATATGAACGTGCTGCTGGCGGAAGCCAAGGTGCCCTACGATATCGTGCTGGAGATGGATGAAATCAACGACGACTTCGCCACGACCGACGTGGTCATCGTCATCGGCTCCAACGACATCGTGAACCCTGCGGCCGAAGAGGACCCCAACAGCCCCATTGCGGGGATGCCCGTTCTCAAAGTCTGGGAAGCGAAGCAGGTGTTCGTCAGCAAGCGTGGCCAGGGCACCGGCTACTCGGGTATCGAGAACCCGCTGTTCTTCAAAGAGAACACGCGCATGTTCTACGGCGATGCCCGCGATAGTCTGAATGCACTGCTACCGCTGGTGGAGTAAGTCGGCAGAACGCTAGGAATAGGTCATGATTCACAGCGCGTGATGAATAGGGGAGCCCATGGCTCCCCTGTTTTTTTACCCGCTTAGGTGTCGTTCAGGTGTCGTTCTCTTCCCCGGTTAACTGCCGCCAGGAGCGCCGCCCCAGATGGTCATCGCTAAAACCAATCGTGATGGAGCCATCGCCATTCGGTGAGGCGTTTGGGTCATCCGGGTTGCCGACGAAGAGGCGCTCGATGTTGCCATCGCTCACGCCCACCAAACGCTCGCCGGTGCCTGCCTGAAGGCCGGTAATGGCATTGCCGTTGATCGTAGCGTCGCTATCGGGCGTACCGTCTCCATTGAAGTCGAACGTGGTCGAGCCGCCGCTGCCGCCGGTGTCGGCCAGTAGCGACATAAAGAACCCGCTACGCCCACCGCCGCAGGGGTCGGATTCGTCAGGGAGCAGCGTCGAGAAGCGCACCCGCCGTGGGAGGCTACTGGAGATCGACGGGGCGGCAATCACCCGCTCTCCGGCAGGCAGCTCCAAGCGCCAGCCCACGTCGTTACTGTCAGGGGCGAAGTTGGTGCTGGCGCGGCGGTTAAAGCCACTCTGTGAGTTTTCACCCGTAATGCGTTGAAGCAGTAGATCGCTTTGAGTAATGGTCGAGCTGCGATTCACTTGGTCACGCAGGCCGATGAGCTGCTGCGTCGAGCGATCGCCAATATCGCCGTTGCGGAAATAGCTGCCGGTGCCGAAACTGATCAGTAGCGTATCCGGTGAGCCGCTGCTGAGGGTTACGGCGGGGGCTGACGTGATGGGCTGGCTATCGTTGCCTTGATATAGCTGGTTAACGTCGCCATTGCCGGTTAATGAGAAGCGCCACATATTGCCCGCCAAGTCGCCTGCGTAGGCAAAGCGCGCGCCATTATAGCTCGGCCAAGCGGTGACGGTTGGCGTTGCCAGCCCGTTGGGTGCCTCCGCACTGCCGACGTCTGTCTGGATCTGCTTGATCAACTCCCCCGTAGCGAGATCCACCACGAACAAAGATGCTTGATAACCTGTGCTGTTATAGCCATTGCCAAAAATAGCGGCCCATGTGCCATCGGTTAGCTGCGTGATCGTGGGTTGAGTGACCCCCGTGCCCAGCTCGGGATGGCGAAATTCCCAAAGCACGTCGGCCGCCCTCATATCGGTTGGGTCGCTCACATCGAGTGCAAACACCGTCCGTCCACCAGCGCCCATAGTGCCGACGGCCACGGCAGAAGGGCCACCGGAGATGTTCACTTCACGAACCGCCGGGGTGCCATCCATAAAGTAGCGGTGGTTATAGTCGGGTTGCATCAGTGAGCGAATGGCGGGCGCATCGCCTTGGGTCAGTTCAGCCGGTAAAAAACCAAACAGTTCTCGGCCGGTCTTCGCATCGAAGCCGTGCAGCATACCGTCGTTGGCCGCCGCCAGCAGAAGCGCTGCACGGTTGTCGGTGCCCTGCAGGTACACAGGGTTGGCATTGATGATATCGCCCAGCAGCGATTGGCGTTGCCGTAACTCGGGGACGGTTTGTCCTTGTAGCCAGCGCACTTCGGCACTGCTTAAACCGCTGTTATCAGCGCTGAGCAAAACGCCGCTTTCAGTGCCGTTGTCCAGTCGCCGGTAAGTCAACAGCCGTCGATTGCCCGCTTGCTCGGCCAGTTCGGCTTCGGCATTCCAGCGCTGGCTGCGCGTGCCATTCGATGCGATCTCCGATGCTGCTAAACGCCCTGACCAATCCTCACTTCGAAAGCCTGCGGTATAGAGTAGGTTGCCATCTTCAAGACCAAATTCGTCGCTATTCACCGCCGCGGAGGTGTTGGACTGAGACGCGGCGATGATATTGCCCAGCACCTGCTGCATGACTTCGTTCAGCGACGCTGCATCGTTGGCGAAGTAGGCCCGCTCGGTGCCACCTGCTCGGGCGAGATCCCCAAGCGGGTCATCGGAAACGTTGGGTAGATTGGCGATATCGGGGGGGAGACTGAAGCCAACCACATAGGTTCTCACCGGATTGGGAAGACGTGTGTCAGTGTCGTCGTAGAGTCGCTTAATGGCCGCCTCGGCGCTGGCCAAAGCGCCGCTAACGTCGTTGCCTAGCGAGTTTCCCGAGCTGTCTACCGAGGGTAAACCGTCGGTCAGCCAAATATTGGCATTTACTAAACACTGTTGGGCATCTGGGTTATTGATGTTGGGAATAGAAATGTCTGCACGACGCCCCTGGTAGGGGCCAAACGAGCTGCCTCTCTCTGTATTGTTTAAAAAGTAATCACGAGCGGTGTACATGGTGCCTTCTAAAGGTGTCAGGCCCGCTGATATGAGCGGCCAGTTGGCGTCCGTCATGGGATTACCAGTCCCATTCCAGTCATGTCTTTGTGTGCCAAGCTTGACGTCGATGGCATCCCAATGGTCCTCGTCTACCATGCCTTCATCGCTGATTCCTCCAATAGGCACGTGCAGATAGCCTAGGCCCGGAGAAGACGTTGTCCGCCATTCAAGTTGTCTAAGGGGGTAATTGATTAAATAGTCACCAAAGTGAGGAATACCTCGCTGACGCAAGCCATCCGTCAACAGGACTCTATAAGTATTAAAGTAATCGTCAAAGCGCGGCTGAGTACTCTCAATGTCCCTATAAGCGTAATAGGTTCTTTCCCCTCTGCTTTGATAAAACTGATCGCTTTGTCTATCCGCTGCACTCATGTATTCAATGTTATCGGTGGTGGGTACGCCAAATGTCCCATCGGTATAAGTGTATCCAGGCAGACCAACATTGAAAAATGCGTAAATATTCTCGTTGGGTAGCTTGGCGCGATAGCGCTTGGTTGGTGAATCCCAGCTTCCCTCAAAATTCGGGTCATAAAAACTAGGTGTCATTGATGTGCTAAAGCGGGGAGCCAACATGCGTTCGGTAAGCCGCCAGCGAACAGTACCTCCTGTACTAAAGTCATTGCGAAAATTTGAGGCAGGGTTTTGTTGATACGCCATTAGGCCTAGATTAAGTTCACCGCGATATTGCGCGATGAGCTCACGCCCGACACTTCTCATGATGCTAGATTTGCTGAGTGGCGATCTTGCCCCAGCGGGACACTGAGAAGCATTGAAAGTGTCTGGCTGGCAGGCGGCAAGCGTTTCACGGTCACCCTCTTTACTGCCAATGGCCACGCGACCGTCTAACCCTTCCTGGCCGCTTTCTGAATTATCTAAAATGAGTAGAACGTTAGGTGGAACGCGACTGACCACGTTCAACGGAGCAGGGGAGAGGCCTGTTTGGTCGTCGGGGATGTCGTAATTGTCATCAATGGGTTCGTCGCCCCCTCCGCCGATAGGCGGTTCTGGCTCAGGCTCAGGCTCAGGCTCTGGTTCTGGTTCTGGTTCTGGCTCAGGGTCCGGCTCCGGATCGGGAGAAGGGTTTTCAGGTTGAGAGTCTGGAGGAAAGTTACCAGCAGCGATCGCTTTCCGCTCTACAGAGCCTAGCGTCAGCGACGTGATCAACAAGAGTAACGCGAGTCGTGCACATGTCATGGTGCCACTACCTCCACCTGCTGCTGACGAACGTAGAGGGCTTCGAGCGTGACGCTGGTATCTTCACCACGGCCAAACCCTTCGGCATCAATACGATAAAGCATCTCGACCACCTCGGTGCCGTCATTGACGGTACGCGACCCCAGCGGTGCTAGCGTCTGGATGCGATAGCGCGGGTTGCGTGTGAGTTCTTCCATATCCATGTCATGGTTGCTCCAGCCATTGCCGGGGGTAGCGCCGTTTTGTAACTGGGCCTCTGCTTCGCTCAGTGCGGCCTCTGCTGTCTGAAAGGCAACACCGTAATCACGCTGGCTAGAGGCCATACGGTCTTGGGTAATCGCCCCTTGCATGGAAGAGAGGCTCAAAATGGTGACAATGGCGAGGAAGATCAGGCTCAACACGAGCGCCATTCCTCGCTGATGCCTCAATGCGTGGCTCTGCATGCTAGCGATTCCTCAAAGAAACGGTCGTCGTGAAGGCTTGATAAATCCGCCCGTTGCCGCCGGTAAATGCGTTGTCCCCTCGAAAATTGCCGATCGCCAGCGTGGTGTTGGCGTTACGCAGGTTGGGACGGTCGCTTTGTACGATGAGCGTAACGCGCGCCGCCCTCACGTTGGGCCAATCCGCAATGTCGATCCCTTCGGGCGATACATAGGCGTCGTCGATCAAAAACGTCGTGCGCATGGCCACCACATGGCTGGCTACCACCTCGTTACGGGGCGTCGTTGGGCTCAGGTCCAAGCGCATCAACGAGGGTACGTTATCGTTGTTGATATCTTGCCCAACGTAGTAGATCGCACTGCTCAAGGCGCTCAGCGATACGTTTTGGCCCGCACTGTAGGTGAGTCCGCTCGCATTACCCCAGTGGCTCAGATTGGGGGCGAGGTTGCTTTGCCAACCGGCCGATGCCGTTTTCTGCAGCGTTCGCGCATCGTTAGACGTGTTGTAAAAAATATCGCAATTCTGCAGCCCCTGCAGGAGTACCAGTCGACGGTTAAAAACGGCTCCTATCTCTCGGCTCAGCGTGATTTGCTGGTTGTCATCGACGCGCTCGACAGCCAGGGAGTCGCTGGTAAATCCTGTGCGAGCGACCAAGCCGCCACGAAACGCCAGCACATCCTGACCATCGACGGGCCTCGTGAGGCTTGCCGTAAAATCATGGTTGCTGGGCGTGTTCCATGCTTGAAGGGGCAAGGCGTCCGCATTGCTATCCGCCCAGTGACGTAGATGGACGCTCGTCTGGGGCAGCGCACAGCCGCCACTATAGTCGGCTTGGCGAAGCTCACGGGCCAACGTATCCAGTGCAAACCGACCGGTATCCTGCATATCGGCCAGCGCGGTTTGAAAACGGTAGCTCTGCTGGGAGGAGATGAATAGCTGGGTCGCACCTGCCATGACCAATAAGCCAATGACCATGGCCACTAACAGCTCCACGAGCGTAAAGCCTGCCTGTGTTGTTTGAGGTTCGCCTCTGCCCACGCTATAGCTCCGAAACCAGTTGTATTTGCCGGATGTCGTTGGGAGACGAGGTGTCGTCCCAGCGAACGGTGACACGAATGCGTCGATTGTCGACCTCGATACCTCCAGCGCCGCCTGGCAGCATGGTGATGATATCTGCGATCCACTCGGTTTGATCCGTGGCAGGCAGGTCGTCGCCGTCGACCTCCTCGCCGAGCGTAAGTGCATAGTCCGCCGCTTGCTCTCGGTTGGCGCGAATGCGATCCAGCATGTCCTGGGCCATATTGGTGGCCTGGGTTTCAAAATAGGCAGCGCGGTTATGTACCAGCGACTGGGTTTGCAAGCCGAGCACCCCAAGCAAGCCAATCGACAACACGAGCAGTGCGATCAGTGACTCCAGCAGTGAGATACCTCGTTGTGGTGTTGGCATGGCGTTGCTCGCTAATGAATTAGTCGCAGGCTTGACGGGTAGTGAGTACACGGGAAATGCCGCTCGGTTCGATACGTACGCAGCGGCCTATCTCATTCAGCGTGACGGAGACGCTTTGTGAGGCAAACGCTGCCGTCACCAAGCGCCCCTGGCTATTGAACGTAAAACGCTCAGGCGCATTCACTATGGCAATGTCGTCTACTTCCTGGGACCAGCGACGTAGTACCACCTCATCGGCCTGCACTTCCCAGCCATCACTCCAGCCTTCGGCCACGGGAAGGAGGTTGACGGACTGGTTACGCCGCACCGCTTCGCTGCGGGCAAAGCTCAGCGCGATTTTATAGTCGTTGGTGGTCGTGACGACGCGGTTTTCCTGGATGATGCGTGAAAAGTTCGGGATCGCAATGGTGGCTAGCGTGGCGAAGAGCGCCAGGGCCACCAAAAGCTCTAGCAGGGTAAAGCCAGGTGCGGGACGTCTAGCCGTCAGCATGAGGAATTACTCTGAGAGGTCGAATCGAAAGCAGCGCTATGGCTGCGGCTGCCGCTATCCGCGGTAATGCCGAGGTCGGCTGAAAACATTATATCGATATTTAATTTTATGGTAGGAAAGTATAGCGTTTATACCATACGGCGATGGTGCAACAAGGCAAGAAGCCGCGCGGATATTCGTCATACACTGTCATAAAAGTCGCGCTATGCTCCAAAGGCACGGACGCATAGATACCTATCGACGAGGGAGGCGATATTTTCAATAGCTGCGAGCTATTACATTGGTCGTAAAATGCAAATTGTGACTATTGCGAAGGTGCTTTAAAACTGTGACACGTGAATAACGCATTCCTGCGCTAGCGACGGTGGGCGTCGGTACCTCATCTAGCGTGAAGATGCACAGCATTTGTTCCCTTGGTATCACCAAGGCTAAGAGCAATAAGGGAGAGAGCTATGAGCGGTAAATGTCCTGTCATGCATGGTGGTAACACCTCGACCGGTACGTCCAACAAGGATTGGTGGCCGGAAGGGTTGAACCTGGATATTTTGCATCAGCAAGATCGCAAATCAGACCCGATGGACCCGGATTTCAACTACCGTGATGAAGTCCGTAAGCTCGATTTCGACGCGCTGAAAAAAGACGTTCGCGCGCTGATGACTGACAGCCAAGAGTGGTGGCCCGCTGACTGGGGGCACTATGGTGGCTTGATGATCCGTATGGCTTGGCACTCCGCAGGCACCTACCGTATTGCTGACGGCCGTGGGGGCGGTGGTACCGGTGCGCAGCGCTTTGCACCGCTCAACTCCTGGCCGGACAACGTCAGCCTGGATAAAGCACGTCGCTTGTTGTGGCCGATCAAGAAGAAGTACGGCAACAAAATCAGCTGGGCTGATCTGATGATTTTGGCCGGTACCGTGGCGTATGAGTCCATGGGCCTGCCCTCTTACGGCTTTTCCTTCGGTCGCGCCGATATTTGGGAGCCCGAGAAAGACATTTACTGGGGCAACGAAAAAGAGTGGCTCGCGCCCTCTGACGAGCGCTACGACGACGTCAACAAACCCGAAACCATGGAAAACCCGCTGGCCGCCGTCCAGATGGGGCTCATCTATGTAAACCCGGAAGGTGTCAACGGTCAGCCGGACCCGCTGAAAACCGCCCAGCAGGTGCGTGAAACCTTCGCCCGTATGGCGATGAACGACGAAGAGACGGCGGCTTTGACCGCTGGTGGCCACACCGTCGGTAAGTGTCACGGTAACGGTGATGCCTCTGCGTTGGCCGCTGAGCCAGAAGCCTCTGACGTTGAAAACCAGGGCTTTGGCTGGGGCAACCCCAACATGCAGGGCAAGGCGAGCAACGCCGTGACCTCGGGCATTGAAGGGGCATGGACCACCAACCCTACGAAGTTCGATATGGGCTACTTCGATCTGCTGTTCGGCTACGAGTGGGAACTGAGAAAGAGTCCTGCCGGTGCCCATCAGTGGGAGCCGATCAACATTAAGGAAGAAGACAAGCCGGTCGACGCCAGCGACCCCTCGATTCGCCACAACCCGATCATGACTGATGCGGATATGGCGATGAAGATGGATCCGACCTATCGCGCTATCTGCGAAAAATTCATCGCGGATCCGGAGTACTTCAAGAAAACTTTCGCGAAGGCGTGGTTCAAGCTGACGCACCGTGACCTGGGCCCGAAATCACGTTACATCGGCCCGGAAGTACCGGCAGAAGACCTGATTTGGCAAGACCCGATTCCGGCAGGTAACACTGACTACTGCGAAGAAGTGGTCAAGCAGAAAATCGCGGAAAGCGGTCTGAGCATCAGCGACATGGTCGCCACCGCTTGGGACAGCGCCCGTACCTATCGTGGCTCCGACATGCGCGGTGGTGCCAACGGTGCCCGGATCCGTCTGGCTCCGCAGAATACATGGCAGGGCAACGAGCCGGAGCGTTTGGCGAAAGTGCTGAGCGTCTACGAGCAGATCTCGGCAGACACCGGCGCTAGCGTGGCTGACGTGATCGTACTGGCCGGTAGCGTCGGTATCGAGAAAGCCGCGAAAGCAGCAGGTTACGAAGTACGCGTGCCCTTCCTGAAAGGCCGTGGCGATGCGACCGCCGAGATGACCGACGCGGACTCCTTCGCACCGCTGGAGCCGCTGGCCGATGGTTTCCGCAACTGGCAGAAGCAAGAGTACGTGGTGAAGCCGGAAGAGATGCTGCTGGATCGTGCGCAGCTGATGGGCTTGACCGGCCCGGAAATGACCGTGCTGCTGGGCGGTATGCGCGTATTGGGCACCAACTATGGTGGCACCAAACACGGCGTTTTCACCGACCGCGAAGGCCAGTTGACCAACGACTTCTTTGTGAACCTGACCGATATGGGGAACAGCTGGAAGCCGGTAGGTAGCAACGCCTACGAAATCCGCGACCGTAAGACCGGTGCCGTGAAGTGGACCGCCTCGCGTGTGGATCTGGTATTTGGTTCCAACTCGCTGCTGCGCTCTTACGCAGAAGTGTATGCCCAGGACGATAACGGTGAGAAGTTCGTTAAAGACTTCGTCGCCGCCTGGACCAAAGTGATGAACGCTGACCGTTTCGACGTCGCGTCGTAAGTCAGCAACGGTTCGTCGTACTATCTAAGGCACCCCTAGTGGGTGCCTTTTTTGTATGCGTGTCTGGGCATCGCTGGTTCGTCAGCTTTGCTACAGTAGCGTGTGCTTTCCCTCCCATGTAACAACACGAGATCGACGATGACACGCAGTAAATGGATATGGCTCGTATGGGCCGTTGTCTTGTTGAGCTATTTAGTGCCTTACACGCTGTTGAGCGACGTGTCGCGGTGGTACGGCAGCTTTTTGTTCTGGACCGTGGCCGGACTGGTCATCATTGCGCTGAACGTGTTCATCACCTCAGATTTTAAGGAACATGGCGATGACTGAGTCGCTCATTGGGTGGTCCATCGCTATCTATGTGGTCGTCGCGATTGGCATCGCTATGTTGTCGCGCCAACGCTCGGCGAAAGGCGGCTCAGACAGCATGTCGGGGTACTTTTTGGGTAACCGCCAAATGAACGGCTTGGTCTCGGCGCTGAGCTACAGTGCCACAACGTATAGCGCCTTCATGATGGTGGGCTTGGCTGGCCTGACCTATGCGGGTGGCGTGGGCGCGCTCGGTTTTGAAATCATCTACTTTGCCGGTGTCTCACTGGTGGCGGTTTTCGGCCCTAAATTCTGGGCGGTCGGCAAGAAGTTCGGCTACGTGACGCCCAGCGAGATGCTGGGGCATCGTTACCATAGCAAGCCGGTGGCCATGGCCGTGTCGATAGCGAGCTGTATCTTCCTGATTCCTTATTCTGCCGTCCAGCTCGCCGGGGTGGGTTATCTGCTTCAGGGGATGACGGATGGCACCATCACGTTTACCACTGGGGTCGTGCTGGCCACGGTGATCGCCATTTTCTTCTCCTATATCGCCGGGATTCGTTCAGTCATGTGGACCGACTCGCTCCAGGCCATCATGATGATCGTGGCGTCCACGTTGGTCGCGCTCTTGGTGATCCAACACCTGGGCGGTTTTAGCGTACTCTTCGATACGTTGGCAACGGAGCACCCTCAGTCCCTGACGGTACCCGGCCCAGGGCTATTCAGCTTTGTGACCTTTCTAGGGCTCACCATTCCCTGGTTCTTCTTTAGCCTGTCGAATCCGCAGGTCAGTCAGCGTCTTTTCATGCCCTCGTCGCTGCGCTCAATGCGCCACATGCTGATTGGCTTTTTGGTGTTCGGGTTTATTTACACTCTGGTCTCCGTGCTGTGGGGGTTCTCGGCGTTGGCCGCTTTCCCTAGCCTAGAGCGCGCCGATTTAGCCACGCCCACGCTACTGGCCTCCGAGTTCGTGCCGCCCGTATTAGGCGTGATAGTGATGATCGGCATCATGGCGGCGGCCGTTTCCACCATCGACTCGATCATGCTGACCCTGGCATCCATGGTCTCCCGCGACGTCTATGCCAACCTCAAACCCAGCGTTAGTGAAAAGCGTCAACTGCTGGTGGGTAAGTGTGTGGTGCCAGTGATTGCACTGATGGCGCTGGCGTTCGCCGAGCTGCAGCTTGACCTGATTGCAGTGCTGTCGGTGGCCGCCTCGTCGGGCTTGGTGGCTATGGTGCCTGCGCTGATCGGTGCTTTCTATTGGAAGCGCGGCACGGCTGCCGGTGCACTGACCAGCGTGGTGGGTACCAGCGCCTTTGTACTGCTGATGTATGCCACCGGCAATTCACTACTGGGTCTGCCTGCCGGTGTATGGGGCATTGTGGTCGCGAGTGTGCTGTTTGTTGGCGTTAGTCTTGTGACCAAGCCTCATCAAGCCTCTACCGATGCTTTCTTTGCCGCCATCGCTGAAGAGTTGGGTACACAGCGTCGCACTGCCAATGACCCGGCGAAGAAGCAAGCGGCTCATTAGGCACTCCTAGCGATAAAAGCCCCTGATGAGGGGCTTTTTAGCCTTACTGCCACTTCAATAACTGCGCTCTGTAGGCCGCCTGCGCCTGCGTCGCACTAATGGGCTGCAAACGCACCTTGGTGCCCGGCAAGCACTGGGCGAGGCGGGCGCAGGCCATGGGCGTCAAAGCACCCAGGCGCGGGTAGCCACCGATGGTTTGGCGATCGTTCATCAGAATGATCGGCTGACCATCGGGAGGAATCTGCACGGCACCTAACGGAATCCCCTCAGAGACGATGCCGCCCAGGCGGCTGTTCAGCGCTTTGCCGGTGAGTCGAATGCCCATGCGGTCGGCGCGTTGGTCCACGGTCCAGGGCTGGTTGAAGGCATCGAACAGGCTGCGCCCGGCAAAGTGCGCGGCTTGGGAGCCCAGCACCATGTCCAGCACGGTTTCTTCTGAGTCGGGCAGGGGAAGCTGGGTGCCTTGGGGTAACTGTCGCGGCGTGGCGCTGCTGCCTTTCCAGGTGAGCTGATCGCCGGTTTTAAGCGGTTTGCCATCTTCGTGCAGGCCGCCGATGTGCTCTCTTGCCGTGCAGGCTTGGCTGCCCAGCACTGTTGGCGCATCAAGCCCGCCAGGAAAGGCAAGGTACGCGCGCAGGCCTTTTCGCGGCTGACGAAAGACCAGCGTTTGGCCCGCTTGCATCATAAAGCTGTCGTTGGGCGTCAGCGGCTGGCCATCCAGCGTGGCGGCAAGGTCGGCTCCGGTGAGGGCAAGGCGCACGTCGCTATTGGCCACCAGCGTCAGGTTGCCGCCCATGACGATTTCCAGCGCGGCGCTCTCCAGCGGGTTGCCCAGCAGCCAGTTGGCCCAGCGGAAGGCGATCCAGTCGGCGGCACCGCCCTGAGTCACGCCTAAGTGGCCGACGCCGAAGCGGCCCGCATCTTGAATCAGCGCCAGCGGTCCGGCTTGCTTGACGGTCAACATGGGTTGGCTCATGACCGCTCCTCCAGCGGGGTCGTATCGCCCCCAGCCGCTTCAAATTCTGATTGGGATATCGCCTTAAAGCGCACTTTATCGCCCGGTCGCAGCAGCGGCTCGCCACGTTTGGCGTGCTCGAAAAGCGGCACGGCTGTTCTGCCAAGAATGTTCCAGCCGCCGGGGGAAAGTAGCGGATAAATGGCGGTTTGCCGGTCGGCAATGCCCACGCTTCCGGCCGCGACGCGCCGGCGGGGCGTTTTCAAACGCGGCGTGGCAATGGCTTCATCCACTAGGCCCATAAAGCCGTAGCCAGGGGCAAAGCCCAGTGCAAACACGCAGTAGTCGTGGCTGCAGTGGCGCTCAATCAGCGCCTCGACGCTGAGCCCAGCGCGCTGGGCAACTGTGGGTAGCTCCGGGCCAACGCGCTCGTCGTACCATACGGGGATTTCGTGGAGCTGGCCCTGTTGGGCATCGGCGGGCGTTAAATTGCGCAGCGCACTGCGCGCGAGCGTCGAGGCCTGGGCAAAGGTGAGCTTTTGGCAGTCGTAGTGCACCAGCAGGGTGGTGTACGACGGAATGAGATCAATCAGCGCGTGATCGAAGGCGCGCCGTAGCGCCTCGTCGGCGGCCATGATCCACGCCATATTGCTTTCATCAATGGCATCGAACAGACGCACCGTCAGGGCGTCCATCGCTGCCGTTTCTAAGCGCAGTTTCACGCGGACTCCAGCGCCGTAAAGGCCTCACGAATGGCGCGCACGGCGGCCACGGATTCGGGGTTATCGCCATGCACGCAGAGCGTGTCGCAGGGCAGGTACAAGGCGCTGCCATCCCGTGCGGTGAGGGGTTCCCCTTTCGCAAGCGTGACGGCTTGGGCGACGATGGTGGCTTGGTCGTGGTGCACGGCCCCCGGCAGGCGGCGAGAGGCTAAGTGCCCAGTGGCCTCATACGCGCGGTCTGCAAAGGTTTCAAACCACAGCGTCACGCCCATTTTTTCCGCTAACTGACGATGCGGCGCTGGATTGGCGGTGGCCATCACCATGAGCGGCAGGCGGACATCGAATGCCTTCACGGCGCGCATGGCACCTTCCAGCAATGCCAGATTGGCAGCCATGTCGTTGTACATCGCCCCGTGGGGTTTGACGTAGCTCAGCGCGGTGCCTTCCGCTTGGCAAATGCCCGCTAGTGCGCCGATTTGGTAGAGCATCATGTCTTCCACTTCGGCAGGCGAGCAGGCCATGGAGCGGCGGCCAAAGCCCATTAAATCCGGGTAGCCAGGGTGCGCACCGATTTTTACGCCGTGCTGAACGGCAAGCTTTACTGTCTTGCGCATCACGTGGGGGTCGGATGCGTGGTAACCGCAGGCAATGTTGGCACAGTCAACGTAGGGCATGACATCGGCGTCCAAACCAATCGACCAGTTGCCGAAACTTTCGCCCATATCGCAGTTAAGCAGCGGAATCGCCATAACGTCTCCTGCAGGATTGCGTGTTGTTAGTAATTGATATCGCAATTAATTAGCTAAATGAGGAAACCATTTGCTAATCATGATGACTCGTTAGTCAGTATGTTTATGGTTGTGTTAACGCAAAAATAATATATGGAGCCTGTGTCTCAAGTGCCAATCGTTTTTAGCGATATTAAGTATCGGTGGTTCCTATCATGCTGTTATTTAGTAGAAAAATAGTTGACGCTAGGGCGTGATACGATTATCAACTAAAGAAAGCGACTCAAAAAAGATTACAAAAGAGACGCCCTGATCCGCCGTATGTCGCGTGTTTGCGACACTTATAACAATGGTTAGGGAAGGGTGATTTCCGAGGAGTACCACATGCGGTTGCCAGCCCCGCGACAGCTTGCCCGTGCCCAGCACGGCAGGTTGCACACACATTTGCATAGCGACGCTTCACCAGGGTTACCCGCGGTGGGCGGCGTGGTGAAAGCGCCTGATGCGGTGCTTTCCATGAATGCGCTTTTGATAGGCTGGTAAAGACGATGCTGGATTTTAAGGAACTCGACGCCTTCGTATGGGCCGTCAGGCTTGGCTCGTTTCGTAAAGCGGCGGTGCGCTTACACATCACGCAACCCTCCGTCTCCGAGCGTATCTCACGGCTAGAGAGCACGGTGGGCGAGCTGCTGTTAGAGCGCTCGGCGCGGCCTATTCAGCCCACGATGCGCGGTCGAGAGTTCTTTCTCCACGCCGAGCGTATGCTGGCTCAGCGCGATGAAGCCTTGAAGCTGTTCGACAGCGAAGAGGATTTCTCGGCACCGTTGCGGCTCGGCACGATCGAGACGATTGCCCATAGCTGGTTTCCTCGCTTCATGCAGCGCCTCACCGAGCGCTACCCCAAGCTGATCATCGAACTGACTGTCGACTACTCTCCCGCGCTTAACGAGCGGTTGATGAGCAACGAGCTGGATATTCTCTTGGCCATGAACGGCTACCTGCCCCCCGAGCAGATCGACCAAGAGACGCTAATCCCCTACGAAATGGGCATGTTCGTCTCGCCACGCCATGCCCAAATGCTGAGCGCACGCCCCCACGCGTGGTGCACCACGCTGCCGTTCATCTCCTTTGGCAAGCTGGCGCGCCCTTATGAAGAGCTGGTGAGCTATCTGGCGGCACAAGGTGTTCATCAGCCGCGTATTCATAGCGTCAGCACCCTCATGACCATTGTGCGTTTGACCACGGAAGGCTTAGGGATTGGCGCGCTACCGGTCGCTACCGTGTTGGATGAGTGGTGGCGTGGCGAGCTCTACCGCTTGGCCCTCCCCGCGCCGTTACCCGCCATGCACTATGATGTGATTTGGCGTAGCGCCAATCATCCACGCTTCTGCCGCGGCGTTGCCCGTTTGGCGCAGGAGTGCGCGCTGGCGTATGCCGCCGAAAAGCATACCGAGATCACGAACACGTGTTTTACCGGACGCTGGGTCACACCTAGCGCTCCTTCCTCCACCCCCGTGCAGCACCTCCATCAATATGAATAAGAGGACTTTTCCTATGCGTACCCGCTTGGCTACCCCCCTACTTCTTGCCACGGCTTGCAGCCTTGCCGCCGCCGCGACCGCTCAGGCCGCTGAATGGACCATGGCGACGCCCTACGGCGATGCCAGCTTTCATACCCAAAACACCAAGCAGTTCGCGGAAGACGTGGCAGAAGCCACGGATGGCGAGCTCACCATTACCGTCCATAGCGGCGGTTCGCTGGTGTCCCACGGGGAGATCAAACCGTCGGTGCGTCGCGGCACCATCGATGCCGGTGAGGTGTTCCTGTCGATCCTTTCCAACGACGACCCGATTTTCGAAGTCGATACGCTGCCCGGTGTGGCCGGTAGCTACGACGATGCTTACGCGCTGTGGGAAGCCACCAAGCCAATGATCACCGAGCTGTTCGCCTATGAAGGGCTGATTCCGCTCTACGCCGTCGCCTGGCCTGCGCAGGGTATTTATACCGCCGAGCCGCTGACGGATCCGGCCCAGTTCGAAGGGCTGCGCGTGCGTGCGCCGAACATCAACACCCAGCGTTTCGTCGATAACCTGGGCGGTAGCCCCACTGAAACCGAGGAGTCCGATATTCCCACTGCCTTCAGCACGGGCCGTGTGGACGCCATGATTACCTCCAGCTCTACCGGTAACTCGATGGCCGCGTGGGATTACGTGACCGATTACACCGATGCCAACCTGTGGCTGCCGAAGAACATCGTCTTCATCAGCCAGCGCAGCTTTGACCGCTTAGACGAAGCGACTCAAGACGCGCTGATGGAAGCAGCGGCGCGTGCCGAAGAGCGCGGTTGGCAGATGAGCCGTGAGAACAACGAGGAAAGCCTGGCGGCGCTACAAGAGAATGGCATTAGCGTATCGACGCCCAATGCTGACGTAGCGGCTGCACTGCAGGCGGCCGGTGACGAGCTATTCGCCGATTGGCAGTCTCGTGCAGACGATGAAGCCAAAGCGGCACTGGAAACCTACCGCTCGCAGCGTGGCAACTAAAGCCTCGTTGCTTCGGTAACGCCTGGGGCAGCTCGCGGGCTGCCCCTTCCCCTACGCGCTCTGTGAGACTGCGAACATGACGTTTAAATTCGACAAACTCTATCGCCTGGGTGCCTGGGGCGCAGCAGCGTGCATGGTGGCCATTTGTGCGCTGATCGCGCTCCAAGTCACTTTCCGTTTAGTGGATGCCCTACTGGTGCTGGTGGGCGTTAACCGACTCGGTATCAGTATTACGGGGGTGTCGGAAATGGCCTCCTATTTATTGGTGGGCGCCACGTTTCTGGGGCTGGCTTACACCTTTGTTCATCATGCCCATATCCGAGTGACCTTACTGATTTCACGTCTGCCGTCAGCCGTGCGCGTGTGGTTTGAGGTCTTCGGACTGTTGATCGCGTTGGTCATCAGCGTTTTGCTGGCCTATGGCCTGATCGGTTTGGCGAGGGAAAGCCTGCAGTACAACGATGTGTCATCGGGCTTTATGTCGATTCCTCTATGGATTCCCCAGGTGGCGCTCGCCGTTGGGGTAGGGCTTTTGGCTTTGGCGCTATTAGAAGCACTATGGATGGCTGGGCGCATTGCCATACGCGACCCGGCAAGCTTTCGGGAAGCCATGTCCATCGACGATAACGACGCGCATTAAGCAGCGACTCGGGAGAGACCCTCGTGCTACTACTAAGTTTAGCGACTATGTTGACCCTGGTGCTGCTGTTGGGCAGCGGGGTGTGGATTGCCTTTGCCTTGATAGGCACCGCATGGATTGCGCTGCAGTTTTTCAGCCCCTTTGACCCCGGCCCTATCCTGGCCTCCGATTTTTGGGGTGCAAGCTACGGCTGGGATTTGACGGCACTGCCGATGTTTATCTGGATGGGCGAAATTCTGTTTCGCTCGGGGTTGGCGGACAACATGTTCCGTGGACTGTCCCCCTGGTTGAATCGCCTGCCGGGCCGTTTGCTGCATACCAATATCATTGGTAGCGGGATGTTTGCAGCGGTGTGCGGCTCATCGGCAGCAACGTGTGCCACGGTGGGCAAAATGACCCTGCCAGAGCTTGAGCGTCGTGGCTACGACAGCAATATGGCGATTGGCACGCTGGCCAGTGCGTCCACGCTGGGTCTGCTGATTCCCCCCTCGATCGTGCTGATCGTTTACGGTGTGGTCACGGAGCAGTCGATCTCGCGGCTCTTTATGGCGGGCATTGGTCCCGGCTTAATGATTTTGGCGCTGTTCATGGCGTATTTGGTGCTGTGGGCGCTGCTCAAAGGCAACCGCGAAGGCCTCACCGGTGCCGATGAATCCGATATGAGCTTCGCCGAAAAGCTGCGCAATACCTGGGCGCTGGTGCCTATTTTGCTGCTGATCGGCGGCATCATCGTCTCGATTTACGGCGGGCTGGCCTCGCCGACGGAAGCGGCTGCGGTGGGCGTGGTGCTGTCGATGATCATTGCCCGGTTCAACGGCCACTTCAATCGAGGGATTTTTACCGACTCGCTGTTTGCGGCGGTGCGTACGGCGTGCATGATCGCCTTCATCATTGCCGGTGCGTCGTTCCTCACTTCGGCCATGGGCTTTACTCAGGTTCCCATGAAGCTGGCGCAGGCGATTGGTGAGATGGGGCTCTCGCCTACGATGCTGCTCATTGCGCTGACGCTGCTGCTGCTCATCATGGGCTGCTTTTTGGACGGTATTTCGCTGATCCTGCTGGTGACGGCGATTATCATGCCGGTCATCAGCGCTGCGGGCTTCGATCTGATCTGGTTCGGCATTTACCTGGTGATCGTGGTCGAGATGTCGCAAATCACGCCGCCGGTTGGCTTTAACCTGTTCGTCATCCAAGGGTTGACCGGTAAGGATATTTTGACCATCACCAAAGCGACGCTGCCGTTCTTTTTGCTGATGCTGCTGGCCATTGCGCTCATGCATCTCTTCCCCAGCATCGCGCTCTACCTGCCCTATGCCATGACGAGCTGACGGCCAGGGTTAGTGACCATACACCGACACCCCGCCCCGGCCAGAGCGTTTGATGAAGTACATACTCTGGTCGGCGGCATCGATCAGTTCGCGCTCGTTGCCAAAGCCGCCGTCGGTCAGGCAAGCCACGCCAATCGACACTGAGACGTAAAGCGCCTCTTGCTCGATCCGTGCCATGGGGCGCTCCTGCAAGCGTCGAGTAATGCGTTCGGCAAAACGTCTCGCGCCCTCGGCATCCTCGTCCGGCAGAATCACCAGAAACTCTTCACCCCCGTAGCGGCCCGCCAGGTCGCCCACGCGAATCAGCGAGGCGAGCATTTTGCCAAAACGGGTGAGCACTTCATCGCCCGCCTGATGGCCGAAGCGATCGTTGAGCACTTTGAAGTGGTCCAGGTCGATGAACACCACTGACATGGTGCGTTTGGTCGATAGGCAGAGGTGAAAGCGCGCGCGTAGCTGCTCCTCCAGCCAAGCGCGATTGGCCAGTTGGGTCAGCGGGTCGATCCGGCTGCGCTGCTCTAGCATGGCGTAATCGTTGAGCAGCGTTTTGCGTGCTTTTTGCTGAGCGTCCAAGCGAGCGCTGAGCACCAAGGTGTGCTCAAAGAGCAGCTGCTGAGCCTCCTGCAGTAGCGCTACGCTGTCGACCGGGACGGGCTGACTCAGTCCGAGGGTGTCCATCAAGGGGGGAAGGGACTGCTCCAGGTGTGCCAGCAGCCCCGACATGGCCCACTCGCTCGCAGGCGCTAACGCCTGGAGCTGGCGTATCACGCCTGCTAATGCTTGAGCGGGATTGGCCGATAACCAAGCATCGGCCACCGAGCCGGAGACCCGTAGGCAGAGCGCAGCGTTATCCTCGGTATCGAGCCCGTCGTGGCTACCGTGAATCGCTTGCACTAACGCGTCATGGGCGCCCCATTTTGCCAGCAACCAAGCGCCCACCAGAGCGTGGTCGCAGTCGAAATAGCGCCTTTCCACCTGAAGGGTATGTAGGTGGGAGGTGTGCTCGGTGCCATACAGCAGGTCAGCGTCGGTGGGGTAGGCGGTTTGCAGGGCCAACATGCCAATGTCTTGCAATAGCGCCGAGGTAAACACGCTCCCAGACTGGTGGGGGCAGAGCTGCTGCGCGAGGTAGCTCGCGGCGACGGCCGCCGTGACGGCGCGCTGCCAAAAGTGCTGGCGACTGCGGGCGGTGTGGCCATGTTCAAACAGGCAAAAGCTCAGTACCGTGGCCAGGGTGACATCCAGCCCCAGGCGCTGGGTCGCCTCGAAACAGGTATGAGGCGGCTGGGCCGCGCGCAGGTAGTGCACGCTATTGGCCACGCTCATGACCCGGGCCGTCAGGGCAGGGTCGTGTTCGATGGCGCGGGCGTAATCGCTCAAAGTGGCGTCGCCACTGCGCGAGATGTCTAGCACCTTGAGCGCTACGGCGGGTAGGGTCGGTAGTCGCTTGCATTGCAGCAAGGCGCTGCTGAGAAAGCTGGGAAGCTGGTTAGCCAGCGAGGTGTAGAGTGTTTCGCTGACGGCGGTAGGCCCCGTCATAGTGTCTCCTCAAATGCCGTGCAGCGAAGCGGGCAATCAACTGAATAGCGATAGATGTTTTTATCATAATGCCAAGGCCACCGATACGCTTGGGCATTTCGACATCTTCCATAAGGTAGCTGTTTATGGTGCAAACGTCGCCGTGCTTTGTTAAAACAGTGGCAAAGCTTAGCTGCTCTATAACGACATAAGCGAGTGCAACGATGCACACAAGGAAAGAAGCAGCAGAGATTTTTCGCCAGTTGGCAGAAGGGGTCGGACGCAGTGGTCAGCCCTGTTTCTTTGCTACCCTGGTGGAACAGCTTGCTCATCTACTGGCCGTCGACCATGCGCTGGTGGCGGTCGTCACTGATGCCAATATAGCGGAAACCCTGGCCGTTTGGTCAAGAGGGGGCTTGCAAGCCAATCTCTCCTATCCGCTGGCGGGCACCCCTTGTGAAACCGTGGTAGGTCGTGAGCCCTGCCTGTACGCCTGCGATGTGCAGTCCCGCTTTCCAGAAGACGATCTCCTGAGCCAGCTCGGTGCCGATAGCTACATGGGCTTGCCGCTGTTTGGACCCGATGGCTCGGCCATTGGCCTACTGGCCGTGCTCAACAATCGTGCCATGGCATTCGATGGGTTAGAGAACGAAATTCTGCGCATTGCCGCCGCACAAGCAGGCGCCGAGCTGGGTCGTCGGCAGGCAGAAGCCGCGCTGCGCAAAAGCGAGGCCGCCGCCAAAGAGAGCGAGCGGCGGCTGAACACCCTGCTCAATCACTTGCCCGGCATGGCCTACCGCTGCCTGAATGACCACGACTGGACCATGCAGTTAGTGAGTCAAGGTGCCGAAGCGCTGACCGGTTATCGGCCGGAGGAGTTGGAACACAGCCGAGTGACGAGTTTTGCTAGTCTCGTGCACAAGGAGGATCAAGAGCGGCTGTTCCAGGAGGTGCAGGCGGCGATTCGCCAGCGCCGCCCTTATCGGGTGACGTTTCGTATCCGGCATCGCGACGGCAGCGAGCGCTGGATGTGGGAACAGGGGCAGGCCATTTTCTCCGACGAAGGCGACGTGCTCTGTTTGGAAGGCTTCATTACCGACGTGACCGACCAGCAAGAGGCGCAGCGAGTGCAGCAGGCGGTCGTACAAGTCGCCTCGACCGTGACCTCCCGGGTAGGCGATGACTACTTTCAGCAGCTGATCGCCACGCTGACCACGCTATTGGAAGCCGATGCAGGGTTCATTGCCCTACTGGATCAGCCCGTACCGCCGCCCCAGGGAGCGTCACCCCACCCCAATAATGTGCTACCCGCCACCACGGGCCATACCGTGAGCCTGGTCGTCGCCGGTCAGCCTCGCAAGAATCACACCTTTTTGCTGCGCGATACGCCGGTCGAGCGCGTCGTACTCGAACAAGAGAGCGTCGTCCATCATGGCCAGCGCTTCACCTTGCCGGGCGCTACGCTGAGCGCACAAGCCTGGATTGGTCGACGGCTGGATAACGCGAAAGGCGAAGCCATTGGGGCGATGATGGTGTTTTACCAAGCGCCGTTAACCACCAATGCCTTTGCTACGTCGGTGCTACAGATTCTCTCCACGGGAGCGGCCGCGGAGCTAGAGCGACGCCGTGACCATCGCCATATGCATCAGCTGGCCTACACCGATAGCACGACCGGTTTGCCCAACCGGGTGCAGTTCATGGAGTATCTGCGCGACATGGGCCAGCTTGCCCATGAGCAGACGTCGCCGCTGGCGCTGCTGCTGTTGGATTTGCGCCGCTTCAAAGAGATCAACGACCTGCACGGTCATCACATTGGTGATCAGTTATTGGCCACCGTGGCGGGACGTTTGCGTCACCTGGACCTGCCGAACGTGCACTGCGCGCGACTGTCGGGGGACGAGTTCGCGCTGCTGTTGCCTCACATCGATCGCGCGAGCGTGGATGACGTGGTCAAACAGCTGTGCAGCTTGGTCAAGCGGCCGATTCGTTTGGATCATCGCGTCTTCAATTTGGACGTGAGCATTGGCTTTGCGCGCTACCCTGGCGATGTCGCCAAGGCCAGCGAGCTGTTCAATGCGGCTAGCATCGCGCTACACCACGCCAAAAAGCGCGACACCAACATCTCTCCTTATACGCAAACCATGCGTCATACCCTGGAGCGCCGCCAATGGATGACCGAGCGGCTGCACGTGGCGATCTTGGAGCGGCGGCTGGAACTCTACTTCCAGCCTCAGGTGGATTTACACACTCAAGCGTTGACCGGGGCAGAGGCGCTGTGCCGCTGGCACGATCCCGAGTGGGGCTGGGTAAGCCCGGGTGAGTTCATCCCCCTGGCAGAGGAGCGCGGGCTGATTCGTTTACTCGGCGACTGGGTGCTGGAAGAGGCCGCTCGCCAGCTGAGCGAGTGGCAGGCGGCGGGTACACCGCTCCCTGGACGGCTATCGATCAACATCTCCGCGCAGCAGTTTGCCGACCCGCGCTTGACCACCCATATTGCCACGCTCACCTCCAGCGTCTCGCCCAGTGCGATTGCCATCGAGCTGACCGAAAGTGACTTCATGCGCGACCCCGATCAGGCGGTCATTATCACCCAGGCCATGCGCCAAGCAGGCTATGCGCTGTTCATCGACGATTTTGGCACCGGCTACTCTTCGCTCTCTTACCTGCGTCGTTTCGCAGCCGATGCGCTCAAAATCGACATCTCGTTCGTGCGCGATATGTTGGATAACCACCACGATCGCGCCATCGTGCAAACGATCATCGCCATGGCCAACACGCTGGACATGAAAACCCTCGCCGAAGGCGTCGAGAGTGCCGCCCAGGCAGCGCTACTGGCCGAGATGGGGTGCAATCAGGCGCAAGGTTACTGGTTTGGCAAACCGCTGTCGGCCGACAGTTTTGCCCGTACCTGGCTGAGCCGTTAGGCGCGCGTTCGTCATCTTACTGTCATCATGCTTGGCATACCCTACGCGCGCCAAACCGCGACGATAGGAGTTTCCCATGCGCCTGGCCCTGTTTGACCTTGATGACACCCTCCTGGATGGAGACTGCAGCGACCGCTGGAATTTATGGATGATTGAGCAAGGGTGGATCAGCGACGCGGAGCGCTTCATGGCGCGTGCGGAGCAGATGCAGCAGGCCTATCACGCGGGCAAGCTCAAGTTGGAAGAGTACCTCGCCATGACGTTGGCTCCCTTGAAAGGGCGGCGAGTGTCCGACGTCGAAAAAGAGGTAGAGCGCTTTGTCGCCACCCATCTACAGCCGCGTATTTTTGATCAGGCGTGGCGCTGCCTAGAAAGCCATCGAAAGGCGGGCGATATCCTGGTGCTGATCTCTGCCTCATCCCACCATTTGGTGGCCCCCATTGCGGCGGCGTTGGGCATCGAGCACGTGCTCGCGGTGGAGCTGGAAGTCGCCACTTCAGAGGAGGGGCGTGTGTATACCGGCGCTAGCCAAGGCGTGCTCTCGTACCGAGGCGGCAAGGTGATCCGCTTTCAGCAGTGGTTAGCAGAACACGCCATCACCCCAAGCCATACCACTTTCTACTCCGACTCCCGCAATGACCTGCCGCTGCTGCAGTACGTGGATTGCGCCGTAGCGGTCAACCCAGACCCGGTATTGGCCGAGGTGGCTAGTGTAGAAGGGTGGCGACGCTTAGACTGGCGGGCATCCGCACTTGCCCAAGTTGCTAAGGCAATTTAAGCGCATGGCGAGAGTTGCCAGTCGCGTCATAACATCTCTTTGAAGGGCTCTGCTGGCAGAGCCCGTTAGACGACCAGGCTATGAGGCTGGACAGGGAGCGCCGACGTGCAGGGCTGCCGCAGACATGGCGGGAACGCTCAACGTCAGTTGACCATCCTCTACCACGATACATTGTCCCTCAGCCGTCACGTTTTGATAGCGGCCATCTGCCATATCGGTTTGAAAAGTGTGGGTGAGCGCTTGCGGCTCCCGGTTAATCGCAATAAAGCCCTGGGCTTCGCGGCTGAAGGCGATTTGATGATGGCCATTATCCCACCAGTGGGTGACCTCTGAGCCGTCGGCTTGTTGGCGAAACGCGACCATATTGGCAATCTCGGGCCAGCGGTGTTCGCATACCCAGGCTTCCCCACATTGGGCCTCGCCCTGCTGGTAGACGGCGACTTGTGGCGGACCCTGGTCGCTGTCGGAAAAGGCGTAGCTCGACATGACTTTCGGGTATCCATACGGCCATGCCAGCATGAACACGTTGGCTAAGCGATAAAGCGCATCATCTCGATGCGTCAGAATATTGCTGCCGCCCGCCCCGTGGCCACGCTGATTATCATGGTTATCGGTAAATACGACGGCTTGATCGCTCGGCAGCAGGGCAGGCGATTCGCCAAACTGCTGAAGGTTGGCCAGGGCTCGATTGTTGAAAATATCACCAAGAGACGCTCCGTAGCGAAACTCGGTGATATCCGCCGTACCTTGATACTCCGTGGCACTGATCGCCTCACCGCCTAGGTCGATGACTTCCTGAAAGGCGTAAAGCGGCGCATCTACCTGCGCCAGAATGGCCGCAATATCGCTGGGGGCCATATGCTTGGCTGCATCGACCCGAATACCCCTCACACCCAGTGCTGCCAAGGTATCCAAGTAATCCGCAATATGGCTCTGCACGGTGGGGTCGCTCGTGTTCAGATCGGGTAGGCCGACTAGCTGACATTGCCGAACGCGCTCAGCATTTTGCGTATAGTCGCTCTGTTCGATGCCGCAGGGTTCGTGGAAGTCATCGCGCTGATAATGGGGATAGTTCAGTGCTTCATTGTCATAAGACGAGCCGGCAATGCCCTGGCCCTTGCCGTGGGCCACATGGTTAATCACCGCATCCGCGTACACATCGACCCCCGCTGCATTGCAGCGCTGCACCATATCAGCAAAGGCGTCGCTGGAGCCGCTGCGGCTTTCCAGCTGATAGCTGACCGGCTGGTAGCGAGTCCACCAAGCATCCCCCTGAATGTGCTCTTGTGGAGGCGAGACCTGTACGGCTTTAAATCCTTTTGGTCCTAGCCAATTTTCGCACTCCTGGGCAACATCTTCCCACTGCCATTCAAATAAGTGCACGAACGTATCAGCGCTAGCAGGTTGCGCGGAAAGCCCTATGCTCAGTGCCGCGCTGGCAGCCAGGGCAACGGAGTATTTCGCAAACATGAGATCACCTTTGTTGTCATTGTGGCGAATAACATGACGGTATACAGAGTGACTCAAACCCTCCTTACGAGAGCGCCGAGGGGCGTAGAAAAGAGGAGGAGGGCGCCTGCTTGTCCGCACCATCGGCCCCGGTGACTAACGCACGGCTTGCCATACCAAATTAAGGCCCACCAGGAACATGGCCAGAATGACCAGGCGGTAAAACAGCTTTTCATTGACGCGACTCTGTAGCCAAAGACCGTTACGTACCCCGATCCAAGCCACGGGTACCAGCAGCAGCGAGGCCCAGGCACTGGTCATGTTGACTTCGCCTAGCCACATATACGGGCCGAGTTTGATGGTGTTCACCACGGCGTAGGTCACTGTGCAGGTAGCAATAAACGTCTCTTTAGTGAGCTTGCGCGGCATCAGGTACATGTTCATCGGCGGCGCGCCCGCATGGGCAATGAAGCTGGTGAAACCGCACACGCTTGCGGCGGGCAGCGCCCAGTAGGTGGAGATGGGTTTTTTCGCCACGGGTTTGAGCAGCATATAGGCCGCAAACACGACCGATA
Organism: Halomonas sp. CnH100-B; assembly: GCF_024124605.1. Lineage (NCBI taxonomy): Bacteria > Pseudomonadati > Pseudomonadota > Gammaproteobacteria > Oceanospirillales > Halomonadaceae > Halomonas > Halomonas sp. CnH100-B. The sequence continues at coordinate 189,991 of NZ_JAMXRX010000004.1, read as the reverse complement.
GAACACCCAGTACCAGCCGCACGCCCTGCTCGCTTAGGCTGCCAAACAGCAGCGTTCCCACCGTCACGCCAATGAACAGCCCCGGCACAAAGCGCCATACTTCCGCGCGATCGTGCTTGCCCCACCACGCTTTGACCGCAAAGACGTCCATCACCAGCAGTAACGGCAGCAGCAGCCCAGCTGCCTGGGTGGGGCTAATCGCCACTGCCATCAGCGGCACCGAGAGCGTACCAAAGCCGCCCGCAAAGCCCCCTTTAGAGACGCCGGTGAGATAGACAGAAAAAATGATCAGCAGCCAGGCGACGAGGGAGTAGTCGGGGAGCATGTAGCCTCACTCAGTATTCAAGACGACCAACATAAAAAAGCCCCGCAGCGGCGGGGCACGCTAGGATAGCATTAGATAAATGTTAGCGGGCGAATAGAAAAGCAGCTGCGCCTTTCCATCGCGTTGATCACAAAATAATCAGCGTCGCCAGCCCTAAGAACGAGAGAAAGCCCACCACGTCGGTGACCGTGGTGAGGATGACCGCGCCGGAGAGGGCGGGGTCGATTTGTAAGCGTTTCAGTACCAAAGGAATGAGAACGCCGGAAAGGTTGGCGAGGCTCATGTTGATGAAGATCGCCAACGTAATCACCAGGGTGATGAGCGGGTCGCTAAACCACAGGTAGGAAATGCCGCCTACTACCAGGGCCCAGACCAAGCCATTACTCATGCCGACCCACATCTCTTTGTTATAGAGCCACTGCTTGTTGTTACCGGCAATTTGCCCCAATGCCAAGCCGCGGATGACTACCGTGAGCGTTTGGCTGCCTGCAATCCCGCCCATGCTGGCGACCACCGGCATCAGGATGGCGAGGGCGACGATTTGATCCAGCACCGCTTCGAACTGCCCGATCACAAAGGCGGCTAAGAATGCGGTCAATAGGTTGATGCCGAGCCAGATACCGCGGCTCTTGGCGCTGCGCAGAATTGGGGTGAACACCTCTTCTTCGTCGCTCACGCCGGACATGTGCTTCAACGTCATGTCCGCATCGTCTTGGGTAATTTCCAGTACGTCGGCGGCGTTCAGCTGGCCTACCAGTAGCCCGTCGCTGTTACACACCGGCACGAAGGGCAGCTCCTTGGAGCGCAGCAGGGCGGCGGCGTCGCTTACTTTCATCTGGTCATTCAGCGTGTAAGGCGCATCGTCCATAAACTCGTCGACGGTGCTCTCCTGAGGCTGCTTGACCAAGTCGATCAGCGTCAGGGTGCCCAGCAGACGCTTGTCTTTGTCGGTGATCATGACCTGCTGGGAATCGTCGTCCAGCAGGTGATGAATCCGGATATAGCGCTGCACTGCTTCCAGCGATACGCCCTGCTTTACATTGACCGTTTCGGGGTCCATGTAACGGCCGACCATGTCCTCTTCGTAGGTATAGAGGTTCTCGACCTGGGCGCGAATTTCCTGATCTAGGCTGGCGTAGACGGTGGTTTTGATCTCTTCGTCGGCGACATCGAGAACTTCCGCGACTTCTTGCGCGTCCAGCCCCTTGACGATCTGTTCAACATCGCTGGCGCTTAGGTCTTCGATGTAATCGGCGCGAATGTCCTCGTCGACCTCGGCGAGCACCTCGCCAAGCAGCGTCTCTGGAATGTACTCCCACAGCAGGTCACGCGTTTTGGCAGGAAAAGACTCAAGGGTGCGCGCAATCGCTAAGATATCGAGCTCGTTGAATAGCTCGTTCAGGGCAGCCGTATCTTCCTCGTCGAGCAACTTTTGAAGATAGAGCAACTGCTCCTCGGTGTTGGTGTACTTCTCTTCATCGCGCATAGAGTCCATCCTTTGATCATTAATTTTTGACACAACTACTTGAAAGCGCTTGATGGCTCGTTATGAATCTTATCGACAGGCGGGGTTGAAAGCCATGAAGGCTTTTTTACCATCATGGCGAGTCATGCCGCATCGCGGAGGTAAGACCGGGACGTGTTAGTGCCGAGTTGCAAAGGCCACGCGGACGCCATGCTCAAGCCGCTGCTGGGCGGAGACTGGTGGGGTCGGGTTGCCAATCATCTCATCGGCGGCATCGGCCCAGGTGAGGATGCCGTGGGTAAAGCCCAGCGGTGCCAGCGCGCGGCTGACCCACTGAGTGCCGCTGAACCGTTTCGTTTCGCCCTGTGGGTTGACCAGTAAGCTGACCGATTCGTCCCTATGCAGGCGCACGATGTACCAGCCCATATCGATGCCATGCAGCTCGACGTCAGGCAGCGGTGCGGTCAGTTGGGAAAGCTCATCCAGGGTCAAACGAGGGGGGAGTGGTGAAGACATAGCGGCACCTCATTGGCTCAACTGTGTTTATGTAGAGTCTAATGAGTGTGATGGATTTGTATAGCTTTTGGTGCGTGTTGGTGGGCAAGGGTCAACCGTTTGCGCACGGATCGTCATATAACGGTCGTGAATGCGTCATGGTTAATTCATCTTTGCCTAATAGTCTCCTCCCAAACGCAGACGTCCGTTCTGACCAGCGATGACGAGGAGAGCACCATGAGCAAGGAAATCGAAGATCACCGCCTGTTTAACCACAGCCATAACCAGCCGTTTGCCGAGGTGTTGGCTCAGCACGTCTCTCGGCGCGACGTAATGCGAGGCGGCCTGGGGTTGGCGGCAGCGTCCATGTTGGGGTTTGGCGGGGCTGCGCAGGCGCTCGCAGGCGAGCAGGCGAAAACGCCGCTCACACTGGCCTTTGAGGCCGTACGCGGTTCCCGCACCGATGCCGTGGTCGTGCCGGAGGGCTACGTAGCCCAGGTGTTAGTGCCCTGGGGTACGCCGCTGCAGGCAGGCCAGGAGTGGCAGGCCGACCAGCCCATGACACCCGAGCGTCAGGCGATGAGTGTGGGCATGCACCACGACGGCATGGCTGGTTTCGCCCTGGATGCGGATAACGCCTCGCGCCGTTTTGTGCTGGCGCTGAACAACGAGTACATCGATCAAGACGCGCTGTGGGCACCCCAAGGTGGGCCGACCAATGCCGAAGCGGGCGCGCGCCCCGCAGACGAATCACGCACCGAAATCAATGCCCACGGCGTCACGCTGGTTGAAGTTGAGAAAGACGCTAACGGCCAGTGGTCTCACGTTGCCAATTCGCCCTATAACCGCCGCTTCACCAGCGCCACGGTGATGGATCTAGCGGGCCCCGTGGCGGGTAGCGACTACGTAAAAACCCAGTTCTCCCCTGACGGCACGCAAACCCGCGGCACCAACAACAACTGCGGTAACGGCGTGACTCCCTGGGGCACCTATATCGCCTGTGAAGAGAACTGGCCCGATATCTTCGTCAACCGTGGCGAGCGCTTCCAGGATGATGCGCGCATCGGTATTCCCACGGATAAAAGCCGCTATGGCTGGGATACCTCGGCAGGCGACGCCACCGAGCAAAACGGTGAGTTTGCGCGCTTTGACATCACTCCACGCGGTGAGCGTGCCGAAGATGACTACCGCAACGAGGCACGTACCTTCGGCTACCAAGTAGAAGTCGACCCCTACAGCGGTGCTCGCGCGGTGAAGCGTACGGCGCTGGGACGTTTTCGTCATGAAGGGTGCTGGCTGGGCAAATTAGAAGCGGGCAAGCCCATCGTTTACTATTCAGGCCACGATGCCCGTAACGAGTATGTCTACAAGTACGTCTCTGATGCCGCCTGGGATCCCGCCGATGCCAACCGCCCCGGCGCTGAGTACGACCGCCTCGCCATCGGCAATAAATACATGGATAACGGTACGCTCTACGTGGCGCGCTTCCATGCCGATGGCAGCGGCGAGTGGCTGCCACTCACACCAAGCGCCAAGACCCAGGATGGCCGCACGCTGGCCGCCGCACTTGGCCTAGCCGAGAACGATTTGGCAGGCATCATCATCAACACCTGCGATGCCGCCGACCTGCTGGGCGCCACGCCGATGGACCGTCCCGAGTGGGCCACGGTAGACCCGGCCTCGGGTGAGGTGTATCTCACGTTGACGAACAACACCCAGCGCAGTGACGAGGGCAGCGATGCCACCTTCACTAATGACGGCAGCGAGCTTAGCCAGCCTGGTGTCGGGTTCGCTACCGCCCCGGCGAACGCAGCGAACCCCCGCGCCAATAACGAGGCCGGGCACGTGATTCGCTGGCGGGAGAGCCGCTTGCCCAACGCCTTCACCTGGGAAGTATTTGTGTTCGGCGCAGCGGCCGATGACGCGGATAACCACTCCGGGCTAAACGAGATGAACCAGTTCGCCAGCCCAGATGGCCTGTGGTTCGATGAGCGTGAAGATGGCCAAGGCATCCTGTGGATTCAGACCGACAACGGCTATGAAGGCGTTACCGAGCACACCAACGACCAGCTATTGGCCGTGGTGCCCCAAGGGTTAGAGGATATTCGCGGTACAGGGCCGGTGATCAACAGCAGCAACCAGCAGCAGCTCAAACGCTTTGCGGTGGGGCCGAACGGCTGCGAAGTGACCGGCATCTTTGCCACGCCGGATAAAACCGCGCTGTTCATCAACATCCAGCACCCCGGCAACTGGCCCGCGGATGGCAGTGCCCTGGTGCAAGACGCCACTGCGGCGGCGAGTGGGCAAGTACGCCCGCGTGCCGCCACCGTGGTGATTCAGAAGCGCGATGGTGGGCCGGTGGGGGTGTGAACCACGAACACGCGATCAACGGTTTAAACCATGCTCCAAGCCCCGCGAAGGCGGGGCTTTTTAATGCGCATCAGCGCCGCCCATACGCTGCCAAAAAAACATCGACGGCGCTGGTGATTTGCCGCTGAATTTCCTCCTCGGTGGGCGTGGGGCGCACGCCCATCCGCACCTCCTTAATCAGCATACCCTGCCACATGCTGCAGAGCTGGTCGGCGGCGCGTGCCGGGTCGGGTAGGCTCAGGTGGCCAGCGCTGGCCAATCCTTCCAGTTTTTCGCGCAGCCACTGGCTGATGGCCCACGGGCCCGCGTCGAAAAAGGCCCTCAGCAGCTTGGGGTGCTGCTCGCCCTGGTGGCTCATGACTCGCTCTACCGCCAGAACGTGGGGTTCCAGCAAAAAACGCAGCATGCAGACCCCTACCTCGATCAGTGACTGGCGCACGGCGTCGTGGGTATCGGGAAGTTGGGCCAGCCCTTGACGGATCGTCGCGGTTTCGCGGCGGATGACGCTGCCAAACAGTGTCTCTTTCGTCGCAAAATGCCCGTACACCGTCACTTTCGACACGCCGGCTTCCCGCGCGACGGCTTCCATGGTGACGGCCTCCAAACCGTTGCGAAAAAAGAGGCAGGCCGCAGCGTCCAGCATCGCATCGCGTTTTGCCATGTCTTTGGGGCGGCCTGCGCTGCGTTTTTGGTCAGGCGACGTCGGTCGAGCGTCTGTCATGCAAGAAATCCATGCCCATACGTAAATAGTTATTGAACGGTAATGTACACATATTATAGTGAACGCTATCGTTCAAGAATAAACCATTTCGAGGCCAACATGGGTACGTTGAAGACTTCTTGGGGGCACCGGCTGCGCGGTGCGCTGGCGGCGTTGCTAATGATCGGTGTGACGCTGATCGTGGTGGCGCTGGTGTCCAGTCAGCGTAGTAGCGCTCAGCAGGCGCGTCAGGAGGGCGCGGATAACGCCCTGCTCCAGGTCGTGGCGCAGCCGCTGGCGCAGGCTGACACGCTGACGCGAGAAGTGCGTTTAACCGGCCGAGTGGTGGCGCGCCAGTCGGTATCGTTGGCCTTCGAACCGGCCGGGCGAGTGGAGACTCTGCAGGCCGACCGAGGCGATGCAGTTGAGCAGGGCGAAGTGTTGGCCACCCTCGATACCCGCCGGCTAGAGAGCCGTCTAGCCGAAGTGGCAGCACGCAGCGAAGAGGCACGCGCGAGCCTCGCTCTGGCCCAGCGTCAGGAAGAGCGCGAAGCGCAGTTGAACCAGAGCAACTTTGCGAGCCGTACGGCGTTGGATCAGGCCCGCACCGACCGCTTGACCCTGCAAGCGCGACTCTCTGCGTTGGCCGCCGAGCGCGATAGCCTCACGGCCGATCTAGAAGACAGCACGCTCAAAGCGCCGTTTGCGGGCCGAGTGGTCGAGCGCTACATCGATGTAGGAAGCCTCGTGACGAGCGGCACGGCGGCGTTCGATGTCATCGATACGCGCCAGTTGGAGGCGCACCTTGGCTTGCCCGCGCGGCTGGCGGCGACGTTTGCCGTCGGGGAGGCCGTGATGCTGCAGGTGAACGACCAAACGATCGAGGGCAGCGTGCGTGCCCGGTTGCCCCAAGTGGATGGCGACAGCCGTACACAAACCTTGGTCGTGGCGATGACGGGCGACCATGCTGCCGTGCCTGGCGATTTGGCCGAGTTGAGCTACTCGATGACCGAACCCGCGAGCGGTTATTGGGTACCGCTAGCGGCGCTGCGTGCTGCCGACCGGGGCCTGTGGAACGTATTGATTGCCGAGCCAGACGAGGACGACCGCTACCGCGTTGCGCAAGCTAGCGTCGAGCTACTGCACACCGAAGGGGATGACGCCTTCGTGCGGGGCACCTTGGCCCCGGGTATGCGTTTGATTCGCAGTGGTACTCACCGCATTACGCCCGGGCAGCAGGTCACGCTGAGCGAGGACGTGGCCCATGCGCATTGAGTGGTTGTTCAATCGCCGCCTGCTGGCCCTCTCGCTGGGCCTGCTCATCGCCGCCGGGCTGTCGGCCGTCCAAACGCTGCCGCGCGCAGAAGATCCCTACCTCATCGCGCGCAATGCCACGGTACTGGCGCCGTACCCAGGCGCCACCCCAGAGCAGATCGAAGCGCTGGTGGCCAGGCCGATCGAGCAAGAACTGCGCACCATTTCTGAGATCAGCGTACTGGAATCCACGTCTCGCCAAGGCATCGCGCTGCTGAGTCTCGAACTGGGTGACGACGTCACCAACGTGGCGCCGGTTTGGAGCCGCGTGCGCGATAAGCTGGGCGATGTGGCACCGTCGTTGCCAGAAGGGGTAGATACTCCAGAGCTGTTGGATGATCGCGGCTACGCCTTCAGCCTCGTGGCCGCGCTGCGCTGGACGCTGGATACGCCGCCCAACCCACAGCTCATGGAGCGTTACGCCGAACGCTTGGAAGATGCGTTTCGGCAGGTGGCCGGCACCGAATATACCCACCGCTTTGGCGTGGCCGGCGAGCAGGTCGAGGTGATGGTCGATCCGTTGGAGCTCAATGCCCTCGGACTTTCCGTGGGCCAACTGGCTGCCGCCATCGACGCCAGCGATGGACGACGCACCGCTGGCGAGGTGGTCACCCAAGGGTACCGTCTCACGGTGGGGCTGAGCGGGGAATTCGACGCGCTGGATCGTCTGCGGGAGATCAACGTGACGACTCGGCAGGGGCAAAGCGTCAAATTGGGCGAAATTGCCGAACTGCGCCGCGGTGTACAAGACCCACCCAGCGCCGTGGCGCTGCTCAACGGTGAGCGAGCGGTGTTCGTGGGCGCGCGCATGGCGCCTGGTCAGCGGATCGATCTCTGGGTGGCACGGGCGCAGGAGCGACTCGCGGCCTTCGCCGATGAGCTGCCGGTGGGGCTCGCCGTCGAGGAAGTGTTCGAGCAGGCCAGCTACACCAATCAGCGGTTGAGCGACGTGGCGCTTAGCCTGCTGATGGGGTTAGTGCTGGTGGTGGGTATTCTATTTCTGACCATGGGGTGGCGTTCGGCGCTCACCGTGGGGCTGGCAATTCCCGCCACCGCCCTGCTGACATTGGCGCTGTTCCGGCCGTTGGGCATGGAAATCCACCAGATGAGTATTATCGGCATCATCGTCGCGCTGGGTCTGATGGTGGACAACGCGATCGTGATGACCAACGCCCTGCGGGAGCGCTTTCTGCAGGGGGATTCCGCGCTGGTCGCGACTCGGGATGCGCTGCGCCATTTGGCGGTGCCGCTGCTTGCCAGCACGCTGACGACCGTGCTGGCCTTCATGCCCATCGTGCTCATGCCGGGCCCGGCGGGCGAGTTCGTCGGGCCGCTCGCCATGGCGGTGATGGTGGCCCTGGTCAGCTCCTACCTGATCTCCCTGTTTCTGGTGCCCGCGCTATCGCCCATGTTGCTGGCCAAAGTGGCGGCCAAACCGCCCGCCCCGCGGGATAATGCGCTCAAGCGTGCCTTCCGAGGTACGGTGCGCAGCGCACTGCGCCACCCAGTGGCCGCCATGGTGATCACGCTCTGCGTGCCGGTGGGGGGCATGGCGCTGATGCCCACGCTGGACGTGGCGTTCTTCCCGCCCGCCGACCGCGATCAGTTCCACGTGGAAGTACGCCTGCCTCCTGCCAGCAGCATGGCGCAAACGGAATCGCTGGCCCACGACGTCGAGCGTATGGTGCGCGAGCTGCCGGGCGTGGTGCGTGTGTCTGCGTTCGTCGGTGAAAGCGCGCCGATGATGTATTACAACGTGCTAACGAACGAGGACAACAACCCGGCGTTTTTACACCTCATCGTCGATACGGCATCGCTGGACGTCACTCGCCAGCAAGTGCCCCAACTGCAGCAAGCGCTTGACCAACGCTTTCCCCAAGCCCAGAGCGTTGTGCGCAAGTACGAGCAGGGGCCGCCGTTCCAAGCCCCTATCGAACTCCGGGTGTACGGTGACGATCTCGACATACTCTCTTCTCTGGGGTTAGAGCTGGCGGGCCTGATGCACCAGCTTTCCCAGGTGACCCACGTGCGTGCCGGGATGCAGCAGGACCTGCCACGCCTGATGCTGGAGATCGACCAAACGGCGCTGAGCGATGCCGGGCTGTCGCCCCAGACCCTAGCCGAGCAGGTGGGGGCCGCACTCTCTGGTCAGCCTGCAGGTGTTTTACTGGAAGATACCCAGCAGTTGCCGGTACGCGTGCGCTATGCCGATGCGTGGCGCACCGATGCCGAGCAGCTGGCTGCCTTGCGCCTGGTCAGCGACCAGGTCAGCGAGGGGTTACCGCTGGCCGCCGTGGCCGAGAGCTATCTGGCGCCGTCGTGGAGCGTCATTACCCGCCGTAACGCCGAGCGCGTGCAGCTCGTGCAGGGCTATTTGGTGGCCGATGCGCTGCCGGCCGTCTCCATGGCGCAGCTCGATGCCAAGCTGCAAGCAGCCATCGATGCGGGTGAGATACGCCTGCCTCCCGGTTATCGGATCGAGACCGGTGGGGAAGCCGCCGAGCGTGACGAAGCGGTTAGCCAACTGCTCGCCTCGGTCGTGCTGCTAGTGATTGCCATGGTGGCCACGGTCGTACTGGCCTTTAATTCCTTCCGCCGCGCCGCCATTGTGTTCATTGCCGGTGCCCAGGCGATGGGCATGGGGATCGTAGCACTGCTGCTGAGCGGCCACGCCTTCGGCTTCGTGATCATCGTCGGCATCATGGGGTTGGTGGGGGTGGCGATCAACGCAACGATCATCATCATTGCCGCGTTCGATGATGATCCTGCGGCTCGGCAAGGCGATAGGGAAGCCATGCTGGCGGTCATTAGCGGGCCGACCAGTCGGCACATCGTCTCGACCACCATCACGACCTTTGCCGGGCTCATTCCACTCATGGTGGCCGCCGGTGGGCTTTGGCCACCTTTCGCGCAAACCGTGGGCTTTGGACTACTCTTGGCCACACTGGTGTCGTTTTTCTTCACGCCAGCGCTTTACCGGCTGTGGGTCGCTAGGGCCGAGTAACGGCCAGCCCTTTTCGCTTATTCATAACGTGGGCTATATTGCTATTTAGTAAACGAGCGTATCCTTTGTGTAATGGCGACGTGGTCGGCGCAGGAAGGGTACGTATTGTCGAGAGACATATCGCGCTTGGATCACGGCTCGTTTCTGGGACGAAACGGCCCAGGCGCCGACTTTCATTGGATGAACTATGGTAGAAACCCCGCAAAATCAAACGCAAGGAGCGCCGCTGTCCATCAGCGAACCCAGCAGTCAGGCCGTCGCGGTACTCGGCGGACGGCCTAACGGCCAGGGCATTCGGATACTGGACGTCAGCGAGGAGTACGTGCAGTTTTGGGGAGGAGATCGCGACCACTGGTTGGGCGCGTCGCCTAAAATCGTCCATCAAGAGGCGGCGAACGAGCAGCTCTTGACCCAGCTCCACCACGCCTTGTCGGGTGGCAAGCTGGGCCTAGGATGCTCCCTCACCGGCTTGGACCACGCTGAGGAAGCGCTGCTCTCCAAGGCGCCGCGGCCGCTCATCGAGTGGCGTGTCACTGCCATGTCGATGCCCGGCTATGCCGATAACGTGTTGGTATTGGTGCAGCGCGACATCACCCAGCGGGTGGAAAAGGAGGCCGAGCTCAAGCGTCTCGCCACCACCGATATGCTGACTGGGTTGATGAATCGCGCCCGGTTCGATTACCTGTTAAAACACGAGCTAGGGCGATTGAACCGCTATGTGCGGCCTTTCTCGCTCATCATGCTCGATATCGACTACTTCAAGACGATCAACGACAGCCAAGGCCACGATGTGGGCGACCAGGTCCTGCGCGCCTTGGCGGCACTGCTGGAAGACAATCTGCGTAGTGCGGACTACTGCGCCCGCTGGGGAGGGGAAGAGTTCATCATTCTTGCCCCGGAAACGTCCCTTGAGCAGGCCGCCAGGCTTGCCGAGAAAATTCGTCAATGTATCGGAAGCGCCGCCTTTCCAGGCGCCGAGCGCGTGACCGTCAGTTTAGGCGTCGCAGAAGCGGCTGCGAACGACACGCCCAAAAGCATGATGAAACGGGTCGATAACGCGCTGTATCAAGCGAAAGAGAGCGGGCGAGACCGCGTCGCGTGTTAGCAATATGGCATGTTAGCAAAAAGGGGCCCAGCGGCCCCTTTGGTCGTTTTGAGCGATGGCTCTGCCTAGTGCGTCGCGATTAGCGAGGTGGCGGTGGAGTGGTCCACGGCGTCGGCGAGCATTTCGGCGGTGATCGCAGAAAGCGTCCAGCCCAGGTGGCCGTGGCCCGTGTTGTAGAAAACGGTCGGCAATTTGCCAGGGCCGACTTTAGGCAGCATATTCGGCAGCATCGGGCGCAGGCCCGCCCAAGGCACCACTCGTTGAGTACTCACGCCGGGGAAGCACTGCTCTACCCAGCGCACCAGCGGCTGAATCCGGTCGTTACGAATGTCGCGGTTCGCGCCATTAAACTCAGCGGTACCGGCCACGCGGAAACGGTCGTTCCCTAGACGGCTGGTCACCAGCTTGGTCTCGTCATCCAGCAAGCTCACCGTCGGTGCGGCCTGCTGTGAGGCCTCGTCGTCCAGCTGTACGGTGATGGAGTAGCCTTTGACCGGGTAGATGTTCACGCGGTCGCCCAGCTGGGCGGCGATGGCACGACTGCCGACCCCGGCACATACCACCACGCTATCAAAGCTTTGGCGTACCTCTTCACCGTCGACGGAAGCGCTGACCCAGGCACTGTTCTCATCCGCACCCAGGTCGGTCACCTGGTGGCCGTAGTTCAGCCGCACGCCGCGTTTGGCCGCGGCCTTTGCGAGGCCGTTGGTGTATTTGTGAATATCCCCGGTAGCGTCGCTTTCGGTGAAGAAACCGCCGTAGTAGCTACCCGCGAGCGTGGGTTCGATGGCGCGCATTTCTTCTGGTGTGACCGCCCTACGCTCGAGCCCGCCTTGGTGCAGAAGCTGTGAGACCTTAGCGGCATGCTCGTAGCCCGCTTTATCGCGGTAGATATGCAGAATGCCTTTCTGTTTCACGTCGAAATCGATCTGCTCGTCTTGCGCCCACTGAAACAGATGCTCCCTGGCGGCAATGGCGAGGCGCGTCGTTTCGATGGTGTTGTCGGCATAGCGGGGGATGGCGGCGATAAATTCCGCAAACCAGCTCAGCTTGTGCCAGGTAGGACGAGGGTTGACGAGCAGTGGGGCGTCGTTTTTTAGCATCCAGCGCAGGCCTTTGAGGACCGTGGGCCAGTGGTTCCATACCTCAGCGTTGGAGGCAGAAAGCTGCCCGCCGTTGGCAAACGAGGTTTCCATCGCGGCGTAGCGATGCTTTTCAAACACAGTGACGTCAAAGCCGCGTTTCACGAGGGCGTAGGCGCTGGTAATACCGGTAATACCACCGCCAATAATTGCAATGCGTTGCATGAGTCTCTCCACAGATTGTATGAGCGTCGGGTGATACCCCAGCAAACGTGTTTGCTAGGCGTACCCCTTCCGTCATGGAACCTGAGAGATTCACGCCGATGATGTGGCGCTTGCTCCTTCGGTGGGCTGAGTGACGCCGTCATCAACCGCTCTTCGGAACGTATTGGTAAAAACGTTAGCGGCTGCGGTCCGTTGGCCTGAGAGTTTCCGGGGTCGTTGCTCCTTCGGCGCTGGTGTCGTGTACCAGTCTCTCCCGCAACTGCGTACTTAACGTTGTAACGCGGCGGTGCTAAAAAGGGAATAGGCGAAAGGTGGAAGCCGCTCAATCGCGTGGCTTTGCCAGGCTGCGTGTTTTCACACACAATGCTTGCTATCTGCAACGAACTATCTGCAACGAACTATCTGCAACGAACTATCTGCAACGAACTATCTGCAACGAGCTATTTTCGAGCGATTACCTTCGATCAATCATCTTCAAGCAATGGACAACGCGCATGCAGGCAAACGGATTTTTTGAGGGCATCGGCGAGGCGATAGGCGATGCCATTCGCGTGGTGGTGGAGTTTTTGGTGGGGCTCTTCACCAACTTTTTCGGTGCTTTTGACGACTTTATCGGCGGTCTGACGCGTTCGCTGGGGATCAACGACTCGTTCTTGAGTCTCGCGATACTGCTCATCGGCCTGCTGGTGCTGTGGGGTGGGCTGCGTGCGTTTTTGCGTGGCTCCATCATTGGCGGCATTTTCCGCACGCTGATTGGGCTCTTTATCCTATCGTGGCTGATGATGTAGTACTAAGACGATAGGGAAAATAAAGCGTTTCCCTCGTGCGTAGTTGGAATCCGTAAAAGGGGTCCTGAGCCTCATTCATGTCACTATGACGCATCGTCATTTGCTTCTTTGGTGCATTTTGTCATCATCTGCACTCTTTTTGTGCAAAGGCGAGTGCGATGAAAACGTATCTTGGCAAGATGCGCGGAGAACGAACGCCGCGCCCCCGGGTGGGCTGGCAGGATGCCTGCTGGTCGTGGCTGGGTGCCTTTACTGGCATGGCGCTGATTTGCTGGCTAAGCGCCGAGTGGCTCTCCCAGCAGCTGTTGATCGTGGGCTCGTTCGGGGCAACCTCGGTGCTGATTTATGCCGCCCCGGAAAGCCCCTTTGCCCAGCCAAGCCATGTGCTGTTTGGCAGCGTGCTCTCTGCCTGTGTGGGCGTGGGCTGCTATCAACTGCTGGGGGCCACGCCGCTGTCGATGGCGTTGGCGGTGTCGCTCTCCATTTTGGTTATGCAGCTCACCCATACCGTTCATCCGCCAGGGGCTGCCGCTGCGCTGATTGCCGTGGCAGGCGGTGCCAGCGTGCATCAGTTGGGCTGGTGGTATCCGCTGATCCCTATTGGCGCAGGCTGCATCGTCATGCTAATGGTGGCGATTCTGGTCAATAACCTGGCGCGCCACCGCCGCTATCCGCGCTACTGGTAGCGCTGTAGCTGCGCTTCCAGGGCAAAAATATGCGCATCCTCGGTGCCCAACTCGCGCAGCGCTTGGGCGAGGTTCAGCAAGTAAGCGCTGTTGGGGCCGCTGGGGCCATGGGCCTGGGCAATTTGCTGGGCGATATCGGCCAGCGGGGCATCGCCTAAAAATGCAGGGTTGTCCTCGCTGGCCAGATAAATCAGCCCCTCGCTAGGCGCTTGGTCGGCGTCAGGGTTACCCGCTTCATCCAAAAACGTCAGCGTGACTTTTTCCCGCAGGTAGCCGTTTTTCTCCCGCACATCCAACGGTGCGAGCACCTCTGGGGTGATGCGGTAGGCCATGCCATGACATACCGCGCCTTCGGCACGAATCAGCGTCGCCACTCGCCCCGGTGCTTCCGGCGTGCCGCGGTGGTCGTGGGAGCCCTGCCAGAAGCGCCGCGCCCAGCCGGTAATCGCCGCAGGCCGGCGCTCTAAATAGTCAAAATCGGCCTTCCAAATCAGCGAACCGTAGCCAAAAAGCCAGATATCCGCATGGCCGTCGAAGAAGTTTCTTTGCTGGTTTAACGTCGTGGTATCAAGCAACATAAGCGATCTATATTTGTGACCAAAGTGGCTGCACGCGCATGGCGTTAACGGTGGTTCATCATCCGGGTTATACGATTGATTTACCAGCCAATCACCCCTTCCCCATGGAAAAGTTTCGGGTGCTTCGGCAGCTATTGGGCGAGCAAACGTTGGCCTGCCCCATCGAGTGGCACACGCCCCAACCGGCCACCCTCGAAAGCCTGCAACGCGTGCATACTCGTGACTATGTTCAGGCGTTTTTGCACGGCCAGCTCGATCGTGCCGCCCAGCGGCGCAGCGGGTTTGTGTGGTCGCAAGCCTTGGTGGAACGAGTGCGGCTGGAAACCGGCGGCACGCTGCTCACCCTTGAAGCGGCCCTGGCCACCGGGCTTGCCTGCAACTCGGCGGGCGGCACACACCACGCCCATGCGGATGCCGCCAGCGGCTACTGTTTGATTAACGATTTAGCCGTGGCCGCCGCCCACGCGCTGGCGCAGGGCTGGGTAGAGCGGGTGCTGATTGTGGATTGCGACGTGCATCAAGGCGATGGCACCGCGCGGCTCTTTGCCAACGACCCTGGCGTGTTTACCTTTTCCATGCACGCGGCGCGTAATTTCCCCGCCCGCAAAGCAAAAAGCGATCTGGATATCGCCCTCCCCAACGGCATGGAGGATGCGGCTTATTTGGCCGAACTTGCGTCTTGGCTGCCAGGGGTACTCGCCGCGTACCAGCCAGACGTGGTGCTCTATGATGCCGGGGTGGATGTGCATCACGACGACCGCCTGGGCTACTTATCGCTCAGCAGCGACGGGCTCTATGCCCGGGATCACTACGTGTTGAACCTTTGTCGTGAGTCTGACATTCCCGTGGCGGCGGTCATCGGCGGCGGCTACGACCGCGATATTGCCGCCCTGGCTACACGTCACGCCCAGCTACATCGAGCCGCTGCGGATGTGCTGGCGGCTCATTAACGCTTTGATTGAAAAGGACGAACGCGATGCGCGCTATTTTTCTTGTCGATAACGGCTCTCTGCGCCCCCAGGCGACCCATAATCTGCGCCGGGTGGCGGCCGCGTTGAGCGAGACGCTAGGGGAGACTGTTCAGGCGGCCTCGCTGCTGCACTCCAATAAAATCCCCGCTGAAGAGGTCGATGGCATTCCCGCCATTACGTTAGGCCCCGCCGCCGAACGCAGCGCCGAGGCAGGCGCCACGGAGATTATCGTGCTGCCGTTTTTCTTCGGCCCCAGTAAAGCGCTAACGGGGTACTTGCCGGAGCGAATGGCCGCGCTACAGGCCCGTTTTCCTAACGTGTCGGTGCGGGTTGCTCAGCCGCTGGTGGATGAGCTGAGGAACAACGACCTGCGCTTGGCACAGCTGTTGGCCAATAACGTACGTGCGCAGTTGCCTGAACAAGGCGCTGCCAAGGTCGCGCTGGTGGACCACGGCAGCCCCATTCCCGACGTTACCGCCGTGCGTAACCGCCTGGCTGGGCAATTGAGCGTGCTGCTGGGCGACGACGTGCGCTGCGTGGCGGCGGCTTCCATGGAGCGACGTGACGGCGACGAGTACCGCTTTAACGAGCCGCTATTGGAGCACCTGCTTGATACGCCTGAATTCAGCAGCGGGAACGTGGTGCTGGCGATGCTGTTTCTCTCCCCAGGCCGTCATGCCGGTGAGGGTGGCGATATCGCCGAGATCTGCGCCGCCGCCGAACAGCGCCACAGTGGGTTGACGGTGACGACCACCGCGCTGGTCGGCGAGCACCAGGGGATCGTTGAGATTTTACACTCACGCCTGCGCCAAGCGCTTGACGGAGAACGCTTTCTGCTTGAAATGCCTGCGCAGTAGTCAAGTGCCCGGTTAAGGGAAGCGCGCAAGGGGAGATGTAACGTTGCCCAAAGGCGCGTAGAATCGCGAGCTTTTGCAAGCGTGCTCGTTTCTCCAACAGCGCTTCCTCGTTAACCAGGGCCTCTATCTTGATCGCAACCGCCAACATCACCATGCAGTTTGGGGCCAAGCCCCTGTTCGAAAATGTTTCCGTCAAATTTAATAACGGCAATCGCTACGGGTTGATTGGCGCGAATGGTTGCGGTAAGTCCACCTTTATGAAAATCCTGGGAGGCGAGTTGGAGCCCTCGTCTGGCCAGGTGATGCTGGATAGCAGTACCCGGCTGGGTAAGCTGCGCCAGGACCAGTTTGCCTACGAAAACGAACGGGTCATCGACACCGTTATCATGGGCAACGCCGAGCTGTGGAAAGTGGCCGCCGAGCGCGAGCGCATCTACTCGCTGCCCGAAATGAGCGAAGAAGACGGCATGGCCGTGGCGGATTTAGAAGTGCGCTACGCCGAGTTGGATGGCTACACCGCCGAGTCCCGCGCGGGTGAGCTGCTGCTGGGCCTGGGCATTCCTATTGAGCAGCACACCGGCCCCATGAGTGAAGTCGCGCCTGGCTGGAAGCTGCGCGTGCTGCTGGCCCAGGCGCTGTTCTCCGACCCGGACGTGCTGCTGCTGGACGAACCTACCAACCACCTGGATATCAATACTATCCGCTGGCTGGAAGAGATTCTAAAAGCGCGCAGCAGCACCATGGTGATTATTTCCCACGATCGTCACTTCCTGAACAGCGTGTGTACCCACATGGCGGATCTGGATTACGGCGAAATCACCCTGTTCCCCGGCAACTACGATGACTACATGACGGCGGCCACTGCGGCCCGCGAACGTCAGCATGCGGACAACGCCAAGAAGAAGGCGCAAATTGCCGAGCTGCAGCAGTTCGTCAGCCGCTTCTCGGCCAACGCCTCCAAAGCGAAGCAGGCCACCTCGCGGGCGCGCCAGATCGACAAGATCAAACTGGAGGACATCAAACCCTCCAGCCGGGTGAGCCCGTTTATCCGCTTTGATCAAAACAAGAAGATCCACCGTAACGCGGTGAACGTGGAGGCGATTACCAAAGGCTACGACGGCGAGCCGCTGTTCAAGCGTTTCTCCATGACCGTGGAAGCAGGTGAGCGCATTGCCATCATCGGCCCTAACGGCATTGGCAAAACCACCCTGCTGAAAACGCTGGCGGGGGATCTTCGCCCAGACGCCGGTGAAGTGAAGTGGACCGATGCCGCCGAGCTTGGCGTATTCGCCCAAGACCACGCCGATGACTTCGCCAATGACGCCACGCTGTTCGAGTGGATGGGCCAGTGGACCAAAGGCGGTGAGCAGGTGGTACGCGGCGCGTTGGGCCGCATGCTGTTCTCCAGCGACGACATCAACAAGTCGGTGAAGGTGATCTCGGGGGGCGAGCAGGGGCGAATGCTGTTCGGTAAGCTAACGCTCACCAACCCCAACGTGCTGCTGATGGACGAGCCCACCAACCACCTGGATATGGAGTCCATCGAGGCGCTCAACCTGGCGTTGGAGAACTACCCCGGCACGCTGCTGTTCGTTAGCCACGACCGGGAGTTCGTCTCCAGCCTCGCCACCCGCATCATCGACATGCAGCCGGATGGCATCGTCGATTTCAGCGGCAGCTACGACGACTACCTGCGCAGCCAGGGCGTGGTGTAGCGCTTAACCAATGATTTGAGCGTAGGTGGCCTCGGTGGCTGGCTCTCGGTCGGCATCCAGCATGTCGCCGCTGAAGGTCTCGTTCATCTCTTTGGCGAGTTCCACATACACGTGCATCTGCTGATTGCGGCGTTTGTGCAGCGGCGGCTTCACCAGCAGGCTAACCCCCCGAATGGGCTCGTGGGTTTCCCCGCGCAGCAGGTCGGGCATTTCCCCAGGCGGGAAGGCGTTGGCCACGGTAATCGGGTTAGATGCCTGCTGGCCGTCGATCAAAAACACCTTCTTGATGGCGTCGTAATGGGCGCCTTTCCCACGCAGCCACTCGGTCAATCGCTCATCGGTGGTGACATCCGGCTGGTTGAAAATGACGAACAGCGAGTGCTGTTTGACCTTCCCCGTGCGCTTGGCGGGAGCGGGCGGCGGCTCTTCCGCTGGCGGCGGCGTAGGCGCGACGACCGGTGCCGGTGCCTCTGCTGCTTCGGCCTTGGCCTTGGCGCGGCGCCGTTTGGGCACCACGACGTAAGCGAAAATCACTACGGCCAGCACCCCTAACAGCAGCGAGGCAAAGGCCAGTAGAACGGGCAGTGACGTTGTATCCATGGGGTAACACCCTTTTGTTAGTTAACCCTTAGGCGCTATTTAATCGCAAAATGGTGGCGTTGAGTGCCAGCGCGAGAGCGACCCACAGCCAGTAAGGCACCATTAGCCACGCGGCGAGGCTATTCACCTGGGCAAACAGGCCAATGGCCAGCGTAATCAGCCCCAACAGCAGCAAGATATCCACCAGCGCGGCGGCCATCTGTTTGCGCCCAAAAAACAGCCATGACCACGCCGCATTGGCCAACAGCTGCACACCATACACAGCAAGGCCCGCGCTACGCAGTGGCGAGTCGTCCGCCATATAAATCCGCCAAGCCGCAATCGCCATCAAGAGATAGAGAATCCCCCAGGCGATGGGGAACGCGAGATCGGGCGGCGTCCAGCGAGGTTTGCGCAGCGCCCGGTACCAACCATCGGGACGAAAGCGTGCGCCCGTGGCGGCAGCGGCACCCACCAGTAGCAATGAGACCAGCAGCGCCAACAGCGAAGCGAGCATAAACCACCTGTTCGTGAGTAAAGAAACGCGCGTTAAAACGAGAGAATCAATAGCCTAGCAGCGTTTTAAAACACGTAGGCATAAAAAAAGCACCACCTAAGTGATGCTTTTCGTCCATAAGGGTTCCCCCAAAAGGGGAAACCCAGCCCTGCGCATCGCGAAGAGGCTTAGCTCATGCGGTCATAGCCGTTATCCATGAACGGATAATCGGTGTAGCCCTTCTCATCGCCGCCATAGAACGTTTCATGGTTCGGCTCGGTGAGCGGGGCGTTCACGCGGAAGCGCTCCGGAAGATCCGGGTTGGCAATGTAGGGGCGGCCAAAGGCCACGGCATCGGCAGTATGTTCGCTGATGCGTGATTCGGCGCGCTCGGCGTCGTAGTTGCCGCAGTAGATCAGGCTGCCGCTAAAGCGTTCGCGCATCTGCTCACGGAAACCGGCAGGGAAGGTGATGTCGCCGCCCGCCCAGTTCGGCTCGTTGAGGTGCAGGTAGGCGAGGCCGCGCTTGGAGAGCTGCTCTGCCATGTAGAACGCCATCGCTTCCGGCTCGTCGTCGGTCAAGCCGAACAGCTCGATGAACGGCGTCATACGAATGCCGACACGCTCAGCACCAAACACTTCCACGACCGCATCGACCACTTCCAGCGGGAAGCGGGCACGGTTTTCCAGCGAACCGCCGTACTGGTCGGTGCGCTTATTGGTGCCGGTGGCCAGGAACTGGTTCAACAGGTAAGCGTTGGCAGCGTGGACTTCGACCATATCGAACCCGGCGCGCTTGGCGCGGATGGCCGCTTGGCGGTAATCATCCACGATGCCAGGAATCTCGTCGGTTTCCAGCGCACGCGGCGTGCTAGTGGGGTGCTGACCAGCGGTGCCGTCTTCGAATTCAACAAAGCACTGAGCGCCTTCACCTTTCAGCGCGCTAGGGGCTACCGGCTGCTGGCCGTTGGGCTGCACCATCTCATGGGAAACGCGGCCCACATGCCACAGCTGCAGGGCCATGCGGCCACCTTTGGCGTGAACGGCATTCACGACGCCTTTCCAACCTGCTTCCTGCTCGTCGGTCCAGATGCCGGGCGTGTACACATAGCCACGGGCAGTAGGAGAGATGTTAGTGGCTTCGCTGATGATCAGGCCCGCACCGGCGCGCTGGCCGTAATAGGCTTCCTGCATTTTGCCCGGCACGCTATCCGGCGTGCGCGAACGGGTCAGCGGCGCCATGATGACGCGGTTAGGAATGGTCAAGCTACCTAGCGTGGTGGGGGTAAACAGCGTCTCGTACGCCATAGGGCAAAACTCCTTTGCAGCAGTGAGTATCATCGTGGCAAACAGAATAGACCAGTTTACTAGTAAGCGCCAACAACGATGCTATGCCCTAATTAATGGGGACGGACGCGCAAAACAAAACCCCACCGGGTAAATGAGGCGGGGTTAGAGGGTAAATACGTTTGTTCAGTGCCGCTGCCAAGGCCAGCGACGCTTAACCGGCGTATCGATTTGGCTAATGGCGCTGGTGAGCGGCAGCATGATCGCGCTGAGCTGGCGGTGGCAGACGGCGCTGCTGAGTACGCCGGGGCACTGTTTGAGCAGCAGGTCGCACTGTTGGGAGGCGATGAATAGCTGCTCCACGACCTCAGGCGCGAACAGCGGCTTGGCCTGCTGGCAGCAGCGGGTCAGCTCGCGTGAGAGCATGGAGAGCATGCTGGTGTCTAGCCAGCAGGGCAGCGGGTCTTCCAGCCGTCCGGCAATCGAGTGCTGAATGGCTTCAAACGATGTGCGTAAAAACAGCAGGGTTTGACGAAGCTGGCGCTGTTCACTGGTCATGTGACGTCCCTTTACCTCAACGGCCCTTTCTCTACCAAAGTGCTGGCTAAAAAGAGAGTGTTTCTCATTTGCATCTTTCGGAGAAGATAGCCTTACTCAATCGCGGTGTCAATTACAGGCTATGAACGAATGATGAGTGGCGGTACCGCCCACGCTTAGCGGCTGAGCAGGTACACCCCTTGCAGGAAGTAGAACACCCCAATGCCGGTGACGATCCAGCGGGTCCAGGTGCGGAAATTGGCGTCGGTCAGGCGGTGCAGAATCCGTGTGCCGGTTTGGGTGCCCAGCATGGCAAACGGGGCGGCCAGTAGCACGATGCTCCACTCACCCACGCTGAGCGCAAGGGCGGCACCTAAGTAGAAGAGGATTTTGATGGAGTGGGCGACCACTTGAATCATGGCCTTGGTAGCGACGACTTGGCGACGGTCCATCTGCGAGCGCACAAAGAAGATATCGATCAGCGGGCCGGATACCCCGGCGGCAATCGTGAGGCCACCCGAGGCGATGCCGCAGCAAAACGCGTGGCTGGCGCGATGGGCATCGAGCTGGAACCAGTGCTTGGGCGTCCAGACCAAGATGGGCAGCAGCCCGATCAATAAAGAAACAGTGGCCGCATTGGGCGTGTAGTTAAACAGCAGCAGAAGCCCTGCCGCGCTGAGTACGCCCAGCGCCATCAGTGCCACAATGCGCCAAACAATAAAGCGCCGCGACAGCCACGCCCGAGAAGCATTGGACGTTAACTGAATCACCCCATGCACGGCCATGGCAGTACTGGCGGGGAATATCACCAGCAGGAACCACAGCAACACCAGCCCGCCCGCCATACCAAACACACCGGAGAGCATGGAGGTGAAAAACACCACGCCGACAAAGGCGAATCCCATTAACAGTGTCATGAAAGACGCCCTCAGCTACGACAGAACGGCCACACCTGATAGAACTTGCGGCACTGGAACTCTGCCTGGCAGCTGTTGAGCTGGGCCTGGTAGCGGTTGGAAAGGCTCGCCACTTGGCGGCCTGCGTTGAGCACCTGGGGTTTACTGCGATAAGTGCCTCGCTGATAGCCGCCTGCACCCTCGTGGTAGGCGTAATAGAGGTGCTCAGGATTGTTGAGCGAAATGCCCGTTTGGGCGCGAGTGCGGGCGTTGTACCAGCCAACGAAATCGGTGGCGTGTTTCATATGCGTGCGCCGGGCAAACAGGCTGCCCGCTTGGTCTTCGTACTCACCCCATACCGGGTCTTGAGCTTGGGCGTAACCTTTAGCGGAAGAGGGGCGCGGGCCGGGAATAAAGCCAAGATAGTATTTGCGGTCTGGGCGCACGTGGCTGCGAAACGAGGACTCCCGCTGAATAAACGCCATTTGGGTCGCGATGGGCGTTCCCCATTTCTCTTCAGACTCTTGCGCGTAGTCGTACCAGCTAGGCTGTTCGCGGAAAATCTCGCAGATATTGGTCTGATCCTCCGGCGGGCTGGGCGCAAAGGTCGCGCACCCAGAGAGCAGCAGTAGTGCTGCGACGGCCAGCCAGCCGCGTAGCTGGGCGGTATAAGAGGAGGCAGTGGAAGAGAGCGCAGAGACCCAAAAGCTATCAACAGGGCGATGCATAAGACGGTCCTTGTGGATAAGTCGTGTTACTCACGTTTTGTGTAGTGTACTGACGAATAAAGCGCGTTGGCCGCTTAGCGCAGCAATGGCTCCAGGCAGCGGCGTAGGCGCTGCGCCTCGCGCACCAGCGTTTCCCCAGAGAGCATGCCCACCCCCATCACCAAGCCAGCGCGCGGGTCGTTCGGCGCACACACCGGGCTTAACGGCCGCACAATTAAGTGCTCTTTCAGCAATGATTGCGCGATGGCTACATCGTTAATGCCCGGCTCGAACTCCACGCACAGGCTGATGGCACTGCTAGGAGCCGACACCGAGCGCACGTGGGGCAGCGAGCGCAGCTGGTCGTGAAGCACCTGCTGGCGGCCTAAATAGTCCCGCTGAATGCGCCGACACCAGGCATCCAAATCACCATCAAAAATAAACTGGGCCAGCACGGCTTGGTCCAGCATACGGCCCTCGCGAAACAGCTCGCTGCGCAGGCGGTTCATGGGCCCTGCCAAATGGCGCGGCACCACCAAGTAGCCCAGCCGCAGGCCGGGAAACATCATCTTAGAGAAAGAGCCTACCAGCAAATGGCGCTCAGAGTGGGCATCAAACAGCAGGTTGGGGTGGTCGTCGCGGTTAAATTCATAGTCATCTTCCACCACGTAGGTGGGCGATAACGCCTCCCACAGCCGCTGTTTATGCTCGGCGCTGGTCGGCACGCTGAGCGGGTAGTGGTGCGAGCCGGTGAGGTAAGCCAGCGCCACGGGGCCGGGTGAGGCGGGCAAGGCATGGCCCGCTTCAGGCCGCCACGGCAGCATCTCGATGTTAAGCCCGGCGGCGGTAAACACGTTGCGCGCACCCCAGTAACAGGGCGACTCCATGGCCACCGTATCGCCCACATCCGCCAGGGTGACGGCGCACAGCTCAATGCCGTTGTGGGTGCCATCGGTAATGATGATCTGCTCGGTATCACAATGAATATCC
The DNA here is from genome assembly GCF_024124605.1 of Halomonas sp. CnH100-B. Lineage (NCBI taxonomy): Bacteria > Pseudomonadati > Pseudomonadota > Gammaproteobacteria > Oceanospirillales > Halomonadaceae > Halomonas > Halomonas sp. CnH100-B. Next base: position 166,820 of record NZ_JAMXRX010000004.1, on the reverse strand, counting down.
CGCCAGCGGGCCAGAAAATCACGAATCGCGCGTTTCAGCGGGCCGTAGCCACCGGTGGAGTAGGAGAGCAGCAGGGCATTTTGCGGCACCGTCACGCTGGCGTAGAGCTGACGCCACTTGCGCATGGGGAACTGAGCGATATCTGGAATGCCGGGCACGAAAGCCCCGCTCTGAATCATGCTGGCCCCAGGGCCTTGCAGCACCCGCTGGGCGCGCTGTGATAGCTGCACATTGGTGGGTGCATCGGGCGGTGGTGTTAACGGCTTGCAGGTCCAGGTGCCTTGGCCGTGGGCGGTGGTCAGCAGCTGCTCTTCCAACAGCGTGCCAATCGCCAGGGCCAGGGTTTGGCGCGCCACCTGAATGGCATCGGCCAACACCCGATGAGAAGGCAAACGCAGCCCGCTTGGCCACTGCTGCGTGATGGCTTGGCGTAGCGCCTGCTCAATGCGCACCTGCTTACTCAGCCGCTCCGGTTGGAGTGCATAAAGTTGCATAAATTGGTGCAAGACCTGCTGGCGATCCATATCAACGCCCTCTTTTCCGCGTGAAGCCCGCTGCTGTCAGGCGTTTAGACGAAAGCATTATGTCAGTTATGCACTTATTTGGTGCGTTGAAAAAGTGGTCTAGTCGAACGCCAAAGTGGTGCATTCGCGTTCTGACCGCCGCCTGCTAGCGTGTAACTATTCCGTCACTGGAATCAGGATACTGCGCCACAGAGCGCCAACGACAACATCCAATAACCTGCAGGATACTGTGCGATGACCACTCCCTCTTCTGAACAGGATAAGCTCGTCCGGGTACTGGCCCGCGGCGACGTATTAGCCCTCGCCTTCGGCGCGATGATTGGCTGGGGCTGGATTGTATTAACCGGCACCGCGATTCAATCCGCTGGCAGCGTAGGCGCTATTTTAGCGTTTATCGTCGGCGGTTTAGCGATCATCATGGTGGGCCTGACCTACGCCGAGCTGGCCTCCGCCATGCCCAAAGTAGGCGGTGAGCATGTCTACAGCTACCGCGCCCTGGGTCACTTACCCTCTTTCTTATGCACCTGGGCGATTATTTTAGGCTATTTAAGCGTGGTGGCCTTTGAAGCCGTGGCGCTGCCCACCGTCATTGAGCACCTAGCGCCAAACTATGCGGTTGGCCACTTATGGACCATCGCGGGCTGGGAAGTCAAAGCGACGTGGGTGGCCGTCGGTGTTGGCGGCTCGCTCGCCATGATGGTTATCAACTACTTCGGTGTGACCACCGCCGCGCTGATCCAAAAAGTCGTGACCGGCATGATTTTGCTGGTTGGCGTGCTGTTTGTCACGGGCGCGCTGTTCGAAGGCGAAACCATCAACATGATGCCGCTGTTCACCCAGGCCGATACCGGCGTGGTGGCGGGCATTGTCGCGGTGCTGGTCATGGTGCCGTTCTTGTTCGTGGGCTTTGACGTCATTCCCCAAGCCGCTGAAGAGATTAACCTGCCCTACAAAGCCATCGGCAAAGTGTTGATGATGTCGGTCATTCTGGCAGTGGTGTGGTACGCGCTGATCATTCTGGCCACCAGCCTTGCCCTGAACAGCACCGAGCTGGCCGCGAGTTCCCTGAGCGTGCCGGATGCCATGGGCAGCCTGTTCAACGCCCCCTGGGCCAGCAACTTAATGATACTGGCCGGTATTGCGGGCATCATCACCAGCTGGAACGCCTTCTACATCGGCGGTTCGCGGGCGATCTACGCCCTGGCCCGTGCGGGCATGCTGCCTGCGCCGTTTGCCAAGCTGCACCCGCGCTATAAAACGCCCACTAACGCCATCTTCCTGATGGGCTTCCTCTCCTGTATCGCCCCGTTCTTCGGCCGCCCCGCGCTGGTGTGGATCGTCAACGCCGGTGGCCTGGGCATCGTGATTGCCTACCTGTTCGTGGCCATCTCCTTTGTAGTGCTGCGGGTTCGCGAGCCGGATATGCCGCGCCCGTTCCGCATTCGTCACGGCAAGCTGTGCGGCACCCTGGCGGTCGTCCTCTCTTTCGGCATGGCGTGCCTCTACCTGCCCGGTAGCCCGGCGGCACTGAGCGGCGCTGAGTGGTCGATCTTCGCGGGCTGGTCGCTGCTGGGGGTGGGGCTGTACATCCACGCCCTGCGCACCTACGGCCGCGCCTACAGCGACCAACACATGATGGCTGACCTGTAAGCCGTTCCAACACTTTAAAGGAGCACGCTATGAGCTTTATAGAACAGTGGTTGCACGATGCCGTACCGGCCCTGGTGGGTGGGCAGTGGCGCAAGGGCCAGCAGACCTTTGCCGTAGATAACCCCGCCACCGGCGAGACCATTGCCCACGTGGCGGATTTAAGCGCCGACGACACCCGCGACGCCGTGGCCGCCGCTTACGAAGCCGGTGCCGCCTGGCGCGCCACCCCGGTGAAACAGCGCTCCGCGCTACTGCGCCGCTGGTTTGGGCTGATCAATGAGCACGCCGACGACCTAGCCCGCCTGATGACCCTGGAGCAGGGCAAGCCGCTGGCGGAAGCCAAAGGCGAAGTCACCTACGGCGCATCGTTCATCGAGTTCTTCGCCGAAGAAGCCAAACGCATGGCGGGGGAAACCCTGCCCAGCCACGGCGCGGACAAGCGCCTGCTGGTACTGCGCGAACCGGTTGGCGTGGTCGCGGCGATTACCCCGTGGAACTTCCCGCTCGCGATGATTACCCGCAAATGCGCCCCGGCCCTGGCCGCTGGCTGCACCGTGGTCATCAAGCCAGCAGAAGCCACGCCGCTGACCGCGCTGGCCGCCGCCTATTTGGCGCTGGAAGCGGGCCTGCCCGCAGGCACTATCAATGTGGTTACTGCTTCCAAACCCGCTGCCGTGGGCGAGGTGCTTACCACTGACTCTCGGGTGCGCAAGGTGTCGTTTACCGGTTCTACCCCGGTGGGCAAACACCTGCTGGCCCAGTGCGCCAGTACGGTGAAGAAAACCGCCATGGAGCTGGGCGGCAACGCGCCGTTCATCGTGTTTGACGACGCCGATGTGGACGCCGCTGTGAACGGAGCCATCGCCTCCAAGTTCCGCAACGCCGGGCAAACCTGCGTGTGCACCAACCGCTTCCTGGTACAGGACGGCATTTACGATGCCTTCGTCGCGAAGCTCACCGAGCGCGTGAACGCGCTCAACGTGGGTGACGGACTGGCCGAAGGCAGCATCATCGGCCCGCTGATCAACCAAGCCGCCGTGGATAAAGTGCAGCGCCACGTCGACGACGCGGTGAGCAAAGGCGCGCGCCTACTGTGCGGCGGCCAGCCCCACGCGGCGGGTGATCGCTTCTTTACTCCCACGGTACTGGCGGATGTGACCACTCAAATGGCCGTCGCCGATGAAGAGACCTTCGGCCCGGTCGCGCCGGTGTTCCGCTTCCAGCGCGATGAAGAAGCCATCGCCATGGCCAACGACACCCCGTTTGGCCTGGCCGCCTACTTCTACGCCACGGATTACCGCCGCATCTGGCGCACCATGGAGCAGCTGGAGTACGGCATGGTCGGCGTGAACGAAGGGCTGATCTCCACCGAGCTAGCGCCGTTTGGCGGCGTGAAAGAGTCCGGGTTGGGCCGTGAAGGTTCCCACCACGGGTTGGATGAATTTACGGAACTGAAGTACGTCTGCGTGGGCGGTTTATAAAGAGAACGATGATGACTAACCAAGAATTGAACGACCTGAAAAAACGCTTCGTGGCCAACGGTGCCGCCACGCCGACGACCCAGTTTGCCGAACGCGCTGAAAACGCCGAGCTGTGGGACGCCGACGGCAAACGCTGGATCGACTTCGCAGGCGGCATTGGTGTGCTTAACTTGGGCCACCGCCACCCGAAAATCGTCGCGGCGGTGGAAGCGCAGCTCAAGAAAGTCATGCACACCAGCGCGGCGGTCATCTCCTACGCGCCCTACGTGCAGCTGTGCCAAAAGCTCTGCGAACTCACCCCGGTGCGCGGCCACGAGCGTAAAGCCATGCTGGTGAACACCGGTGCCGAAGCGCTGGAAAACGCCGTGAAGATCGCCCGCGCCGCCACTGGCCGCACCGGCATCATCACGTTCGACGGTGCCTTCCACGGCCGCACCATGATGACCCTGGCGATGACCGGCAAGGTGCTGCCCTACAAGAACGACTTCGGCCCGATGCCGGGCGATGTGTTCCGCGCACCGTTCCCTAATCCGCTGCACGGCATCAGCGAAGAGGCTTCGCTGAACGCCATTCGCACGCTGTTCAAAACCGATATCGCCCCGCACCGCACGGCGGCCATTGTGATTGAACCGGTACAGGGCGAAGGCGGCTTCTACATCGCCTCGCCGGATTACCTGAAAGCTCTGCGCGCCCTGTGCGACGAGCACGGCATTCTGTTGATCGCCGACGAAGTGCAGTCCGGCTTTGCCCGTACCGGTAAGCTGTTTGCACTGGAACACAGCGGCATCGAAGCGGACATTCTCACCACCGCCAAGAGCCTCGCCAACGGCATGCCGCTCTCTGCCGTGGTCGGCACTGCCAAGGTGATGGACGCCTCCGGCCCCAACTCTCTAGGCGGCACCTACAGCGGCAACCCGCTCTCCTGTGCGGCGGCCCTGGCGGTGATCGAAGCCATCGAAGAAGAGAACATCCTGGCCCGCAGCGAGCAGATGGGCAAAATGCTGGCCGAACGTTTCACCGTCTGGGAAGAGCGCTTCCCCGCCGTCGCCCACGGCCGCCAGCTCGGCGCCATGGCCGCGTTCGAACTGCTCAACCGCGACGGCAAGCCCGACCCGCAAATGACCGGCGCACTCTGCGCCAAAGCCCGCGAGAAAGGCCTGATCCTGCTTTCGTGTGGCTTCTACGGCAACAGCGTACGCATTCTTGTACCGCTGACGGTGTCGTCTGCGGTGTTGGAAGAAGGGCTGAGCATTATTGAGGCGTCGTTGGAAGCGTTGAGCTAATAGTCTTCTAAGCGGCACTAAGCCCGCCCATCGTCAGGCAGCGTAAGCTGTTGGCGGTGGGTGGGTTTTTTTGTGGGCGTTGAAAGCATGGCGCTGAGATGATCAGTCGATTTCAGGGCGCTGTGCTAAGCTGGGTTTGGATGGGAGGCTGCTCAAGGTGGAGTTGTGAGGAGATGCAGTAAAAAGACAGTTTTGATATTTAGCCTGTTATAGACCATAGGTGGAAAGTGCAGATATGGAATGGATTGTAGAGAATAAAGAATGGCTTTTTAGCGGCATCGCAATAGCGTTACCTCTTGCGATTATAAGTTGGTTTATTTCTTCCCGAAAAAACAAGCAGAATCAGAAAGGCGGAAATAACTCAACGAATATACAAGTTGGTGGTGATTTTAAAATAGGTGGCGACAAAAAATGATGAGTAAACAAAGTCAAAAAGGTGGAAGTCAGTCAACAAACTTGCAAGCTGATCAAATGGTCGTGCACATGGGGATTGATGAAAAGCGTGCCCGAGAGGTGTTTCAAGAAATGAACCGCCAGTTGAGACAAGACTATACTCATGAAGCATTCGAGATTGCGAATGCGAGGATATCTGAGTTTGAAAAAAGTCTCATGCCAAAAATGGAAAAGGTTGAAGGTGCCTTGGAGGCTTTTGCAGATCCAAGTTTTCAATTATTACTAGTTGATGCACAAAAAACAGCTGCATCTACAGAAAGACCAGCTGATTATGATCTATTGTCTGAATTGCTTGTTCATAGATTTCAAAAAAGTGATAACCGCATTGCAAGAGCTGGTATTAGTCTCGCTGTTGAAATTGTAGATAAAATTTCTGACGAGGCTTTACTCGGTTTGACGGTAGCTCATGCTGTAAATAGCTTTTTTCCTGTCGCTGGTGATATTGATAAAGGGCTGGATGTTTTAAATGACTTGTTTGGGAAAGTTATCTACGGAAAGTTACCTGTAGGCCATGAGTGGCTCGATCATTTGGATATTTTGAATACAGTCCGATTAAACTCATTCGGCAGCTTGAAAAAAGTGCAGCAGTATTATCCAGAAAACTTGCCAGGCTATATAGATGTAGGTATAGAGAAAGGTTCAGAAAATCACGTTAAAGCATTGGAGATACTTGATGCTAACCATTTGCCCAGAGTGCTGTTAATCGATCATAGCCTGAATTCTGACTATTTAAGAATCCCAGTTTCTAATAGAGATCAAATTGATTCAATTCCATTGCAAAAAACAATCTTACAAGAAGGATCTATAGTCATCGTGCCGGTAAAGTTAACAGGCTCCCAAGTAGAAGCGATAAACTCTATTTATAACCTTTACTCTCAAAATGATGGTGTAAAGCAAAGTAATATCAATTCATTTATGGATGAGTGGAAGAAAAGGCCGAATCTGAATGCTTTGAAAAAGTGGTGGGACAATATCCCACTCATTTTAACAATAACCTCAGCGGGAAAAGTTCTGGCACATTCTAATGCCCAAAGATGTGATAAAAATTTGCCGCCAATGAATTAGATGATTGTATAATAAGGCATTGCTTTAGGATAAATTTGCCGCAGATTGCGGGGTTAGGCACTTTTCTGCCAACTGAGTAGGTAAATGTTGGGTACTCTTCAAACGAGCCGCCGGATGGATATTGACTGATAGCATTACTGAAGAAATTTGCCAATAGTATCAGCAATATAGAAAACAAAAAGCTACTTCTCATGGCGCATATGCAATGCCGTATTTTCCCAGATGAGGCCGCGTCTTCTGGTGACCAGCTAGTAAGCCATAGCCAAGCTTAACGTCTACTTACCCTCATCAAACAACAAAAGCTGCTGGCGATTGGCGGGTTTCGTTTTTTTACCACGCCGAGCAGGCGGCCGCCGCTGACTCGCCAGCTTATCCACAATCGCTTTGCTGGCTTCTCTTGCATTTGGAGTCCGACGCAGCTCATACAACAGCTTCTTCCAATAGCGCGCCTCGGCTTCAAAGTCATTGGGGATGGGGTAATCGACGCCCGGCTGAAAGCCGAACCGCTTTTTCAGGCTTTCCGGCAGTGCCCAGGGTTTGGCGCGCCATTCCTGAGGCAGGGGCGAAAGCTCCGGCACCCAGCGGGCGATGAACTCGCCAGTGGGGTCGTTATCTTCTGCCTGCTTGATCGGGTTGTAGACCCGCATGGCGTTGGTGCCCGTGGCGCCTGCTTGCATCTGCACTTGGGGGTAGTGAATGCCGGGCTCAAAATCGGTGAACAGCCGAGCCAAGTGCAGTGCAGGTTCGTACCAGTGCAGCCCCAGGCCAAAGGTGGCGTGGGAGAGCAGCATGGCGCGCATGCGAAAGTTGATCCAGCCGGTGGCGGTCAGGCTGCGCATGCAGGCATCCACCAGCGGCACGCCGGTTTGGCCGAGCTTCCAGGCGATCAGGTTGGGATGTTCCGGGTCGCGCTCCCGCAGGCCGCGCAGCGCCGGGTGCAGCGTTTGATGCTCGATGCTGGGTTCGCTCTCCAGCTTCTGGATAAAGTGGCAGTGCCAGTAGAGCCGCGAGGTAAAGGCGCGCAGCGAGCGGGCCCAGGCGGTGTCGTCGGCGTGCTTTTGCCGCTGGCGGCGCAGGGATTGCACCACTTCCCGCATGGAGAGTGTGCCCCAGGCTAAGTGCGGGGAGAGCCGCGATCCAAACTCCCAGGCCAGTAACGGTTTAGAGAGCGAGCCGCGATAGCGACGCCCGCGCTGAGTAATAAAGCTCAGCCACAGCGCGCGGCCTTCACTGCGCCCGCCGCGCTGGCGTTGGGGGCAGGGCGTGGTATCGAACCCCAAGGTCAGTGAGGGCAGTTGTGCCACATCTACGTGATGAAATGCTTCCCAACCGGGTGCTGCCACTGCTGTTGGCGGGGCGGGGCAGGTGGGGGCGGCCATCAATGATTCCCAGTGGTTTTCCCAGCGGGATTGGTGCCCCGTGCGGCTACTCAGCCCGCGAATCACGCCCTGCTGGCGGGCCTCCTGCCAGGGCACCTGGTGGGCGTGGCACCACGCTTGAACGCGTTGGTCGCGCTCAAAACTCCAGGCGTTGCCAGTCTCTTGGTGGGAGTGCAGCACCAGTTCACCGTAGTGGGCTTTGAGCGCGGTTAGGCATTCCACCATGTCGCCCTGCCACAGGCAGAGCGGCAGGCCCAGCGTGTTGAGCGCTTGGGCAAGATCAACCAGCGAATCGGCGGCAAACTGCCAGTGGCGCAGGGCGCTGTCCGGCGCTTGCCACTGCTCAGGCTCGATGGCGAATAGCGGCAACACCGGGCCTGCCGCTGCGGCGTTGGCCAGCGGTGCGTGATCGTGAATGCGCAAATCGCGTTTGAACCAAACGACCTGAAGGGGTGCCTGAGCCATTAGCCGTAACGCCTGTTCGTCACTTATCTATTCGTGATGCAGTGATGACGTTACCATCAAGCGATTGTTTGCGTAACCAACTGAGTCACACCCGCCCACAGGAGAACACTATGTATATCGCCATGAACCGTTTTCGGATTGCTCCAGGCCGCGAAGAGGATTTTCTAGAGGTATGGCGCAACCGCGATTCCCACTTGGACGAAGTGCCCGGCTTCAAGCAGTTTCAAATGCTGCAGGGCGAAAGCCAAGAAGACCACACCGTGTTTATCTCCCACAGCGTGTGGGAATCCGAAGAGGCCTTCCGCGCCTGGACGAAGTCAGACGCCTTCCGCAAAGCGCACGCCAACGCCAAAGCGCCAGAAGGCATCTACCTTGGCCCGCCTAAGTTTGAAGGGTTTGAGGTGGTGTTGTAGGCGGAGTTAACGGCGGCAAATAGCGTTCAAGTAACTGGGCCGCATGCAGTACCTTGAGGTCTTGATATTTACCCGCCACTAAGTGCAAACCTACCGGCAGCCCCTGGTTGTCTAACCCGCAGGGAAGGGAGGCCGCGGGCTGTTGGGTCAGGTTGAAGGGATAACTGAACGGCGTCCAATCCATCCAATCTCGATAGTGTTTGCCCGGTGGTACGTTGTGGCCCGCTGCAAAGGGCGCAATGGGCATCGTAGGCGTTACTAGCAAATCATAGCGTTCGTGAAAGGCGGCCATGTGAGCGGTCAATTCGCTGCGCTCACGCCGGGCGGCGAGGTAGGCGGAAAGCGATACATCTTGCCCGCGTCGTGCAATCTCCAGAAAGCCAGGGTCAAGCGCTGCCTGCTGCTGTTCGTTCAGTTTTTCGAGTGCCTGCGTGGCCCCCGCAAACCAGAGTGTATTAAACGTTTTAAGCGGATCGCTAAAGCCTGGGTCAATGCGTTCTACGGTGGCCCCCAATGCTTCTAAATAAGCGATGGCTTCCTCAACTCGCTGGGCAATATCTGGCGCTACCTCTACATAGCCAAGATTGGCGCTAAAAGCGATGCGCCAGCCACTGAGGCTCGCTGGGGGCGGCGTGAGCCAGTCTGGCCCTGTAGGGTTTCCAGCATAACCATCCCGAGCATCGGGCTGGGCCATGACGCTGAGCATGAGGGCGCTATCACGTGCAGTGCGCGTCATAGGCCCTAAATGAGACAGCGTACTCATGGTGCTGGCAGGCCACTGAGGCACCCAGCCGAAAGTGGGTTTAATACCAAACGTGCCGGTAAAGCTGCACGGAATACGGATGGAGCCGCCCGCGTCGCTGCCTTGATGAAGTAGGCCCAGGTTAAGCGCCGCGGCTGCCCCCGCGCCGCCGGATGACCCTCCTGGCGTTAGCTCAGTGTTCCAAGGGTTGCGGGTGATGCCGTGCAGCGGGTTATCGGTGACGCCTTTCCAACCAAATTCAGGCGAGGTGGTTTTACCGACCACAATGGCCCCGGCATTGCGTAGGTGACGGCTAATGGGCGCATCTACCTCCCAGGGGCCATCCGGAGCCGTGGTGGTGGAACCCAGCCGTGTAGGCAGGCCTTTGGTTAGGGTTAAATCTTTGATCGTCACTGGGATGCCGTCTAGCGGGCCGCAGGGGGAGCCTGCTTGCCAGCGTCGAGCGGATTCTGCCGCTAAACGGCGTGCCTCTTCCCCGTTAATACAGGTGAAGGCATTCACCTTGGGGTTATCTCGCTCAATACGCGTTAAGCAGTCCTCCACCAGCGTTTCCGGCGAAAGCGAGCCCTCGCTGAAACGTGCCAATGCATCAGTTGCCGTCAGGGTTTCAAAGGTATCCGCCATGATTACTCCCCGCTTTTCACACCGGCCGCATTGAGCATGGCGTGCAGTAAAACGTTACAGCCTGCGTGGACGTGCTCGGGGGTGGCGCTTTCAATCTCGTTATGGCTAATGCCATCTTTGCAGGGAATAAAGATCATGGCAGCGGGGGCGACACGGCCAACAAACATCGCATCGTGCCCGGCTCCGCTGATGATATCCATGTGTGACAGCTGCAGCTTTTCAGCGGCTTGTCGCACGCTATCCACACATGCTTTATTGAAATGCTCTGGCGCAAAATCTGCGGTGGGGGTGAGCTCGTATTCCAGCCCGTGACGTTGGCAAATGTCTTCAACGGCGGTAGCCACCGCTTGGCCCATGGCGATTAGGGCGTCGGGTTCCCAGTGGCGCATATCCAGGGTCATTTTGACTTGGCCGGGAATGACATTGCGCGAACCTGGGTATAGCGTCATACAGCCTACCGTGCCGCGCCCGTGGGGTTGGTGCTCATGGGCAATTCGGTTGAGCGCTTGAGTAACTTCTGCGGCCCCCATCATGGCATCCCGACGAAGATTCATTGGGGTGGGGCCTGCATGGGCTTCAAGCCCTGTGAGGGTTAAGTCGAACCACTTCTGCCCAAGCCCACCGATGACAACGCCAATGGTGGTGTCGGTATCTTCGAGAATGGGGCCTTGCTCAATGTGTGGCTCAAAATAGGCTTTGATCTCGTTGGGTGAGACCTCATCACTACCGCGATAGTGAATCGCGTCTAAGGCATCGCTGACCGTAACACCATCGGCGTCGGTGCGCGCCATCATGGCGTCAAACGCCAGCTCACCAGTGAATACCCCGGAGCCCATCATACAAGGGGGAAATCGGCAGCCTTCTTCATTGGTCCACGCGACCACTTCAATCGGCGATTGCGTGGTGATGTTGTGCTGGTTTAGGGTGCGAATCACTTCAAGGCCAGACATGACACCGAAGCAGCCGTCGTATTTACCGCCGGTGGGTTGGGTATCTAAGTGACTGCCGGCCATGACTGTTTTGGCGCTGGGGTCGCTGCCTTCCCGGCGGGCAAAAATATTGCCAATATTATCAATGCGAATCGTACAGCCTTCAGCACGACACCACTGAATAAACAGGTCGCGGCCTTGACGCTCTAAGTCGGTCAGCGCCTGGCGGTTCACGCCGCCCTTCGGCGTGGCCCCTAGTTTGGCCATCTCCATGAGCGACGCCCACAGGCGGTCGCTGTCAGTGAGTAGGTTGGACTCTTTGATGGGGGTAACGTAGGTATTCATCTCACTCTCCTCGCAAAGTTAAACGGATGTGTTTTCCGTTAGTAAGTCGTGCAGCTTGGAACGGTGATTCTGATGATTGGGTGAATCGTTGCTGACCAGCATCTGTACCGCCATTTCTGCTTCCAGTGCGCTCATGTGATGTTCAGCATCGGCCATGTGCTCGGCCATGATCTGTCGCACACGCGGGGCATCTTCAGCGCGGTAGGCATCCACTAGCTGCCGGTGGTAATCCTGGTTGGCGTGGTCGAATTGCTTTCGCTCCGGGACGTACGCTTTTTTGATCACCACCAAATCGCGCAGCATGTCGTTTAAGAACTGGCACATAAACGCGAGCAACGGATTCGGACAGGCACGGGCCAGCAACTGGTGAAACTCCAGCTCTAGAAAACGTTGGTGTCGATGATCCTCTTCATGACTCGCACAGCAGGCGCAGGCCGACATATTGGCTTCCAACTTTTGGAAGTCCTGCTCGTTGAGCTTACCCACCACGGAGGCCGCCAGTTCTACTTCCAGCAGTTTGCGTAACTGGTATACCTGCTTGCCATCCAATTGCTGGAAGTGCAGGAAGTTACGCAGCATTCGGCTGGCGGGCTCCATGCTGGGCTGATTAATGACCGCGCCTCCTTTAGGCCCGGTTTTTAACGTGATGAGCCCCTCAACCTCTAAGATCTTGAGCGCTTCTCGCACGGTGCCCTTAGCGCTACCGTAAAGCTCCATCAGCGCTTTTTCGTTGGGCAGCCGGTCGCCTTCTCCCAGTGACTCTGCGGCTATCCAGCGCTTGATGTCGTCGCTAATCAGCTCGGCAAGCTTGGGTCTGCGCGGCGAGGTTGAAACAGGGGCTTGAGTCATCAACCCACTCCTTATAGGTGGTTAGCGCTATTGGTGATTTCTTGTGTATAGGCGGGTAAGCGCTCTGGGTGGTACTCGGCATCATAGTCATAGCGTGCTTGAGTAAAGCGTTCCACGACCGCTGTGTCGCGTCGATGCAGCGCGTGGCTGAGCCCAACAAACAGCGCAGCATTCAGCAATAAACCCCAGATACCCGCATGGTAGCCAAACGGTGCGCTGAGCGGGCCAAAGGTCATGAGGAGCACGCAGGCAACGCCCGCCCACAAACCCGCCAGTGCAGCGGTGGGGTGCGCTTTTTTCCAGGTGATGGCCCCTATGGTGGGAATGATCAACTGCGCGGTGCCCGCCAGTGCCGCAATACCAATCGTGACCAGTACGCCAGGTACGGTAAGCGCCATGATATAAGCGGCCAATGAGAAGCCCACCAGCGATAAACGACCGATATACACAATGCGCGCTTGGCTTGCGTCACGATTGACATAGCGTTTGTAAATATCCATCGTCACCACGGTAGACACCGCGTGGATCTGCGAATTAGCGGTAGACATAGCGGCTGAAGCACCGGCTGCCATGATCAGTGATGCGAGTAGGTAAGGCGCATACTCCATCAACATAATGGGCAGGATCTGGTCTGGGTTCTCTACGTTGGGTTCAAGCAGCACGCCTGAATAGCCAGACAGCACCGAGCCTACATAGGCAAAGGCCGCCAATCCCAGCAAGAACGGCATCAAGTTAAACAGCTTGCCGTGTTTCACCGAGTACATACGCAGCCAGATTTGCGGGCCCATAAAGGCACCAATGGCGGTAATGGCAAATAGCGAGAACCACATGGGGTAGCCCATCGTGCCGTTAGGCCCAGGCATGGTGAGATGGTCAGGAGAGGTTTGCTGAAGTTGACTAAATAGCGCTGTTGGGCCACCTACTTGGCTGGAAATGTAGTAACCGGCATACAGCATGCCGAAGAATAGCAGCGCACCGTAAATAACGTCGGTCCAGGCGATAGCGCGGATACCGCCAATCCATACGTAGATGATAATAATGAAGTAAAACAGCAGGGCGGCGAGCCAGAAAGGGATTAACCCGCCCGAGGCAACCTCAATTAAATAAGCGCCGCCAGTGAGCTGGATCTGCAGATAAGGTACGGTAAAAATCAGCGTAATAGCGGCAACGGTAATGCGCAGTGCCTCACTATTATAAAAATCGCCAATTAAATCTGAAGGTGTTAAGTAATTGAAACGTTTGCCTAAAAACCAAACCCGTTTGCCTATCCAGTAATACATAAAGCCAAACAGGAGGTTCCAAGCTAACGCCGTCAGAAATACCGGCCCGTTGGTATAAAACGTGGCATTAGAGCCGAGGAACGCGAACGCGCTCCACCAAGTGGCCGCGACGGTGAAGAAGACCGCGATACTCCCCATGGCACGGCCTTGAACAAAAAAGTCCTCGCTGGTTTCTTGCGATTGTCGTGCTGATAAAACCCCCACCATCAAGGGGATAATCATAAAAGCTGCAATAATTAATAAGCTACCGGTCATGGTGAACCCCTTTTTTTACAGCTGTTTAGTTGCGTGGACAGTGGATGTTTCGGGGCTGCCCCAATTGGTGAAATAAGCCACCAAAAACAGTGCCGTTAATGCAAACCACCAGAACAAGTTCCACACCAGCAGAAAAGGGAGACCCATCACCATGGGTTCTATGCGGTTAGCCAGCATAATGAGGGGGCTTTCCAGCATAAAAAAGCTGAAGAGCATGCCGCCATAAATGGATAGCTTTAAGGGTGTTAAGTATTTCATAGCAAGTTAGCCCTTTGTTTATATTGAAATTGTGAGCAGTATTCATAGTGCACGCAGGCAACAACAGCGCTGTTTGGCGCATTGTCTGTGCGGGTGCTACTTAGGCGTGTTCCACTGATTTGTTGTATTTATTCGTATAAATATAAGAACTAGGCGCTTTGAATCGCTACGTCAAGGTGAGCAGGCAACGTTTTAAGCTGTGTTGCGTATGGATTCTCTAACGTGAACTCAAGAAAAGCATAATTTTATAAACGTAGTGGGTGGCGCATGCTGAGGGCATGTCTCATAGCGACGGAGCTGGACACTATGTTTGGTTTAAAAAGTAAAACGACCGCACAGCCAGCGGAAAAAAAGGCTGAGCAGTCTGCATCAGGCACCGCCCTCAACCAGCACTTCTGGATGCCGTTCAGCGCGAACCGTGATTTCCGCGCAAACCCGCGCATGATTGCCGGGGCGGAAGGGCGTTATTACATTGATGACCAGGGGCGCAAGCTGTTTGATTCGCTCTCTGGCCTATGGACCTGCGGGGCAGGCCATAACCGTGAAGAGATCCAAAAAGCCGTGGCGGCGCAGCTCGGTACGCTGGATTTTGCCCCCGGTTTTCAGATTGCCCACCCGTTGGCGTTCAAGCTGGCGGAAAAGGTCGCCAGCTTAACGCCTGCTGGGTTGGATCACGTGTTTTTCACCAACTCCGGTTCAGAAGCTGCCGATACCTCGGTCAAGATGGCCAAGGCGTATTGGCGGTTAAAAGGTAAGCCGGAAAAAACCCGCATGATCGGTCGCGCCAAGGGCTACCACGGGGTGAATATTGGTGGCACCAGCCTGGGCGGCATTGGCGGCAACCGTAAGCACTACGGCCAACTGATGGACGTGACGCACCTGCCCCACACCTTGCAGGCGGGCCATGCGTACACCCGTGGCCAAGCGGAAACTGGCGCTGAGCTGGCCGATGCGCTGCTGGATCAAATCGCCCTTCACGATGCCTCTACCATTGCAGCGGTGATTGTGGAGCCGATGTCGGGTTCGGCGGGTGTGATTGTGCCGCCAAAAGGCTATTTGGATCGGCTGCGGGAGATCTGCACCGCCCACGATATTCTGCTGATTTTTGATGAAGTCATTACCGCCTTTGGCCGCAGTGGGGCGACCACCGGGGCCGAAGCGTTTGGCGTCACGCCGGATATCATGAACGTGGCTAAACAGATCACCAACGGCGCGGTGCCGATGGGTGCGGTGATTGCCACTGGCGAGATTTTCGACACCTTTATGCACGCAGGCGGTGCCCAGCACGCCATTGAATTCCCCCACGGCTACACCTACAGCGCCCACCCCGTGGCTTGCGCGGCGGGGCTGGCGGCGCTGGAGATGATGGAGCGTGAAAACTTCCCCGCTCAGGTGAACGCCATCGCTCCGGTGTTCGAGCAGAAGCTGCACGCCCTAAAAGGCCACAACCACATTGTCGATATTCGCAACTACGGTTTGGCCGGTGCCCTTCAGTTAGCGCCGCGCAACGGCGACCCCACGATTCGCCCCCGCGATGCGCATATGGCGCTGTGGGAAGCAGGCTTTTACGTGCGCTACGGCGGCGACACCCTGCAGTTCGGCCCTCCCTTTGGCACCACGGAAGCCGAGCTTGAGCGTTTGTTCGATGCCGTTGCAACCACCCTGGATTCACTGGCGTAACCCTGGCCAACCCTGTTTTGGAGTTTCATGATGAGTGTTGTTTCCCACCTGATTAACGGTGAGCTAGTGGAAAGCCAGCGCACGCTGGACGTCACCAACCCTTCTACGGGCAAGGTTATTCGCCACGTGGCGGATGCCAGCGCGGCGGATGTGGAACGTGCCATTGCTGCTGCCCAGGCTGCTTTTCCTGCCTGGCGCGATACGCCGCCTGCCAAGCGCGCCCAGGTGATGTACCGCTTTAAGCAGCTGCTGGAAGAGCACGCGGAACGCCTCGTGCAACTGGTCAGCGAAGAGCATGGCAAAACGGTCGAAGACGCCATGGGCGAGCTGAAGCGCGGCATTGAAAACGTTGAGTACGCCTGCGGCGTGCCGGAACTGTTAAAAGGCGAGTACTCCCACAACGTGGGTCCGGGCATTGATGCGTGGTCTAACTTCCAGCCGCTGGGCGTGGTCGCGGGCATTACCCCGTTTAATTTCCCCGCCATGGTGCCGCTGTGGATGTACCCGATGGCGATTGCCTGCGGTAACACCTTTATTCTTAAACCTTCCGAAAAAGACCCAACAGCGGCCATGGCCGTGGCCGAACTGCTGCAAGAAGCGGGGCTGCCCAAAGGCGTGATGAACGTGATTCACGGCGGTCGCGAAGCGGTGGAAACACTCTTGGATGCCAAAGCCGTGAAAGCCATTTCGTTTGTGGGTTCCACTCTTGTGGCGGAAGCGATTTATTCCCGAGGTTCGGCAGCGGGCAAGCGCGTTCAGGCCCTGGGCGGGGCGAAGAACCACGCGGTGATTCTGCCGGATGCCGACCTGGAGAACGCCGCCAATACCCTAATGGGTGCCGCCTACGGCAGCTGCGGCGAGCGCTGTATGGCGATCTCGGTAGCGGTGTGCGTAGGCGATGAAACTGCCGACCGGTTAGTGGAAACCATGCTGCCCAAAATCGCCCAGTTGAAGGTGGGCCCGGGTACCGATAAAGGCCTGGATATGGGCCCGCTGGTCACCGCAGAGCATCGCGATAAAGTGCTTGGATTTATTGAGGATGGCGTGAACGCTAGCGCTTCGCTGGTAGCGGATGGCCGTGGCCTGACCGTGGCTGGCCATGAGGATGGCTACTTTGTGGGTGGCTGCCTGTTCGATAACGTCACCGCTGAAATGCGCATTTACCAGGAAGAGATCTTTGGGCCGGTACTCTGCGTGGTACGGGTTGGCAGCCTGGACGATGCCATGCAGCTGATTAACGACCACGAATACGGCAACGGCACCTGCCTGTTTACCCGCGATGGCGAAGCCGCCCGCCGCTTCACCAACGGTATCGAAGTGGGCATGGTGGGGGTGAACGTACCGCTGCCTGTGCCGGTGGCCTACCACAGCTTTGGTGGCTGGAAGCGCTCGCTGTTTGGCGACCTTCACGCCTACGGCCCAGACTCGGTTCGCTTCTACACGCGCCGCAAGGCGGTTTCCCAGCGCTGGCCTTCCGTCAGCGAAGCCACACGGGCGGAGTTCTCGTTTCCTACTAACCAGCGTTGACGCGATGCGCTAACTGCGCCATCTTCACTGCACCACCGCCTGCATCATTGTTGGGCGGTGGTGTATTTTTTGGTGCGTATTATGAGCGGTCAGGGTTGCAAAGGGATACCAGCGTGGCGAGAACACAGGACGAAATTCGGCAAACGAACGTCAAAAAGATCCTTCAGGCGGCGGAGCAGCTGTTTGCCGAAAAAGGCTACGCCGGTGCCTCCATGGGCGACATTGCCCAGTTAGCCGACCTGCCAAAGTCCAATGTGCACTACTATTTCGCCACTAAGAAAGTACTCTATCAAGAGGTATTGCTGGCGCTATTAGAGCTATGGAAGCAGGACGCGCTCTGCTTTGAGCTGTATGAAGACCCCCGAGTGGTGCTCTCCACCTACATTCGCGCCAAGATGAACCACTCCCGCAACCGCGCCCACGGCTCCAAAGTGTGGGCCGCCGAAGTGATGCAAGGTGCCCCGATGCTCAAAGAGCGCCTGCGCGATAACCTTTATGAATGGGCCAAACTGAAAGAGTCGAAAATCCGCGAATGGGTCGATTCCGGCCAAATCAACCCCGTCGAACCTTCCTACCTGCTCTATATGATCTGGGCCTCCACCCAGCACTACGCGGACTTCGACTACCAAATTTCACTGCTGAACGACGACAAACCGCTGGACGACCTACAGTTTGAAAAAGCCGTGCAGTCGGTGACCTCGGTGATTTTAAGAGGCATTGGGCTGACGGCTTGATGAAAGCGAGTGTTGAGTTGGTTGCTACAGCGCTTTAGTGCACGCGTGATCACGCTAGATAAAACGCCCCTCTACCCACCAAGACCGCCTGCCCCCCCACCGTCACAAACCCAGGCGTTATATCACCATTGGCCGCCGTATAAATAACGCTGGGCCGTCCCATTTCAACGCCTTGATGAATCGTGCAGCGCAGCGCTTCGGGCTGGAGCGAAGCTAAGTAGCCGGTTAACGCTGCGGCGGCGCTGCCGGTGGCTGGGTCTTCGCAGAGGCTGTCGTGCATACAGAACATGCGGCTGCGAATCTCGGTCTTTTGTCCCTCTGACTGCTCACTCACGTACAGGTAGATTTGAACCGCACTGCTTGGCATCACGGCACTTGCCCAGAGGGCGGAGGAAATACTGACGCTCTCTAATGCTGCGATATCCGATAGCTCAATCAGGTGAAAGGGCAACCCGAAGGAGGCGATGACTGGGTCGCCCACTACCTGATGGATATCTAACCCCAACAGCTCAACGGTGGTGGGGCGATCGAGGGTGCTGTCTGCCAGCATAACGGCCTTGGATGTTTTGAACGTTGCCCTGCCATTGGCCCATGTGATCGCGAGTTTCCCGATGGGTGGGTGAAGCACCAAGGGTTGCTCTGGTTGGGCGAGTTTTAACGCCGCCAATAGGTGGGCAGTGCCTACCGTAGGGTGGCCTGCAAACGGCAGTTCCCTGGTCGGAGTGAAAATCCGCATGGGGTAGTGTTGTGGCGCTGACTCGGCGCTCAAGAACACTGTTTCCGCCAGATTTAACTCATTGGCCAGCGATTGCATGGTGCGGGTGTCTAGCGCATCTGCATTGAGAAAGACCGCCAGTGGGTTGCCCGCAAAGGGCTGGTCGGTAAAGACATCTAGCAAGTAATACTCGGCGGTGGTCATACATCCCCCTTATTGGAGAGCATCTGTTTCCAAAACGTTTGTTTTCCCTCCTGGCAGGCTTGTTCACGGGTGAGGCCAATATCTTTCAGCAAGTGGTCATCTAGCGTGAGCAGCTGCCGACGGCTGCGGCGGCGCTGTTGGTAGCGGCTTAGCTGGTAACGAAGCTGAGTGAGGCTGAAGCGTGGCATGGCGGCTCTCCGAGCGGTGGGGTGCCTGTTTAGGTTACGCAGCCTGCTGGTGGCAATACAGATATAGGTTTTTTTATTTTTAAGGTACAGATGGGGCGTGTTATACCTCTGTATGGCGAAACGAGATGCCTTCTGTATGGCAGATGAACCGAGCGGGGGTGGGCGTGATGACGCGTTATGAAGAGGTGGCGGCAACGTTACGGGAGCGGATTGAGCACGGGATTTATCGCGTGGGCGACCGGTTACCCTCTATTCGCGCGGTCTGCCAAGAGCTGAATGTGAGTATCTCAACGGCGCAAGAAGCGTACCGCCAACTCATGGACGCCGCACTGATTGAGTCGCGGCCAAAGTCGGGCTACTTCGTGCTGCCGTGTCGTATTCCCTCCGTTTTGCCCTCTGTTTCGCGACCAGCCCAGTGCCCGCTGGATGTCTCCCAGTGGGACCAAGTGCTAGAGCTGGTAGCTACCCAGCGAGACGACAAACGGCTGCTGCTTGGGCGCGGTGTGCCCAATCTTGAGGTGGCGTCGTTAAAGCCATTGTCGAAAATCCTCGCCGGGCTGCACCGTAGTAACGATCTGCACGGCTTTAATTACGACAAACTCAGCGGTAGCCCTGAACTGCGCCAACAGGTGGCGCGCTTGGCGGTGGCATCTGGCTGCCTGCTGCATCCGGATGATGTGCTGATTACCACCGGCTGCCAGGAAGCGCTCTCCATTGCGCTTCGCACGCTCACCCAGCCCGGCGATGTGGTGGCGGTAGATTCGCCCAGCTTCTACGGCACCATGCAGATTCTGAAAGCCAACGGTTTAAAGGCGCTGGAGATTCCCACCGACCCGCAAACCGGTATCAGCCTGGAAGCGTTAGAGCTGGCGCTGGAGCAGTGGCCTATTCGCGCCATTCAGGTAACGCCCACCTATAACAACCCGTTAGGCTATACCATGCCAGAAGCGCGCAAGCGGGCGCTCTATCAGCTTGCCCAACGTTTTGATGTGGCCATTATTGAAGATGATATTTATGGGGATTTGGCATACACCCAACCCAGGCCGCTCACGATAAAATCCTTTGATACCGACGGGCGCGTGCTGCTGTGCAGCGGTTTCTCGAAAACCTTAGGGCCGGGCCTGCGCGTGGGCTGGCTGGCCCCTGGCTGCTACCGGGAAAAGGCGCTGCATATGAAGTACGTCTCCACCGGCGCGTCTGCCACGTTGCCGCAATTGGCCGTGGCGGAGTTTGTCGCCAAGGGCCATTTTGAGCGTCATCTACGCGCTGTTTCCCGCCAGTATCAACGCCAGCGGGATATCATGATTAGCTGGGTGCAGCGCTACTTTCCGAAAGGGTCAGGCATTAGCTACCCGCAAGGGGGCTTTTTACTCTGGGTAGAGCTACCGGCGGATGTCGACTGCGTGCGCCTTAACGAGCGCTTAGCGCAACACGCCATCCATGTGGCGCCGGGGGCGCTGTTCTCTGCATCGGGTAAGTTTCGCCAGTGCTTGCGGTTGAACTACGCGTTTACCTTAACGCCTGCGATGGAAGAAGCGGTGCGCCGGGTGGGTGAGCTAGCGAGTGAGATGCTCAGCGAGGTAGGTGAATGCTCACTCGCTATCAAATAAGAAGCCCCTTTCGCGCCCGCTTATGAAGGCCGCTGAAACGCTGCGCGCGCCTGTTCAACGCGTTCGCGCGTGACGCAGTTCAACGAGTGATCATTGATCAGCCCCATGGCCTGCATAAACGCAAACGCGGTGGTGGGGCCGAAAAACTTCCAGCCGCGCTTTTTAAGATCTTTTGCTAACGCGATAGATTCCGGCGATGTGGTTTGCGTTTGTGGGGCAGGCAGAGAAGCGCTATCCGGTTCATAGCGCCAGAAAAACGCCGCTAGCGAGCCTTCTTGAACCACCATTTCCTGCGCACAACGCGCGTTATTGATGGTGGCTTCGATCTTACCGCGATGACGAATAATGCCCGCATCTTGCAGTAAGCGCTGCACATCCTCTTCGTTAAAACCGGCGACTTTATGGAAATCGAAGTGGTGGAAAGCTGCGCGAAAATTTTCGCGCTTGTTCAAGATCGTGCGCCAGCTTAAGCCTGACTGAAAGCTCTCCAAGCAGAGCTTTTCAAACAGCCGCTGGTCATCGGCAACGGGAAAGCCCCACTCGTGGTCGTGGTAGGGCAGAAACTCCGCTGCTACGCCACACCACTGGCAGCGTGGGTGGCCATCGGGGGCGATAAAGTTGGAGGCCATTTAACGTACCATCTGCCCGCCGAACCACTCTTGAGCCGTGCGCCAAAAGCACATGCCAGCGAAGTAAGCAGAGGTCACGCCTAAGCCCCACAGTGCCCAGGCCGCATGATCAGAATTTGAGAGGATTAACGAGGTTGCGCACACGCACCAAAGCAGCGTCACAGCGATATTGAGCGGCATAAATAGACGCACTCGAAACGGATGCAGA
Organism: Halomonas sp. CnH100-B; assembly: GCF_024124605.1. NCBI lineage: Bacteria > Pseudomonadati > Pseudomonadota > Gammaproteobacteria > Oceanospirillales > Halomonadaceae > Halomonas > Halomonas sp. CnH100-B. The sequence goes on along the minus strand of NZ_JAMXRX010000004.1, from coordinate 145,309 downwards.
AACTTCATTTTCGTCACGGTCAGCATCGCCAGGACGAGTATCGCGCCAAATGTCAGCAGTGGCGGTAAATCAAGAATGTAAAAATAGGCGGCCGCAATGTTCCAGGCGGCGGGAAAGCCTACGAAGTAATTATCCTGGCTTTTCATATCGACGTTGCAGAAACAGAACATCGACGACAGCAAAATGATAAAAACGGAGATCAGCCCTAAGTAGGGCGGCAATTCAATGAAGTAGTAAATGAACAGGGCGGGGATAAAGGCCCAGGTGAGGTAATCGATCACCATATCCAGCGTGGAACCATCGAAGTGGGGGAGTACGGACTTCACCTCATATTTGCGCGCCAGAGTGCCATCAATGCCGTCGATCATCATCGCTGCCCCGAGCCAGAGCAGGCAGGCCACCGGGTTGTTATCAACCAGCGCTAGCAGCGCCATCGTGCCAAACAGCACGCCGCTGGCGGTGAAGACATGGACACTCCAAGCTTTGTAAATCGGTGCTCGGGATTCAGTTTGAGTAGAGAGTGATTGGACCACGGTAACCCCAGTGGGAACGCGTCGTCCCCTTGCTGTTGGATTGATTAATAAACGTTCAAAAGACGATACACTACTACAAGAAAGCCGTCAGGAAATACGCCGCGTATCCGTTGAGTGCCGCTTTACTCCATTGCCACGATGATTGAGTGAACCACGAGAAAGGTAACGTATGACCCATGTTCGCCCTGCCACTATTCATGATCTCGACGCTTTAACCGAACTGCTAGATGGCTATCGTCAGTTTTATCAACAGCCAAGGGATATCCAAGCAGCGCGTGCTTTTCTGCGCCAGCGCTTTGGGCAAGCGGATTCCCGTATTTTAGTGAGTGAAAACAGTGATGGCGCACTTACGGGGTTTGTTCAACTTTATCCCGGTGTTTCCACCGTCGGTTTGAATTCACGCTGGACGCTGAACGACCTTTTTGTTCTGCCAGAGTGTCGTGAGAAAGGAACAGGCAGGGCGCTCATGGAAGCCGCCACCCAGCTTGCCCGTGAACATGGCGTCGCGCGTTTGATATTGATGACGCAGGTAGAGAATGAGCGCGCCCAGCGGCTGTACGAATCGCTGGGCTGGCAGCGCAATACGGCGTTTTATGGCTATTTACTCGATGTGAAGTAAGTCGCTACATCGTCGCTTAGTGGGTGCTTTCCGGCAACTTACACACGTCCACCCACTGGGCACCGGCCAGCTCGGCCAAGTGCTGGGGGCTTAAACGCACCGCGCTGTTCGGTGATCCCGCCGCGGGCAGCACTTCATCGAATGCGTGTAGGGATTCGTCGCAATAGACGGGGAGATCCGTCGCTAGCCCGAACGGGCATACTCCGCCCACCGGATGGCTGGTCAGTTCCATCACGGTGTCAGCATCGAGCATTTTAGCTTTGCCGCCGAAGGTATCGCGGATTTTGCGGTTATCGATCCGTGCATCGCCACTGGCCACAATCAGCAGCGGTTTCTCGCCTACTTTAAACGCCAATGTTTTCGCAATCTGCCCAGGGGCGACACCGTGAGCCTCGGCGGCGAGCTGTACGGTCGCCGTGCTTGTTTCCAGAACTTCAATGGCCACCTCTGGCGCGTGCTCGGCAAAAAACTGGCGAACGGTCTCGATGCTCATGATGGGCTCCTTGGTAATATGAAGTAGTAACTTAGCGTGTCTTCCGCTAGCTAGCCAAGTGAGGTTGAGATAATTGCTACGAGCGGTTGGCTTAGTTGCGCAAAAGATATGCCAGAAAAACGAAATGACTCATAGATAAAACGTTTAAATAGTGTGCTTATATAGAGGTCATTTGGTGGTAGTTTATTAAACAACTAAAAGCCTGCAGCTGTTGCTGAGAGGTGAGAAATGTCATTTCAAGATGTTGGTCGCTAAACGCACCGATGCAGATGGCTAGAACGCCGATGGAAGGACACATGCTGCATGCAAGAGGTAAAGGCTGACAACGCGCTGAACTCAAAAGCTACGCTTCCTTGGCACCGTACGGTGGTGGGTAAAGTCGCCATCTTCATGCTGTTAGGCGTGATTTTTGCGTATCTCATGGGCGCTATGCTGGGTTTTACCATGGTCGAGCGTAGCGCTCGGGATCAGTGGAGCCGTGAGGCGCAGGTCAATGCGCAGATTGTCAGTGCCACCATCCGACGTATTTATACGTCCGTCGCGGTGCGAACCGACCCAACCGGGCAAGTGACACAGTTGGTGGCGGCACGGCCAATTGGCGATGAAGATTCGGTGCTGAGCACTGGCTTTAGCCCCATCGACGTATTGGCACTGGCCAGCGCCCAAACGCGCCACAACGTTTGGCTCTTTGCATTGACGGATAACGGCCGTCTCGCGCCGGTCGCCGATGCCTTTAACAGCGCCACGGGACACATGCTGTTTCCCACCACCTCTGAGGTAGGTCGCAGCTCCTTAGCCAACGCATTGTATGTGGGGTTTGCCCGTATTGGTGACGAGGAGCACTTCGTCAGTTCCCTGCCCATCATTAGCCCACAAGGCGACCTGCATGGCGTCGTGGTGTCGAGCATTGGCTTGAAGAGTGAGCTGTATCAAGTACACCGTGAGCTGATCTTGAAAGTAGCGGCGTCCTTGGGGGTGGTGCTGCTCGCCACGGCGCTTTTGATCAGTATGTTGATGAACCAGCTGTTTAGACCGGTGCCGCGTTTGATACGTGCACTCACCCATATTGCCCAGAACGAGACGGGGCGCGCCACCCCTTACACGTGGCGTAGTGATGAAATTGGCTGTATGGCACAGGCCATCGAAGCGCTGCGCAAAAAAGTGGAAGAGCGTGAGCAGCTTCTGGAAGTCAAGGAGCAGGCACTACGCTACCAGCACTTGGCGCATCATGACGCCCTGACCAAACTGCCGAATCGCACACAGTTCAATGATGTGCTGCAGGAAGCGGTCACTCAGGTTCCCCACGGGGCGTCCTTCAATGTCATGCTCTTTGATCTCGATCGCTTCAAGGCAGTGAACGATACGTTCGGCCATGCGGCGGGCGATACCTTGCTGGTGGACGCGAGCCAGCGCGTGCAGGCGCTGTTGGAGGAGAGCGATCTCGTCGCTCGGCTGGGTGGAGACGAATTCTCGATCATCCAGTATGCCCACCGCGATGCCTTGGCCGAAGCCAAGCAACTCGCCCGCCAACTGGTCGACGCCCTGCAAAAGCCGTTCTCCATCGATGGCCATGAGGTGCGTATCGGTGTGAGCGTGGGCATTGCGCTGGCGCCACGAGATGGCAACAGCAGCCACTCACTACTCCGTAGCGCCGACGTGGCCCTGTACACTGCGAAAGCCATGGGGCGTGGCCGCTATGCAGTCTTCAACCCTGACATGACCATGGATGCCAAACCGTATGACGGCTAAAACCGGCGTCTGGTTGGCTCTGGCGCTGACGAGTCAGGTCGCCAGCGCTGGGCCTGTTGACGTTGAGGCATCGCCTACTCTGTCGCGAATCGCACAACGTCAAGTCATTACGCTTGGCCACCGCAGCCACGAGATTCCTTTCTCTTACGTGGTCGCTGGGCGGCCCGCTGGCTACTCCGTGGATCTGTGTATGGCAGTGGTAGCAAGCCTACGGCAGCGGCTGGGCGGCATACCGCTCGACGTCCGTTTCGTACCGGTCACCCCCGTCAACCGGTTCATTTTACTGCGCCATGGTGAAATCGACCTCGAGTGTGGTGTGACCACACGCTCGCCGGAGCGTCTCACACAGGCTGCGTTTACCTATCCTCACTTTTATACCGCCACACGCTACGTGGCTCTCGCGGACAACGCGATGCAGACACTGGCGGATCTCGCGGGTCGAAGCGTGGTGTCGACGACGGGAACGATCAACATCGAGCAGCTCAACGCCCTCAACCGCCATCATGACCTGAACCTCGCCGTCATGCTCAGCCGTAGCCACGACGAGGCGTTCGCCATGGTTGCAAACGAGCAGGCCGCTGCGTTCGTGATGGACGAGGTTTTGCTGGCAAGCTTGATCACCAGTGCGGCGTCCCCCGAGCGTTTTCATATTTCAGAAGAAGCGATCAGCGAACCCAAGCCCTACGGCTTGATGATGCCGCTCGAAGATCCGGTATTTGCCGACATGGTTAATGACGCGCTGTATGCCTACTACCAAAGCGGTGCGATTCATGCGCTATACGATCGTTGGTTTCTGCAGCCCATACCGCCTGACAACCGGGTGATTGGCCTACCATTAAGTGCAGAGCTGGCGGCTACGTTCGAGCACCCAGAGGCGGCCGACTAAGGAGGTGAGACATGAAGATCCAAGCGCAGTGGTGGGCAGGGCTCCTCATGGCGGTGTGGTCCGTCGCCTCGGCGGCCGATATCAATACGCTGCAGCGGCTGAATGAGACAGGCACGCTTCGTGTGGGCTATGGCGATACCGCGCCTTTTTCGTATACCGATGACGAGGGCAACGTGTTGGGCTACTCCATCGAGCTATGCCAGCGGGTGGCGGCGCAGTTACAGCAGCAGCTTGGTTTGCCCACCCTCGATATCGAATATGTGTTCAGAACACCCGGTAATCGAGTGCAGCTGCTAAACAGCGGTGACATCGATATCGAATGCAATGCTAGCACCAACAATGCGGAGCGCCGCCGCAGCGCTGAGTTTTCGCTGAGCCATTTCTTTGTGTCCGTGCGCTTTGTGGCACTCAAGGAGAACCAGTTTTTAACGCTTCAGGACTTGGCCGGGAGGAGCGTAAGCGTGGCCAGGGGCACCGTCAATGTCAGCCAAATCAACCAGGCCAACCGCGAACGGCAGCTCAATCTCTCCGTCGTACCGGTGGAAACGTTGCAGGAAGCCTTCGATTTGGTCACCGAGGGCCGTGTGGCAGCGTTCGCCATGGACGATATTTTGCTCAGTACGTTGATAGCGGCAGCGGAGGAGCCGTCGGCGTACTCCCTCTCAGAGGAAGCCATCACTGCTGAAGAGCCGCTGGGCTTGCTCATGCGCGAAGACGATCACGCGTTCGTGGCCCAGGTCAATCAAGCGCTGCGCACCATTTATCGACGGGGAGACATGCAGGTGCTCTACGAGCGCTGGTTCCAACAGCCCTTGCCCGGCAAGGGGATTACGCTCAACGTCCCGATGAGCGATACCCTGGCCCAGCATTTCATGAACCCGCAGGGGTAGGCCGCTCGAAAGCGGCCAAGAGTGCTTGGATGCTTAATCGGCCAACGCGCTCGCCACTTCTTTCACTTGAAGCGCCAAGCTTTGCAAGCCGCCGCCCGAGAGATACCACAGGGCGGGAGTGAGCATCACGACTCTGGGCGCGGCGCCGGCTTCCGCTAGAGTGGCACGCAGCTGATCGGCGTCTGCGGGTTCGTCGCCAATGGCGGCGCTGCGGTCGATCACAAGCACCGCGTCAGGGTCGATCTCGGCAATGGCGTCAGCGGAAAGCGGCGTAAAAGTGCGTTCACCGCGTACTTCGGGAGTAACGCTCTCGGGCATCTCCAGCGCAGTAATGCCCAGCACCTGATGTACCACCGGGTGCTGGTTGAGCATCAGGTTGCCGCCATTGTGCGTGACGACCAGCGTCGTTGGGGCGTCCTGCAGCGCTTCGCGCTGGCGCTCGATCTCGCTGTTCAGCGTTGTGAGCGCCTCTTCGGCTTCGCTTTCTACCGCGAGTTGGCTGGCCAGTTCGCGCACATTGCGCTCGACCGCAGCAAGATACGCCTCGCCTGACACGCTGGCATCGAACAGCGGGGCAATATCGCCTAGCTCTTCGGCCCACTCGGCCTGGCGGCCCGTTTGCACAATCAGCGTGGGGTTGGCGTCTGCCAGCGCTCCCATGTCGGGCGAGCGCAGGCCGCCAATATCGGTGTAGGCATCGGCGGCATACTGCTCAAGGTAGCTCGGCAAGCTGGCTTTGGGCACGCCCACCACGTGCTCACTCGCCCCGAGTGCGTCCAGCGTATCCAGGCTGCCTAAATCAAACGTGGCAATGCGCTGCTCGGCGCTTGCGGCGGCGCTGGCGCTAGCCAGCAGTAGCGCAGTGGCGAAGGTCGTTACTTTCATGGCAGTCCCTTTTTTGAGAAACCTAGCTGTCTTTTGAGAAATACAGCTGTCTTTTGAGAAGTATAGCTATATGCAATAGTTTCTCATCATCGCAGTAAGCTGAGGCATTGTCTCGTTTTGCAAAGGGAACGCCATGTTGCAGAAAATGCGACCGCCTGCGTAGAGGCGGTCGTGGTGGCGCGTAATAGCTACGCGCTAATCATTAAGCACTAAGCGACTAAGAAGCGACGCGGAAGGGGTTGCGCGGGTCGTTATCCCAGGCGAGGAAGGGTTTGCCGGTTTCCTGAGGCACCATGGTGATGCAGTTTTCTACGGGGCAGGTGATTTGGCACAGGTTGCAGCCTACGCACTCGTCTTCGATGACCTCGTAGCGGCGCGCGCCGTTCTGCTCGGTGAGCTTGGCAATCGACTGGTGAGAGGTGTCTTCGCAGGCGATATAGCAGCGGCCACACTCGATGCACAAATCCTGGTTGATATGGGCGATGGTCTTGAAGTTGATATCCAGATGCTTCCAGTCGGTGGTGTGCGGCACCGCCTTGCGGGAAAACGCCTCGATAGAGTCGTAGCCTTTTTCTGCCATCCAGCGGGAGAGGCCGTCTTTCATCTCCTCTACGATCCTAAAACCGTTGAGCATGGCGGCGGTGCACACCTGCACGCTGCCTGCGCCCAGGGCGATAAATTCCGCCGCATCCCGCCAGGTGGAAATCCCGCCGATGCCTGAAATAGGTAGCGTAGGTGTGGCTGGGTCACGGGCAATTTCTGCCACCATGTTCAGGGCGATGGGTTTGACGGCGCTGCCGCAGTAGCCGCCGTGGGTGCTCTGATGGCCTACGGTGGGTTTGGCGACCATGTTGTCCAGGTCGATACTGGTGATCGAGTTGATGGTGTTGATTAGCGAGACCGCATCCGCGCCGCCACGTAGCGCCGCCTGGGCACCCACGCGAATATCGGTAATGTTGGGGGTGAGTTTGACGATCACCGGTTTGGAGTAGTGCTTCTTACACCAGTAGGTGACTTTTTCGATCAGATCCGGGTTTTGGCCCACCGCCGCGCCCATGCCGCGTTCCGGCATGCCGTGAGGGCAGCCCAGGTTGAGCTCAATTCCGTCTGCGCCGGTGGCTTCTACCAGCGGCAAGATGTACGCCCAGGCTTCCTCGTTACAGGGCACCATGATGGAGACGATTAGCGCCCGGTCGGGCCAATCCTTCTTCACCTGGGTAATCTCTTTGAGGTTGATCTCCAAAGAACGGTCGGTAATCAGCTCGATATTGTTAAAGCCGATGACCTCACGGTTTTTGCCATAGTGAGCGGAGTAGCGGGAGGAGACGTTGACTGCCGCAGGCTCTTCGCCAAGGGTTTTCCACACCACGCCGCCCCAGCCCGCTTCATAGGCGCGCACGACGTTGTAGGCTTTGTCGGTGGGCGGGGCAGAGGCCAGCCAGAACGGGTTCGGGGCTTTGATACCGGCAAAATTCACCGATAGATCAACGCCGTTCACCACGCTGTCGCCGCTGTTTTTCTTGCCTGGAAAAGAGAGTGTGTTGAAAGGCGTGGTGTTCATGCGGCCTCCTGCTGGGCGGCGAGCGCTTGATGGATGGCGTGAGCCGCCAGCTTGCCGTGCTGCACGGCTTGTACGGTGAGGTCCTGGCCGGGTTTCACACAGTCGCCCCCGGCGTAAACGTTGGGCAGTGAGGTTTGGAACATCTCATTGACGTGAATGCGCTCGCCGTCGCGGGCAAGCTCCGAGGCAGTGGCGTCGCGTAGGCTTTCGCCCTCGAAGCCTTGGCCGATGGCGGTGAAAACGGCATCCGCCGGAATCTCAAAGGATTCGCCGGTGGGTGTTAATCGCCCCTCTTGATCGCGGGTGTTAGCAAAGCGCATGCCTGCCACCTGCCCTTGCTCATTCAGCAGAATCTCGTCCGGCTGCGCCCAGGTGATCATGCGCACGCCGTTGGCTTTGGCGATCTCCTGTTCATGGTCGGTGGCCGACATCGCCTCAGTGCCACGGCGATACACCAGCGTGACCTCAGCCGCGCCCAGCCGCGCCATTTGCGTGGCCATATCGATCGCGGTGTTACCCGCGCCAATCACGATGCAGCGCTTGGCCACGGCCAAGCTGCCCAGGTCATCGGTCTGGCGCAGGGTTTTAATGTAGTCCACCGCAGGCATCAGGCCCGGTGCATCCTCGCCGGTTAGTCCCAGCGTACGGCTGGCCCCTAGCCCCAAACCCAGGAATACGCTGTCGTACTGCTGGCGCAGGGTGTCGAGGGTAAGGTTGTCGCCCAGGCGCTGGCCGTACTGAAGGTCGATGCCGCCAATATCCAGCAAGAACTCGACTTCTTTACGGGCAAAGTCATCGGTCATTTTGTAGCGGGCGATGCCGTACTCGTTGAGCCCGCCGGGTTTTTTCTCAGCCTCAAAAATCGTCACCTGATGGCCCAGCATCGCCAGGCGATGGGCGCAGGAGAGTCCCGCAGGCCCGGCACCCACCACGGCGATGTGTCGGCCAGTGCTGGCGGCGCGCTTAAACGGGTGGCTCTCAAACTGCATATGATCGGTGGCGTGGCGCTGCAACAGGCCAATAAGCACCGGCTGGCACTCGGCGTCGTGGTTACGCACGCAGCTACGCTCGCAGAGGATTTCGGTGGGGCATACGCGGGCGCAGCTGCCGCCCAGGATATTGGCTTCCAGAATGGTTTCCGCTGCGCCATTAATGTTGTTTTCACTGATTTGGCGGATGAAGCTCGGTATATCAATATCCGACGGGCAGGCCTCGACGCAGGGCGCGTCGAAGCAGTACAGGCAGCGCTGGCTTTCAATGATGGCCTGGCGCGGCGTCAGCGGCGGGTGCAGATCGCTGAAATTATGCGCCAACGTCGCTGGGTCGTAGGTGCCGACCTCTTTTGCGCTGGGCAGATGATCAAGTGAATGGGTCACGGTCGTTTCTCCCTGGTCCTTCTGGACTGTTCTGTTCTTCGTAGGGGCTGGGATTAGCGAGTTACCGCCACGGGGGCATTCAGCTCGGCGCGTTTTGCGAGAAGCTCGAATACGCCGGGGTAGGCGGGGCGTTCTAAGTAGCGCCCTGCGCCGCGCTCGGCGTGCAGCTCGCCATCACGCCATGTCCACTTGCCCTGGCTGATGGTGTGGCGAGCAATGCCGCGCACCGTTTTGCCCTCGAAGATGTTGAAATCGACGTTTTGGTGGTGGGTTTTCGCGGAGATCGTGCGCGTACCGTTCGGGTCCCACACCACGATGTCAGCATCGGAGCCCACTTGGATCGCCCCCTTGCGCGGGTAGAGGTTGAAGATTTTGGCGGTGTTGGTGGAGGTGACCGCGACAAACTCTTGAGGCGATAGCTTGCCGGTATTCACGCCCTCGTCCCACAGCACGGCCAGGCGGTCTTCCACGCCTGCGGTGCCGTTGGGGATCTTGGTGAAGTCATCTTTCCCAGCGGCCTTTTGCTCTTCGCAGAAGCAGCAGTGGTCGGTGGCGGTGGTTTGCAGGTTTCCAGATTGAAGGCCGTGCCACAGCGCTTCCTGATGGCCTTTAGGGCGGAAGGGCGGACTCATCACATGGGCAGCCGCCGTTGCCCAGTCGGGGTTTTGATAAACGCTGTCGTCGATCACTAGATGGCCCGCTAAGCACTCGCCAAATACCGGGTGGCCCTGCTGGCGGGCGTAGGCGATTTCGTCCACCGCGTCCTTGGTGGAAACGTGTACCAAATAAACCGGCGCCCCCAGGGTGCTGGCAATACGAATCGCCCGGCTGGCGGCTTCGCCTTCCACCTGAGGTGGTCGGGAAAGCGGATGCGCTTCTGGCCCGGTCATCCCCTGGGCGAGCAGCTTTTGCTGCATGTGGTAGACCAGCTCGCCGTTTTCCGCGTGTACCGTGGGGATCGCCCCAAGCTCTAAACACCGCGAGAAACTCTCCACCAGGATATCGTCGGTGGCCATGATCGCGCCCTTGTAGGCCATAAAGTGCTTGAAGCTGTTGACCCCATGCTCCCGCACCAGCGTCCCCATCTCTTCTTTGACGCTCTCGTCCCACCAGGTAATCGCCACGTGGAAAGCGAAGTCGGTGGCGGCTTTTTCGGCCCAACCTTGCCAGGTGTTAAACGCTTCCAGCAGCGACTGGCCGGGGCTTGGGATCACAAAGTCGATGATGGTTGTCGTGCCGCCCGCCATGGCCGCGGCGGTGCCGGTGTAGAAATCTTCGCTGGCCACCGCGCCCATAAACGGCATCTGCATATGGGTGTGGGGGTCGATACCGCCGGGCATCACCAATTGGTGGCTGGCATCGACAATCTCGCAGCCTTCCGGCACGTCTAAATCGGTGCCAATGGCGTGGATTTTTCCATCGACGCAGAGCACGTCAGCGCGGTAGGTGTCGGCGTGGGTGACGACGGTGCCGCCCTTGATCAATAAACTCATGGTTCACTCCTGGGGTAATTGACTGAGGGGCCTATTCGCCGTCGGTTAAGCGGGTGTAGGTTTCCGGGCGGCGGTCACGGAAGAACTGCCAGTTGTTGCGCACCTCGCGCACCATGTCTAAGTCGATCTCGTGTACCAGCAGCTCGTCTTCGGTTTCGCTGGCCTGGGCTTCGATCTTGCCGCGTGGGTTGACGATGTAGCTGGAGCCGTAAAAATCGCCGATATTCCAAGGCGCTTCGCTGCCCACACGGTTGATGGCGGCGATAAAACAGCCGTTAGCGGCGGCCGAGGCGGGCTGTTCAAGCTCCCATAAATATTGAGATAGCCCGGCCACAGTCGCGGAGGGGTTGAAGATGATTTCGGCACCGTTAAGGGCCAGTGCTCGCCAGCCTTCAGGGAAGTGACGGTCGTAGCAGATGTACACGCCGATCTTGCCGTAGGCGGTATCGAACACCGGCCAGTTGGATTGGCCCGGCTTAAAGAAGAATTTTTCCCAAAAGCCAGCCACTTGGGGAATGTGTGTTTTGTGGTATTTGCCCAGATAGCTACCGTCAGCGTCGAATACCGCTGCCGTGTTGTAGTAAACGCCGGTCTCGGTCTCTTCATAGATAGGGACGATGATCACCATGCGGTGCTCAGCCGCGAGCTTCTGCATCATCTGGCAGGTGGGGCCTTCCGGCACCCGCTCGGCAGCGGCGTACCATTTGCTGTCCTGGCTGGGGCAAAAGTAGGGTTGATTAAACACTTCCTGGAAGCACAGCACCTGCACGCCTTGTTCAGCGGCTTGTTTTATCAGCGGCAGATGCGCTTCGTTCATCGCGTCTCGAATAGCGGCGGGTTCCAAATCGGTACTGGTTTTTAGGCCCATTTGAATCAGGCCGATTTTCATCTTCTGCATACAAAGCCCTCTCGTGTCATACGCGCTCACCGCATTGGCTAGCGCATCACGGCAAGTTAAAAACACTAATCGCTAATATTTGTGAGTGTGATGACGGTCACTTGGCGTGTGGTGACACTGGCATAAAGCCGAGTGTTTATTGTTGTTTTTAAAAGTTGTCATATTTGACAGCTTTTTGAACATAGTCCTCTGTGTGGTCACTTTTCAAGATTTTTTTATCTAATGATGAGTGTGCTTTCAAGTTATTGATTTTATATGTTTTTGTTTTTTGTTAAGCCTGTTTTTCCTGATTTGGTGAATGCATGCACATGTTTGGTGATTTTTTTATATTTTTAAAAATCAATAGTTTGATAATTTTTTATAGGGTTTTAAACGATTTTTTTGTATCTTTTTGGTGCGTTATTTTTTTAACCAACTAAGGTTTTTAGTGGTCTTACGTCGCATTCAAAAAACACAATAACAAGTGAGGGCGCGGTGACTGCCTATCTGTCGATTAAGTCAGCTTTTTGCTCAATAAGTTAACTGTCATGCGGTGTGTTTAGGCATGCTTATTGCTGCAACGAAAGCTGAACCCGTGAATGCGGTCGGCAATGTCGCTGCTGAGGAGAATAAAATGACAGGCTCAAGAACCCAGATGGTAGACAGAGAGGGGCTAATTGAACTCCACGTTGAGGACGATGTTCGTTCGAGTCCTCGTTTCAATGAAGATATTGCGCCTACTCAGGCAAGTGAGCGCACGTGGAGCAAGTGGAACATTGCAGCGCTGTGGGTAGGAATGTCGATTTGTGTACCCACCTATACGCTGGGCGGGGTGTTAACCGCTTATTTTGGCTTAAGCGTGGGGGAGGCGCTCTTTGCCATCTTGCTAGCCAACGTGATCGTACTGATTCCACTGACGCTGAATGCTTTTCCCGGTACTAAGTTCGGTATTCCTTTTCCGGTGGTATTGCGCTCATCCTTCGGTATTTTGGGCTCGAATGTGCCGTGCCTAGTACGTGCGCTGGTGGGCTGCGGCTGGTTCGGTATTCAAACCATGTTTGGCGGCTTGGCCATTCACCTGCTGTTGTCGGAGCTGATTCCCGCCTGGGCAGCCCTAGGGGGCGTGGGGGAAGTGATTGGCTTTTTTGTTTTCGGCGCTATGAACCTCTATGTAGTGATCCGGGGCGCGGAGTCGATTAAGTGGCTGGAGACGCTGGCGGCTCCTTTGCTCTTAGCCGTGGGTATTGGGCTTATGATGTGGGCATGGCCGAATATGTCGATGACCGAGCTATTGGCACAGCCGCCGTCGCGCCCTGAAGGGGCCTCGGTGTACGGCTATTTTTTTGCAGGTTTAACGGCCATGGTGGGATTTTGGGCCACGCTATCTCTGAACATTCCCGATTTTAGCCGCTTTGCCAAAAGCCAAAAAGATCAAATTGTAGGGCAAATTATTGGCCTGCCGCTCACGATGTTTTTCTTTGCTGCGTTGGGGGTGGTGCTGACCGCTGCGTCGGAAAATCTCGTAGGGCAAACGGTTGCCGACCCCGTACGTTTGATTGGCTACATCGATAGCCCCTTCTGGGTCATCATGGCCATGCTGCTGATTATCATCGCGACTATTTCCACCAACACTGCTTCCAATATCGTGTCGCCAACGAATGACTTCCAAAATATTGCGCCGAAGTTGATTAACCAAACGCGTGGCGTGCTCATGACCGGTGCGGTCGGTGTGCTGCTGATGGGTTATGACTTGTTGCAAAAAGCCGGCGTCATCGCCCCCGGCGTTTCTCTTGAACAAATGTACTCCAACTGGCTATTAGGCTACTCCAGCCTGTTGGGTCCTATCGCTGGCATTATGGCGGTGGATTACTTCCTGATTAAAAAGCAGCGTTTGGATGTGCCTAGCCTGTATATGAATCACCATGCTTATCCCGCCGTCAATATGGCCGGTTTTATCGCCTTTGGGGTTCCGGTTGCGTTAACGCTGCTTTCGCTGCTAACCGGCACCATGAACTGGTTTTATGACTACGGCTGGTTTACGGGCTCCGCGTTGGGAGCAGTCGTCTATTACCTCGCCAGCCAAGCGCTCGCGACGTCGCCCCAGGCAGGGCCTGTGCCTCTGGCGGCAAGTGAGATCGTTAAGTAGGCCGTCATCCTATTAACGGCTGACCCACACCGTAACGCCCGGCGCTCCGCCGGGCGTTACGCTTTATGGCTCGCGCTGTTTAATAAACCCCAAAAATGCATCCACCACGCGATTCGGGCGACGGTCGTGGCGGGTGACTAACACAAAGGGAATACGGTAGTGCTGGGTGGTCGGGTGCAGGGCGCGCATTTTGCCTGCCGCTACCCACTGCGCGGCCACATGCTCGGGTAGGAAGCCGATGAAGCGCCCGGTGAGGATGAGAAACGCCGCGCCTTCTCGATCGGATGCCGAGGCCTGTAGGTTGAGGGCTTCATGAGCCTGACGTGCGGTATCGGGAAGCGGGTAGCGCGGTCGGATGGCGGGGTAGCGGGTAAGGTGGTCTGAGGTCGATGCGTCGTCGGGCAGGCTGAACAGCGGGTGATCAGCGGAGCAGTACAAGTACGAGGGCTCGTCGTAGAGTAAACGCGTTGCTAGGCTGGTGGGCAGGTTCACGGCAGGCACCACACCCACGTGCAGGTGGCCATCCATTACGCCGCGAATCACCGCGTCGGAGGGCTCCATGTGAATATGCACCGTGACCTCGTGGTTCGGCGCCGTCAATGCGGCCAGGGCATGGGTCACGTTCATGGCGGGCAGCGTGACCAAGTTATCGGTAATGCCGATATTCAGCTCGCCTTTGATGGTGTGATGCAGCGCGTTCACATCGCTTTTGAACGTCTCCAGCGCCGTGAGCAGCGTCAGCCCGGCTTGGTAAATCTCTTTGCCCTCTTCTGTCAGGTTGAAGCCACCGCGCCCCCGCTGGCAAAGCGAAAACCCCAAACGGCTTTCCAGATCGCTCATGTGCTGACTGATGGCCGAACGGCTAATGCCTAGCGTGGTCTCCGCTGCGGTAAACCCTCCACACTCCACCACCGTCTTAAAAATACGTACCAAGCGTATGTCGTAGTCGCTCATTTGGCCCAGTGCTGCCATAACTACCTCTTCTTGATAAAAAGGGCGTTTATTGCGGTAACGGATTTGCTAAAAATTGATATACATCAAAAAAGCGACGCGCCACTATCGAGTAATGCCATCTTGATGTCGCGGTGGTGTATCTTCCACTGTTCTTTTTTACACTGTATCAGGTGCGCCTGCGGGATGCCTGAATAAGGTCGACGTGTGATGTTTCCTTCTCGCAGTGACTCAACGGCCCGCGATGTGCCCGTGTTACCCAGGTATCGACGTTTGCAGCGTCGCGCCATAGCCCTCTTCCTGGTAGCGCTGTGCGTGATGGTATCGCTGTTCGGCTGGCTGCTGACCGGCCAGTACCAGCAGGAGATCCGTGCAGCAGAAGCGCGGGCAACGGCTCGCTCCAATGTGATGACCGAATGGGCGAAAGGGATCTTTGGCCAGAGCGGTCAAGCGCTCTTTACCTTGGCTCAGCATGTCGAGACCCGAGGGTTCGAGAGTGCTGAAGGGATGGCCGATATCCAGCGCTCCGTCGAAGCCTTGACCCGCTACATGCCGCTGATTAACGAGCTGGGCATTCTCAACGCTCAGGGGCGTGTGTGGATCAGCAGCAGTGATAATCGCCATGCCGGTATCGATATCAGCCATACTGCCTTTTTTCGCTCGTTTCAGCAGGGGGAGCAGCGCGAACTCGTGACCCCGCTCTACTGGTCGGAGGAGGACGCGCAGTTTTATCTTTATCACGCCCGCCGGATCAGCGGTGAGAACGACCGCTTCGAAGGCATTGTGGTCGCGCGCTTGGTACCGCAAACCCTTATGGACGCCCTCCAGCAAATGCGCGTTTACGATGGCGAAAGCATGAGCTTGGTAGATGGCACCTTGAAACTGATTGCCCGTCATCCGGCGCCTGCGCAGCCCGCCGTGGTGGGAACGCAGATCGACGATCCGGCCACTCAGCAGTGGCTGACCACCCAGCAAGCCTCCCAAACCTTTACCGCCCGCTCGCCGCTGGACGGGCGCGAGCGCCTGTTCCATATGCAGCGGGTGGGCCGTTATCCCGTGCTAGTGGTGGTCGGGGTCGATGTGCAGCGCCAGCTTGCCGGATGGCGTCAGCGTGGCCTGGTGCTGACGGTGGTAATGGCCGTCATGGTGCTACTGGGCGCTTGGGGTGGGCGCCACTACTTGAACCGGCTGGGGCTGTCGTATCGGCTGCAATCCCGAGAAGCGCGTCTGGACGCGTTGATCAACTCGCTGCAGGATTTGATTTTCGTCTTTGATGGCAAGGGGCGGTTTCGCTTTATCCATGCCATCGAGAAAGACAAACTGCTGTTGGGAAGCCAGCAAGCGCTGGGTCGTCACTACCAAGAAGTGCTGCCTGCTGCATTGGCCGCGACGTTCGACACCGTGTTTCATCAAGTCCAGCGCTCGGGCCAAGTGGCGACGTTCGAGTACCCGCTGATGCTCGGCCAGCAGCAGCGCTATTTTCACGCGACGGTGAGCCCGTTAGCTAGCAATACTCATCACGTTGAAGGAGTCCTATCCGTGACCCGCGATATTACCGAGGCGAAGCAAGCCGAAGTCGAGCTGCAAATTGCTGCTGCTGCCTTTCAGGCGCACTTGGGCATTATGGTGACCGACGCGCGGGGTAATATTTTGAAAGTGAACGATACCTTTAAGCGCATTACCGGTTACAGCGATGAAGAAGTGGTGGGCAAAAACCCGCGCATGTTTAGTTCGGGCCATCACAACGCCGCGTTTTATCGTCGGTTATGGCGTAGCGTATTGGCCACGGGGAACTGGGAAGGGGAGATCTGGAATCAGCGCAAGAACGGCGAGCTGTTTCCCGAGTGGCTGACCATCAGCGCGGTGTACGGTGCGACGGGCGAACTGACCCACTATGTGGCCACCATGAGCGATATTAGCGAGCGTAAGGCCGCCGAGCAGGAGATTCACCAGCTCGCGTTCTACGACCCGCTCACCGGGTTTGCCAACCGGCGGCTGTTCATGGACCGTGTGGGCACGGCGCTCAAAGAGCTGAATCGCCACCAGCGCTGCGGCGCGCTCCTGCTGATCGATATCGATAACTTCAACCATGTGAACGATACTCTGGGACACCATGCGGGAGACCAGCTGCTGC
Source organism: Halomonas sp. CnH100-B (assembly GCF_024124605.1). Taxonomy (NCBI): domain Bacteria; kingdom Pseudomonadati; phylum Pseudomonadota; class Gammaproteobacteria; order Oceanospirillales; family Halomonadaceae; genus Halomonas; species Halomonas sp. CnH100-B. The sequence continues at coordinate 128,716 of NZ_JAMXRX010000004.1, read as the reverse complement.
AGTGTGTGGCGCGCCGATTCGGTCAGATGCTGCGCGACACCGATACCCTGGCCCGGCTGGGCAGCGACGAGTTTGCCGTGTTGATCGAAGGTGTGGATGGCAGCCCCCGCCAGACCCAAACGCTGGCGGAACACATTGCCCGGAAGCTATTGGCAGCACTGGATGAACCCGTGGCCATTGGCGAAGAGAGCGCCGTGGTGACCGCCAGTGTGGGCATTACCATTGTCTCGGATAGCCAGCGTAGTGCCGATGACTACCTGCAGCAGGTGGATATGGCACTTTCTCAGGCCAAGATGAGCGGTCGTCACGCGCTGCGTTTCTTCGATCCCTCCATGCAGGCATCGCTGCTGGCCAAAGTGAAGCTGGAAGCGGAGCTGCGTCAGGCGCTGGAGAACGACCAGTGGCGGCTCCACTATCAGCCTCAGGTAGATCGTCACGGCACGTTGACGGGTGTGGAAGCGCTGCTGCGGTGGCAGCACCCCGAGCGCGGCATGGTCTCTCCGGGTGAGTTTATTCCGCTCCTGGAGAGCACCGGGCTCATCAACGACGTGGGCGAATGGGTATTGGAAGAGGCCTGCCAGCAGCTTGCCCGCTGGGCACCTTCCCCGCTGCTCAGCCAGCTGACGATCTCGGTCAATATCAGCCCGCTGCAGTTTCGTGAAGCGGACTTTCTGGCCCGTCTCGAGCAGGTGTTTCAGCGCACCCAAGCGCCGCTGGCCCAGCTTAAGCTCGAAGTCACCGAGTCGCTGTTCGTGGAAGCCCGCGACGATGCTCGGGATAAGATGCTCAGCTTGAAAGCGCTGGGCGTGCGCTTCTCATTGGATGACTTCGGCACCGGCTACTCGTCGCTGGCGTACTTGGCGCAGCTGCCGCTGGATCAGCTGAAAATCGACCAGTCCTTCGTGCAGCAGGTGCTCGAGAGCAAGGCCAACGCTGCTATCGTAGAGAGTACCATTGCCCTCGCGAAGAGCTTGAACCTGGATATCATTGCCGAAGGCGTCGAAGCGCCGGCCCAGCAGGCGTGGCTGATGGCCCACGGCTGCCACGCCTTTCAGGGCTATCTGTTTGGCCGTCCGGCCCCGGTCGGTAAGATCGAGGCGATGGTGTCAGCGCACTCCCGCTCATGAACGGGCCAGCTGCGCATGCAGTGACGCGATGAGTGCATGGTGCTCGATGGCGTCGGGGGTAATGATCTCGAGCCGTGAGTCCTGCCGCCAGGCGCTGCTCGTCACGCTGAGCGCGCCGTCTGCGCGGTTGAGCCGCTTCCAGCCGTCGGTGGTGTGGAACACCCCTTTCACTCGCGCCGTAGCGGGCAGCTCGCCAACACAATGGGCGAGATGGTCGAGGTCGAATCGCTCGGTAGGGTGCCAACGCAGGCCCGTACTGGTGTAACCCAGGGCGCTGGCAGTGTGTTGCTCCGGCTCGCCGGGTGGCGGCGGAAAATCGAAAAAAGTGCCTTCCAGACTAGGCGCTGCGGCCAGGGCTCGGTGCGCTTCAGGCATCGCGGGTTGATCTTGTTGACGCGCTTGGCCGCTGCCCAATAACAGTGCCACGGGGAGGCCGCCCTGATCGACCGTATGCACCCACTTTGGGGTTGGCCATAGCGCGCCGACAAATTGCTGCGCTCGTTGATGCTGCGCCGTACTTGCCTGGTCGCCCATGGTGATGGCGATGGCATCGGCCATGTGGAGCTGGTCCTGAAACGTGTCGTGCTCGCGCACGCGGGCTTCATCCAATCGGCGAGGGTCGAGCGTGGCGATGATATCCTGCACCGCCACCACGTCTTGAAACGCCTCGCCGCGCAATAAATCTAATAACCCCGCCGGATGGCCAAGGCCCGATGGCTCGATAATCACCCGGTCGGGTTTACTGCGCGCCAATAAATTGACCAGCGCCGCCTGAAGCACGAACGCTAGCTGGCAGCATAGGCAGCCGCCGGGCAAGCCTTTCACCACCACATCATCGCGGGTATCGAACATGGCCTGATCAATGCCGATCTGGCCAAATTCGTTGACCAGAATGGCCCATTTCTCATCCACAGGCTTTTGCTCGATCAGGCTGTGGATAAGCGTGGTTTTGCCGCTACCTAAAAAGCCGGTGACGATGTGAACGGGAACGCGCGAAGCGGCTGCCAACGGTCAACCTCCGGTCATGTTCATAAAGCGCACCACCTGCACGTCGCCATCGATGGTGAAGTGGTGGCGTTCTGGCTTAAGCGGCAGCGCATTGATAATGGCGGTTTTGAGCGCCTGCATATCGCCAGGATGGCGGCGCAATACGGCGCGCAGGTCCACTGAGTGTTCATTCCCTAGGCAGAGCAGCAGGCGACCTTCCACGGTGACCCGCACGCGGTTGCAGCTATCGCAGAAGTTGTGGCTGTGGGGCGAGATAAAGCCCACCCGACTGTCGCTGTCGGCCATTTTGAAGTAGCGCGACGGCCCTGGTGTGCTCTCCGTCGTGGGCGTCAGCGGGTAGCGTGTTTCGATCAATGCCTGAACGTCGTCGCTGGAGTAGAAGGTCTCTGCTCGGGAGTGGTCGGACACATCGCCCAGGGGCATCTCTTCGATAAAGCTGATATCGAGGCCCTCCTGGCGGGCAAAGGTGACCAAGTCGAGCACTTCGTCTTCGTTACGCCCTTTCAAGATCACCGCGTTCAGCTTGATGCGCTTGAAGCCCGCCTCTTTGGCGGCGTGGATACCGTCGATCACTTTGGCTAAGTCGCCGGTGCGCGTCAGCTGCTTAAAGCGCTCGGGGTCGAGGGAGTCCAGGCTAATGTTGAGCCTACGTAGGCCGCCTTCGTACAGCCGCTTGGCGTGCTTGCGCAGGCTAGCGCCATTGGTGGTCATGGTGAAGTCGTCCAGCCCCGGTAGTGCGCCGATCTCGTCCACGAGCTGCTCGATGCCTTTACGCACCAGCGGCTCACCGCCGGTCAGGCGGATCTTCTCGACGCCAAGCTCGGTGAAGGCGCGCGCCACCATGGCGAGCTCTTCCAGCGTGAGTACCTGCGCACGGGGGAGAAACGTCATCTCCTCGCTCATGCAGTACACGCAGCGGAAGTCGCAGCGGTCCGTTACGGAGATGCGCACGTAGCGCACCCGGCGGCCAAAATCGTCAATCAGTTGTTCGGTCATTGCCAGCTCGTTATCGGTTGAATGCAGACCGCCTCGCCTGGCTGTGCGTCTGCCTGGTCATTGCCAAGTTCGATCAAACAGTTGGCCATCACCATGGAAGTCAAAATACCCGAGCCCTGGGCACCGGTGCTGCGTACATGCAGCACTCCCTGGTCATCGCATGTGTAAATGCCGCGCAGAAAATCAGTGCGATTCAGGCGGCTTTTTAGCGGCGTTTGGGCAATCGCTGTCAGCCGTGTTGGCGCAGCCGGGAGCTGGCCTTGCAGCCGCTGCAACAGTGGCACCACAAACTGGCTAAAGGTCACCATGACGGCCACCGGGTTGCCGGGCAGACCCACGAACGGCGTGCGCGACTCGCCCAACTGGCCGCAGGCCATCGGGCGGCCAGGGCGCAGCGCCACCCGCCAAAAGGCCAGCCGCCCGAGAGCTTCCAGCGCGTCGCGAGTGTAATCCGCGTGGCCCACGGAAACACCGCCGCTGGTAATGACAAGGTCACACTGCGCCGCTGCTTCCGCAAGCGCTTGCTCAATAGCGCGCGGGTCGTCGGGTAGAATGCCTAGATCCACTACCTCAACCCCTTGCTCGCTCAGCATGCCCATCAGGGTAAAGCGGTTGGTGTCGTAGATCCCGGCGCTGGGGAGCGGCTCTCCCGGCGGGGTGACTTCGTTGCCGGTAGAAAAAATCGCAACCTTAGGGCGCCGGTATACGTCGACCTCGGCATAGCCCAGGGACGCCACCAGCCCCATGCTGGCGGCATCCAACCGTATGCCCGCCGTCAGTGCAACGGCCCCTTGGGCAATATCTTCCCCGGCTTGGCGTACGTGCTGCCCAACACTGACCCGCCCTGGCGCATCGATAGTGACGCTGTCGTCACCCTCAATGAGCTGCTCACGCATAATCACCGTATCGGTGCCGCTGGGCAGCGGCGCGCCGGTGGTGATACGCACGCACCGGCCTGGAGGCACCTCACCCTCAAACGCTTGCCCGGCGAAGGCATCGCCCGCAACAGGCCAGTGGGTTTGAAAGGGCGGCTGCTTTGGCCAGGCCAGGGCAACGCCATCCATCGCCGCATTGGTATTCTGTGGCACGTTAATGGGCGCGCTGATATCGGTCGCCAGCCTGCGTCCGTAGGCGCTGCCTAGTGCCACCTGTTCTACCGCTACCGATTTCTCAACCAGCGTCATCAGCGCATCGCGGGCGTCATCGACGCTGAGCATTTGCTCGCCTAGCTCAAAACATGACAGGCTCATGGCGTCTCCTGGGAAGGCGTTGTCAGTGCCAGCTCCAAGCGGGCTTTCTCCTCTTCGGTGTTGAGGTTGGCAAAGGCGTCAGGACAGTCGGACATATCCACTCGGCACCAGGCGTGGCGAGCGTACCAGCGGTCGATTTTACGCTCGCCTTCCGCCAGGGTGGCCGCTAAGTCGTCAGCGAGCGACGTACGCAGCAGTGCGACGACGGGGTGTAGGCGCTCGCCATCGAACGCCACGGCGATATCGTGCTCGACATCCTGCTGGTGAATCCCCGCGACCAAGCGCGCCACCACGTCGTGGGGAAGCGCGGGGGAGTCGCAGGGGGCGACCACTAGCCACGGCGTTCGAGCGGCGCGCAGGCCGCTGTAAATACCCATCAGCGGGCCTTTGAAGCCACCTTCGGCATCCTCGATAACGCGGTCGGCAAACAGCGCATACGCATCGCCATTGCGGTTGGCATTGATCACCAGCTCATGCACCTGGCCATCGAAGCGCTTAACGGTATGCGCTACCAGCGGGAGGCCTGCAAAGGGCTCCAGGCCCTTATCTCGCCCGCCCATACGGCGGCCTTCACCGCCCGCGAGAATCATGCCAGTCAGATCGTGCTTGGCGATCATACGCCTGCCTCCTTGGACGAGCGTGCGCTCGGCGGCTTGGGGGGGATCGCATCCAGCGTCAAGCGGCCAGTGGCGTTAATGGCTTGGAAGCCTTTCCCCTTCGCGCGGGCAATCAGCATCACGCCGAAACGCTCGGCCAGCTCTACGCCTTTTTGGGTGACGCCGGAGCGCGATACCAGCACGCTAATGCCCATTTGCGCGACTTTCAGCACCATTTCCGATGTTAACCGGCCCGTGGTATAGAAAATATCGGCGCTGTGGCTGTCGGCTTGGTTGAGCCACTGACGTCCCGCCAAGGTATCCACGGCGTTATGGCGGCCTACGTCTTCGACGAAATCCAGCACCTGCGCTTGATGGCACAGCGCGCAGCCGTGTACCGCGCCCGCGCTGCGGTAGGTCTCGTTGTAGGTGTTCAAATTGGTCAACAGTTGATAGAGCGTCGATTGGGTCAGCGGCGTCTCAGGCAGCGCCGTGAGGGACGTTTGTTCCAACAGTTTACCAAACACCGTGCCTTGGCCGCAGCCCGTCGTGACGGTGCGTGTGCTAAGGCGCGCTTCCAAGTCATCCGGCAGGTGGCGAGTGACGATCACCGCTGCTTCTACTTCCCAATCCACCTGGACGGCGGTCAAATCCTCGGCACTCTTCAATAGCCCCTGATTGCGCAGGTACCCCACCACCAGCGCTTCGGGATCGTCACCCAGCGTCATCAGAGTGACGATTTCGCGCTTATTGAGGTACACCGTAAGCGCACGCTCGGCGGCAATGGCCTGAGGGCGGGTGTCGCCGTAGGCATCCATGACATCGATGGTGGTCGTGGCCGGTAAGCGGGCTCGGCTTAGCTGAAGGGCGGGCATCCGCAATCCTCACTGATACCAAAACGCGGCGTGGCTGACGCACACACGGCGCACAAGATCATAATAGTTGAGTAAAATAGTCTGAGTTGACGATGATGGCGCTCAAAAGGCTTACTTGTCTACCCGTTCAAGGTCTAAGGTGGTGAAACCCATGAGTGATAATCTGCGCGCGCTGAGCGTTACCTTAGTGGCGGAGCCCAAGCAGGTGCGAAGTTTCACGCTGACCCAGTGGCGCATTGCCGAGCTAGTGCCCGGGGATCAAGGGGAGTGCGTACTCCACTTGCAGCTCTACATGACCGAGCGAGCGGCTTACCGTTTCAATCTCACCTCGCCAACGCCACGCCTGTTCGTCCGTGCCGGGTTTACCGGGCAGCCCCCGAAGCCCGATGCCATCACCGCCAGCCAGGATGTGGCGGCGGGCTGGCTGGATGGCGAGCAGCAAGTGCTGGAGGCACCGATGCCGATGGCGATTCAAGTGTGGATAGAGCATTATCTCGCGCGTCATGGCGAAGCGCCGGTGGAAACCCGCAAGAAAAAACGCAAAGGGGCCGGGCGCGGCAAAGAGACCCCGACCAAGGAGCAGCCACAGTGAGCCGTTTAGAGCGCTGGTCGCGTAAAAAGCGCGGCATCGAGCAGAACGATCCCGAGCCGGCGAGCACTGAACCCACGGAAGGTGCCGCGCCGCCGTTGGAAGCACAGGCGCTCGCTGCAAAGGCAGACGACGACGCCACGCCCGCGGTGGAGCAAGCGGCCGACGCGCCACCGCCCCCCGGCAGCCTGGACCACACGCTGCCCGACCCGGACACCCTGCCTGCAGGCAGTGATTTCAGCGCCTTTATGGTGCCCGGAGTGAGCGCCACTCTTCGGCGTCGCGCCCTGCGCAGGCTCTGGGCTACCGGTAACTACAACGTGCGCGACGGTCTGGATGATTACGACGCCGACTACACCCAGCAATTGAAGCCCATGGCAAGCGAGCTGGCGGGCAAGCTGCGGCGCTGGGCCAATAAAGCAGAGGAGACCCTCGATAAGCTGGACGAGGCCGCGCAAAACGACCCAGAACGCGCGAGCCATGACGAGGATGAGAAGGGGACTGGACAGGGGAGCGCTTGCACAAGTGATGACAGTTTTGTACAAAGTGCCTCACTAGACGACCAGTCTGATTATTCTGATCACGCTCAGGGAGAGCGCAAAAAAGACGGTTAGCCTTTTGAATCAGCAGGTTATGGTAAGCCTGGCGGGCTTGCGTTGACAGCGATACGACCAATGGAAGTGGCATAAATGCTGTTTGCGCCATACGCTGATACCAGAAGCTATGTCGATATAACGCCGAAAGTCATCTGCCAGATGACAAAATCTAAACGCCCATAATAACAAAAACGACCTCTTGACCGTGAGAATGCATGAACCAACGAATCCAACTGGCGTCGATCGACGACCAGCGCAACGCCGCCGCTCGTGAAGCGGTGCGTCGGCGTATCTCATGGCCGGTGAATTTAACGCCTGCCAACGTCACCTACCACAGCCGCGGGCACGTGCTGCTGTTCGGCCGTGCGTCGTCCGTCAGCCAAGCGGCGCGTGCGCTGCAGGGGCGCGGTTTAGCGTCTCTTACGCTGCTCACGACGGATGTGGACGTTGACCTCACTGCCACCAGCGAGCCGATCACCACGCAAGTGCTGAGCACGCACCAGCAGGCACAGCTCCGTGTTGCAGGGCATTTGGGCGGTTTTCGTGCCACTCTGGCCCAAGACGATGGCGATGCGCTCAATTTGGCGCAAGCATTGATCGAACGCGACGTGTTCGACGTCGTGCTAGACCTTTCGGAGGGAACACTTAACGTCGCTTCTTGGGAACTGCCGCCGCCAGGCTACCTGCGCCTCGCGTGGGAGCGCCAGGAAGCCGAGCGTGCCGACGTGCTGGAGAACGTGACCGAGCTGATCGGCGAGTTCGACAAGCCCCGCTATTTCCAGGTCAATACCGATCTTTGTGCCCACTCTTCCAGTGGTAACGTCGGCTGCACCCGCTGCCTCGACGTCTGCCCGGCGGATGCGATTTCTAGCATCCAAGGCCGCATCGAGTCGCGCATCGAGATCGACCCGTTTCTGTGCCAAGGCGTGGGGAGCTGTACCAGCGCCTGCCCGACCGGTGCCATCGAGTTTCGCCTACCGGAAACCCGCCGTCAGCAGGATACGTTAGCCACTTGGCTCGTCGCTTACCGGGACGCCGGTGGCGAGGTGCCGGTGCTGCGCTTCATCACCCATGACTCCCTAGACGCCGAGCGCACTTCAGGCATTACCACGCCCGGCCACATCATCGATGCGCCCCTGGAAGATCTGGGTGCGGCGGGCCACGATCAGTGGCTAACGGCGCTTGCCAGCGGTGCCTCCGAAGTGCGCATTCAGCTTCACGACGACATGCCGAATCGGCTCAGCGCGTTTTTAGAACAGCAGATCGCTCAGGCGCATGCGCTACTCAGCGCACTGGGCCACGACACGGCGCGTATCAAGCTGCTGCCCGTTGGGGCCGAGAGCGAGCGCGATGCGCTGCCAAGCCTTACCCCGCTCACCGAGTCGCCGTTGAGCTTCAACGAGCCTAACAAACGCGCCCGCCTGAACGTGGTACTGGCGCGATTGGCCGAGCTGGGGGCGCCCAGCGGTGACCGTCACGCCATGCCACCAGGCGCGGCGTACGGCGGCATCAACGTTGATAGCGCTGCCTGTACGCTCTGCCACGCCTGTGTCAGCAACTGCCCCACGCCAGCGCTGAAAGCGGGTGGTAACGCGCCTGCGTTAAGTTTCCTGGAAGCCGATTGCGTACAGTGCGGCCTTTGCGAACAGGCCTGCCCCGAGGATGCCATCACGCTGGCCCCGGGCTTCCTCGCCGCACCGGCCCGTGAAACGCGGCATATTTGCCATGAAGAGGCAGCGTTCGAGTGCATTGGCTGCGGCAAGCCGTTCGCCACGGCCAGCACCGTGGCTACCATCAAAGCCAAGCTGGCCAACCACCCTTACTTTGCCGGGGATGCCATGGCGCGTTTGGAAATGTGCGAAGACTGCCGTGTAAAAGACGTCTGGAAAACCATGGCTCGCGATCCTAACGCGCAACTAAAGGTGTAATGCAATGAGCGATGCAATGCCGACATTGAGCGAAACCGATGCGCTGCGTATGGATATCTACCAGCTGCTCGCCAGTCTGCTGCGCCAAGCGCCGGACAGCGAGCTGCTCACGTGGTTGGCAAGCCTGGACAGCGAGCAAGATGGCAGCCGGATTGCCGAGTGCTGGGCGGCGCTGTCGCTGGCCGCGGGCGAGAGCAGTGTCGATAGTCTCAAGCGAGCGCATTTTCGCCACCTCGTGGGCGTGATTCAGGGCGACGTGGTGCCCTACGCCTCCTGGTACCGCAATGGCGAATTGATGGAAGCCGCGCTGGTCGCGCTGCGCCAAGACCTCCGGGCATTGGGTTTCGAGCGTAGCGAGCATACCCGGGATCCAGAAGACCACCTGGCGGCGATGTGCGAAGTGATGGCCATGCTCATCGCGGCACAAAATGGCGAGCAGTTTACTTTTTTCCAACGGCATCTTGCCCCCTGGGCTAGCCGCTGTTGGGATGACCTTGCAAAAGTAGACACCGCTTTCTATTCAGCGCTGGGGCAGTTGGGTAGTGCTTTTATGGAGAGCGAACAGGCACGTTTGAGCGATCAAGCGGCCTATCAACCGGTGCGCATAGTGGAGCCTGCTTCCTATGACGCCGGTGCAGCGCGCAAAGCCACACCGTGACGTGACCGTGCGCAGCGGTAAGCGAACAACAGGGCCTACGGGCCACGCATAAAAAAGGGCATGAAAGAGGAGAACCCCATGCACCAGTCACATAACCCTGAGCGCCGCCGGTTTATGAAAACCGTTGGTTTAGGCACCGCCGCTGCGGGCGCAGCCGTTGCGGTAGGCCACGTCACGCTGGCACAGGCGGATGATAAAAGCCCGGTTGAGCGCGACAAGCAGGCGGTGAACTACCGCGAGACCGACCATATTCGTGCTTATTACGCGTCGCTGCGTGACTGACGGCGAACTGCCAGGAGATTTGCCATGCGTCTAACTCGCAAAACCAACACCCCCGCTACCACTGGGTTGGGTATTTCCCGCCGTCAGTTCTTGAAGCGCACGGGCGTGGCTACCGGTGGTGTGGCTGCGGCAGGCTTCATGGGCGCGCCGATGATGCAGCGCACCGAAGCGGCCGACAAAACCCCGGTGCTCGACTCCCCGGTGGAAACCAAGCGCACCATTTGTTCCCACTGCTCGGTGGGCTGCGGTGTGTATGCCGAGGTGCAAGAGGGTATCTGGACCAAGCAAGAGCCCGCTTTCGACCACCCGATCAACCGTGGTGCTCACTGCGCCAAGGGCGCGTCGCTTCGTCAGCACGGCCACTCCACTCGCCGCCTGAAATACCCGATGAAACTGGTCGCGGGTGAATGGCAGCGCATGAGCTGGGACGATGCAGTCAACGAGATCGGCGACAAGCTGCTCGAGCTGCGCGACGCCCACGGCCCCGACAGCGTTTACTGGCTGGGCTCGGCGAAGTTCAACAACGAGCAGGCGTACCTGATGCGCAAGCTCGCCTCCATGTGGGGCACCAACAACACCGATCACCAGGCGCGTATTTGCCACTCCACCACCGTGGCGGGCGTTGCGAATACCTGGGGTTACGGAGCGATGACCAACTCGCTCAACGATATGCATAACAGCAAATCGATGCTCTTCATTGGCTCCAACCCCAGTGAAGCGCACCCGGTGGCCATGCAGCACATTTTGATCGCCAAAGAGCGCAACAACTGCGACATCATCGTCGCGGACCCGCGCTTTACGCGTACGGCGGCAAAAGCCAACAAGTACGTGCGCATTCGTCCTGGCTCTGACGTGGCCTACATCTGGGGCTTGCTGTGGCACATCTTCGAAAACGGCTGGGAAGATAGCGAGTACATCAACCAGCGCGTGTACGGCATGGACGACGTGCGGGCCGAAGTCGCCCAGTTCCCGCCCAGCGTCGTCGAAGACATTACCGGCGTGCCCGAAGCAGAGATGTTCGACGTGGCCAAGCGCTTGGCCGACAATCGTCCTGGCTGCGTGGTGTGGTGTATGGGCGGTACCCAGCACACCACCGGTAACAACAACACCCGCGCCTACTGCATTCTGGAACTGGCGTTGGGTAACATCGGTAAATCCGGTGGCGGTGCCAACATTCTGCGTGGCCACGACAACGTACAGGGTGCCACCGACTTGGGGCTGGGCTGTGACTCCCTCCCGGGTTACTACGGCTTAGCAGAAGGCGCTTGGCAGCACTGGGCCAAAGTGTGGGACGTGGATTACGAGTGGCTGAAAGGCCGCTTCGATGACACCGAGTACGCTGACGGCAAACCCATGTACTCCAGCGGTATTACCGTCTCCCGTTGGGTAGATGGCGTGCTGGAAGAGGACGAAAACATCTCCCAGCGCACCGCGTTGAAAGCGATGTTCTACTGGGGCCACGCGGTCAACTCGCAAACCCGCGGCGTCGAAATGCAAAAGGCGATGCAGAAGCTGGAGATGATGGTCATCGTCGACCCGTATCCCACCGTGGCCGCCGTCATGCACGACCGCACCGATGGCGTGTACCTGCTGCCTGCCGCCACGCAGTTCGAGACCTCGGGTAGCGTCACCGCCACCAACCGCTCGATCCAGTGGCGCGATCAGGTCATCGAACCGCTGTTCGAATCGAAGCCCGACCACGAAATCATGACCCTGTTCGCCAACAAGCTCGGCTTTGGCAACGAGTTCGTGAAGAACTTCGCAATGGACGGCAACCGTCCGGTGATCGAAGACGTACTGCGTGAAATCAACAGCGGTATGTGGACCGTTGGCTACACCGGTCAAAGCCCGGAGCGCCTGAAAGAGCACCAACAAAACTGGCACACCTTCAGCTTCGAAAACCTGCGTGCCCAAGGCGGCCCCGCCGATGGCGACTACTACGGTCTGCCGTGGCCCTGCTGGGGAACGCCGGAGTTCAAACACCCTGGCTCGCCCAACCTCTACGACACCAGCATTCCGGTCATGGAAGGCGGCATGGGCTTCCGCGCCCGCTTCGGTATCGAGCGCGATGGTGTGAACCTGCTGGCGGAAGGCTCCGCTCCTGTGGGTGGCGATATCGATGACGGTTACCCCGAGTTCACCGACCAGCTGCTCAAAGACTTGGGCTGGTGGGACGATCTCACCGCTGAAGAGAAAGCGGCGGCCGAAGGCCAGAACTGGAAGACCGACTTCTCCGGCGGTATCCAGCGCGTGGCCATCGAGCACGGCTGCGCGCCGTACGGTAACGCCAAAGCCCGCGCCGTGGTGTGGACCTTCCCGGATGCGGTGCCGAAGCACCGCGAACCGCTCTACACCACCCGTCGTGACCTGGTTGAGCGCTACCCCACGTGGGACGACTTTGACTCCATCATGCGTCTTCCCACGATGTACAAAACCATCCAGGACCGTGATAACAGCGCGGACTACCCGATCATTCTGACCTCGGGTCGCTTGGTCGAGTACGAAGGCGGCGGTGAAGAGACGCGCTCTATGTCGTGGCTGGCTGAGCTGCAGCAGGAGATGTTCGTCGAGATCAACCCGGCCGATGCCAACGACATTGGTATCCGCGACGGCGACCAAGTATGGGTCGAAGGCGCCGAAGGCGGTCGGGTCAAGGTGAAAGCGCTGGTCACGCCCCGCGTGGATCGTAAAGTGGCGTTCATGCCGTTCCACTTCGGCGGTGTGTTCCAGGGCGAAAGCCTGCACGACCGCTACCCGGAAGGCACCGTTCCTTACGTGATTGGTGAAGCGGCCAACACCGCCACCACCTACGGCTACGACCCGGTGACACTGATGCAAGAGACCAAGTGCACCATCTGCCGTATCGAACGCGCCAGCTAACACGACCTGACCTGACAGCATGCCGGTGCGGCCACGCCCGCACCGGCAAGAGGAGAACACCATGGCTCAAATGAAATTTATGTGTGACGCCGAGCGCTGCATCGAGTGCAACGGCTGCGTCACCGCTTGTAAGAACGCCAACGACGTCGAGTGGGGCATCCAGCGCCGCCGCGTAGTGACCCTGAACGACGGCGAAGCGGACGAAATGTCCATTTCCGTCGCCTGCATGCACTGTGACGACGCCCCGTGTATGGCGGTGTGTCCCACCGACTGCTTCTACAAAACCGACGACGGCATCGTGCTGCACGATAAAGACCTGTGTATCGGTTGTGGCTACTGCCTGTACGCCTGCCCCTTCGGCGCGCCGCAGTTCCCGCAACAGGATGCCTTCGGCGAGCGCGGCAAGATGGACAAGTGCACCTTCTGTGCTGGTGGCCCCGCCGAAACCAAGGAAGAGGAGTACCAGAAGTACGGCTCCAACCGCATCGCGGAAGGCAAACTGCCGCTGTGTGCTGAAATGTGCTCTACCAAAGCGCTACTGGCCGGTGATGCGCAGGATGTGGCCGATATCTTCCGCCAGCGCGTGGTACACCGTGGCCATAAAGATGGTGCGTGGTCGAACAATCCTCAGGCTAGCACTGACAACCTTGCCTATGATGCTGCCCGCAAAGGGTAAGGAGGCGTGTCATGACAACGTTGACCATGACAAAGGTGCCCTCACGGGCACCTAGCGGCACCGCTAGCTGGCTACAGCGTGGCTGGCGTCTATGCCTAATGCTGGTGCTGTTGGTTGCGAGTTTGGGGGTCACCCACATGGCCGTGGCGCAAGCCGACCCGGATCGCGAAATGACCACCGCCGCCCCCGGCATCACGGCGGATCAGTGGCGTCAAGTACGCAGTGGCGAGACGGGGCCGAACTACCGTGACTCCCGGCACGAGAGTAACTACAACCTGATCAACGCCAGCGGCGAAACGTGGCGGATACTGCGCAATCGCTGGGTATCGCCGTTTGGCTTGATCGCCATCGGCGGCATGGCCGCGATGATTGCGCTGTTTTACTTCATCGTTGGCCGTAAATACCTGGAAGAGCCGCGCACGGGCCGCAAGCTCTTGCGCTGGTCGCTGCTAATGCGCGCGCTGCACTGGACCGTGGCGACGCTGTTCATCACGCTGGCGCTGACCGGGCTGAACCTGCTGCTGGGCAAGTTCGTGTTCCGTACGCTGTTCGGCGATGCCGTCTGGGGCTGGATGGTCGCGGCGTCCAAGGTGTTACACAACTACTTGGGGCCGATTTTTGGCGTGCTGCTGGTCATCATGCTGATTAGCCTGATCAAAGAGAACATTCCCAAAAAGCACGACTGGGTATGGTTCAAGAAAGGCGGCGGTATGATCGGCAAAGGCCACGTCGATGCGGGCTTCTGCAACGGTGGTGAAAAAGCCTGGTACTGGCTGCTGGCATCGGTAGGCATTTTGGTGGTGGCGAGTGGCTTCGTGCTCGACTTCCCCAACTTCGACCAGGGCCGCGACACCATGCAGTGGGCCAACATCATCCACGCCGTGGGCGCGCTCGGCCTGACCGCCGTTTCGCTGGGTCACATCTACATCGGCACGCTGGGCACGGAAGGCGCGCTGGAAGGCATGACCACCGGCTACGTGGATGAAACCTGGGCCAAAGAGCATCACAATCTGTGGTACGAAGAGGTCAAGGATCAAACCATCAGCGAAGAGGAGCTGGCGGCGCGTAAAGCGGGCGACAGCGGCACCCCTTCGCCCGCCAAGCCAAGCTGAGTCACGCCATCGAGATAGGTGAACGTGAACGCCCTTCGACACCGCCTTCGGGCGGTGTCTTTTGTTATGCTGCACTTCAACGAATTGGGAAAGAGGAATCACCATGGCGACATTTGACGAACTGGATGCCACCACTCGTACCGAGCTGGAAGCCGCTGCCTTTCGGCGCTTGCTCAAGCATCTGGACGACAATAAAGACGTGCAGAACATCGACCTGATGATTCTGGCGGACTTCTGTCGGAACTGCCTCTCGAAGTGGCTGGTGACCGCCGCCGATGAGCGCGGCACCGCGCTCGATCTGGATGCCGCCCGCGAGTACGTCTACGGCATGCCCTACAGCGAGTGGAAAGCCCATCACCAGGGCGAGGCGACACCGGAACAGCTGGCCGCCCTCGACGCGCGCCAAGCCAAGAAAAAGGCCAACGCCTCCTCCAACGATCACAAGGAGTAGCGCCATGGATGCCATGGAAGCGCTGAACATTGCGGTGCTGACCGTCTCCGATACGCGCACTGAAGAGACCGACCGCTCGGGCCAGTCGCTGGTGCAGCGGCTAACCGAGGCGGGCCACCGTTTGGCGGATAAGCGCATCGTACCGGATGACGTGTACCAAATCCGGGCGGTGGTCGCTCAGTGGATTGCCGACCCCAGCGTGCAGGTGGTGCTGACTACGGGCGGCACAGGGTTTACCGGGCGCGACTCCACTCCCGAAGCGGTCGCCGTGCTGCTGGACAAGCGTATCGAAGGCTTTGGCGAGCGCTTTCGCCAGCTCAGCGGCGATGAGATCGGTAGCTCCACGATTCAGAGCCGCGCGTTGGGCGGCTTCGCGAATGCCACGGTGGTGTTCTGCCTGCCAGGCTCTACCGGTGCGTGCCGTACCGGTTGGGATGGCATTCTTGCCGAACAGCTCGATAGCCGCCATAAGCCCTGCAACTTTGCCAACCTGGTGATTCCCGGTCGGGGGCAGCATGGCTGATCTGCAGCCGATTGAAGCGGCGCTGGAAGCGCTGCTGGCCGACGCGACGCCGCTCGATGCCGAACGGGTCGCGTTGAGCGACGCCGCTGGCCGCGTGCTGGCCGAACCGGTCACGGCCACGCTGGACGTGCCGCCGTTCGATAACAGTGCGATGGATGGCTATGCGCTGTGCGCGGTAGACGCGGGTATGCGGCTGCCGGTGAGCCAGCGCATTGCCGCGGGCAGTACGGCACGGCCATTGGCGACGGGCACCTGCGCGCGGATCTTTACCGGCGGGCAGATCCCCCCTGGTGCTGACTGCGTGGTGATGCAGGAGCGGGTGACTGAAGAGAACGGCGAGGCGCTCATTCCCGCGGACGTACCGGAAGGAGACAACGTTCGCTTGCAGGGCCGCGACGTGCGTCAAGGCGATGTGCTGCTCACGGCAGGCGAGCGCCTGGAGGCCGCCGCGCTGGGACATTTAGCGGGGCAGGGCATCACCGAGGTCAACGTACGCTGTCGCCCCCGGGTGGCGCTACTCTCTACCGGCGATGAGATCGTCGACCCCGGCACGCCGTTACAACCGGGCCAGCTGTACAACTCCAACCGTCCCATGCTCAAGCGGCTGCTGGAGACGTTCGGCGCCGAGGTAGTGCAGTTGGTGAGCGTGCCCGATGACTACGCCCAGACCGTGGCGCTGTTGAACCACGCCGCTGCCGAGGCCGATGTGGTGGTGAGCACTGGCGGTGTCAGCGTCGGGGAGGAGGACCACGTCAAAGCGGCGCTGGCGTCGCTTGGACAGCTCGATATGTGGAAGCTGGCGATTCGTCCTGGCAAGCCATTAGCGCTAGGCCGCTTGCCCCGCGACGATGGCAGCCAAGCGCGGTTTGTGGGGCTACCGGGTAATCCGGTGTCAGGCTTCGTGGGCGCGTGGCTGTTTCTACGCCCGCTGATGGGGGCGCTACTGGGCTGCCCTGCGCTGGCGGAGCTTCCGTGCCTAACGGCCACCGCGACCTTTGCCACCGAGACCGGCCCGCGCCAGCACTACATGCGGGTAGCGCTGCGCTTTACGCCCGAGGGCATCGAGGCCGATGCCTTTGATGATCAAAACTCAGCGGTGCTCTCTTCCTGCATTGCGGCCGATGCGCTGGCGGTGATTGATCCCAATCGCCAGCTGGAAAAAGGCAGCCCGGTGCGTTGCCTATGGCTCGCCCACTGAACCTGAGGTGGTGGGTAGCCTGAGTTGCGCACCGTTCAGAAGGAGCGTGAGCGACTGCGCGACGACAGCGATGCCGCACAGCGCCGGATGCCGAACACGTGCGGCCAAGAGAGGAGGCAATGGGTGGAGGGCCGCACCGGGCAAGGGCAGAAGTACGCTATCGCTTGGAAGACCCAACTGCCAGGGGCCCTGCCGATCCACCAGCGTGAGCCAGCGGGTCGGCTGGCCGGGCGAGTCACATAGCAGCGTCTCGAACGCCGCATGGCGCGCTAAGGAGAGGGTGCTGTCGATACGTCTGACATGGCGGGCTTCCAGCGCCCATCGGTAGCCACAGGCGTCGAAGCACACGCAGGTCACGCTACCCACGGTTAGCCAAGCCCTTGCTGATACGCTTGGAAGAGCGCATCGGGGTCCAGTAACGCCGTGGCGGGCTGCCCATCGCTGGGCTGCCACAGCGCGCTCACGTAGGGGCGCAGCGTGCTCGCCAGAGTGTCGGGAGGTGTCTTCAAGGCGCTCACGGGCAGCTCGCACACATCCTCCAACTGGTCGATGCGCACGGCACTGCGGATGCCCGCGCCCTTCACGATGAGCAGCATGCCGTCGGCTGGGGTCGTGGGAAGCCCCAGCAGCGGCTGTAGCGTAATCAGCGACTCGATCTGGCCTCGCAGGTGAATCACGCCCTCCGTGGAGTCCGGCAGGCCAGGGACGAAATAGACCGGCGTATCCCCTTTGAGAATTTCACTCACCGCATGGCCGGGCAGCGCAAACGGCTGGCCGGAGAGCTGGAACAGCACCACCTGCTGGCTGGGTTCGTCCACATCGACGATGGCCGTATCGTCGCTGTGCTCGCTGAACGCCTGGGCAAACGTGTCGCCGGCCTCAGGATCAGGCTGTCGGGAATCCGTCATCGTCCTGCTCCGTACTGGTGATCACCTGGTTGCGCCCCTGGTGCTTGGCGCGGTAGAGCGCTTGGTCGGCGCTTAAGCGCAGCGACTCGGTGGAGGGGTGAGTCGGGAAGCTGCTAACGCCAGCGCTGAACGTGCAGCGAAAGCGCGCGCCGCCTGCATGAAAATCCACCTGGGCGAAGTCGTGGCGCAGAGCATCGATCAGCTCGCTGGCGCGCGCGTCGCTGACCCCTTTGAGCAGCACCACGAACTCTTCGCCGCCGTAACGGCCAATGATATCCGACATGCGTAGGCGGGTTTTCAACAGTCTCGCCAGGGTGATGATGACCTGGTCGCCAGCGAGGTGGCCGTAAGTATCGTTCACTGCTTTGAAGTGGTCGATATCGATCATGGCCATGGCATGCTGGGTGTTGTCCCGGTGGGCCTGGGCCAGCGCTTTGCTGATGAGGTCGGTGGTGGTGCTGTGGTTATACAGCCCGGTCATGCTGTCACGGGTCATCAGCGAGCGCAGCAGGCGCAGCCGCTCGGCGCGCAACTTTACGGCAGAGACCAGCTCGTCAGGCACC
This sequence comes from Halomonas sp. CnH100-B, assembly GCF_024124605.1. NCBI lineage: Bacteria > Pseudomonadati > Pseudomonadota > Gammaproteobacteria > Oceanospirillales > Halomonadaceae > Halomonas > Halomonas sp. CnH100-B. Next base: position 110,500 of record NZ_JAMXRX010000004.1, on the reverse strand, counting down.
ACGGGTTTGGTGATGAACGCTTCGACACCCGCCGTCATGGCAGAGAGCTGCTTCTGGCTGTCGGTTTCGCTCGAGAGATAGATGATCGGCAGACCCACGTGCTCGGGCTGTTGGCGAATGATGTTCGCCAGCTCCTCGCCCGAACAGACGGGCATATAGACATCCACCAGCAGCAGGTCGGGGCTAAAGCGCTCCAGGGCATTCAGCGCATCGGCGGGGTGGTTGACCTGCTGCACGGCCATGCCCGCCTGTTCCAGCAACAGGGCATGATACGCCGCTACCTCGGGCTCATCGTCCACGATCAAGATACGCAGCGGCTCGTCGTCGATGGGAGTGGTCAGCTCATCCACTGCCAGCATGAGATCCAGCGGTTTCACCGGCTTCGTAAAGTAGCCGTTGCAGCCCGCCCGCACGGCGCTCAGCCGAGAGTGAAAATCGCCATGGGCAGAAAGCACGATCGAGGGCAGGCGCTCGCCGGTGAGCTTGTTGAGACTGGCGAGCGTTTCGGTGCCTGCGGTATGCCCCTGGGGGAACTGCACGTCCATGATGATGGCATCGGGACGCCGGGTGATCACCGCATTAAAAAAGGCGTCCGTATCTTCGAAATGCACCACCTCGTGGCCGAAGCAGCGCAGGTGGTGCAGCAGTTGGCCCACCTGATCCGGCTCGTCGTCGCACAGGTAGATCAGCCGTTGGCGCTTGCTGCGGGTTTGTACTGGCTTGGGCGAGAACTCGACGCTATTCATCGCCGCCAGCGCCCGCTGCTGCCCCGGCAGCGACTGCAGCCGCTGCTGCTCTTCGGCGAGCTGGGCAAATACGCGTTCGACCACGTCGCCTGCGGGAGGCTGCTCATGGAGGGCGGTCTCGCCCTGGTCGGCCAGTAGCGCAATCCGCTCGAAGCCCAATGAACGTCCCGTTCCCTTCAAGCTGTGGAAAAACCGATGCAGTTCTGGCCCCAGGCGCGCGTGCGCTTCGGAAGACGCTTGGCTCTGTTGCCACTGGTCGACCGTGTGCTGTAAGCGCGCGGGTAACTGGTCGATGAAACGTTGGCGCAGTTGATTGAGTTTGTCGTGCAACGAAGGAGCAGAGGGGGACATCAGGCTACCTGTGCGGGTGGGCGAGCGGTGCATGGCGTAGGTAACGGCATGGCTACTCACCCAGCGCGTGGGCGACAGCGTGCTCGAGCGAAGTGTCCAGCGCTGCATCTTTCTGCAGGCAAGCGCTAAGACCCGGTGTTTGGCGCAGCGACTCATCTGGCGTATCGCCCGTGAGCAGGATGAACGGCAGCATGACCCCCTGCTCACGCAGCATGTGTAACAGCTCGATACCGTTGATCAGCGGCATGTGCATATCGCTGACGATCATCGCGATATCGTCATGGGCATCCAACTGGCTGGTAGCCTCCATAGCGTCGTTGGCGAGTAGGACATCGTGGCCCTGAAACTCTAGCAGTGCCCCGGTCATCTCCCCCGCTAGGGGGTCGTCGTCTACGACCAATATTCGCATGGTAATCCTCTTGGCGGGAGACTTAGCCCAGCAGGGCTTTGAGCGTCTCCACTAAGTTGTTTTGATCGAAGCTGCCTTTCACGATGTAGGCATCGGCGCCGACTTCCATTCCCCGCTGACGGTCGCTCTCTTTTTCGCGGGAAGTGATGATGATAATCGGCTTGTGACGATAAAGATCATTTTCGCGCAGTCTGGCGGTCAGCGCAAAGCCATCCATCACGGGCATCTCGACGTCGGTGAGCACGGCGTCGAAGGGCTCGGCCAGGGCTTTGTTCAACCCATCGCGGCCGTTTTCCGCCAAGGTGACGTGATAGCCCCACGCTTCCAGCACGTCTTTCTCGATTTCTCGGGTATTCAGAGAGTCGTCCACGATCAGCACGCGGTGAGGAGTATTGTTCGGCGCTTCGCTACGCGTCACGGCAGGCGAGTGGCGCTTGGCGCGCTCTAGCAGCGCCGGAACGTGCAGTAGACTGACCAGCGCATTACGCCCCTGGGACACCATGCCCGATACCAAAGGCAGGTAGCGCAGGTGGTCGGGCAGCGGTTTGATCACCATGTCACGCTCGTCGACCAGTGAGTCGACGATGAGCGCCAGTTTCTGCTGGCGCTGATGCACGACCAGCAGCAGGAACTTGGTGGGCAGCTCTGCGGGGACGGGCAGCCCTAGCAGCTCCGCGAGGGGCACCACGGGAACGAACTCATTGCGCAAGATCAGCGTGGGCTGGCCTGCCGCATCGATGAACTGCTCCGGCGAACACTCGACCAGCTCGGCGACTTGGGGCGCGGTGACGCCGAGCGTTACGTTGCCGACCTGGACGAGCAGCACCCGCATCATCGCCAGCGAGAGCGGCAGGCGAAGCGTAAACCGTGTGCCCTTGCCGTGCTCGCTGGCGAGCTGCAGATCGCCGCTCAGCTCATCCATCATGGTCCGCTTCACCACATCCATGCCCACGCCGCGCCCCGAAAAATCGGTAATCATGGGCTTGGTCGAAAAGCCGGGCAGAAAGATCAGTTCGAGCGTCTCTTGATCGCTCAAGACGGCCAGCTGCTCCTCGGTGAGCAGCTGCTTGGCGATGGCCTTTTGGCGAACCGCTGCCAGGGAAATGCCGGCGCCGTCGTCGCGCATTTCGACCACCACCCAGTTACCATCTTGCCACGCTGCCAGTTCGAGCTGCCCTCTGGGCGGCTTGCCGGCGGCTTGGCGCTGTTCCGGCGTCTCCAAGCCGTGATCCAGCGCGTTACGCAGCAGGTGGATCAGCGGGTCGGACAGGCGATCGATCAGTTGGCGGTCCAGCTCGATTTCACTGCCCCGCACCCGGCAATCCACGCGCTTCCCCAGCGACTGGGCAAGTTCCCTGGCCATTTGCGCCAGCGGGTCGAACACCACGCCAAGGGGCAGCATACGCATTTGCAGGGCGCGCTCATGCAGGTCGCTCATCAGCGCATCGTGGCTTAGCACGCTGTCTTTCAATTCGCGGTTGAAGGCATGGACGGCGCTGCGCTGATCGCTGGGCAGGGTGGCTTCCAGCGCCTGGGCTTGTTCGACCAAGGTGTGGAGGTGGTGATGCCCCGAGAGCACCTCGCCCATCAAGCGGATCACGTCGTCCAAACGATCCAGGCGTACACGTACCGTGTCGCTGAGCGCCAGTGTCGTACTGCCTATGGGAGAGGGTTGCGGCGGGGTGTCCGGAGGTGCTGACGGCGGCGGTACAGGCGGGGCAGCCGCTGCCGATGCTTGGAGCGGTGATGCGGGGTCTGCTGCCCCTTGGGCGGCGGCTTCCAGCGCTTGGCAGAGCGTGGGGTCGGCCTCGGCGAGGGTCTCGGGAGCGGCCCCCTGGGCGAGCTGGGCCACGTAGTCGGCTAGCGCATCGATGGCTTGATTCAGCAGGCTGATACTGTCGGGGCCGGGCGCTTGGCTACCGTCTCGAAACGCGCTCAAAAGCTCTTCCGCGCTGTGCGCCACTGCGGTGATAGGAGCCAGTTTGAGCATACGGGACGAGCCTTTGAGCGTATGCGCGGAGCGAAACAGCTCGTTGATACGCTCTTTATCGGCGGCTCTCTGCTCCAAGGCGCTGACCCCCTCGCGTAAGCGGGGTAGGTGGTCAGCGGCCTCTTCGACGAACCGCTGGATGAAGCGTCGAATATCCAGCGCCATTAGCCCACTCCCTGTGTGGCGGTGTGTTCAGATAGGTAGCGTTTTGCCAAGAAGCAGGCATCGCCGGGCGGCAGGGGCGGTGCAATGACGGTCAGCCCGCCGCTGGCCAGGGGCGATGCTTCGAGCAGCCGCACTACGGCGGCGTAACCGCGCTGCCGCTGTGTCGGATGGTCGGGTAGCTCCCCCTGGCGCAGCAGCTCGGCTTGGTAGAAATGGGCCGGCCAGCACTCGGGGGCGACGTACAACGCGCGCTTGAAGTAGTCGAACGCTCGCTGGGGCTGCTGCTGCCAGCGGGCAACGAGACCCGCTAACAGCAGCGCATCCACGTTCCAAGGGTCGTCAGCCAGCAGCGGTGCCAGCAAGGCATCGGCCTCGCTGAAGCGGTTCTGGTTCAGCGCATCGTGAGCGTACTGTAGCTCGGCGTGGGCCGCCGTGGGCGCCGATGAAGAGGGTGGCGTCTGGCGTGGTGGTTCTTGGGCGGGTAGCGCTGCAGGGGCGTCAGGCTCGTTGACCACGGCGATATGATTCGTCAGCGGTATGGTCGGTGCGCCACTATCTTCCTCAGACGCGGGCGTATCGGCTTGAAAGTAGAAGACGCCCTGCTCCTCTTTGAGGGAGAGCACGCCCAGGTCGTTACCCAAGGTTTCGGTAACGCCGCACAGCAGAATGCCGTTAGGTGTCAGCAGCCGTTTGAGCTGGCGCTGGATGGTGCGGCGTGTGGCTTCGTCGAAGTAGATCGAGACGTTGCGAAACAGGATGACATCGAACGGGCCGCCAATGGCTCGTTCATCCGGCGCCAACAGGTTCAGCGAGCGAAACGTCACCCACTGGCGCAGCGAGGCACTCAGTTGAAAGCTGCGCCCCACCGGCGTGAAAAATCGCGCTTTCAGCGAGGGGTGAAGCGCACGAAACGCCATACCGGCGTAGAGACCCGCCTGCGCTTTGGTCAGCACTTGGTGGTCGACGTCGCCCCCGATAATGCCGAACAGCGCTTGGGCGCGATCACCGTAGCGCTCCTGTAACGCCATGGCGACGCTGTAGGGTTCTTCCCCCGACGAGCAGCCCGCGCTGAGCAGGCGCAGCGGACCGCCTTGCTCGGCGAGCCGACGGGGCAGGTACGTATCGACCAGCCATTGAATCGTTTCCGGTTCGCGGAAAAAGTACGTTTCGTTGACCGTTAGCTGACTGACAAAGCGGTCGAACAGATCGTTGTCTTGACGCAGATGCGCCAGCAGCACGTCGCTGTTTTGGGTGCCTAGCTCGACCTGCAAGGCGTCGATGGCGCGGGTCAGGCGCGCCTCGGCGAGACCTTCCAAGTGCAGCCCGCAGCGCTGATGAACCCACTGTTTGAACGGATCAAGGGCGCTCATTGCGGCTCCCGCCAAGGCGATGGGGTAAAGCGGACTTCCCGCAGCAGGCGCGCTGGCAGCTCGTCTAGCCCCAGCACGTGCTGCACCACGCCAGCGTTGACGGCTTCTTGGTTCATGCCGTAGATCACCGAGCTGGCTTCGTCCTGTGCCAGGGTCGTGCCGCCCGCGAGGAGGATGGCTCTTAGGCCGCTGACGCCATCGCGCCCCATGCCCGTTAAGATCACACCGATGCTGTCGGCGCCATAAACGCTGGCCACGCTGTGCAGCATGGCATCGCAGCTGGGGTGGTAGAGCGTCTGGGCGGGGCTGGGGGTGAGCTGCAAGCGATGCTGACCTGTGACGCTGAGCTGGCTTTCGGGGGGGCAGAGGTAAATATGGCCGGGGCACAGCCGCTCGCCGCTTTGCGCCACGTTCACCGGCAGCGCGCAAAGCGATCCAAGCCAGGTGGCCATGCCGTCGATGAACCCGGGGCTGATGTGCTGGGCAATCACTATGGGGGAGGGAAATCCTTTGGGCAGCTTGCTCAAGAGGCGGGCCAGCGCCTGCGGGCCACCGGTGGAGCAGGCAATGGCCACCACCCGCTGAAAACCGCGGGAGGCGACCGGGCAAGGGCCGGGAACGGGCAGCCTGACCGGCGTGGGGGTTCGTGCGGCCGATGCGCGACGCCGCAGTCGGGTAATCACCGACACGCCTGACAACAACCGCACCCGCGACAGCAGCCGCTGCGCGTCCTCCTCGTCGAGGCCGGGCTTGGGCAGGACTTCCAGGGCGCCGACCTCCAGCGCCTGATACGCCGTTTGGGCGTCTGCGCTGTCACTGATCACGACGATGGGCACCCCTTTGGTGTGCATGATTTCCTCGATGGCGCTGAGCCCGTCCATCACCGGCATGGTCAAATCCATGGTGATGAGCTGCGGACTCAGCCGCCGCGCCAGCTCGACGGCTTCTTGGCCGTTGGCGGCTTCACCGACGATCTCGATATCGCCATCGCGGGTGAGGATGTCGCGCAACACCTCGCGCGCCAACTGACTGTCATCCGCTATCACGACCCGAATTGGACTCATGGGGACGTCCTCAGGAGGGGCGTTGCTGATGGGGCGGGGCAGTGCCGTGCTCTTCGAGAGTAAACTCCTGAACGAGCGCATTCAGCTCTGCAGACATCTGTACCATGTCTTGGCTGATCTCCGTGATGCTGCGCACGGAGTGGGCATTACGGGCACTGGCTGTGTCGATATCCCGCAAGGCGATAACCACCTGGTTGCTGGCCGTTTTTTGCTGCTGTGTGGAGAGCGAAATTTGCTGGGCAGCGCTGCTGGTTTGGCTCGCGGCTTTGAGCAGCGCTTCCAAGTCTTGAGCGGTACTGATACTGGCCTCGACCCCCTGCTCGATGGAGGTCGCGCCCTTTTCAGAGGCCACCACCAAGCGGTTGATCGCTTGCTGAATATCGTCGGTGTGCCCCTCGATCTCCTGGGTGGAGTCGGTCACGCTGTCGGCCAAACGGCGGATCTCGTTGGCGACCACGGAGAAACGGCGGCCGGACTCTCCCGCGCTGGAGGCTTCCAGGGCGGCATTGAAGGCGATCAGCTTGGTTTGGGCGGCCAGCGTGTTAATCAGCTCCATCACCTTGCTGATCTGCTTGGACTTCGCCCCTAGGGTCATGATCTCAGCAAGACTCTGCTCGCTGTCGCTGCGGATATCCTGCATTTTGGCCTGCAGTAACTGCATGGCGGTGCTGCCTTTACGGCTGCGCTCTAGGGTTTGGTTCGCTACGTCCACCACGGATTGGGAGTGATCGGCAATTTGTGTGGACGACGTGGAGAGCTCTTCCATGGTGGACGTGATTTCTGCGACAGAAGAGGCCATCTCTTCCACCGCGGCGGCCATCGTCTGGTTGGCTTCATGATGAATATCGCCCCCCTGAATGCCGGATAGCCCCGCTGTCTGTGCTAAACGGTCGGCTACTTGGGTCAGCGCCAACGCGTTGGATGACACGGCCGCAATCGCGCGGGAGAGGCGCTCCAGCAGTTGGTTGGTTTGGTCGGCCAAGTCGCCAAGCTCGGCGCGGTCGTCCGTTTCTACCCGGCGGGAGAGGTCCAGACTATGGGTGATCTCTTTTAGCTGGCGTTGAAAACGGTTGAGCGGTCGAATCAGGCTCCCCGTTAGGGGGTAGAGCAGCGCCAGTCCGGCCACCAGCAGCAGCAAGCCAAGCTCGATCGAACTCAAAAAGCGCTGGCGAATGCTGGTGGTGTACTCCTCTTTGGAGACCTCCACCATGAGATAACGCTGTAATTCCGGCAGCCAGCGGGTCGTGACGTAATAGTGATCGCCATCGCGCTCGATGTCGGTCACGTGAAGCTCGTTATCCTGGCGCAGCAGGGTATCGGTTTCTTGGGCTTGCAGTTCCGAGATATTGGTTTCGTTGCTGGTAATCAAGAACGCCCCTTCGGCACTCAAGATCGACGCTCGACCCGTCTCGCCCAAACGGTAGTCACGAATGAGCTGCGCCATGCGCGATAGGTCGAGCCCCGCGCCCGCCACGACACTGGGGCGCCCGTTGGCGGCGGTGCCACTGCTGCGGAAGTTAAGGAATACGAAGGCTTCTTCGGGAGAGAAGGTATCACTGTCTAAATTCAGATTGTAAGACGCGCGGCTGTCGGTGAACTGATAGTACCAGTCGTCGTCTCCGCCAGGAGATTGGAGCGGACGCTGCAGGAACTCGCCGTCACGGTACTGGAAGTAGACGCCGCGCCCTTGGGTTTGCGCGGCGATGAAGAGCAGCTCGGTATCCAACTGGTCCATGAGGCGCGATAGGTAGCGCTCGATGTCTGGCTGCTGTGCCTCGGGTAGCCCGTCGGCGACCCACTGTTCGATGAAATAGCTGTTGGCCAAACTCTCAGACACCGCGAGCGCCGGACTTAAGCGGAGGTTGATACGCGTGGCTAATCCTTCCACCTGGGCAGGCAGTTCGACGTTCAGCAGGTTATCCAGACGGGCTTGGCTGTGCGTACGCGCCTGCAAATAGAGAGCCAGAAACATGGCAATGGCCAGCACCGTGCCAAACGAGATAAACAAACGTAGCCGTAATGGCAGGGTTTTCCAGCGCGCTGTCATTATCGCGATTGCTCCAAGTGGGACGAAGACGCTCATGAAAAGGCAGAGGGCCACGGCGCGTTTCATGGGTAGATCATTAGCAGGGTCACGCCATGCCCGTCAGGCATGATAACAACGATTTCAGCGGCTTTTGGGAGGAGTGTCTACTATTTACACCAACGGTTTGCCTATGTAGGTGATTTATTTATACAAAGATTATCCATTGCGTTTGACGTAGGTTAAAATTTTGACAAAAGTGATACATGCACGTAGCCTGTTAATCAAATGGAACGATGATTTGCTAAGGAAGCAACATGTTGTCACTCACCCCACCTACCCTGCTGGCCGTCTTGCGGAGCATGTTGCCGCGCAATAGCCGCCACCAAAGCGGTATGTTGCCCGCCGCTGGGACGCCAGAACGCGAACGCTTGGTGCTCGCGGTCAAACGCTGTTTCGGCTTGACCGATACAGATCTTCTGTCGGCCTCTTCCATCACGTTGGAGGAGTGGGCCGATGCGCTTAGCGAGCGTGGCGACATTTCCCACCTGCGCCTGTTCGATAGTGCCACTGGCGGGGCGTTTAGCCATCAATTGCAGCGCCAGCACCTATACAGCGCAGCATCGTTACGGCAAGAGGCCGAAGCGCTCAGGACGCTGTTGGCCCACGAAAGCCAAGCCAGCCGCAGCGTGGTGAGCTGGCTATCTATGCAAACGGCGGCGGGGTTCATGCTAGGGGCGCTGCTGCCACAGCAGGCGGGTTGGTCGTCGCGTTCGCTGTTCGATCACGCCAACGCGCTATGGGAACTCAACGCGGGCGATATCATGGTCACCAGCGCCGATCGGTGGGGCCAGTTGGCGCAGCGGCTTCCTTCGCTGCCCATGAACATCACGGCGGTGTCGACCTCTGCATTGGACAAACACACCTACCGTTCCCTGCTGGCGAAAGGGGTTGCGCATATCATCGAACTCCACTGTCAGCCCGGGTTGGGTGTGCTGGCCGCGCGTCGTTCACGTCAGGCGCCGTTCGAGCTGCTGGCCCACTGGCATCCCACCGAGAGCGATGACTATCTGTTGCGAATGATACAAGGTGGTATGCCCGACGAGGTGCAGCTGGCCGAACCTCTGCGCTGGGTAGGCGCGCGTCACTTTTTACCCGTCATCGGCGAAGAGGGTTGGGTGGCGGAGGAGAGTGGCTCGTTGGGCGTATCGCCCGCTTGGCAAGTGCCTATCCAAGGCGATCGCCCGGGCGCCAGCGCCGCCTGAACCGTCCATCGCTAAAGAATGGCGTGGGGAATGAAGCATGACGTATCTTTGGTGATACGCCCCACGTCTTCTCGAATGCCCATGCCACAGGCGCGATCGCCCACGACCCAACTGCCAATCAGTGCGTGCTTGTCGCCAAAGCGCGGCAGCGGTTGATACGCTTGGCGTATCCATGGACTATCGGTGTAGGGTCCGCCCACGCTCTCGTGCTGGCCGCTGGGCGTTATCAAACTGATATTGCTCCCTTCCCGTGAGAAAAACGGCTTGCGCACCCAGCCGGGTTCCAGTGGAGCGTGAATCTCCTTCTCGAAATACGCCGGTAGCAGATTCGGGTGCCCCTCATACTCTTCCCACAGCAGCGGCAGAATCCCTTTATTGGAGAGCACGGCTTTCCAGGGCGGCTCAAACCAGTGGGTGTTGAGTTGCGTGACCGCCTCGCCAAATGCTTCTACCGCCATCTCTTCCCACGGATAGAGCTTGAACAGCGCGGTAATCGGCTGCTCGTCCAAATCGACAAAGTGCTCGGCTCCTGGGGCCACGCCAATGTCTTCGATGTAGATAAACGGCGCCTGTAAGCCTGCTTGTAGGGCGATATCCTGCAAGTAGCTGACGGTGGCACGCTCCTCATCGCTGCCTTTGACACAGGAGAAGTAGAGGGTGCGGTTTTCCAAGCGGTCGCCCAAATGCGCCATAGCATTGAGCAGGCGCTCTTGAATCGAGTTGTACTGGTCGGCATGGCGGGGCAGGATGCCTTGCTCAATCGCCTGCTCTAGCCACACCCACTGGAAAAAGCCCGCTTCATAGAGCGAAGTGGGTGTGTCGTAATTGAGCTCTAAAAGCTTCGCGGGACCGTTGCCCGAATAGGCAAAGTCCATGCGCCCATACAGCGGCGGCTGCCCGCTACGCCAGGAGTGGTGGATGATGTCCCACATATGCTCGGGAATCGCGAGGCGCTGCATTAAAGCATTGGAGTGGCAGACCTTATCAACCAGCGCCATACACATTTCGTGCAGGGCTTCGGTGGGCGCTTCAATCTCTTGCTCTACCTGTTCCAGGGTAAACTGGTAGTAGGCGTCCTCTTTCCAGTAAGGCTCGCCATCGATGGTGTGGAAATGAAACCCCAGCTCTTTGGCCAGGGTTTTCCACTGCGGGCGTTCAGAAACGTTGATGCGCAGCATAGTGGCTCCCAAGGGGGTGGCTAAGAGCCCCAAGAGGCCGAGCGGGTGCCCAGGCCGCGCCGCGTCGTGGCTTGGCGGTTTTGCACCACCGAGCTACGCAGGGCCTCGTTACGCTGATTGACCCGCTGGGAAGCTTGGCTGGCAGCGGCATTCCAGTTGCCCTGGTTTTGGCGGTTGCGGTAGACCGGCTCTTGATACACGCGCTCAAACGAGCGCCCTCGGCTGGTATTCGCCAGCATGTTACCGACCATATAGCCCATCATGGCAGGCATGAACCAACTGCCGCCGCCCGCAGCCTGGGCCTGCTCGTCGGTGGGGGCAGCGCAGGCGCCTTCGCCGTGTTCGGCTTCGCAGGCTTCTAGGGTGTCAAAGCGCGGCACGGACTCTAGAGAGGCCTCGTAAGCGTCTTCGCAGGCGCTGCGGGTGTACACGTTGGCGGCTACGCACTCTTCGACGCCTTGATAGCTTTTGGGCTCGTCGAAGCGTACATCGGTCAGGTGCTCGTCCTCCGCGGGCTGGGTGCAGGCGGTCAAACCGAAGGCGCTCGCTCCCATCATCGCCAAAGAGAGGCGCGCGCTGCGCTTACGGCGGGGCAGGTGAGTGGGATGGATCTGCTTTTCCATGAGTGCGCTCCGTTACCAGGTCATTGAGGCCGCGTTGATCAAGCCCACGGCAATCGAGATGCTGCCCACCAGCGTGCCGTAAGCCTGGTGGCCTTCGGTGATGTGCTGAGACAAGCTCTCGCCCTGGCGGCGGAGAAATAGTTTCAGGCCAAAGAACGTGGCGATCTGCACGCCGAAGGCCACCACGCCCCACAGAATGAAGTCGATATAGCTAATGGAGTGGGCCATGGCGCTGTAGAGCGGGAGGGTGAAACCCAGGATAGAGCCGCCGTAAGCGGTGGCGGCCGCCGCATTGCCCGCTCGAATCAGTGCCCACTCGTGGTGCGGGGTTAGGCGGCTATAGCAGTACATAAAGGCCACCAGCAGCGCGAGCGCGCCGAGCAGGTAGGCAAAGAAAGACGGTAATCCCTGTAAATAGTGCAACATGGCAGTGTCATCCTTGTGGTTAATGACGGTGGGTCAGTCAACGTGGGCATTGTGACATAGCTTCGCCTGGGATCGGCAATCGTCTTTTGGCTTTCGTTGCGCGATGGATTTGGTAGTAAAAAAACCTATTGTTTGCCTTTTGTTGCGACTAAAGGCTAATAGATGAAACGTGTCACCTGCTTAGAATCCCGCGATGCTTGGTATTTTTACCTAAATTCACCGTGTCGTATCGCTTGATACCGCTCTTCGTGCCCGTGTTGGGCACCGCTTCAGACGCGACCGCATCGAAGGACTTTCCCCCATGCATGCCCTAACCCTGGCATCGTTTCTGTTCTTTACGGGCCTGGTGGCCTTTGTCACCTGGCGCATCACGCGACGTGATGACCACCGTAGCACCAGCGGCTATTTTCTGGCAGGCCGCACGCTGACCTTTCCGCTGATCGCGGCGTCCATGCTGATGACCAACCTCTCCACCGAGCAGATGGTGGGGCTAAACGGGTCCGCGTTTACCGATGGTTTGAGCGTCATGGCGTGGGAAGTGATCGCCGTGATCGCCCTGGTGGCGCTGGCGCTATTTTTCCTGCCGCGCTTTTTGAAAAGCGGCATTGCCACGCTGCCACAGCTGCTGGCGATTCGTTTTGATACAGGCACGCAGCTGATTGCCAACGTTATCTTCCTGATTGCTTACGCGGTGGTGCTGCTGCCGATCATCCTTTACTCCGGGGCCATCGGCCTTCAGGGCATGCTGGACTTACAGGGCCTGACCGGCATTGAATCCAACACTGCGCTGCTCTGGGCGACGGTATGGGCGGTGGGCCTGATTGGCGCGGTCTACGCGCTGTTTGGCGGCCTGCGCACTGTAGCGGTATCGGATACCCTTAACGGGGTAGGCCTGCTGATCGGCGGCTTCGTGATCGTTTACTTCGGCCTACAGGCGGTGAGCGGCGGCACCGGTGTGATGGAGGGCTGGAATATCCTGAAAGAGAGCGACCCCAGCAAATTCAACTCCATGGGTGGCCCTGAACAGCAGGTACCGTTCTCGACCATCTTTACCGGCGTGCTGCTGCTTCACCTCTTTTACTGGACCACCAACCAGCAAATCATCCAGCGCACCTTTGCCGCCAAGAACCTGGCCGAAGGCCAGAAGGGCGTCTTGCTCACAGGGTTTCTAAAGCTGCTGGGGCCGCTGTACCTGGTGCTGCCCGGTATCATTGCGTACCACCTGTATGCCGACCAGGGTATTCGCGCCGACGAGGCGTATGGCCACCTGGTATTCAACGTGCTGCCGCCTTACCTGACCGGCTTCTTTGCGGCGGTGATGGTTGGGGCTATTCTCTCCTCGTTTAACTCCGCGCTGAACAGCACCACGACGATCTTCAGCTTGGGGATCTACAAAGGCGTGCTGAAAAAAGACGCCACGGAAGAGCAGGTGGTGAAATCCGGCAAGGTGTTTGGCTGGATCATGGCGATTACCACCATGATTATTGCGCCGCTGCTGGCGGGCCAGGACAGCCTGTTCGGCTACCTGCAGAAGATGAACGCGATCTACTTCATCCCGATTCTCGCCGTGGTGCTGGTGGGCCTGCTGACAAAACGCGTACCGCCCATGGCCGCGAAAGTAGCGCTGGTCGGCGGCTGTTTGCTGATTGCGGCGGGCTACTTCGTGGCGCCGTTCAACAAGCTGCCCATGGTGATGCACGAGTTCCACTTCGTCGCTGCCGTATTCGTGCTGCTGGTGGCGGTCATGCTGGTGATCGGTAAGCTGCGCCCACGCGCAACGGACTGGGTGCAGGAAGACTCCGGCGATGTCGATCTCACCCCGTGGAAAGGCGCGGTGCCTACCGGTATCGTGCTGGTGGTTTTGGTGGTGATCATGTACGCCTCCTTTGCAGGCGGCTAGGCTCTGCCTGATAACTGGCATTCGCTCGCCGACTTTTCCGGCAGAGCCTAATCACGCCAGCGTTTAAAAGCAGCATTCGAGAAAAAACAGCCACGCCCCGCTTTGCGGGGCGTGGCTGTTTTGGGTGGGGTGTTTTTAACGAATCGGCTAAGCGGCGTGGTAGGTGGTGTCGAAGCGTTTGCGCAGCTCGTTCTTTTGCACTTTGCCCATGGTGTTGCGCGGCAGTGAGTCGACAAAAAATACCCGCTTCGGCTGTTTGTATTTAGCCAGCCGCCCCGCTAAATGATTCAGAATGGCGGCTTCATCCACCTGCTCCCCTGGCTGGGGTACCACTACAGCAGTGACGCCTTCGCCGAAGTCGGGGTGGGGCAGGCCAATCACGGCAGACTCCGCCACCTGAGGCAGCTCATCGATCACCTGCTCGACCTCTTTGGGGTAGACGTTATACCCGCCGGAAATCACCAGATCTTTATCCCGACCGACGATATGCACGTAGCCTTGCTCATCGACCATGGCGAGATCGCCGGTGATGAAAAAACCATCCTCCAGCAGCTCTTCACGGGTTTTTTCCGGCATGCGCCAGTAACCAATGAAGACGTTGGGGCCGCGAATTTGCAGCATACCAATCTCACCCTGCGGCACTTCTTCACCGGTGTCCCGGCTGGTAATGCGCATCTCGACGCCCGGCAGCGGCATGCCCACGGTGCCCGCTCGGCGTGCGCCGGTGTAGGGGTTGGAGATGTTCATATTGGTTTCGGTCATGCCATAGCGCTCAAGAATGGCGTGGCCGGTTTTGGCCTCGAAGGCTTCGTGGGTTTCCGCGGTGAGCGGTGCCGAACCCGAGACGAACAGCCGCATATGAGCGGTGACCTCAGGGGTGAGGCGCGGGTCTTGAACCAGGCGGGTATAGAACGTCGGTACGCCCATCATCACGCTGCCTTTAGGCAGTTCATCGAAAATCACATCGGCATCGAATTTAGGCAGAAAGCACATGCTGGCGCCTGCCATCAGCGTGACGTTGCACGCCACGAACAGCCCGTGGGTATGAAAAATAGGCAGCGCGTGGATCAGCCGATCTTCAGCGCTAAAGTGCCAAGACGAGACCAGCGTTTCCGCGTTAGAGGCGAGGTTGCGATGGGTCAGCATCGCGCCTTTTGAGCGGCCGGTCGTGCCCGAGGTGTATAGAATCGCCGCTAAATCTCGCTCGCCCAGCGTGACGATGTCATCTCTGGGGACACTTTGCTGCGCTTTCTCCATTAAGCTGCCATCGGCATCGGTGCCTAAGGTTTCGACCGCCGGGCAGCCGGTATCGCGGGCAATGGCGCGGGCGGTGTCGACGTCCGAAGGCCTGCACACGAACAGTGCGGGCTCGGCGTCTTTCAAGAAATAGCGGATCTCATCGCCGGTGTAGCCGGTATTGAGCGGTAAATAGACGCCGCCGATACGCAGGCAGGCGAGGTAGAGCAAAATGGCTTCCGGGCTTTTATCCACCTGCACCGCCACGCGGTCGCCTACGTTCACGCCTAGCGCGGTGAGTGCCCCGGCAAGCTGGGCGCTGGCGCTGAGCGCGTCTTGGTAGCTGTAGTGGCGGCCTTCGCGGGTGGTGATAAAGGGGGCGTTGCCACGCTCGCGCATGCGTGCGGCAAAGGTATCAAATAAGTTGTGGTTCATTTGGTGGTCTCTCCCTTGGCCAGCTTGCGGGCGCGGCGAGCTAGGTCGCGCACCTCGCTTGAACAGGCAACGGTGGCCTTTGCGGTATAGTTTTCGTGATTGCGCTCGATATCGTCGAGCACGTAGAGGTAGTTCACCATCAGCCCTGCCGCTTGCTTCATCCCTTTGGCAGACACATCCCCCAGCCAGTTAATGCGGTGTAGCTCGGCACCGTTACCCAAGTGGAAGCGGGCCACCGGGTTCAGTGGCAGGCCATGGCGGTTCTTCTGATCGACCAAATAGTGGGCAGCGAGCGGGCGAATGGCGGTTTTGAGGCGCTCTTCGCGGGCTTTGTCCTGCTGCCAGTTGGGCGTTGCTAGCGCGTCGAGCGCCTCACGGATGCTATCGGGCCACTGGGCTTCCTGCTGCTGTTCGGCCAGCCACTGGGCGAAGCCGGGCACCGGCGAGAGGGTAACGAAGTACTTGAGCTGGGGCAGTTCCTGGCTGAGCTCCTGCACCACCTGCTTGATGAGGAAGTTGCCAAACGAAATACCCCGCAGCCCGGTTTGGCAGTTGCTGATACCGAAGAAGGCGGCGGTATCGGCATCATCTGGGTCCGCCAAGCCATCCTCAACGCCTGCCAAAATGGGTTGAATACGGCTGGGTAGCCCTTTGTGCAGCGCGACTTCCACAAAAATCAGCGGTTCGTCGCCAATCGCGGGGTGAAAAAACGCGAAACAGCGGCGGTCTCGGGCATCCAAGCGCCGCCGCAGGTCGTTCCAGTCCTGAATTTCATGCACCGCTTCATAGCGGATGATTTTTTCTAGAATAGAAGCAGGCGTGTTCCAGTCGATCCGCTTGAGCATCAAAAAGCCGCGATTGAACCAGGAGCCAAACAGGTGCGCAAAATCATCATCGATGGGCGCTAAGTTAGGCTCCTCGCGCAGCAGCTGCAGCAGATCCTCACGCATTTTGACGAGGTCGTAAGTACCGTCGGTGGCGAGGTTCAAACGCCTAAACAGCTCCTGGCGGCGCGGCTCACAGGCTTCAAACAGCGCCTGCAGCGTGTGGTTGTCGCGGGCCTGTTGATAGGCCTGGTAGGCGCTATCAATCTGCTGCGGTTCCGCGGCAAAGTCGTCGGCCAGGCGCTTAAAAAACTGGCGTTTTTCCCCTTCCGACAGCCGCTGGTAAATCGCCAGTGCGCGGCTGGCCAGCGCAATGCTGGAGGCTTCGCCGTCACTGGCCAGCAGCGCTTGGCAGGCTTTGACCAGCTGATGATGGTCGGGTGTCAGCGTTTCCGGGTGCTTGCGCCGTAACAGCGCGTCCCGCTGGGTGATGCTGTTAAACATCTCTTGGAGAAAGGTCATGTTCATGATGCGTCCCCCTTTAACCCATGATCAGGTTCGGTAGCCATAGCGCAATCCCCGGAAACAGGCAGAGCAGCAGAATGCCCAGCACCATGCACAGCGCATAGGGCAAGCTGCCCATCAGAATATCCCGCAGTGAGATATCGGGGGCGATGCCTTTGATGATGAACAGGTTAAGCCCCACCGGCGGCGTGATCAGGCCAATTTCCAAGTTGATGGTCAAAATGACCGCGAACCAGTAGGGGTCGAAGTCCGCCGCCAAAATGATCGGCAGCAGAATCGGCGCGGTCATCACGATGACCGCCACGGGGGGTAGGAAGAACCCTGCCACTAACAAGAACAGGTTGATAATGCCCATCAGCACCCAGCGATTGACTTCTAAATCGGCAATGGCAGCGGCCACGGTTTGGGTGATGAACATTGACGAAAGTGCGTAGGCGAACACTTCAGCAGTAGCAATGACCAGCATGATCATCACGCTTTCCCGCAGCGAGTCGCGCATGATTAGCTTGATGGGGCCAAGCTGCCACATGCGGTAAATCACAATCGCCAGCGCCAAGCAGAGAAATGCCCCCACGCCTGCGGCTTCCGACGGAGTCGCCACGCCGCCGTAAAGGGCAAATAGAATACCCGCGACCACGCCCAAGAAGGGCAGCACCCGCACCAGCGCCTTCATGTTGCTATCGACATTCTGCTTGATGTTCTCCTTCAGCTTTTCAGCAGAGGCCGTCAGCGGGTTGTTGTAACCCCCGGCCATCTTGCAGGCGATCATGGTCCAGATCATAAACAGGCCCGCGAGCATAAAGCCCGGCACCACCCCAGCAATAAACAGCCGGCCAATTGAGGTTTCGGTGGAGATACCGTAGATAATCATGGTGACCGAGGGGGGAATCAAAATCCCCAGCGTGCCGCCCGCCGCGATACAGCCTGCCGCCACGCCATCTGGGTAGCCACGGGTGCGCATTTCAGGAATGCCCATTTTGCCGATGGCGGCGCAGGTGGCCGGGGAGGAACCCGAGAGCGCAGCGAAAATAGAGCAGGCGCCGATATTAGAGACCGCGAGACCCCCGGGCAGGCGGCCCATCCACAGGTCTAGCGAGCGGTAAAGATCGCGCCCGGTTGGGGAGGAGGCCACTGCCGCGCCCATCAAAATAAACATCGGGATGGCCACAAAGCCAAACTCCGCGATGCGATCAAAAAACGTTTCGCCAAAGTAGGTAAGTTCCGGCAGGCCCCGGTCGTACAGCAGCGCCAGCAGTGACACACCGCCGAGTGCGAACGCAATCGGGGTACCAATCGCCATCAGCACGATTAAACCAATGGCCACGATAATGCCAAGCGTAATGGGATCCATGATTAGCCCTCCCCGCGCATAATTTCAGCCACGTACTGCAGCGAGAGCAGCGTGGCCCCCACGGCCATGGGCAGAATGGCGGGCCAGAGCGGTGGGTTCCACACCGAGCCAGTGGTCCATTCGCCGTGCAGCGCTTCAAAGACGTATACCCAAGAGGCGTAGGCCAGCGCCGCGCAAAAGAGCAGGCCAAACAGCGATGCCACCAAGTACATGGCTTTTTTGGCCAGGCCACCGAGAGCATCTGGCACGATGGTGATCGCCACATGGCCACCGGTCATCAGTACGTAGGGGCTGCCCATCAGCATGGCCCCGGTCACGGAGAAAATCGTGAATTCGGTCTGCCAGCTTGTGCTCATGCCCAAGGCGTAGCGGATAAAGACCATTTGGCAGATCACCAGAACGCCTGCCACAAACATGGCGCAGGCGAGGTATGCCGACGCGCGCGACAGCGTATCCATCAAGCGGATATAGCCGCCAATAACCCCGCTGCGTACGGCAGGGGGGTGAGTGGTTGAAGTTGCCATAGTTCCCTCGTCAAGCTCAGCAAGCAGCGGACAAACGTGGCCACTCAGTGAGTGGCCAGCACGGTCAGTGGAGGCGCGTCTTACTCGACGGCAAGCGCCGCGTCGATGATGGCCTGACCGTTGGGAACGTTATCGGCAAAGTTTTTGTAGGAGGTTTCGCGGGCAATCTCAAGCCAGGCGTTGTAGTCATCCTCGCTCATACTGACCACCTCGACGCCGTTCTCCTCGTACACGTCGACCATCTGCTGGTCGATGGCAGCCGCTTCTTCCGCGAAATAGACCTCGGCGGCCTCACCGGCTTCCATGAGCGCGGCTTGCTGCTCCTCGGTTAAGCCTTGCCACACCTGCTCAGATATCAAGATGGGCTCGTACATAAACCAGAGGGCGTAATCGCCGGGTTCCGTCAAGCACTCCACCTGTTCGTAAAGGCGGAAGGAGATGAACGACATAGAAGAGGTGTTGGCGGCTTCCAGCACGCCGGTTTGCATGGCGGTATACACCTCGGAAGAGGGCATGGAGGAAATCGACGCACCGGCCGCTTCCAGCATCTCTTCAAACGCAGGGCCAGCGGCGCGGATGTTCTGCCCATTCACCGTCTCTGGAGAGGTAATGCACTGCTCGCTAGAGGCAAAACCGCCCGATAGCCAAGCATCCGCTAACACGCGTGCCCCGCCTTCGATGATGACGTCTTTAATCATCGTCATGTACTCGGAGTCGTTCAGCCGCTGGGCGTGGGCCTGGTTACGCACCAAGCCCGGCATCAGCGTGGCCGAAAATTCCGGGTGGCGGCCACTAGCGTAATCCAACGGCAGCGAGGTGATATCCAGACGGCCGCGGGCGATGGCCCCCCATTGCTCGCGGGCTTTGAATAGCGACTGGCCTGGGTAGACTTCGATGGTTAAGCCGACATCCGCATCGGCGACATGGCGTGCCATCATCTGCACCATTTCATCGCGAATATCGCCCTGGCCCCCGGGGAACTGGTGCGAAGCGCGTAGGACGGTGTCCGCATTGGCATGGGAGGCTGCAATAGCGAGGCCCAGGGCCGCAGCGGTGGGCAGTAAGAAGCGTTTCATGTGGCGTCTCCAACAGTTGTTGTTGTGTGTTTGGATTAGCGTTGTGTGTTTATCAGGCGAGCTGATATATATTTCAATAGCGGTTATGTATGCTAATGTCAAATTTATGCCATATTTATGTCATCGCCTGCGGCGTTACCGAAGGAGGTCAGTCATGGCGGATACGAAGCGTTCCAACGCACAGCGGCTAAGGGATTCTTTAGAGGATGACATCATCAACGGGCGGCGCGCCCCCGGCGAGCGGCTAGACCCAGAAGCCCTGGGCCAAGAGTTCAATGTGTCGCGCACCCCAGTGCGTGAGGCGTTTCAACAATTGGTGGCCAGCGGGCTGGTCACGGTCTCGCCGAAGAAAGGCACGTTCGTTGCGAAGGTGGGTATCGATCAGCTAATCGAAATGTTTGAAGTGATGGCAGAGCTTGAAGGCATGTGTGGCCGCTTGGCCGCGCGGCGTATCAGCGAGCCAGAGCTGGCGGCGCTTAAGGCCGCACACAAGCGCTGCGAAGCCGCCGCCCTGGCGGGCGACACCGATGAGTACTACTACGAGAACGAAGCGTTCCATGACTGTATCTATACCGCCAGCCACAACACGTTTTTAGCCAGCGAAGCCCGCCAGCTCAAGCAGCGTTTAAAGCCTTACCGCCGCTTACAGCTGCAGGTCCGCCAGCGTATGCACAACTCGCTCCATGAGCACCAAACGATCGTCGACGCCATCGAGCAGGGCGACGCCGCCCAGGCCCAACAGGCGCTCTGCGACCACGTGTTGATTCAAGGCGAGCGCTTTAGCGACTTCGTTGCCAGCGTGCGCCGTATGGAAGCGCCGATGGAGCGCACGGGATGACTTTTTACTGCCCGTAAGAGCACGATATTCATGTCTTTATCGGTGGGGTAATGGTCCTTGCCGACATGGGGCGCAGCGCTGACACTCTCTCTAGTTCCATCCTTTTTGTTGGAGAGAGACAGTGACACGCCATATTGCCCTGCTTGCCTACCCCGACTGCCAACTGCTCGATGTCAGCGGCCCTTGGCAGGTCTTTGCTAGCGCGAATGCGTTAAGCCCTACGCCGCTGTATCAATTAACGCTGGTCGCTAATGCTATTGGTCCAGTCATCTCCAACGGTGGGTTGGCAGTGTACGCCACTCACTCTTACCGCCAACTTCATGAGTTACGGCCGCTGGATACGCTGTTGGTGTCAGGCGGCAGCGGGGTGATGCAGCAGCGAGAGGTCACAGCCGTAAAGCAAGTGCTGTGTGAGATAGCGTCTGACGTTAGGCGCCTTGGCTCCATTTGCTCTGGGGCGTTTTTGCTGGCGGAGGCGGGCCTGCTGGATGGCTGCCGCGTGACGACCCACTGGCGGCATGCGGGACAATTGGCGGATGAGTATCCGGCGCTGTCCGTTGAGCCGGATGCGCTCTATATCGAAAGCCATGGCCGTTACACCAGTGCTGGGGTGACCGCCGGGATTGATTTGGCGCTATCGCTGGTAGAAGCGGACCACGGTGCTGGGCTGGCGGGTCAGGTGGCCCGTGAGCTGGTGGTGTTTTTACAGCGTCCCGGTGGTCAGTCGCAGTTCAGTGAGATATTGCGCCGTCAGCAGTCGGCGGGGCCGCTGCGACGTTTGTTGGACCGGCTCCATGCCGATCCGGGCGAAGACGTTGGCTTGGAGAGTATGGCCGAACAGATGGCGGTCTCCCCACGCCACCTGACGCGGCTGTTTAAACGGCATTTAAACACCACGCCAGGCGCTTATTTGACGCAGCTTCGCCTGGAGCAAGCCCGGCTGGCGCTGCTTAACGAGCGGGAGCCACTCTCCCTTGAGCGTCTGGCACAGCGCTGGCGGCTGGGCGGTGCAGAACAGCTGCGTCGCCAATTTCAGCGCTACTACGGCGTTTCCCCCTCGGTGTATCGCCAGCGCTTTGCCTCTTCTCAAGCCGCTGCTTTTCAGGGGAGCATCTCATGCCCATAACCGTCACTCTCTTATCACTTTGCCAAGCGCTGTTGGTGACTGGCAATGTGCTGCTGATTGGTATCTCGCCGCTGATTGGCGCGTCGTTAGCGCCAAGCGCCTTCTGGTCGACGGCGCCCGTGGCTAGCCAATGGCTCGGCCTGATGTGCGCAACCATTCCCGCGTCGCTGATCATGGCAAGGCTGGGTCGTAAGCGGGGGTTCATGCTGGGCAACATCGTTGGGCTGGTGGGGGCATTGGTAGCCGCGCAGGCGCTGATCGGCGAGCGGTTTGGACTGTTTTTGCTAGCGACGTGGCTGATCGGTGTGGGGATGGGGTTTGGTCAGCTATACCGTTTTGCGGCGGTAGAGGCCGCGCCAGCGCCGGTGCGCGACCGAGCGATTGGCTTGGTGATGGGCGGCGGCGTGCTAGCGGCTTTTGCTGGGCCGTGGCTGGCAAGGGCAAGCCGTGAGCTGGGCGAGGTGCCGTTTCTAGGTAGCTTCATAGGGCTGGCGGCTCTCTACTTACTTGCATTGATCGTATTGATAATGATCCGGTTACCGTCCGCATCTCGAACCCACAGCGAAGGCACGCCACTGCCGCTGGGTAAGATACTCCGCCAGCCAGGGTTTATGATGGCGGTGAGTGCCGCGATGGTGGGGTACGGGGTGATGAACCTAGCGATGACGGCCACGCCATTGGCCATGGAGAGTGCAGGGCACCACTTTCACCACGTCTCAATGACCATTCAGTGGCATGTCGTGGCGATGTTTCTGCCCTCCTTCTTTACGGGCCACTTGGCCGCTCGCTTCGGCGCTAGGCAAGTGATTGTGGCGGGCTGCTTGCTGTTAGTGGCAAGTGCGTTGGTTGCCCAATGGGATATTGGTTTGACGGGATTCAATGTGGCGCTGGTATTGCTGGGCCTGGGCTGGAATTTCACTTTCCTGCCCGCCACTGGGCTGCTTACCGAGTGTTACCGCCCGGTCGATAAAGCGCGTACCCAGGCGGCCAACGAGTTTTTCGTGTTTGGTACCGCTGCGATGACGGCGTTGGCTGCCGGGCCTCTGGTGAACGGCTTGGGGTGGGCGACGCTGAACCTAGTACTGATTCCCGTCTCGATAGTGCCCTTGGCGGTCCTGGTTTGGCAGCGCCGCGCAAGCTTGGCAAGCGCTTAAAAATCCCCCGGTGCGCACTGTAGGCAGGTCAGCCCGAGTGCGCGCCACTGGGCGACGACGGCATCGCGGTCATCCAGCACGAGCCAGGGGACGAAGCCGTCGCTGTGCATTTGGTCCAGTAGCGCTGATTTCACCTCTTCGTCATCCACATGGTCATCGCCTTCCGGGCGTAAGTACATGGCGTCGAAAGGAATGTCATGGCGGGTGAGCCATGCCTGGGTGTGTTCTCGGTGGCTGTCTGGGCGGCCGCTGCAGATGACGATGTGCTGGCCTTGGGCTTTTAGCAGTTTGACCAGCCGGGCGACGGGTTCAATCACCGGCGCGTTCGCCATGTGGGCAAAGAAAGGATCCCACTGTTTGGCGGGGCCAAGTACCCACTCGTGGACATCGGCAGGGTGAAACTCGGCCAGCGTGCCGTCGACATCAACAATGACTGCGTTCATAGACATGTTTCCTAATGCGTTAACAGAAGTGAAGAGAGCGGGCGCGCCGCTGACGGGGCGTTTAGCGAAGGCTGCGTGATGAACCGTTCGCTCAGCAGTTCACGCCATGTGGTCTCAGCCTCGGCATGGAGCGAAGTAAATAGCGGTGCCACTTGGGCCGCCTGGAGCTGGTTGGCCAGGGCCACCAAGTGCGAGGCGCGCAAATGAACGTTCCAGCGCTGCCAAAGCACCTCGCCAGCGGCGAGCTGTTGGCGACGCTGTGGCGTTAAGTAGCCAGTGTGGAGCAGGCGGTGATGCGGCCAGTCGGCAGGGTTATCGCCACGGTCGCTGACCAGCCAAAGCGCCGGGTCGCGGGCATTGTGGCGTTTTAAAAGCGCTTGGATAGCCTCATCTAACCCTTCACGGCGAAGGTCATTGGGCAGCGCGAGTAGGGCGGCCAGGTTATCGCGAATGATCGGGTCAATCGCAAAGGGCAGGTGGCGTTGGTCCGCCTCTTCCGCCAGCCATAGCGCCATTTCCAGGGCACGCCCCGTTTCCGGTACCGGCAGCACCAGCGGGTGGTCTAACGCCTTGCCAATGGCGTGGATGCAATGCGCTTGGGGCTGGTCGTAGCGGCCGTAGGAGGCATCCAGCAGCGCCGTGTTTGCGGGTGGGGGCGCATCAAATGGAAACATGCGCGACTCAAAACAGGCATCGCCGCTGTAGAAAATACCGCCTGCAACGTCGAGATGTAGCCAGACACCGCCTAGCGAATGGCCCGCTTGCCCGGTGGTCACCGTCATCCCTTCGACGTTAATACGACCCCGGTAGGGCAGTGGCTGCCACGCCCGTTGTGGGGGCAGCGCCTTGGCGACTAACGGCGTGCAGTAAAGCGGTATCTGCGTGGGCAGCTCCGCGACGCCGCCAATGTGGTCCACGTGGTCATGGCTAATCAATACGGCGTCTACGTCCAGCCCGCGTGCCCAGGTAATCGGCTCGCCGGGGTGTAGTGCGCCTCCGGCGTCCAGCAGCAGGCGTTTACCCTGCGCTTCCACCACGACGGCCGCCGGCCCTTTACCGCCCAGCCCGCTGAGGATCTGAATCGTGGCGCTCATTGGTCAGGCTCCAGGCACCAACCTTCCAGCAAGCGCACCGCGACGTGCTGGCCCTCGTTGAGTGCGGTGTGATGATAGGCCAGCAGCGCTTCTCCCGTGGATAAGCGCAGGTGTAGCTCATAGCGTTCACCGCGAAAGGTGAGCCGCTCCACGCGTCCGGTTAAGTCGTATGGGCTAGGCGAGTGCGCGGACGACGGTGCAGGGGAGTGTGCCTCAATACGGATATGTTCAGGACGTACCAAAACGGGCTGAGTGCGCGCCGTGAGCGGCGCGGCCAAGCCTTGCATCAGCGCTGATTCACTTAGTCGCTGGCCCGGTGCGCCGCCTGCGACCTTTAGTTGGCTACCTTGGCCGATAAACCGTGCGACCCATTCGCTACGCGGCTCTCGGTAGAGCGTTTCAGGCGTTGCCCACTGTACCAGCGCGCCGTCACGCATCACCGCAATGCGATCCGCCATTGCCATGGCTTCGCTTTGATCATGGGTCACGTACACCATGGTGGCTTGGGTGCGGCGGTGGAAGTCGACAAAGCTGTGCTCCATAGAGGCGCGCAGGTTGCGGTCCAGGTTGGCGAGCGGCTCATCGAGCAGCACCACGTCTGGATCGGTGACCAAGCAGCGCGCTAACGCTACCCGCTGGCGCTGGCCACCGCTGAGCTCCTGTGGAGCGCGCTGGGCGTAGGGGGTAAGCGCAACCTGCTCCAGCGCGTGGGCGACTCGGCGCTGATACTCGCTGCCCTGAATGCGGCGCAGTTTCAGCGGGTAGCCCACGTTGTCGGCCACGCTCATATGCGGCCACAGCGCGTACGACTGAAACACCATCGCCATGTTGCGCTGCTCAGGGGGCACATGGTGCTGGTCGCTGGCGAGTAGCGTGCCGTTGAGGGTGAGGGTGCCACTGCTGATCTGCTCAAACCCCGCCAGCATCCGCAGCATGGTGGTTTTGCCGCAGCCGCTGGGGCCGAGCAGTGCCACAAACTCGCCGGGGGCAATCTCCAGCGACAGATCATCAACCGCCCGGTGATCGCCAAACTGTTTAGTCACACGATGAATAGCTAGCCCTGCCACGGCACGACTCCTTTAGGTAGACGCGGGGCTAGCAGGCTGAGCGATAGCATCAGCGAGGCGACCATGATCACTACCAGCACGGAAACTGCTGATGCCAGCACGCTCTCACCGCCCTCGTCCAAGTTGAAAATCAGTACGCCCAGGGTTTCATTCCCGGCGCTCCAGAGCAGCGCGGAGACGGTCAGTTCATTCACTGCCAGCAAAAATACCAGCAGCCCGCCAGCAAATAGCGAGGGCGCAATCAGCGGTAAAAGAATGGTGATGAGCCGACGCCAGGGGCCTGCGCCCGCCAGCTGAGCGGCTTCTTCCAGTGAGGGATCTAGCTGGGCCAAGCTGGCACTTACCGGTTTCAGGCAGACCACCAAAAAGCGCGCCAGATAGGCCACAAAGATCAATCCGAGCGTGCCGTAAAGCGCTAGGTTGATGAGCGGTAAAGGGCGGACAAACAGTAAAATACAGGCAATCGCCAGTACTACGCCGGGCAGCGCGTACGGTAGCTCAATAGCGCTAAGGGTGAGCTGCTGCAGGCGCGGTGGAAGGCGCTGTAGGCGGTAAGCGAGCGGCAGGCTGCATAGCATCAGTACCAGCGCGGCACCGCCTGCCAGCCAAAGACTGTTACGCACTGCCCGCCAAGTGGCTCCTTGACGGCCAATCACTTCGTGATAGGCATTGAGCGTAATGGACTCAATGCTCAGTGGCACGCCCATCGCAGGCACCAAGGAGCTCACCACCAGCGCGGCTAGCGGCGCGACCAGGATCACCAGCAGTACGCCGACCAGCAAAGCCGTCACGAGGGGGCGATAGCGACCTAGCGAAAAATCGTGGGCGCGGCCGCTATGGCCGCCTAACCCAAACCGGCTGCGGTTCATCCAATGCTGCTGCAAGGCCACGCCTGCCAGCGCCAGGATGCCGATCAACAGAGAAAGCGCCGCCATCTCTGCCAGTACGCCGGTGCCAAAGCTGGCCATGCGCTGGTAAATCAGCGTGGGCAGCACGTAATAACCGGCGGGAATTCCCAGCATCGCGGGAATACCAAAGTTACCCAGGCTAGAGATAAACGCCATGGCGGCCCCGGCAATCAGGCCGTGGCGGGTGATGGGTAAGACAATATGGCCCCACACCTGGGTTTGGCGCGCGCCGCTGATGCGCGCGGCTTCAATCAATTCACGTGGCAGGGACAGCAGAGACGTGCGTAGCGCCAAAAAGACTAGGGGCGCACTCTGAATACCCAGCAGCAGCGCAATACCCTCTGCGGAGTAGAGCGGCTGCGGGCTGCCTAACGGTGGCGCCATGCCGATGCTTTTTAACAAGGGGCTGGCGGGGCCAAACAGCTGTAGCCAGCTCAGGGCGGTGACCTGGGGCGGGATCATCATGGGCAGCATAAAGCAGAACACTAGCCACGCTTTGCCGCGCATGTCCGTCAATGTGATCACAAACGCGAACAGGCTACCCAGCACCAGCGCAATCAGCATACCGAGGCCCGAGGTATACACACTGTGCCACAGCGCACGCCACGTGCTGGCAGCGGTGAGCACCTTCCACAGCGGCGCTTGGCTACCCTGGCCAAGGTCGCTCAGTGCCTCGATGAGTAGTCGCAAACTGGGCGCGAGGCTGAGCAGTACGATGAGCAGGGTGATCAGGCTAAGCAGCCAGCGATGCTGGCTGCCAAGGTTGAGCGAAGGGGTCATGGTTAGCCGCCGAACAGATCGCTAAAGCGCTGCTTGAGCGTCTCTTCCTGTTCGAGCGCCTGTTCGATATCCACCGGCATGAGGTTGATCGTGCTGCGCTCAGGGAAGCTTTCTGGCGGCGTCACATCCGGGTGAGCAGGCAGGTAGCCCTGCTGGCTCACCAATTCTTGCCCCGGTTGGGAGAGCACGAAGTCGACAAATTTCTGAGCGGCGTCTAGGTTCTCAGCCTCTTGCATAATGGCAACGGGCTCGGTGACGGCGCTCACGCCCTCTTCAGGGAACACAAACGCCACGGGCGAGCCTTTCGCGGCTTCGCGGATGGGCAGAAAATCCACCACGATGCCGTAGGGCTTGGTGCCTGCGGCCACCGCATTGAACACGCCGCCGTTACCGCCCTGTGCTTCCGTGCGGTTGGCCTGTAGTGCCTCGTAGTACTCAAGCCCTAATGCCGGGTTTTCACCGATGGCTGCCATATGAATTAGCGCCGCGCCGGAGTACAACGGGCTAGGCATGGTGACGAGGCCTTCGTACTCAGGGCCGGTCAGATCTTCCCAACGTTGGGGCTGCTGCTCGGCGCCGGTGTTGTAAACGATACCGGTGGTGATGAGCTTGGTGCCGTAGAAGTAGCCTTCTGGGTCGTAAAGCGCTTCGTCGTAGGCATCGCGCTCAGGGCTGAGGTAGGGCTGCAGATGGCCCTCTTGTTTCAGCGAGGTCATGGTCATGCTGTCGGCAATCAGCAGCACGTCAGGGTTGCTGACACCGGCAGCCAGCTCCGAACGCAAGCGTGTCATCAGGCGGGTGGTGCCATCGCGCACCCACTCCACTTCAATCTCCGGGTAGGCGGCTTGGAACGCATCGACCGTTTGCTGCGCATCGCTATTGGGCTGGCTGGTGTAGAGCACCAGCTTGTCATCAGCGAGCAACGACGTGGAGAGGGCAATGCTTGCGAGAGTCACGGCGGAACACAACGAGCGCTTCAACATCGGGAAAACCTCCAGTAGGTGAACAGCCACCACACTACTGTCATCGGCTTACAACATCGTGACACTACGCTTTCGTTTGATAGCGGTTAGCTTTCGCTGGCGGGAAAGTTTTTTTCGTTTTGCCAGCAAGCACGATAAAGAGAAAGGTGGGGGCAGCATGAACGTGACAGAAAGGCGGCGTGCCGTGTTGGCGCGCGTGCGGGGAGAGGGGCGGCAAACGCTGGTAGCGCTTGCCCATCACTTTGGCGTCTCCGTGCAAACCCTGCGGGGGGATATTCGCGTCTTGGCTGAGCAGGGGTTGATTCTGCGCCGCCACGGCGAGGTGATGCCCTTTCCTGATCAAGAGAATGTGGGTTACGACCAGCGCCAAATCGTCAATCAGGAAGGCAAACGGCATATTGCACGGCAGGCGGCGTCGTTGATTTCTAATCACCAGTCGCTCTTTTTGGGGACGGGGACGACGGTAGAGCAGCTAGCCGACGCGCTGCGGGACAAGCAGGGACTGCAGATTATGACCAATAACCTGCACGCTTTGATCAAGTTATGCGCGCTGGAGTGTGAGCTGGTGGTGGCCGGAGGCCGCGTACGCCGCCGTGATCAGGATGTGATTGGTGGCGACGCTTGGCGCTTTTTTCAGCGTTATCGAGTGGATATTGGCATTGTCTCTGTGGGCGGTATGGATAGCCACGGCCAGCTCTACGACTACAACGACGACGAAGTAATGGCCCGTGAGGCGCTGCTGGCCCACGCGGCGTACCGAATTTTAGTGCTGGATAAGACCAAGTTCGACCTACCGCTGCGCTGCGCCGCCGGTTCGCTGGCAGACTATCACGCGGTAATTACCGACAGCCCGCTGCCCGATCGTTTAAGAAGCCCGTTAGCCGCCCAAGGCGTGCGCTTTATGAGCGCAGGTTAGGCATCGTGCTGCTCGTCCGGCAGCCGCTTGAAATAGATGTAGCGATGCAGGCGGATGGCTGGGCGCATCAGCAGTTGCAGGCTGCCAATCACGAATAGCCAGACGCCGATGGTTTTGACGGTGCCGTCATAAAAGAAGCAGACGCTGCCAATGGCAAACCACAGTCCCAGCATGAAATCGTTGAGAATACTGAGCACTTCGTAGCGGCGGTGAATCACCAGCTCCTCATGCCCCATGGTGAAGGTCAGGTCGTGATGAGAGGCGGTGGTGGGACGCGTCATAGGGTCTCCGTTACGGGTCAGGTGAAAGAAATAGCGCGAAGAAAGCGTTGATCGTTCTGACGGTTGTGTGTCACAAAGGGGCTAGCCTAACCGCGTTAAGCGTAGTAAGCGTTTACCTACTCGTCAGTGCGCGTTTCGTCTCTTCGTCACGTTGTTCCGTCAGGATAGTCGAGAGACGCCGGGACTCAACGAGGTATGCATGACCAGTGACTCCTTTCACAACGCCATTGAGCGTGAGCTGGTGCGGCCCAGCTGGCAACTGCGTTTTGCCGATGAGTTAGAGGTGCGCTTCGAGAGCGACACCCAGCCCCAACGAAACCGCAACATGGTGGTGGCGGGTCTGATCGCCGCGCTGATTTACAGTCTGTTCCTCATCAATGACTATAGCTTTCGACCTAATGAATTTTGGCTCTCTGTGCTAATAAGAGGGTTGGTGGTCATTCCCTTTGGTTTACCCATCTTGTGGGCCATTTACAAAGGCGTCTCAGGGGGCGCACGAGAAACCCTAATGGCGAGCACCGTTGTGGTGGCCATGGCGGCCTCTTGCGTGATCTTTATATCCTCTCGGTCGCCATACTCCTATTTGGATATTTTCTCGTTCGGCCTGATTTTGGTCGTTGGCAATGTGCTTTACTCCCTGCGCTTTCAGTATGCGCTGGTGTCGTCACTTCTGAGCGTCGCCATCATGGTGTACTTCGTTGCGGGGTATGAGCCGATGCCGGTCGAGGTCAAACGGCTCGCGATTTTTACACTGTGTGCCAAAGCGATCTTCACACTGATCGCCAACTATCGGTTAGAAGCCAGCGAACGCAAGGCCTACCTGCTGTTGCTGCGCGAAACCCATCGAGCCGGACACGCGCTGCGCAGTAACGCGGAGCTGTCCAAACTGTCGTTAACAGACCCACTGACGGAGTTAGCCAATCGCCGCCAGTTCGATACCCTGTTTAACCTCTTTTGGCAGCAGGCCGTGGAAGCGCGCGCCACGGTGGGCCTGATGGTCATCGATATCGACTGTTTCAAAGCCTATAACGACCACTACGGCCATTTGCAGGGCGATCACTGCCTCAAGCAAGTCGCCAGCGCGCTGCGTGCCCACGCGGACAACGCCTGCGTCGTGGCGCGCTTCGGCGGAGAGGAGTTTGTAGTGTTAAGCATGGGGCAGTCACATCAGACGGTGCTGGCCCAAGCCGAGCAGTTACGTCACGCGGTGGAGGCGCTGCAGTTGCCCCACCATGGCGGTGCAGTGCCTGCCAACGTCACCATTAGCGTAGGAGGCGCGGTGCTGCAGCCAACAGAGGATGTGAGCGCTTCGCAGCTATTCCGAGCCGCCGATCAGGCGCTTTACGAGGCCAAGCGCCAAGGGCGAAACCGGGTGGTGATGATCAACTCACGGGATGCACTGAGCGGCGATGGCTTAGGTAGATCAATACAATAGCCAACAGCAAGAGCACCATCGCCACGTAGCGTGACCCATCCAGCGCCCGTTCGGCGTTATTGAGCCATCCAAAGTGATCGATCAATAAGCTCATCAACAGCTGGCCGGAAATCACCGAGACCGTCGCTGCTGCAGTACCAACACGGGGCACTGCAAAGACGATCGCGAGCATATACACCACCCCAAACAGCGCCCCCGTGAGCTGCCACTTGGGCACGCTAAACAGAGTCGCCTCGTGGGACGGCTCAAAAAAGAACATCAGCAAAAAAGTCAGCACGGCACCCACGGCAAACGTTAGCCAGGCACTTTCCAGCACGCCGGTGTGAGCACCTAAACGGCCGTTAATGGAGGATTGAGCGGCCAAGACCGCGCCGCCTGCGAGCAGTAGGGCAAATACGATGGGTAAAAGCATGGTGTCTCTCCTGTTACATCAACCAAAGCGCGGCAAGGATCATGGCAAGAGCCCCTAAACGGTAGCCATCCACTTGGCGACGTTCGCTGCCGAGCCAGCCAAAATGGTCAATGGCTAAGCTGGCCGCTACCTGGCCGCACAAAATGCCCACCATGGTCATGCCGACGCCCACCAGCGGGGTGGCCAACGTTAAAATAATGACGTAAATCGGTCCTAACACACCGCCGGTTAACAGCCAGCGCGGCTGTTTGAACAGCGCGCCCAACTGGCGCTTGGGCGAAAACAGCAGCGCCAGTGATAGCAGCAGCGCCCCGACCATAAAAATGGAGAGCGTGGCGGAAAGGTGACCTACCTGCTCGCCAAGCGGCCCCAACAGCCCCGCTTCAACGGATAACCCCATACCGGCGATCAGTACGCCCAGCAGAATCAGTGCGTGTTGCATGTGTTGCTCCCCTCTTATGAAGAGGCAGCACTCTAAAGAGGAAGCCTTATTGCTACAATGCGCTAAAAAGGCAAAGGACTATTGCACTTTGGACAACTCGGTTCGACTCCTAGCGCTGCGCCTGTTTGTGCGCGTGGCCGCCAGCGGCAGCTTTTCGGAAGCGGCGCGTTACTACGGGCTGCCTACCTCTTCGGCCTCTCGACACATCGCTAGCCTGGAGCGGGCGCTGGGGCAACGCTTGCTCTATCGCCATACCCGTGCGGTCAAGCTCACCGAGGCAGGGGAGCGCTATTTTCACGAAGTGCGCGATGCGCTGATGCGGTTGGAGCTAGCCACTGAGCAGGTGATGGGCGGCGCGCAGCATCCTCAAGGCGTGCTGCGCATCAACGCGCCCGTGGCCTTCGGGCGACGCCATATCGCCCCGCACTTGGCGCGGTTTCAGCAGCAATACCCGGACATTCAGGTGGATTTAACGCTGGAAGATCGTTTTATCGATCCGGTGCAAGAGGGGGCTGATGTAGTGATTCGCGTGGGGACGCTCGCGGATTCAAGCTTGGTGGCCCGCAGCATCGCCCGGCAGCGTTTTATCGTCTGCGCGTCGCCGGATTATCTGGCAACACACGGCGCGCCTGCGTCGCCAGAGGAACTCAGCCAGCATAATTGCCTGCTGTATAAAGGCAGCAAGGGAACGCAGCTATGGTACTTCCAGGAACGCCACGCACCACGGGCGGTGCGTTACGCTTTGTCGGGGAATTTGGTCGCTAATAATGCTGAAAGCCTAGTGGAAGCGGCGATGGCGGGGCAGGGCGTGGTGATGTTTCCCTCGTGGCTACTCTTCGAGCCACTGCGCCAG
Organism: Halomonas sp. CnH100-B; assembly: GCF_024124605.1. Lineage (NCBI taxonomy): Bacteria > Pseudomonadati > Pseudomonadota > Gammaproteobacteria > Oceanospirillales > Halomonadaceae > Halomonas > Halomonas sp. CnH100-B. The sequence goes on along the minus strand of NZ_JAMXRX010000004.1, from coordinate 78,287 downwards.
CAAACGTTAGTGCCGTTACTGACGCAATGGGAAGCGTCTGAGGATGGCTATCTGGACAACATCTACGCTATTTATCCTGAAAACCGCCTGCGCTCATCGAAGGTATCCGTCTTCATGGCTTATCTAGAGAGCACGATTGGCGACGTTCCCTACTGGGATGGCGCTTGAGGTAAACCACTGCGGGTGGCAAATGCCACCCGCAGCGCAGAGTTACACGGCTTTTGCTCGGGGGAAGGCGCGCGGTTTTTCAGCCACGGGGAGTCGGTACACATTGTTGGCGGGTTGAGGAAGCGCGGGTGTCGGAACCATCGCATTCGTGACCGGCATAAAGGCATGGGCACTGTGCGCCAGGTGATTGACCTCGCGAGAGAGAACGTCGACGGCGTTCAGATACGCGTCCATGCTGGCCGCACTCTCTTGGGTGCCCCGGTCGATCTGCGAAATGGCCTGACTGATCTGCGCGATGCCCTCGCTCTGCTCCCGAGCAGCCGCACGAATCTCTTCCATCAAGTCGTTCACGTTATGGCTGGCTTGGCGAATGCGCCCCATGGCATCGCCTGCTGAACCGGCTTTATGCTGTCCGGCTTCAATACGCTGGCGAGCGGTCTCGATCAGCGTTTGTACTTGATGGGCGGCCTCAGCGGATTGGCGTGCCAAGCGGCGCACCTCTTCAGCGACCACCGCAAAGCCTCGACCATGCTCACCGGCTCGGGCCGCTTCTACGGAAGCATTCAGCGCCAAGATGTTGGTTTGGAAGGCAATGTTATCGATCGTTTTGACAATGCCCGCCATGTCTTGAGAAGTCGCGGTGATACCCTCCATCGCATCGGCCAGTTCACGCATAATCGCCACCGCGTTGTCGACTTCGCTGACGTTCCCCACCGAGGCCTGGCTGGCAAGCTGGGCGTTATCTGAACTTTGGCGCACGGTAGAGGCGATTTGCTCCGCGCTGGCGGCGGTTTGCTGCACGGCAGATGCTTGCTGGTCGACTCGGTTGCCCATGGCTTGGTTATGGCGGGAAAGCTCTTCCACCGAGGGCATGACTTGCGCGATGCGCTGATCCAGGTCGCCAATCAGCGCGTCCAGCGAGCGGCGCATGAAGTTCATGGTTGCCAGTGTGTTATCCATGGCGGCATTGCCCACGGTGGGCACCTGCGCATTCAAGTCACCGGCGGCGATTTGCAGTGCGAAGTCGTTGGCTTTGTGCAGGAAACGACGCAGTCGGCGCGCCTGGCGCCACTGGTAGACGCTGAGCAGTAAGCCGGTGACAAAGATCATCGCGAGCAGCGGAGCCAGCACACCGCTTGTGACCTGACTGCTCAGCCACCAAGCGCTAGCCAGCATTAACGCGCCAGTGGCCGCCAAGGTAAACAGCACGCCAGCGACGTTGGCGAGCCGAGGGGCCCACCAAGTAGCGCTGACCAGCCGTTTGAGCGGGTTGCGGGCCATGACTTCGCCATGCTTGACCGTAAAGCGCCCCTGGTTTTCACGGATATCGCGGTAGATATGCTCGGCGTTGTCGACTTCTGCCTGGGAGGGTTTGACGCGGATCGACACAAAGCCGGTCACTTGGTTATTTTCCCGAATGGGCACCACGTTCGCCCTTACCCAATAATGGTCGCCGTTTTTTCGACGGTTTTTGACCAATCCGCTCCAGTACTGGCCCGCTTTTAAGTCGCTCCACATATCGGCAAAGACGGGCGCGGGCATGTCCGGGTGGCGCACCATATTGTGGGGTGAACCCACCAGTTCTTCATACTCGAAACCGCTGATCTCGACAAAGCGATGGTTCGCATAGGCAATGTAGCTGCTGTTATCGGTTTTAGAAATCAGCACATCATCTTCGCGCAGCGGGTGTTCCACCTGGGTCACTGGGCCATTGTTTTTCATGATGGAGTACCTGATTGGGTTAGTCAGGTATTACTATAAATCTGCTACAAGAGTTATCCATAGGCGTTGCATTGTTTAACATTTCCCGCGTTATGAGGCTTTACGTGGCCAGAGGTGGAAGCGAATTTGACAACCATTACTGGGTATGACAAACACACATCCATTTTGTGTGAGGAATCATCGGTGACAGACGAGCAGAGCTATCAAGCGTTGGGAGTGGATACCCTTGGCCAGCGGCTAGGCGGTGTGGAGGCCGTCGCCAGCCGCGTGGGCGGCAACCCCGCCGAGTGGCAAATCCGTGAAGTGGGCGATGGCAACCTCAACTTGGTATTCATCGTGACGGGCAGCACCGGCAGCGTGGTGGTCAAGCAGGCGCTGCCCTATGTGCGCATGGTAGGTGAGAGCTGGCCGCTGCCACTCTATCGCGCCCATTTTGAATATTACGCGCTGGTGCGCCAGGCCACGCGGGCGCCCGGCGTGGCCCCCGAGGTGTACTACTTCGACAAGCCCCAGGCATTGATCGTGATGGAGTACCTGCACCCCCATATCATTCTGCGGCGCAAGCTGATCAGCGGCGAACGCGTGGCGGAGCTGGGCGCTACTCTGGGTGAGTTTTGCGCACGCACGGCGTTTCGCGGCGCTGAACTCTCCATGGCAAGCCCGGATAAGAAAGCCGATGTCGGGCTGTTCTCTGGCAACGTGGCGATTCCGGCGATCACCGAATCGCTGGTGTTTACCGACCCCTACTACGGCGCGGAGATGAACCGCCACACGCCCGAGCTATCGCCCGTGGTGGACGAGCTGCGCCGCAACGCCCGCCTGAAAGCCAAGGTGCAGCGGCTGCTGATGAAGTTCACCGCCAACACCGAGACCATGCTGCACGGCGATTTGCACTCCGGCTCCATCATGGCCACCGACACCAGCGTGCGCGTCATCGACCCTGAATTTTCCCAGTACGGCCCGATGGCGTTCGACTTGGGCATGGCGGTAGCCAACTTCTTCATGGCCTACTTTAGCCAGCCTGCCCACCGCGCAGAGAGCGATCTTGATGCCTATCAAGCGTGGATTTTAGAAGTGATCACCGATTGCTTTACCCGCTTCGATGAGGAGTTTCGCCACCTCTGGCAAACCGAACGCACCGGTATTCTGTTCCCCAGAGCGCTGTTCGAAGACCAGGGCAACAGCGCCGACGACGCCTGCGACGCGCTGCTGGAAGAGATCCGTGAAGATGCGCTGGCCTACTGCGGCATCGAAATGCACCGCCGCGTGCTGTCGCTTGCCCACAACGCTGACTTTGAAGAGATCGAAGACACCGCCTTACGCGCCAAGCTGGAAGCACGCAACGTGCTGATGGGCCAAGCGCTGATCATGGAACCGGAAGCTTATTGTGATCTCAACGCATTGGTGGCTTTAGCCAAAGCATACAATCAGAAATCAGTGTTGTAAGCACTTTAGGTGGCACCTTCGGCACCGCTTTGCGGTGCTTCGCGGGTGCGCTCCGCTTACGCCGCGCTACGAATGCCACTCCTGGAGTTCGGCGAAGCCATGTAGCGCGGCGTAACGAATCTTGCGAGGTACGAACAAATGAGGCACCCGCGAGGGCGGCGATAGCCGCCTTCACACGTTAAAGCTGATCTAAACGATCAAACTTCCCGGCGATGTCGCTTTCGGTCCAGTGGGGCACCCAGCCTTCTACGTTGTCGAAGAAGCGCAGCGCGGTGAATTCCGGTTCTGGGCCCATATCGAACCAGTGCGGGGTATTGGCAGGCACGCTGATCAGGTCGTTGCGGGTGCAGAGCACCTGATACACCTTGTCGTCGATGTGCAGGCAGAACAGCCCCTGGCCCTTCACGAAAAAGCGCACTTCGTCTTCATGGTGGCGGTGCTCGTTCAAGAACTTCTGACGCATCGCCTCTTTGTCTGGGTGGGTGGGCACCATGTGCAGCACGTCGACGGTTTGGTAGCCGCCCTTGGCTTTGACCCGGTCGATGTCCTCCTGATAGAGCGCCAGAATCTCCTCCTGGGTGGCATCGTCGGCAATCTCGCCCGGCGCTGCCCAGCGCTCAAATAGAACGCCTACCCGGTTCAGCTCAGCGGTAATTTGCTCGCCGTCCGTGGTGTCCAGCAGCGCATCATTAGGATGTTGATCGGCAAAGACTTTCAGTTGGGACATAAAGACGCTCCTAAGAGGTAAGGGGTGAACATAGCCGTTAAAGGGCAATGTCAGCAAAGCTGTCGACACAGGCGTGTACAGTGCCCGCCTGGGTACCTTCGCGCACGAGCTGCAGGGTTTGCATACCCGCCTGCTTGGCCGCATCCAGCTCTTCGACCACATCCGACAGGAACAGTATCGACTCTGCAGGTAGATCGAGCGCCTCGATAATGCGCTGATAGGCCATGGCCTCGCGCTTATGGCCAATGTGCGTGTCGAAGTAGCCGCTGAACAGCGGGGTCAAATCACCCTCGTCGCTGTAGCCAAACAGCAGCTTCTGCGCCTGCACCGAGCCTGACGAGTACACATAGAGCGCCACGCCTGCGGCCTGCCACTGGCGTAGCACCGGAGCAACATCCGCGTATAAATGGCCGGTGAAGTCGCCGCGCTGGTAGCCGTCGGCCCACACCATGCCCTGCAGGGCTTTGAGTGGCGTCACTTTCTGGTCGGTGTCGATCCAGTGCAGCAGGGTGGCAATCACCGCTTCCAGTGTGGCGTCGGCGTCCTGCATCTCATGGCGCACGGCATCAATCTGCTCGGCCACCGCCGGTGCTTCTGCATTCTCACGCAGAAAGTCAGGCAGCTTGGCGTAGGCATAGGGGAACAGCACTTTGTGAACGAAGTGGATATCGGTGGTGGTACCTTCGATATCGGTCACGATGGCGCGAACGGTTGGGTTACTCATTGGGACCATCGGCTCTCTTCCAGTACACAGGCAAGTAAGAATTCGATTGCTTCCAGGTGGCGGCGGCAGCTGGCAATGCTGTCGCCCACGGCGTAAATACCGTGGCCCGCGACCAAAAAGCCCCAGGGCATCGGCCAGCCTTGGCGAACATGCTCGGCTAACTCCTCCATATCCTGGGAGTTGGGCACCACCGGCAAAAGAATCGTCGCATCATGCGTCACGTTACCCGCCAACGCTTTTTGCATCTCAAAGCCGCTTAGCTCAATGCCTTCGGGAAAGCGCCGCGACAGCACGGTGCTGGCGACGGTATGGGTGTGCAGCACGCAGTGAATGCTGGGGTCTAGCCGGTACAGCGCGGCGTGTAGGTCACTTTCGGCGCTGGGTTTGCCGTTGCCTTCCAGCACGCGGCCTTCCAGGTCGCACAGCAGCAGGTCATCCGCCTGGATACGGGTTTTATCCCGCCCGGAGGCGGTGACTAGATAGCCCGCCTCGGTACGCGCGGAAAAGTTGCCGCCGGTGGCGGGCGTCCAGCCTTGCTGCGCCGCCCAGGAGATGGCGTCCAGCAGTTCGGTGTGTAAGGTGTTCATCGGGTCAGCATCGCCTCGTCTAGTGGCGGCCATTCTATATGATAAGCTTCGCGCCTGATAAGCCGTGCCGCTGTTCTGCTTGCCCCATTATCAAGGAGCCCCTCATGGTCAATTTACAGTCACGCAGTTTACGGGTGTATGCCGACTCGCTTGAGTATCTGGACCAAACCCGGCTACCCCAGGCCGAAGAGTGGGTGCGCTGCGACTCCCCCGAGGCGTGGCAGCACGCGGTTAAACACCTCGCCATTCGTGGCGCGCCGCTGATTGGTTTGAGCGCTGCTTTCGTGCTGGCCCAGTACGCCGCTCGCCATCCCGAATCCGAGTGGCAAGCCGTCAGCGACCGCTTGCGGGCGACGCGCCCCACGGCAGTGAACCTGATGTACTGCCTGGACGCCATGGAAGCCTGTTTTGCCCAGGGCGCTGACGCCCTGGCCGAACGAGCCAAAGCGCTGTTTGACGAGGACCGCGCGCTGTGCCAACGCATGGCCGAGCGGGGTGCCGACCTGCTGGCATCCGGCGACCGCGTGCTGACCCACTGCAACACCGGTGCGCTGGCCACGGCCGGTGTGGGCACCGCGATTGGCGCGTTGGCCATCGCCAAACAGCGTGGCATAGATCTGTATGTCTATGTCGATGAAACCCGTCCGCTGCTCCAGGGTGGGCGTTTAACCGCGTGGGAAATGGCCGATTTAGGCATTCCTTACCAGTTAATCACCGACAGCATGGCGGCCAGCCTGATGGCGGCGGGCAAGGTGGATAAAGTGATGGTCGGGGCGGATCGCATCTGCGCCAACGGCGACTTTGCCAATAAAGTGGGCACGTACATGCTGGCGGTGGCGGCGCACTACCATCAGGTGCCGTTTTATGTGGTCGCCCCTTACACCACGGTCGACCCCGCCTGCGCGACCGGCGTGGCGATTCCCATCGAACAGCGCGATGGCGCGGAAGTGCGCGGAGCCGCAGGCGCGTTTGGCGAGGTGGTGTGGGCACCGAGCGATGCCCCGGTGTGGAACCCCGCCTTCGACGTGACGCCCGCCAAGCTGGTCACCGCCTGGATTTTGGATACCGGCGTGTTTGACTCAGCGGCGATTGCTCGGGGCGAGCATTGTTTTTGATTACAGTACTTAGATTTTAATGAGTTATTATAGATAGAAAAATTTCATTATGCGTACTAAGAGACTGTTTTTTCTAACGTGCTTTTGAGTGTTTCAGTTGTTTAGTAGTGCTTTTATCTGCTTGTAATACTTGGTGTATAGCTTGTTATAGAGCGTAGGCTCTACTGATTTTATATAATTTAGGTGACCTAGAAGAGACGATGTTTCTTCGGGTTTTAGTTTATCTTTAGAGTAAAGAGAGAAGAGTAGGCGCACATGGTCTTTGTATTTCTTATGCAGGGTTAGCCTTCCGTCGCTACAGATTATAATTCCGGTTATTTTTGTGCTTCCTCCACTTTTGGTTGTTGCTTTTGTTTTTTCTTTTTTAATTCTGAGAGATCCTTTGTAAGTTTTTGTTAGTGTTTCTTTCACTATTTTGTATATTAGTGCCTTGTTGCCTTTTTTTTCACAAGATATCATTATGTCGTCGGCATACCTCGTGAAGCAATAATTGCCTATTTGGTCGCTGACTGAGCTAAGTGCTTCAGATATTTTTTGGTCAAAATCTCGAAGAACATAGTTGGCTATATAAGGTGAAGCAGGGTAGCCTATTACGCATGCATTTTTATAAAATAAGCCATCGAAAAAAATGCTGTTTTTTGAAGCTTCTATAAGTTGCTTTGTAGTAGGGGAGCTAGTTTTTTCTTCATCTTTTTTCAATGCAGAAATAAAAATTTCTTTGCTAATTGAGGGGAAGAAAGACTCTATGTCTAATTTTACAAAATACTTTCCATTGCTATGTCTTTTAGCATTGTTTAAAATGCTAGAGCCTTTGTAATATGCTGTCGCTGCGTCGCTTGCAGGTAGCTTTCTTAAGTAATTAATTATAGTCCAATACTGAATTATTTTTAATTCCCATGAGGGTATGGTTATTTCACGTTTGCTTCCGTCTTTTTTCTTGATACGAGCTTTTTTTACGCGCTTTTGAGCACTTAGGACATAATTTTCGAATTCGTCGGGGCTAATTCCTATTTCATTGCAAAATGAATCTATTATATCCATCTTAAGCCCTCATTTTCTGTTTTAGCATTGATAACTGGAAACCAGACTTTATTTGTCTTTCTTTATTTCCATAGCTTAAGAAGATAGAGTTGTTTAAGCTTTTAAGTGACTTTTTTTCTGGGTCGTACTGGATGAACTTTAGTGAGGTCAGTATGGCCATGATATGACGAATCATATCAAAGCTTTTGTTATGCCCAAATATTTCTTTTAATATTCTTATGAGCGCGCTATAATCATTCGGTTTGTAAAAGTGTATAATATCATGGATAAATAAAGCTTTTTCTATAGTTGTCGGACCTTGGGTTGGATCAATGTTGACGGGATCACCAACTTTAATGGCGTTCTTTCCGATACTTTCTTCTAATTGTAAGAAAATAGAAGCTATACTATCTTCCTCATCTACCCTTTCCCTCATGTCATACCACAGAACTCGATTGAGGCCATAATTTTCAGTTAAAGCTAAGATAGGGCCAGTGTTTATAAATGAGCGCGTTGCTTGATGTTTAGAATCATTTATAACTAATAATTTGTTGCGAAGGCTGTTGTGAGAAAACGCGCCAAGTTCACAGAATGAACTGTGGCTCTCGAGTACTATTATAACCTTTTCAGATATTTCGGTTAATATAAACTCAAAGTCAAGAGAGTTTCTGTTGTCTTTTTTATCTCTATGGTTTTTTTGAAAATTTTCAAAAAAATGTTCCGCAATTACTACTTTAGAGTTTTCTATTGAATTTTCTATAAAGTCTCTTAAGCGCTGCCGGCGAATAGAAAGAACGCCTTCTTTGATGTTAGCGCCGCATAGAAAGAAAAGCCTAGGCGTTGATGCAGCTACAGTTATTTCTTTATTTCTTATTGATTCGCATAAAAAAGAAATGGCCCTTTTGTGAGGGCCAATTCGATTGTGTGCAGTTATCTTTTTTTCTGTTGTATTCATTTATGCCTACATTCAGCGCGGTGGCTTTGGTTCGGAGCCCAGTCGTGACTACGGCTGGGCTCCGAACCAAAGCCACCGTAACACGAGCTGTCATCCACTCAATGCAAGGTATGACTCATACCCCGAGACTCACTGTCAGTGACATGAGTCTAATTGCTAGGCAATATTTATTATTTCACCGAAGTTAGCTTTTTTCAATGAATTTTATAACAACCCTTGTGATCCCTAATATCTTACATTGGTAATAGTCAGCTATCTGGTTTCTATTTCTCAATAGGAAAAATTACACGCAGGATCCCCTCGCCATAATCCGCCAGCTTGCGTGCGCCGATGCCCGAGATGGTGCCCAGCGCCTGCAGCGTTTGCGGCTTTTGCTCTACCAGCTCAGCCAGGGTGGCGTCGTTGAAAATCACGTAGGCGGGTACGCCCTGGGCGTCGGCAAGCGCCTTGCGATGCTGGCGCAGTGCTTCCCACAGGGCGCCGTGGCCCTTGACGGCAGACGCCCCTTTGGCACCGCGCCGCGCGGGCTTGCTGGGTTTGCGCAGGGTGAGACTCTGCTCGCCGCGCAGTATGGGCTTGGCGTTGGCGGTGAGCTTGATACCGCCATGGCCCTCCATATCCACGCTCAAATAGCCGCTGGCGATTAGCTGGCGAAAGAGCGCTTTCCACTCGCTGGCGGTGAGCTCTTTGCCAATGCCGAACGTACTCAAGCTGTCGTGACCGAAGCGGCTGATACGTTCGTTACGCTTGCCCAGCAGCACATCCACCAGATACGTCACGCCGAAGCGCTGTTCGGTGCGGTAAACACACGACAGCGCCTTCTGCGCGGCGACGGTGGCCTCCCAGGTGTCAGGTGGAGTGAGGCAGTTATCGCAGTTGCCGCAGGGTTCGTCTAATGAATCGCCAAAGTAGTGAAGCAGCGCCTGACGGCGGCAGCTAATGATCTCGCAGAGCCCTAGCATGGCGTCGAGCTTTTGCTGCTCGATGCGCTTTTGTTGGTCGGCGGCACCGGAATCCTGCTGCATCTGGCGCAGAGTGATCACGTCCTGAAGCCCGTAGGCCATCCAGGCATCGGCGGGCAGCCCGTCGCGTCCGGCGCGGCCGGTTTCCTGATAGTAGGCTTCGATGCTTTTGGGCAGGTTGAGGTGTGCCACAAAGCGCACGTCGGGTTTGTCGATGCCCATGCCAAAAGCGATGGTGGCGACGATCACCACGCCGTCTTCGCGCAGAAAGCGGGTTTGGTGCTGCTGGCGCTGCTCGGCGGGCAGCCCGGCGTGGTAGGGCAGCGCGGTCAACCCCTGGCGTGCCAGCCAAGCGGCGGTCTCCTCCACCTTGCGCCGTGAGAGGCAGTAGACGATGCCCGCCTCGCCGTCGTGATGCTCACGGATGAAACTCAGCAGCTGCTCTTTGGCATTGCCCTGATTTTCAGCGATATGGTAGCGAATGTTGGGCCGATCGAAGCCGTTGTTGTAGAGCGCGGCTTCTTGAAGCTGCAGATGCTCCATGATGTCGTGCCGGGTAGGCACATCGGCGGTGGCGGTGAGCGCGATGCGCGGCACGTTAGGAAAGCGCTGGTGCAGGTGGGAGAGCTGGCGATACTCGGGGCGGAAATCGTGCCCCCATTGGGAAACGCAGTGGGCTTCATCGATGGCGAACAGCGCAATGCGCGTTTGCTCCAGCAGCATCTGCATGCGTGCCGTTGCCAGCCGCTCGGGCGCGACGTAGAGAAGATCCAGCTCGCCCTCGCGCAGGCGGTTTTCCACATCCATCGCCTCATGCATCTCGAGGCTGGAGTTCAGGTAGGCGGCGCGCACCCCGTTCTGAATCAGCGCGGCCACCTGATCTTGCATCAGCGCGATGAGCGGCGAGACCACAATCGCGGTGCCTTCACGTAGCAGCGCAGGGATCTGATAGCACAGCGATTTACCGCCGCCAGTGGGCATCAGCACCAGCGCATCGCCTCCCGCCATCACATGCTCAATGATGGCCTGCTGCGGGCCACGAAAGTGGTCGTAGCCAAAGACCTCCTGCAGTACCTTGAGGGCTGCCGAGTCGCCGTGCATCGCTGCTCTCCTTGTCGTGTGCGTGAAGGAGAATTGTCGCACGAAAACTCACGTGAGTTTGGCTAGCGAAGGCCTGTGATCGTCATCACCAACTCAATGTTGGAACGAACCCACCCTTGGCGGTCGGGGAATTCGTCGATCAGTGGCGGAAAGCGCAAAGGCCAACAGCGTATCTTGGCGGGCTCCCTGCGCATCAAAGAGCTGAGCAAGCGCAGGTGCCCACGTAAGCTTGCACGTTTGGTTGTCGATAGGCTGATGACCGTTCAAACGAACGCGCACCACATGAGGTCCAACGGCCACATGCGCCATCGTATCGTCCTCCCAACGCTCGGTGCGGAGCACTTTAGCGGGCATGCCCGTTGCCGATACTGGGTGTAATTCAATAGCGCCGGGGCGCAAGCCTAGATACCCACCGGCGGCCTCTTTGGGCGCGACGGGAAGGGAGGAGGTTTCACCCTCAATCACCGCGCCGTGTTCGCCCTCTATCAGAGGTAGAAAGTTCATGGCCATACTGCTGGTAGCGTTAGCAGCATCTACGCTGTCAGTCTGGTCGCTAAGTGTGCCTTCCTGCACGATGTTTCCCTGCTGCATCAAGATGACATGATCTCTCATGCTCAAGGCCTCTGTCTGGTCGTGAGTGGCGTTCGTCGACGCCTTTTAGCGTCGTATAGTGGGATCATGTGATGGCGATGTTGCGGTTGAATGACGTTTATATGGCAGGTGGGTGATGCACCGAGGCGTTAGCGGCGGATTTTAATGCCATAACGCTGTAACCGACGCACCACGCTGGACTGGCTGATACCCAGCCGTTTGGCGATGGCGTAGGTGCTAGGCAACGTGTGACACAACGTTTGTAGCGCGTCCCGCTCCAGCCGTTCTAGATACTCTTTCAAGCTTTCGCCTGGGGCGAGCGGTGCCGCTAAAGGTGAGGCAGATACATTCGCCAAGCTGTGGGTATGCTGTTCGGTATAGGCTTGCGTTGTAGGCACTTCAATTTGATCGGTGGGGCTTGAAAGCCAGGCTCTTTCCAGCCAGTTTTCCAGCTCCCTGACATTACCCGGCCAGTCGCTGCCCATGAGCGTCGACCAGACTTGATTGCCGAGAATTTTCTGCCGTCCATAGCGCTGGTTCAGCCGTTGTAAGCACGCTTCCACTAAGTCGGGAATATCCTCACGTCGTTCGCGCAAAGGTGGCAGGGTGACGGGAATGACGTTGAGGCGGTAATAAAGATCCAGGCGGAAAAGCCCCGCTTCTACCTGCTTGCCCAAATCCTGATTGGTCGCGACCACCAAACGGAAATCGACCCGACGGGAACGTGTATCACCCAGGCGGGTCAAGCTGCCATCCTGAATGACCTTGAGCAGTTTGGTTTGCATTAACAGCGGCAGCTCGCCGATTTCATCCAGAAACAGCGTACCGCCTTCGGCCTGCTCTAACAGCCCCGCTTTGCCTTGCCGGGCTGCACCGCTGAAGGCGCCGGGCTGATAGCCAAACATTTCGGACTCAAACAGATTTTCCGGGATTGCCGCGCAGTTCACCTCAATAAAGGGGCCGTCGCAGCGCTGGCTCCAGCGGTGAAGCTGTTTGGCAAACGCGGTCTTGCCGACGCCAGATTCGCCGAGCATCAGGACGTTGGCATCCGACGGCGCAACACGCTTGAGCAGTAGGGCAATTTCGCGCATCACATGGCTTCTGACCTGTAGGTTATCCAGCGCGTCATCCAGCGCTTGCTCTTCTGCATCAGGCGCGGCTTGGCTGCGCTTTAAGTGCTCGCTAAAGCGTTTTTGCAGCAGGGCATACTCATCTTGCAGTAGCTGCAAATCGGTTAAATCCCGTGAGCGGCTGATAATGCGCTCTAGCGTGCCGTTGACGAACACCGGGTAGGCTTCTGCGATGACGCGGCGGCCCGTGCCGGTGATCTGCATCAACTGGGCAGGCTGGCGGGTGCGCATCACTTCCATGGTAATGGAAGGTTTCAAAACACCGGCCGCCTGCAATTGCTGAACACTGCTTGAAAGAAGCTCTTCTCGCGATACGCCGTACACCGCCTCAGCACCGGGGCTAATATCCAAGATCTGTCCATCGCCACTGACAATGAAGAAGTGGTCGTTGGCGGTTTCTATGATGGTTTGCAGTACACGCCTGTCGATTTCGCTCATACGTCCTCCTTATCTACCGCAGCCGCTTTTATATCGTTGGATGAACAGAGTGATGCAAAGGTGACTCATTGAGTCACTATTGCATCATTTAATTGGTTGATTGATTCATTTTTGCATCGATAAGCCGGTAAACCTACCTATTTATCGGCGCGGGTGACTTGGCATGGTCTGTGCAGTACCTGTGTATGAGCTAGATAAATCGCTAAAGCGCTAGGCCCGTCAGGCTGGCCATAATAAATCCAAGGAGAAAATGATGTCGGACTTTAATCAGCCGCTGGGCGGCAACACCATGCCGCGCTTTGCGGGGCCTGCCACCATGATGCGCCTGCCCACGCAAGAGAGTGCCGAAGGGCTGGATGCGGCTTTTATCGGTATACCCATGGATATCGGTACGTCGAACCGCCCGGGTACGCGCCTAGGGCCACGCCAGATTCGCGATGAGTCGCGCATGTTGCGCCCTTACAACATGGCGACAGGCGCTGCGCCGTTCGAGCGTCTTCAGGTAGCCGATATTGGCGATGTGCCCATCAACACCTTTCACCTGCCGAAAAGCGTCGACATCATCACTGCCTTCTATGACGACGTGCTCAAGCACGACTGCATTCCGTTAACCCTGGGCGGCGAGCATACGCTGACGCTACCCATTCTGCGTGCCATGGCGAAAAAGCATGGTCCGGTGGGGTTGATTCATATCGATGCCCACGCGGATGTGAACGAGCACATGTTTGGCGAACCCATCGCGCACGGCACGCCGTTCCGTCGTGCCCAGGAGGAAGGGTTACTCGCCCATAACAAGGTCGTGCAAATTGGCCTGCGCGGGACTGGTTATGCCCCTGAAGATTTCGACTGGTGCCGCGAGCAGGGCTTCCGTGTGGTGCAGGCTGAGGAGTGCTGGCACCGCTCGCTGGCGCCATTGATGGCGGAAGTGCGCGAACAAATGGGCGATATCCCCGTGTATATCAGCTTTGATATCGATGGCTTAGACCCCTCCGTTGCCCCCGGTACCGGCACCGTGGAAATGGGCGGCCTAACCTCTGCCCAAGGCTTGGAAATTGTGCGGGGCACCGCTGGCTTGAACATCGTCGGTGGTGACTTAGTAGAGGTATCACCGCCTTATGACCCCAGCGGTAATACGGCGCTGATGGGGGCCACGCTGCTGTATGAAATGCTCTGCGTACTGCCGGGCGTTAAGCATAACGCCTAAACCTAGCACACACGTGTTCATAAAAAGCGCCGACCTAACAAGGCGCAGATGACAAAACATAAGAAGGGGAGCCGCGCTTCCCTTCAGGACGCCGCCAGCCCACCTCCAATAATCACATCCAATAGGTGAACCGTATGTCTTATTCTCAAGCGAAGTCGGAAGAACCCACTTCGTCCTCATTGATCCCCCGAGCACATCTTCTAAAGTTTTTGCTGCCTTCGCTGATGGGCGTACTGCTTTTTCTAATGCCGTTTCAAGTCGGTGATTCGATCAATATCGGCATGGGGTTAATGGCCGATGGCCTGCAGTCGCTTTTGGGCGCTGCACTGCCCGCGATTGCCCTGTGTGTGCTGTGTCTATCCGTCATCGTGACGCTCTATGTGAAGCTCGCAAAGCCTGGTTGGGCACAGCAAGGCCACTTCAAAGACATGTTCGACGTGGGGGTTATTTGGGTAGCGCTGCGGGTACTCGGTGCGATCTTCGTCATCATGACGTTTTTCCAGTTCGGTCCCGAAGTCATCACAGCGTCTTACACGGGCGGAGTGATGCTTAATGATCTGGCACCCGTGCTACTGACGTTCTTTTTCTTTGCCGCGCTGCTACTGCCTTTTCTGGTCGAGTTCGGTTTTATGGAGTTTATTGGCACCATGGTGCGTAAGCCGTTCCGGGTCATCTTTAACCTGCCAGGGCGCAGCGCGATTGATGCCACTGCGTCATGGATGGGCTCCGGTACGGTAGGCGTTTTGATTACCGCACAGCAGTACGAGCAGGGCTACTATAACGGCCGTGAGGCTTCGGTGATCGCGACTAACTTCTCCGTTGCTTCCATCGCTTTCAGCTTGCTGGTAACAAACTTTGTCGAGATCAACCACCTCTTCGTACAGTTCTATTTCACGGTAGTGGTTTCTGGATTGATGGCAGCTGTCATCGTCTCGCGGATTCCGCCGCTGTCGCGTAAATCCGATGACTATTACGAGCCTGTCGGCTGCCAGTTAAGCGAAGAGCGCACCGAAAACGTGGGCCTGTTCCGCTACAGCCTGCTGCAGGCAACCCGCCGCGCGGCTGGCGCACCAGGGCCAAAAGAGCTGGCCCGGTTGGCGCTGCTTAACGTTATTGATATCTTCCTGACGCTGCTGCCGCTGGTGTTTGCGATTGGCACCGTAGCGCTGATTTTGGCCGAGTTCACGCCGCTGTTTACCTGGCTCTCCTACCCCATGGTGCCAGTGCTGGAGCTGCTGCGTATTCCCGAAGCCCAGGCGGCCGCCCCTGCCACACTCGTCGGCTTTGCCGACATGTTCTTGCCAGCGGTGCTGGCCACCAACATTGAAAGCGAGCTGACCCGCTTCGTGATTGCCTGCCTCTCCATGACGCAGCTGGTCTATATGTCGGAGATTGGTGCACTGCTGCTCAAGTCGAAGATTCCCATCAAGTTCTGGGAGCTGGCCGTGGTATTCCTGCTGCGTACCGCGATTACGCTGCCGATCATCGCCTTTATGGCCCACACGTTTTTCTTCTAAGGGGCTATGCATGAACGAATCAACGACAATGACCTGCGCCGACCTGTTGATCCACCTGCTGCGCGATACCTACGGCGTACGCGCGCTGTTCGGCATTCCCGGTGTGCACACGGTGGAGCTGTACCGTGGCCTGGAAGGCAGTGAGGTAGCGCACATCACTCCGCGCCATGAGCAGGGGGCGGGGTTTATGGCCGATGGCTATGCCCGTGCCAGCGGTCAGCCAGGTGTGTGTTTAATTATCACCGGGCCGGGGATGACCAATATTGCCACCGCCATGGGCCAAGCCCTGGCGGACTCCATCCCCATGCTGGTGATCTCCAGCGTTAATCGCCGCGATACCTTGGGCTTAGGCCAGGGGCGATTGCACGAACTGCCCAGCCAGCAACAGATGATTAGCGGCGTGGCGCGCTTTAGCCACACGTTGCTGGATGCCAGCACGCTACCCGAGGTGTTGGCCCGTGCCTTTGCCGTTTTCAACGGCGCGCGCCCAGGCCCGGTGCATATTGAAATCCCCATTGATCTGTTCAATGCGCCCGTCAGCGTGCCGACTAGCTGGCAAGCGCCCACGCTATACCGCGCGGCTCCCGACCCGGAAGGGCTGGCCGAGGCGGCTCGGCTACTCAAGGCGGCGAAGCTGCCTCTGGTGCTGTTGGGCGGTGGCTGTGTCTCAGCGCCTGACGCCGCACGAGCACTGGTAGAGCAGTTGGATGCCCCCACGGTGACAACCATCAACGCCAAGGGGCTGCTGGGTCGTGATCACCCGCTGGACCTAGGAGCCAATGCTGCTCTGCCCGCCGTGAGGGCACTAGCCGCTAAGGCGGATGTGATTCTGGCGGTAGGGACCGAGTTGGGTGAAACCGACTATGACGTCGTCTTTGACGACGGTTTTCACCTCAACGGCGCGCTGATTCGTATCGACGTTGATCCTGAGCAGCTGGTGCGCAACCAGCGCACCACGCTTGGCTTGGTGGGCGATGCCGGGCGCAGTTTGGAGCTTCTGCTAACGCATTTTTCTGAGCCGCTGAAGCGTCAGGGCGGCGAACAGACCGCCACTGCTCTGAACGCTTTAGATTTGGCCAACGATCCCGCGTTTAGCGATTTCGTTCCGTTCTATAAAACGCTGGCCGACCACTTACCTGACGCCATTCTAGTGGGCGACTCCACCGCCCCGGTGTACGCCGGAAACCACCTCGTCAGCCAGCCTGCGCCTCGCCGCTATTTCAATGCATCCACCGGTTACGGCACCTTGGGTTATGGGCTGCCTGCGGCATTAGGGGCGCAGCTAGCCCGGCCAGATCTACCCGTAGTAGCGCTGGTGGGAGACGGCGGGGTGATGTTTACGCTCTCGGAACTTGCCACCGCCGTGGAAGCCCGCCTGCCCGTGGTCATCGTGCTATGGCACAACGCGGGCTACGAAGAGATTCGCCGCTATATGGATGCCAACGGCGTGGCCCGCCTAGGTGTGGATATTCAAGCACCTAACTTCCTGACTCTGGCCGAAGGTTTCGGCTGCCCCGGCATGCTGGTAGAGAGCCCAGCTGAGCTTTCCCAGGCACTCGCCAACCGCGTTCCCACCGGGCCGCTACTGATCGAAATTGACGCCGCTGCCTGGCAGCGCGCGTGCTCACTTTCTGACTAGGGTATTCCCATGCAGACACTCAATCATCAGTTCATCAACAACCATTGGGTTGCATCGAAGGGCACCCGTTTGCTCGATGTGATGAATCCTTACCGCGAAGAGCGTATCGCACAGGTCACTGGTGGAGATGCGGCAGATGTGGATGCTGCTGTTAAAGCTGCCCAGCAGGCTCAACCTGAATGGCAGGCGTTGGGTGGGGCCGAACGTGCCAACTACCTCGATGGATTTGCTGATGCACTTGAGTCTCGCCGAGAGGCATTGATCACACTGTCGGCCACCAATAACGGTAAGCCACTGGTGGAAGCAGGTATTGACCTAGACGATGCAATTGCCTGCTACCGCTACTACGCCAAGCAGGCCAAAGCGCTGGATGCCCGGCAAGGGGAGCGGGTCAGTGTCGACATGGAAGGCGTTGAAGCGCGGACGTATCATGACCCGGTTGGGGTAGTGGGATTGATTGCGCCATGGAACTTCCCCTTAGTGACCAGTGCTTGGAAGCTGGCACCTGCCCTAGCGGCGGGCTGCACTGCGGTATTTAAACCTTCAGAAGTGACGCCGCTGCCTGAACAAGTGCTGGCGGAGATCGCGCTGGAAGTCGGCTTGCCTGCAGGCGTGCTAAATCTGCTCAATGGTGACGGCGAGGGCATCGGTGCGCCGCTGACTAACCACCCTGGCGTGGATAAAATCTCCTTTACTGGCAGTAACCGCGTTGGCGAAGCGGTGATGCAGGCTGCCAGCGCCCGTACTGCGAGTGTGTCGCTGGAGCTGGGCGGTAAATCACCCATTTTAGTGATGGAAGATGCGGACCCCGCCCAAGCCGCTGATTGGGTAATGGCGGGTATTTACTTCAACGCCGGTCAGATCTGCTCTGCTACCTCGCGTCTGTTGGTTCACGAAGACATAGCCGAAGCGCTTTACGCTGCGCTTGCCGAACGCATGGATGCGCTGACGCTAGGCGACCCGCTAGCCGAAGGCACCGATTTAGGCCCACTTACCAGCGTTAAGCAGCGCGATGCAGTACAGCGCTACCTGGATATTGCCGATCAGGAAGGGCTCACGGTGGTACGCGATGGGCAACACCGCACGCTGCCCGCCCAAGGCTACTTCCTAGCGCCCACGCTTTACCGCGATGTGCCGGTAGAGAGCCGTTTGTGGAAAGAAGAGATCTTCGGCCCCGTACTTTGTGGTCGTAGCGTGGCAAGCGAAGCCGCAGCGATTCAGCTTGCCAATGACAGTGATTATGGCCTCGCCGCGACGGTGATCAGCGGCGACCCGGAGCGGGCCAAGCGCATTGGCCGTCAGTTGAAGGCAGGCAGTATTTGGTACAACAGCGAGCAGCTCGTGCTACCCGAAACTGCCTGGGGTGGCTTCAAGCGCAGCGGTATCGGGCGTGAGTTAGGCCCTTGGGGGCTGAGTGCGTACTTGGAAGTGAAGCATGTGGTTGGCGCTGAGTAGCCTGCGTTAACTAAGTAGAGTGGCCGCCAGTAGCGGCCACTCTACTTATGACAGATAAGTACCCGTTTTACCCATCCGCATTAATCTTCTCAACAATCTCCGCCAACGCGCTCTCCGCCTGATCATTATCAACTTGGCAGGTGCCCGCATTTAGGTGGCCGCCGCCACCGTAGCTTAAGCACAGCTCGCCTACGTTGGTGTTGCTGGAGCGGTTCAGGATCGATTTACCAATCGCCAGCACGGTGTTCTGCTGCTTGAGCCCCCACATCACGTGAATCGAGATGTTGCAGTCGGGGTACATGGCGTAGATCACGAAGCGGTTGGTGGCGTAGATGGTCTCTTCGTTGCGTAGATCCAGTACTACCACATTGCCGTGCACGGTTGCGCAGCGCTCGATTTGCTCCTTTGCTAACTGCTCATGCTCACGGTAAAGCGTGGTGCGCTCGTGCACATCGTCAAGGGCGAGGATTTCATCGATGGTGTGCTCGCGGCAGTAGTCGATCAGCTTCATCATCAGCTGATAGTTGGAGATGCGGAAGTCGCGGAAGCGGCCCAGGCCGGTGCGGGCGTCCATAATGAAGTTGAGCAGTACCCAGCCCTGCGGGTTGAGAATTTCGTCTTTGTTGAACTGGGCAGAGTCGCCCTTATCGACGGCTTCCATCATATCGTCCCAGCGTGCGGGGAAGGCCTCGTGGCCGCCGTAGTACTCCCACACTACGCGGGCAGCGGAAGGGGCGTCTGCATTGATGATGTGGTTGTCGGCACGCTCCACGTTGCGCACGGTTTCGCTTAGGTGGTGGTCGAACGCTAAGTGGCAGCCGGGCACATAGGGCAGGTTGGTGGTGATGTCGTTGGCATCAATATCAATTTTGCCATCCTGCATGTCCTTCGGGTGAACGAAGGTGATGTCGTCAATAAGGCCTAAGTGCTTGAGCAGGGCACCGCATACCAAACCATCAAAATCGCTGCGGGTAACTAAACGAAACGTGGATGCTTGTTGGGTAGACATTTATTTTCTCGATACGGTGAACGGTGACCAAAAGATACCAGCAGTTATGTTGGGTTAAAATAAGCCTTTCTAGCCTTGCAACCTTTCTCACCAACGCTTTCGCCCTATGTACCTATTTATTATGCCAAGTTAGCCGCGGTGCGGGGTGGCATGAATCGCTGGGGCTCATGTGCCAAACGTAAACAAGATTTTGCTAATTAAAAATCGCAATTCATCTTGTTTCTGTTAATGGGGTTTTTATTAAGTGATTGAAAAATAGTGTTTATATTTATTTTTGGCATGCCCTGGTATGGCGTCTGCAATAGTTGGGTAAGAGCGAAAGGTTAGGATGACTCGCCGCTCTTATCGATCGTGAATCTATCGTGAAGACATAACGTTGTTAAATGTTTAACGCTGAATTGAACGAAAGAGTTGCCATTAGGAGGCACGACCATGAAAAAGGAAGCTCTCAAGAAGTTAGGTATCCTGGGTGTATCATTTGGTCTGGTAGCGAGCCCGCTCGCGTTTGCGATGGAAGAGCCTGAAGAGCAGCCCGCAACGCCGCAAGAAGAGACCATGCAGGATGATCAAGGCACCTACAACTCCTACGACACCGAGCAGGAGCAGGGGTCGACTACTGAAGGCGTGACCACCGAGTACGAAGAGGAAGAGCAAGAATTTACTTACGAAGAGGAGGAGGAAGAGCAAGAGCAGTGGGAAACGGAAAAGGATGACACATCCGGCCAGTAAACCCATTTTAGCAAAAGGAAGTCCTTCCCCTCACGCTCACGGATGAGCAGCACAGTGCCCCGCCCATTGCGGGGCACTGTTGTGTTGGATGAGTGGCAACGTTTAATAAAGCGCAATAGCACACTAGGTGAATAGGCTATGGTAAAAGCAATGTTTCCCTAACACGAACACCCTACAAGGACGTTGTTAACGTGTTTACCTGGCAAGAAGTGCCACGCCTGCCCCGTGCGGAAGGGCGTATAGATGCGATGGATCTCGCCCGTGGTATAGCGATTGGGCTGATGATTCTCAGCCATACGGTGAGTGGGCTGATTGGAATACGCAACGTCCCCGATTGGGGCATGGTGCCCGTCCATTTTCTCACTAAGTTCTCTTCTTCCCTGTTCATCCTGGTCTTTGGGATTGCGCTAGCCGTGGCCTTTTTAGCGTCTACCCAAACAGAGGCGTGGCCAAAACGGCGGCTAAAACTATGGGTGCGCGCGGTTGAAGTGTGGTTTTGGTACAAGGCGTTGACGGTCGTCGAGATGCTGCCGTATTACGCCCCAGGCGATATTGTTGATGCGCTGCTTTATCAGCGCTTTGCGATTTGGGTAGAAATTCTCGGTTTTTACGCTATTGCCCTGCTGTGGGTGCCGCTGGTACTACCACTATGGGCACGTACACCGCTATGGGGTCGGTGTGCACTTATTATTAGTTTAACTGCGCTCTCCGCTTGGCTGCAGGGGCTGAGCTTTGGCGGGAACGACACCTTAAAAGCCCTGCTGGTGGACCATGAAGACCATTACACCTGGGGCCAGCTCAGCCGTGCGCCGTTAATTTTGGCGGGCCTGCTGATCGGTGAAGCCTTGCTGCGCTGCTATTTTGATACGGCGCTGCGGCGAAAGCTGGTGCTGGCGCTGGTGGGTGTGGGGGCTGTTATGGTCGCCGCGTTCTATGGTTTGGCCTTTGCAGAAGGCGATGTTTCCGCTGCGATGCTGGCGGTGGCGAATAACGATGGCAAGCACCCGCCCGGGCTGAAATTCACGCTGTACAGCGTGGGCGGCGCGCTGGTTATTTTAGGCGCTGCACTCGCTGGTGGAGCTACGGCAGCCAAGGCGCTACGGCCATTAACCATAGTGGGTAGCGATGCGCTCAAAGCGTTTATTTTCCACATTGTGATGATTTTTCTGGTGCTGCGTTTTCTGCTGGAAGGCGAAGGCATGTACACCTATCCACAGGCGCTTGGCGTGGGTGGGATGTTAATTCTTGGGGCCGCGCTGTGGATTTGGCTAACGCGCTGGATCGCTCGTTACAAATAACCCGCCACCAGCAGCGGTAGGAGGTAAAGTTGCGACATCTTCAACGCTTTGCCGCGCTGCTATGCGCTTTATTGCCAGCCAGCACCGCGGTATTGGCAAGTACGAACTGGTACTACGAGGTCGATAAACAGAGCCCTTGGCAAGGCGATGTAGATGCGCGAATAAGCGCCATTGAAGAGGTGTTTGGCGGCGCGCTAGGTGTTTATGTTCAGAACCTTGCAACAGGCGAGGCGTACTCCTGGCAGGCAGACGACCCCTGGTATTTGGCCTCGCTGATTAAAGTGCCCGTAGCGGCTCAGGTGCTGGCTGAGCGCCAAGCGGGCACGCTCTCTCTGGATGAGCGCCTTACATTGGCACGCAGCGACTTTGTCGATGGCGCTGGGCCGGTCAACTGGCACGACCCCGGTACACCGATCTCGATTCGTTATTTGCTCGAGCAAATGATCACCGTCAGCGACAACACCGCCACGGATATGCTGATAGACCGTGTGGGCTTGGACGCCGTGAATGCCCGCGCCCGCCGCATGGTCGCCGCCAGTAACGGCCAGCCGGAGCACCTTGGCCACATCAGCAAGCTGGTGGAAGTGCGCCAGGGTGTATATGGCCAGTTACATCCCGAGGCTCGCCAACTGGGCGGGTTAGATTTTATCGCCCTGCGCCAACACCGTGTGAACCAGCGCCCTGCCGCCTTAGCGCGCACATTGGGCATGGGTGAAGGGAGCTTCGAACAGCCCGACTACGACCACGCCTTCGATGCCTACGAAGCCACTGGTGAAAACGTGGGCACGCTGCGCGCCTATGGCGACCTGCTGGCCAGCCTGCATCACGGTGGTATGGAGGATGTGAATGCCGAACAGCGCCAAACGCTGCTGGCGATCATGCAGCGAACTAAATCTGGCGAGCGGCGCTTGAAACAAGGCATGGGCAGCGAGTTCACCTTTGCGCACAAAACAGGCACGCAGCACCGGCGAAGCTGCGATGCCGGTATTGCATCGCGTGCCTCTCAAGCAGGTGACGCCGCCAATGGCCCCTGGGTCATCGTGGCGTGTACCCGTGGACCGCTCTCGGTGCAGGCCCATGAGCGTGCCCTGGCGAGTGTGGGCGAAGCGCTGCGTTATAGCGGTGCCTTGGGTCACGACTAGCAGCGAGCGTGATAAACTGGCCTACCGTATTGGGTTTTTTATTAAGGAGTTCGTTATGGCACGTGCCAGCGCCCGTCATATTTTGGTAAGCAGTGAAGAGCAGTGCAACGCACTGAAACAAGAGATCGAGAACGGCCGCGATTTCGCGGACGTAGCCAAGCAGCACTCCAGCTGCCCTTCTGGCCGTCAGGGCGGCGACCTGGGCAGCTTTGGCCCCGGCCAAATGGTGCCGGAATTCGACAAAGTCGTTTTCAGCGGTGAGCTCAACAAGGTTCACGGGCCGGTTCAAACTCAGTTTGGCTATCACTTGCTCGAAATCACCAGCCGCACTTAATACCTTTTAAAGGCCGTCATGCACCGCGGCAGCCATGTCGCGGTGCCATTGGCATCGCGCTGCGCCGGTTCTGCGCTGGCCCGCGATGTAAGGAGCACGCCTTGAACGACCCTATCATCACCATCGATGGCCTGAATAAAACCTACGAAGGTGGCTTTCAGGCGCTCACCCGCGTGGATTTAACCATCCAGCGCGGCGAAATTTTTGCACTGCTCGGCCCGAACGGGGCGGGTAAAACTACCTTGATCAGCTTGGTATGTGGCTTGGTCAATCCCAGCGAAGGCCATGTCATTGTCGACGGCTTCGACAGCGTGCGCGATTACCGCCAAGCCCGCGAGCGGATTGGTCTTGTGCCGCAAGAACTCACCAATGAAGCGTTCGAAACGGTCTGGAACACGGTGAGCTTTAGCCGTGGCCTGTTTGGCAAGTCCCCCAGCCCCGCCCATATCGAAAAAGTGCTCAAGTCACTCTCGCTGTGGGATAAACGCTACAACCGCCTGATGACCCTCTCCGGCGGTATGAAACGGCGGGTGCTGATTGCCAAGGCACTTTCCCATGAGCCACGCATTCTGTTTTTGGATGAGCCGACCGCCGGGGTGGACGTCGAGCTGCGGCGGGATATGTGGAACGTGGTGCGCGGGCTGCGGGACGATGGGGTGACGATCATTCTCACCACCCACTACATCGAAGAAGCCGAAGAGATGGCCGACCGCATAGGCGTCATCAATCGCGGCGAGATCGTGCTGGTGGAAGAGAAAGCCGCGCTAATGAAAAAGCTGGGCAGCAAGCAGCTCACTCTGCAGCTCCACAGCCCGCTGGCAGAATTGCCGCCTGCGCTGGCGCAGGAAGAACTCAGCTTGACCGCCGACGGCTATGAGCTTGTGTACACCTACGATGGCCGTCAGGAAGAGGAGGGGCGAGGGATCTCTACCCTGTTAACGCAGCTAGAGCAGGCGGGCATCAGCTTTAAAGATCTACACACCCGGCAGAGCTCGCTGGAAGATATCTTCGTGGACCTGGTGAAGGAGCGCTCATGAACCTCTATCCCGTTCGTGCGATTTATATGGCGGAGATGGCCCGCACTCGCCGCACGCTGCTACAGAGCGTTGTCTCACCGGTGATCTCTACCTCGCTCTACTTTGTGGTGTTTGGCGCGGCGATTGGCTCGCGGATTACCGAAATTGGCGGGGTGAGCTACGGTGCGTTTATCGTCCCTGGTTTGATTATGCTGATGCTGCTGACCCAGAGCGTCTCGAACGCCTCGTTTGGCATCTTTTTTCCCAAGTTCTCCGGCAGCATCTATGAGATTTTGTCGGCGCCGATCTCCTATTTGGAGATTGTCGTGGGCTACGTAGGCGCGGCGGCCTCGAAATCGATACTGCTAGGGCTGATCATTCTCGGTACGTCCAGCTTCTTTGTGCCGCTTGAGATCGCCCACCCGTTCTGGATGCTGACGTTTTTGGTACTGACCGCCGTCACCTTCAGCCTGCTGGGCTTTATCATCGGTATCTGGGCGGATGGCTTCGACAAGCTGCAGCTCGTGCCGCTGCTGGTGATTACCCCGCTCACGTTCCTGGGCGGCAGCTTCTACTCCATCGATATGCTGCCTCCGTTTTGGCAGAGCGTGACCCTGGCGAATCCGGTGGTGTATCTCGTCAGCGGTTTCCGCTGGAGCTTCTACGGCATTAGCGATGTCAGCTTAGGCGCTAGCGTGGCGATGATTTTGCTGTTTTTGGCGGCAAGCCTTGCCACCATTGGCTGGATTTTCCGCACCGGTTACCGCTTAAAGCCCTGATGCTGAAGTGACCTCTTCGACGTTTTTATAAAGGTAATGCCTGTTTATGCCGCTACTGCAAAGTACTGTCTACCGCCTTGAGCCATCCCTCGACGGCGAGCGCTTAAGTGTGACGGCTCCGCCTGCCGAGGCCGCTGCCGCCAGCGACGACACGGTGATGGCCAGCCTAGTGAATGCGCTAAACGATACCTACAACACCAAAGCGAAGGGCTGGGGGCGCTTTGCCGAGCAGGGCGAGCAGGCCGGGCCGCTGGTGGCGTGGCTCACGGCGTATCAAGCCGACGAGCAAACTTTTGCCCAACTGGCGAACGCGATGGCCGAGCGACTGGCCCAAACGCTGCAGGGGCAGCTCTCCGTTGGCGGTTACTTGGTCATTGCCCATCTACAACAGGGCGATACGGAAACGCTGCTGATGGCCCTCATTCACCAGCGGGAAGGTATCGGCTTTAACGACGCGCACCAAGCGGTGCCTGCCGCCCAACTGAACACGAGCCAACTCACCCTGGCAGCCCGCATCAACCTGACCCAGTGGCAGAGCGGTGGGGAAAGTGCCCAGTACGTCTCGTTTCTGAAAGATCGGGGCGGTAAAAAGCTCGCTGATGGCGTAGCGGCGCTGCTGGGCATGGAGGAGGGCATTGATGCCCCCGCCGAAACCCGCACGCTGCTGAAAGCCTTTAGCGACTACGTCGAAAAAGAGGACCTGGACGACGACGCCAGCCGGGAAAAAACCGATACTCTGGTTGATTACGCCAACGAGCAGCTGCGCCGCGGCGAACCTATGACGCTGGAAGAGCTCTCCGGGCTCGTGGATGAGAAGCAGCCCAAGGCGTTTTACGACCATATTCGCAACGCCGACTACGGCCTCTCGCCGGAAATTCCGCCGGATAAACGCACTATCAGCCAGTTTCGCCGCTTCACCGGGCGCTCTGGAGGCGTCTCGATCAGCTTTGATTCACACCTGCTGGGTTCCAGCATTGAGTATGACGAAACCCAGGATCGGTTGATCATCAAGCAAGTGCCCAAACAGCTCAAAGAGCAGCTTGCCAAGCGGAAAGAGTAAACGGTGAGGCCTAGGGCGGCACTCTTAAGGTGTCGTGTAGTCCTAGGTTAGCCACTGAGATGAGGAGACCGCCGTGCTGGATGCCATTCACTCTTTCTTCCAACAGGTGCTTTCCGCGCCTGAACAGCGTGATAACCAAACGCTCACCCTAGAGCTAGCGTCGGCAGCGCTGCTGTGTGAAGTGATGCGCGCCGATTACGACAACAGTGATGAAGAGCGCGCGGCGCTGAAGCACATGCTGATGGCGCGCTATCGGCTCAACGAGCAGGATGTCAGCGAGTTAATGGCACTGGCAGAGGCGGAGGTCGATGACGCGGTGGATCACTATCAGTTCGTCAGCCTGATCAAACAGCACTACGGCTACGAGCAGCGCTTGGAGCTGGTCAATTTAATGTGGCAGCTGGCTTGGGCCGACGGCTCGCTCGACCCTCTTGAAGAGCATCGGATTCGTCGGCTGGCTGATCTGCTGCATGTCAGCCATAGCGACTTTATTCGCAGCAAGCTTAACCAGTCACCGGAAGAACCCTCTTTCCATCACGATACCCACGGCAAAGGAGCGCCGAAACGCCCATGAGTAACACGCAGGATGCGACGAACTTAACCGAGCTGATCCACACCATGGAGCAGATGGAGCGGGAAAAAGAGCAGGTCAGCGTGGACGACGTGGTGCATGCGGTGGGGCGGCGCTCGTTTGGGCCGCTGCTGCTGTTGGCAGGCTTGATTACGCTGGCGCCGATTATTGGCGATATTCCCGGTATGCCAACGCTGATGGCTGCTCTGGTGCTACTGACGTCAGTGCAGCTCTTGATTGGCCGAGAAACGTTCTGGCTGCCTGGCTGGTTGCTGAACCGCTCCCTCTCCCGGCATAAGTTCGATAAAGCGCTACGCTACATGAAAAAGCCCGCTAAGTGGGTAGATAGCTTGTTGGGTGTGCGCTTGGCTTGGATGACCGGCTACATCGGCATCCGTGTCACCGCCTTCATTTGTCTGCTGGTCGCCTTGGCCATGCCGCCCATGGAGTTCATTCCTTTTAGCGCTAATGGTGCTGGGCTTGCGCTCACGCTGTTTGGATTGGGGCTGGTGGCTAGAGATGGCCTCATGCTAGCACTAGGGTTCTTGCTGACCGGCGTGACCTTCACGGTAGTAGTGATGAACCTCGTCTAATGCTTTACTAGGCACTCTCGCGATTGGTCTAAAAGCAAGAAGGAGCTATGTGCCTACGATGAGCCACTCACCCTCTCCCCATTCACCGCCGCCGCCCAAACCGCCTCACCAACAGTCCGTATGGGAGCGACGTGTCGAGGCGGCGCTGTGGAATTCCCGTTTTTTGGTCATGCTAGCGGTAGTGCCGAGCTTATTAGGCTCGCTGATGCTGTTTATCGTGGGCACGCTGGATATCTTCAAAGTGGTAGGCGATGTGCTGCACTACTACTTGGTGGATGACACCCGCAACATTCACGACACCTTGGTGCCCGATATCATTATTGCGGTGGATATCTATCTGATCGCCATTGTGCTGCTGATTTTTGGGCTAGGCGTGTATCGGCTGTTCGTTTCGCGCATCGACCAAGCTGAAGTGCGTTACCCCGCACACCCCTTCAACGTTGCCTCGCTGGATCAGTTGAAAGACAAAATCGCCCGTGTGGTGATTCTGGCCGTGATTATCGAGTTTTTCCGAGCCGTCGTGGATATTCGATTCGCGACACCCTTGGATGCGATCTACCTGGCACTCTCCGTTCTGGCGCTGGCCGCCGCGCTCTACTTGATGAGTTTGGCGCATAAAGGAGAGTAGTCATTAACAAATAGTTATTAACAAGTAGTGATTGACAGGAGCAGTGGCGTACGTCGTTAATCCTCTTCCAATAAGCCAGTCACCAGTGCGTTGAGCTGCTGCTGGAACTGGCCACCGGGCGATGGCGGGGTTGGGTCTGAGGTAATCACCACCGTCATCTCCCGCTCGGGAATCACATATAGCGCCTGCCCGCCGTATCCTCTTCCGTAAGCGACGTGTTCATCCGCGAGCGTCGTGATAAACCAGCCAAAGCCGTAGCCATCGCCCGTCCAGGGTGATTGGCCTCTGGGCGTCCATGAATCTTCTACCCAGCCTTCAGGCAGCACGCGCTGGCCATTGGCCACGCCGTCGTTGCGGTACAGCTCCCCAATCGCAATGAGCGCGCGAGGGGAAAGCTGCATATCGTTACCGCCAAAGTAGATCCCTTGAGGGTCTTGCGGCCATGGGGGAATCGCAATGCCGAGTGGTTCGCCTAACAAGCGCTGGGCAAGCGCGAGGGTGCTTTCACCGCTGGCCTGAGTGAGCGCCGCCGAGAGCAAATGGCTGGTGCCGGTGGAGTAGAGCATGCGCCCGCCTGGGCGGTCCACGAATGGGCGAGTGAGCGCATCGTTTACCCAATGGGCGCTGGCCACCCAAGCGCCATAGTTGCTGCCCGAAGTACGCTCTAATCCCGCTTGTTGCGCCAGTAAATGCGCTACGGTGATGTCGTTCACTTGTGGGGCAGCAGCGCTGGGCACACTATCTAGTAGCGCCACCAGCGGCTGGTCAACGGACTCAATGACGCCCGCCTTGATCGCCGCCCCGGTGATGGCGGCTAACACCGTTTTAGACAGCGATTTGACGTTGGCAGGTGCTGCAACGCCTGGGCCCCCTTGGTGATGTTCATGAATGATGTTGCCGTCATGAGCGACCACCACGGTGTGTAGGCGATCGAGTGCCCGAGCTTGCTGATCGAGTGCTTGCAGTGAATTGGGAGAGGGCATTTGGGCGACCACGTGGGTGGTTGTCACAGCACTCAGCACGCATGTCAGCGCAAGAGCAATGGTTTTCATGGCAGCACCTAAGAGGGGAAAAGTAAGGTTCTGAAAACCGTGATGAAGCAAGGTTCCCTCAAAGAGGCAATCATGGCGATTACGCAAATCGTTAAAAAGCCTGCTACGCTAAAAGCGCCTATTGAAGGGAAGCAACCCTTTGATTTCCATGAAACGCTAAAGCAAGGAGTGCCGTTATGCGTAACATTATCTATATCATCGGCCTGATCGTTGTCGTCCTGTTTATTCTTTCACTGCTCGGTCTGCGTTAGGTCGTATTCTCAACGACTTAGTGCTATTTGAGTGCTCTGAAACGCCCGCTTCCTTCCAGCGGGCGTTTTCTTTACTTGTCTTGTGCTTCTGTACATCGGTTAGGCGCAGTCAGCGGCGCCTTGCCCAAACATATCGAACATCAATTCTCGACCGAGTGGCGTCAAAACGAAGCGACCGTAGTCGTTAAGCATGGCGGCATCGCTCTCTTCCAACGTCTTCTGACAAAGCGCCCAACGAGGGTGCTGATGGCGCAGAGCGTCTAGCTCCTGGCGTGACAACCCACGCTGCGGCAGCGTGATCGTTTCGAGCACGTGGCCGCTCTCATACAGCAGCTCTGCCATGCTAGAAAGGCAGTGGCGTAAGCTACGCTGAATGTGAAAAGAGGCAGTCGACGCAGAGGGTAGCGCTTCAGCGGGCATGGGGTGTGGCTCCTGCAATCGCAGCGAAATGGAGTTGCTGCGGTGCATTGTAAAGCAGGGTTGGGTGTTAGACCAAGGTCTATATTTTTCGCGCCGTGTCGTCGCACCCAGGGAGAAAAAGATGGCGAGCTGTCAAAAAATTGCAGCTTTTGATGTTTATATTTAACGCTTCCAATAATATTCAAACTTTTTTTAGATTCGTATTGTTACTTGTTTTTACATATAGATACTTAAAAATTAGTCATACTGTTTAACTCGTGTTTTTTATTGCCGAGAATTATATGACATCGTTAATTTTTAACCGTCACTACGGACTGTCGTACTACGCTAGGAAGTGTGTTGCCTCTTGATTAGGAGTGGCTAATAGCGAGTAAAACGCACCACTAAAGGTTGGATTATGGCTTCTATTACATCGTTAGGTATCGGTTCTGGTTTGGATCTCAATGGCTTGCTGACCCAGTTGCAGCAAGCAGAGCGCGCTAAACTCGAGCCCATTCAGCAGCGTATCGAATCAGAGCAAGCACAAATTTCTGCCTATGGGCAGCTGCAAAGCGCTCTGTCTTCGTTCCAGGCTTCTACCAAGGCACTGAATGAGCAAGATGCGTTTGAAAGCCTGAGTACTAGCGTAGAGGGAGGCGCCGTTACTGCCGTTAGCGATAATGAGGCTCAAGCAGGTCAATACGATATTCAAGTCGATCAGCTAGCAACAGCAGGCAGCTTAGTGACGGAGCGCCTGGACGCGCCTGATACGGCACTGGTTTCTGGTCAGCAATCGCTAACGTTCTCTCTAGCAGAAGGCAGCATAGATCCCATTACGCTTGAGGATGGCAGTACGCTAGAAGACATGCGGGATGCGATCAACGCTCAGAGTGAGGGACGTTTAAGTGCTTCTATTATTAATGATGGTGAAGGTTACCGCCTATCTGTGAATGCAACAGAAACTGGCGCTGCTGCTAGTATCCAAAGCACCAACTTCACGCAAATCTTGGACGCTGGCGTCACCACCAGTGATACCCAGGTGGTGCAGGCGGGCCAGGATGCCGCGTTCAACGTCAACGGCATTGATATCGTGAGCGCTACCAATCGTGTCGAAGGTGCCATTCAGGGGCTGACGCTGACGTTGTCAGAAGCCAATGCAAGCAGCACCGTCACCGTTTCTCAGGATAGTGATGCGATTCGCGAGCAATTGACGGCATTCGTCGATGATTATAACGCTCTGAAGAATACGATAGGGAGTCTCACGGCCTACAACCCAGAAAGTGATAGCGCCGGCGAGCTAAATGGCGACAGCGCTACGCGGGCCGTTGAAACCACACTTCGCCAAGCATTGAGCAGTCGTACCAGTGGCGATAGTTTCAACATGCTGTCTGACATTGGTATCTCGTTGCAGTTGGATGGAACGTTGGCGGTCGACGACGAACAACTCGATGGCATTATCGCTAACCAACCCGATCAATTAGCGAATTTCTTTGCAGGAGCATCAAGCGAGGGTGGCATGGCAGGACAAATTTCATCAGCGATTGAGCAGCTTGTAGGAACCAATGGTCGGTTGGAAAGCGCCGTGAGCAGCTCAGAGAGTCGTGTGGCATCGTTAAATGATCGCTTTGCTACCACAGAGAGCCGAATCGACCAGACTGTGGAGCGCTACCGCGCGCAGTTCGCTGCTATGGACAGCATGGTAGGCCAGATGAACCAGACTAGCGCTTACCTGTCTCAGCAACTCGCGACGTTAGGACAAACAGGTCAAGGCTAACTTTGGCTCGTTCGCTTTTTCTGGCCTAGAGATCTCTCTAGGCCTTTTTGTCTCTTCACTGCCATCATTCCGCTAAAGTTTCTCTCCCTGCTGCCGATAATAGATTCAGTCATACTATTTTCATTTAAAAGGAGCTGAGCCTCATGGCGACGATTACCTCTCTTGGCGTTGGTTCAGGTTTGGATTTGAATGGCCTGTTGACTCAGTTGCAAGCCTCTGAACGGCAAAAGCTAACGCCACTGACCCAGCAGCAGAATACGCAACAGACCAAGATTTCGGCGTACGGGCGTTTGCAGTCGGCTATGGATCGCCTGCAAGAATCGATTACCGCGTTGAACGATACGTCTACCTTCCGTCAGCAGACCAGTACGGTGACAGGTGAAGGTGTTAGCGCCAACGCGGGTGAAACCGCCAATGCAGGTCGTTACGATATCAACGTGATTCAACTTGCCAAAGGTGGAAGCGTCGCCTCCAATAGCGTAGCAATGGATCAGGTGTTGACGACGGCCGCTACCACGTTAACCATCGATTTTGGTGCCACTTATACGAACGGAAGCTTTGATGCGGGGGCTGCGCCTCTCAGCAGCTACTCCCTAGACATTGCCGCCGATAGCACCCTTGAGGACGTGCGCGACCAAATCAATGCCGACGCTGAGTCTGGTGTCACGGCTTCTATCGTTAACGACGGGACTGGTTATCGACTGGCGCTGAGCTCCAAAGAAACAGGCAAAGAGGCTTCGGTAGTCGGTTTTTCAGGGCTGGATCAGCTCACCATGGACAGTGCTACGCTGCGCCCTGGTCAAGATGCTGAACTCGAAGTGAATGGGATTGCCATCACTGGGACGACCAACCGTATCGAAGGAGCTATCCAAGGGGTAACACTGGATATCTCTGCCGTGTCAGAGAGCCCAGTATCTTTGGTGATAGAGCGTGACGAAGCGTCGTTGAAGGAAACGATCGAAGAGTTCGTCAGCACCTATAACGAAGTGCGCTCCACCATCGACCGGATGACGGCTTTCAATGGTGAGGGCGAAACTGCTGGGGAGCTGCTAGGCGACCGCACAGTGCGCACCATAGAGAACCGAATTCGTCGCGATATTACTGATAGCTTAGGTAACGGTGACCTGAATCGCCTTGCGCAAATTGGCATCGATATCGATGAGCGTGGTCGTCTCCAAATCGATGAAACAACGCTTGATGAAGCCATTGCCACCAACGTAGAAGGGCTAACGTCCTTCTTTGCAGGGGAGACCGAAGAAGGCGGCTTTGCTGGACGTTTGAATACCACAC
Source organism: Halomonas sp. CnH100-B (assembly GCF_024124605.1). Lineage (NCBI taxonomy): Bacteria > Pseudomonadati > Pseudomonadota > Gammaproteobacteria > Oceanospirillales > Halomonadaceae > Halomonas > Halomonas sp. CnH100-B. Next base: position 45,861 of record NZ_JAMXRX010000004.1, on the reverse strand, counting down.
TTGAATCGATCACGGCTGACGACGGTATCATCCAAGTATCCGTTGATAGTGCCGAGAGGCGTATCGAGAACCTCGACGAGCGAATTGCGCGCACTGAACTTAGCATCGAGCGCAATATTGAGCGCTATCGCAGTCAATTTGCACAGTTGGATGGCATGATCGCACAGATGAACTCGACGGGGGCATATCTGGCTCAGCAGTTCAGTATGTTGAGTGCCATGCAGAGTAATAACTAACTTCGTTACATTGTTTTACAAAAAAAAGGCATATTTCTCTAAAGATTCTGACTGAGCCGCCGTTAATTAAAATAACGGCGGTTGACCGCCGCAAAGCAGGCCACATGGCCAGTTAATCTTCAAGGAGCACTTCCATGTCTGTGATCAATACGAACATCACTGCCCTGATCGGTCAGAACAACCTGTCTAACTCCCAGGCAATGCTGGCCAAGGCGCAAGAGCGTCTGTCTTCTGGCCTGCGTATCAACAGCGCTGCTGACGACGCTGCTGGTCAAGCCATCGCTAACCGCATGAGCGCTCAAATCACGGGCATGCAGCAAGCTCAGCGTAACACCAATGACGGTATTTCTCTGGCACAGACCCAAGAAGGCGGTCTGAACCAGATCAGCGACAACCTTCAGCGTATTCGTGAGCTGGCAGTTCAGGCCGCAAACGATACCAACACTGCAGAAGACCGCTCTTCTATCCAGCTAGAAATTGACGAGCGTATTTCTGAAATTACTCGTGTTGCCAACGCGACTACATTTAACGGTACTAACTTGCTGAACGCAGACGGTACTTTGAACATTCAAGTGGGTGCCAATACCACCGCTGATGTTGATAACCTTTCTATTAGTACCGTGGACGCTACAGCAAGTACTCTGGGAATTGATGCTCTCAGCGTTGCTGATTTCGATTCTGCACAGTCGGCAATCGATGCTGTTGATAGTGCTCTGCAAACTATCGATGACAACCGCGCTACACTGGGTGCGACCATCAACCGTTTCGAATCAGTACTTGAGAACCTCACCACTGACGTTACTAACCTGTCAGAAGCACGTTCGCGCATCCAAGACGCTGATTACGCCGAAGAGGTATCTAACCTGACGCGTGCACAGATTCTGCAACAGGCAGGTACTTCTATGCTGGCTCAGGCGAACCAGACGCCGCAGTCTGTACTGTCTCTGCTGGGCTAATTGCTACGCAGTTAAAGCAAGAAATAGCAGCGAAGGCTGGCCATTGGCCAGCCTTTTTTGTATGTCAGATCGCGTTACAATGACATCTCACTTCATGTCTGCAGGGTTAGGAAAGAATGTCTCGGAAAAAGTCGAAACGTACAAATAAACCAGCTAACTCTAGTGCGCTGAAACCAGCTATGCATCACTACCTGAAAGAGTTTCAGGAGCATTTCGACAACCGACGTTATGCCCAAGCACTTGCTATAGCAAATCGCTTGATAGACACTTTTCCTAAGTCTCCAGAAGTATGGGAGTTAAAAGCGAATGCGTTGGGTAACCTTAATCGAATGCGGGAAGCGTCTGATGCTATGGCGACTTCATGCTCTTTACTGCCTCATCAAAATACAAAAGCATCAATAAAGTATGCACAGTATCTTTTGCTTGCTGGTTTTGCTGAAGAAGCATTGAAAGTACTACTGCCATTGCACAAATATGAGCCTCGTAACGTCAAGGTGTGGACATGGACAAGTCGTGCTTACCATGTTTTGGGGCGTATTGAGCATGCACTAGATGCCAATGATAAAGCATGCGATATAAGCCCCAATGACCCTGAGGCACTTTTGTGGCGAAGCCGAATCATGGATCAAGCCAAAAGACCTACGGAGGCCCGCAAAGCAGCTGTCAAGCTAAAAAGAATTGCACCTGCCCGTTTAGGTGTTAGCAACCATATTGCTAGTCTAGACCTTCGTGAAGGGCTTTATGAGAGTGCTGAGCAGCATTTCAATGATGAGCTAAGGCTCCAGGATAATTCAAGTGTGGCTACTAATCTGTTGGTGGCCAAACATTATAACCCCACATATACAGTAGATGATATTTATAAAGCTGCTCGTGAGTGGCAGAACAAGTATGTAAATAGTGATCTGGTGAACAGGGCGAGTACAAAAAAATATTCGAATAAGCGGGTGCGCATAGGACTATTGTCGGGCAGCTTTAGAATTCACCCTGTTGGACAAATGATCTTGCCAGCACTGCAGAATTTGGATAATAGAGAATTAGAGCTCTTTGCATATAGTACCAATCAAACAACTGACAACTTAACTCAGAGAATTAAGAAGTGCGTCAATAAATGGATTGATGTGGCTGGTTTAAACGAAGATGAACTTGATAACCAAATACGTCAAGATAGAATTGATATTCTGATCGATTTAAATGGTGGTGGTGAGGGGTCTCGCTACCAAGTGATTTCAAGAGAACCAGCGCCATTGATCGTCAAATGGGTGGGGATGTTGATCAATACTACAGGGCTTGACTGTTTCGATTATCTTCTAAGTGACGGTATCGAGACACCTTTTAATGTAGATAAGTTATATACTGAAAAGCTGATTCGCCTGCCAGACGATTACGTTTGTTACCATATTCCTGATTATATCCCCGATGTTAATGGGCTTCCTGCATTAAAGAATGGCTATATAACATTTGGTTGCTTGAACAACCCTGCTAAGTTATCTCCGCCACTAATCAAAGAGTGGGCTGACTTACTCAAAGAAATTCCTAATAGCAAGCTGTTATTACGTGGCATACAGTTTGAGGGGGAGGAGTTCTGTAAACGTATGGAGTCTCGATTCTTTGAGCATGGAATAGATCGGGATCGTTTGATATTACAGGGGCCCGCAAGACATCAAGAGTTTTTAACTACTTATCAAAGTATTGATATTGCATTAGATACATGGCCATACTCCGGTGGTTTGACTACGTGTGAAGCCCTTGCAATGGGGGTGCCTGTAGTGACATGCGTAGGACCTACTTTTGCAGGGCGCCATAGCGCAACGCATTTGGCAAATGCGGGGCTGCCCGAACTTGTAACTGATAATTGGGAAGACTTCCGCAAGCGGGCTAAAGAACTTGCAAGTGACTTGCCCAATTTAGCAGTGATACGTGCTGCGCTACGTACGATTTTAAAAGAATCGCCTGTATGTGATGGTGCTCGTTTTGCTAAAAATTTTACGAAAGCGATGCGTGGTATATGGCAGCGTCACTGTGAAGGGAAGACTCCAGAAGCGTTGACCTTTAATAAAGAGGGAGATGCTTGGTTTGCTGATGATGCAAAGCCTGTTGAGTTAGTAGAGGTTAGGCAGGAATCACACGAGGTGCTCTTTGATTGGAAGCTTGATGAACCAATTACCGTTGTCGATAATGGTGCTCTATTTACTAGGGACAAAAATTTTTCAAAATGGATGAAGACAGGCAACTTTGCCGTTATTTCATTTGATCCAGGTAGTCTGCTTACGCAACAGTCAGTGGAGCTCAAACAACTGGGCGAATGGCACCATTATCCGCATGCCACATTAGGAGATGGACAAGATGCCACGCTTTATGCAACCTTAGAGCCAGAGTTGACAGGAACACTAAAACCTTTAGAGGCGCGTCAAACGCAAGACCAAGAAGATCCTCTTCGAGTGTTGTCCACGCTGCCTATCAGCACAGTGCCACTTAATGCTGTTGATGGTTTGCCGGGCGTCGATTTGATGGTGCTAGATCACCTCAATGACACTTTAGCAATTTTGAACAACAGTGAGAAATATTTAAAAAACACACTAGCAATCAAAGTCAAGGCTTCTGTTAACCCTTCTCATGAGGGTCAATCGAGCGTTGCTCAAATTTTGGACTGGGCTGCATCGAATGGCTTTGTATGTTACAACATGACAGAATTTGTTTATTCGCCACATCCTGCTATGAGGCACTCAGTTTCTCAGATTGAGGAGCAGCTTGAGAGTGTTTCGTTAGTGTTGGTTTCTGAAGATTTATATCAACTCAATTTGAGACCAGACAGGCTTGTTAAAGCTGCATATTTAATGAGCAATGTTTTTTCAGCTGATGGCCTGGCCAAAGCATTGGCAGAGAAATACGTAAAAATAGAGGGTGTAAATGCGTCCGTCTTGTCAGATAAAAGCTTAGTCTCAGAAGTCACTACGGGAGCTCATCCGAATTGCTTTGTGCACATATGCTTTAATAATATGCACACTCAATCATTGATTGAGGCTTGTGAAGCGGTAGGCTCAGAGAGCCATGGCAGTAATGTGTTTTTTGTTAATAAAGCAAGAAGTGTTGAAGGTTACTCGGTCGCATATGACACGAAGAACGTGACCTTTTTTGACGCGGCTAAAGATTTGGAAAGTATAATTAGATATTGTAAAGGGAAGAATGTTCAAGGGGTCTATATACATGGACTTTTCTTTGATTGGCAGAAAGCGATTCTTAACGAAGTCGGTAGCATTAAAAAAGTAGCTTGGGTCATTTGGGGGGGCGATATATATCGTTATCAAGAGCCTACTAATGAAATGCTAAAGTTGGTTGAGAAGATTGCTTGTATTGCAACCGTAACAAGCGATGATTATAAGGTATATGAGCGCTTATTCGGTCAAAAGAAGCACTTTGATTTTGCTTATCGATTCCCTTTTGATGAGCTTGATAAAAGCTTACCCGTTCAGAAACAAAAAATAATCGTTGTCGGTAATAGTGGTGATGTTGGTAATAATCATGCTGAGATTCTCGACGCACTATCTGCCAAGAAAGATATAAATGATTATAGAATCATTGTTCCATGCTCATATAACGCTCCTGACGGGTATGCATCAAAATTACAGCAGTATGCTCTGTCAAAAGGGTTCTCGAAAAATCGATTAGAGATACTTACTGACTTTATGTCGAAAGAAGACTATTTTGATTTGATTGCTAGCGCAGAGCTGTTAGTCACGGCGCATGACCGCTCTCAAGCTGGTGCGACGATTAATGCAGCTGTTTATTTTGGTACTAAAGTCGTTTTGAAAAAGACTATTCTATATCGTGAATCTCACATGCAGAATCCTATGTGGAGTAGGTTGTCTGATATGTCTATTCAATGTGTTGAATTCACGGATTTTTTAAAAAGCAGCACCGTTAATGAGCTGCCATCGAAGGAGGACTCGATGGTCGAAAAAGATAGGGCTAACTTGAGAAAAGCCAGAGGCGATGAGGCTCTGGGGCAGAATCTGTCTCGTATAAACAGTTTTCTAGAGGTGTGACCTATGAAAGAGAATTATCGAAATCAACTTGTATCTCGCTTACCACACCACTCGGTGGGTGTAGAGGTTGGTGTACATAAAGGCGAGTTTAGTGAGTTCTTGTTAAACTCATTGCGGCCAAAGCAGTTGCACCTTATTGATCCATGGCGTTATGAGCCAAGCGCCCAGTATGATCAATCTTGGTATGGTGGTATGGCCGAGGGGCAAGCTGAGTTAGATGAAAGGTTTGAATCTGTTCAGGCAAAGTTTCAGGAAGAGATTGCGGCAGAGATCGTGGTGATTCACCGCATGGATTCAGCTTCAGCATTAGAGTTATTTGAAAACGAGTCTCTAGACTGGGTCTATATAGATGGTAATCATTTATATGAATTTGTGCTCAAAGACCTTAATGCATCTTTAGATAAGGTTAAAAAAGGCGGTGTTATTAGTGGTGATGATTATCAGCCTGGTGGTTGGTGGGATGGTGGGGTTATAAAAGCGGTTGATGAATTTTGTGAGAAGTTTTCACTAAGAAAAGAGATTATAGGTAATCAGTTTTTGATTTATTTATGATTAAGGCAGGGCTTGTACAAGCCCTGCTTCCTTTAAAGGTAGTTAAACGCTTTCAGCGCCTCGTGTGCATGTTGTTCAAACGATAGAATTTGCTTTTGGCTTAGCTCTTTTTTATAACTTCCAAGACTGCTCGTATCCACCGGATGTTTCGTTTTTGCTTTCCATTGTAGGAAGTCGACGGGTTCGTCATTGTTGTTATAAAACTGCAGCATGTTATCTGAATAGTCTACGTTTAAATGGGTGCAAACTGTCGATAAAGTGCGTTCTGGATCTCGTACAAGGTGTTCGTAGAGTATGACACATGTGTTAGGTTGCTTTTGCATCGTTTGGGCTTTAAGCGTGCTTTTGGACCAATCGCTTGCGATATTTTCAATGGATTGAGGTAGTGTCGGTTTATACTGAGAGCTTATCTGGCTGTTTTTAATTTTTAGGTAAGAGGCTGCTACATCTCTCCCGTCTCGAACTATATATATGAGTTTTGCTTGAGGGAAGAGTTTTTCAATTTTATCGATCTCGTTAATATAATAATTATTTTTGTCCCCATGAAGTCGTGGTTTTTTTTCATTTTCCATAGCATAGTGGCTGTATACGATGGATGTCATGCTGGTATAGTCTTTGGGTTTCGCAGCTTTTATTTTTCCAAGTAATTTTTCTTTCTGAATGCTCCATGTTTCAATTTTTTTCGTTTTGAAAAGATCGTCTACGAAATTGGAATAAGTGTGTTCATCATAGCTCGATTGATATGCGTACTTGTCGCTCAACCATAACAAAAAGCCGCACTCAGGTGGTACGACTATTTCCGGATGACTGTTTAGCATTAGTCTCAGTAGGGAGGTGCCTGATCGTGGGTTCCCTAAAATAAAAAAAGGATCTTGTTTCTTTGATGTGGTTGTCATAGTAATTCTTTAATATGGTGGCAAATTTTTACAACATCCCCGCGTGCTAAGTTAGGGTAAATAGGTAAGCATAGCACGCGTGCACTTGCTGACCTTGCATGGGGTGTTTCGGATTGAATGTGGGTGTAAGGCTCGCAGTCCGATATTAGTGGGCTAAAGTATTTTCTAGTAAAAATGTTTTTTTCTTTTAATTTTTCATGTAACTCATCTCTAGTTATTTTGCACTGCTTCTCAACTATGATTGGAAAGTATGAGTTATTTGTCTTGTTGCTAGGTAATTTAATTCCGACGATGTCTTTGAGATGCTCTACATAAGTCTGGTAGACTTCTCTTCTGCTGTTCAAGATATGATCTATTTTTGTCAGCTGGAGTAGTCCGAACGCTGCGCATATTTCACTCATTTTTCCGTTTTGCCCAGCATGGCTAATTGTGTTTTCATTCGTGATGCCAAAGTTTTTTAATTGGTTTATTTTTAATTTTGTTTTTTTGTCTTTGCATATAATGGCGCCTCCCTCAAAAGTATTAAATATTTTGGTGGCATGAAAGCTGATGGCGCTTAGATCTCCTTGCTTTAATACGCTGCCTGCTGAGTCTTTTACACCAAATGCGTGTGCTGCATCATAGATAACTTTTAAACCATGTTTGTCAGCAATTTTTTGAATGGCAGTGGTATTGCACGGTACGCCGTAGCAGTGCACTGCTAAAATGGCTTCTGTTTTAGATGTGATTGCACTCTCTATTTTGCTTGGATCAATGTTGAAAGAGGATGGGTCTATGTCGACAAAAACGGGAGTCAGGTTGTTCCACAGTAAAGCATGCGTGGTCGCAATGAACGAAAAGGGAGTGGTGATTACTTCTCCTTTAATATTTAACGCCTGCAAGCTCGTGACTAATGCTGACATGCCGTTGTTGAAAAGTGCTATTTCAGGCACATCCAAATATTCACAAAGTGCTTGTTCTAACTTCTCATGCATGGGGCCGTTGTTCGTCAGTTGCTTACTCGACCAGATGTCTTCTAGATAAGGTATGAACTCTTCTAAAGGCGGTAAAAAGGGTTCAGTCACATAGATTGGCTTATCGCTCATGATTCTCTCGCTAAGTTTTTAATATATGAGCCATACCCATTTTTTTCAAAGGCAAAGCTGCGGTTAAGTAATTCCTCCCGACTCATCCACCCTTGGTTAAATGCAATTTCTTCTAGGCATGCGATTTTATAGCCTTGGCGTTTTTCTATAGTCTCAACGAACTGCGCTGCCTCTAACAGGCTCTCATGTGTACCCGTATCTAACCAAGCAAACCCACGGCCTAACAACTCCACATGTAAGTCACCCCGGGCTAAATAGGCTTGGTTGATGCTGGTAATCTCTAATTCACCTCGTACAGACGGAGTGACATTTCGAGCGATATCAATCACATCATTGTCATAAAAATATAGACCGGTAACCGCGTAATGTGATCGTGGTTGTTGTGGTTTTTCCTCAATACTAATAGCGCGTCTGTCTTGATCGAATTCGACAACACCAAACCGCTCTGGATCCTTTACTTGGTAACCGAAAATGGTAGCACCACTCATGCGCTGTGAAGCTTGACGAAGCTTAGGGCTAAAGCCATGGCCGTAAAAAATATTATCACCTAACACTAGGCAAACGCTGTCGTTGCCGATAAAGCGTTCGCCAATCAAAAACGCCTGGGCTAACCCTTCCGGTTTCGGCTGTATGGCATAGCTGAGATGGATACCAAAGCGGCTGCCGTCCCCTAGCAACCGCTGAAAACTTGCCTGATCGTCAGGGGTGGTAATGATCAATATATCTTGAATACCCGCTAGCATAAGCACTGAAAGCGGGTAGTAAATCATCGGCTTGTCGTAAATGGGCAGTAGCTGTTTGGAGACTCCCATGGTAATGGGGTATAACCTTGAACCGCTCCCACCTGCCAAAATGATGCCTTTCATGGTTATCCTTTGCTTATATTAATTATGCGACGATTGATACTTTAATTGACGTCTCGTTGAAGCGGCTTATGTTGGTTCAGCGCCCACTCCACGGTTTTACGTAACCCGCTGCTAAAGCTTTCTTGTGGACGCCATCCGAGCTCATGAGTGATTTTCTGGTGATCAATCGCATAGCGCAGATCATGCCCTGGCCGGTCGGTAACGAAAGCGATCTGTTCTGTGTAAGAGCCCGAGTTGCGTGGGGCTAACTCGTCCAGCAGCCTGCAGATCTCATTGACGACATCAATATTGGCATGCTCGTTACTTCCTCCAATGTTGTAGGTTTCACCTACACGGCCAGAAGTCAGCACGCAGTGAAGCGCGCGTGCGTGATCCTCTACGTACAGCCAGTCTCTTCGCTGCTGGCCGTTTCCATAGACAGGTAACGGCTTTCCAGCCAACGCCTGACTGATCATGAGGGGAATGAGCTTTTCCTGATGCTGCCAGGGGCCGTAGTTATTGGAACAGTTGGTGACCACAACAGGTAGGTCGTAGGTACGGTGCCAAGCCCGTACTAGATGGTCAGAGCTTGCCTTGCTGGCCGAATATGGCGAACTTGGAGCATAAGGCGTTGTTTCAGTAAATGCTGGAGCTTCAGGCAACAAATCCCCATACACTTCGTCGGTGGAAACGTGATGAAAACGGAATGCTGTTCGTTCACTGTCCACTAATGCCTGCCAGTAATGACGGCTAGCTTCTAAAAGCGTGTAGGTGCCCACGATATTGCTGGCAATAAAATCAGCAGGCCCGCTGATGGAGCGATCCACATGGCTTTCAGCAGCAAGATGCATCACCGCGTTCGGTTGATACTTTGCAAACAGCGTTTGGAGGGCGAGTGGGTCACAGATATCTACCTGTGCTAGATGACAGCGCTCGTTCTCACGAGCACTCCCCAGCGCGTCTAGATTGGCAGCGTAGGTCAGCTTATCGATGTTGATCACGTGCCAATCGGTGTGCTCTATTAGGTAGCGTATCACCGCACTGCCGATGAATCCTGCGCCGCCTGTTACAAACAGTGTGACCATGTGGTTGAGGTGCCCTATTCCTGAAGCGTTGTTGCAAAGGCATAAAAGCCATCCTAATACTGAGAGTCTGCCATAAGTCTTTTCTGTTAATTGCATGAAAAGCGTAGTTGTGTGCGCCTTTGAGTTTTCTTTAGCAGATCCGCTGGCTTTGCAACGCTACCGCTGGCACCGCTCTACGCTTTTTCCTGCTAAATTCCAACAGGGCATCGGGCCCGACGGCGGAGAGACAAGGATGGGCAAGGTTCACTTTATTGGCGGCGAGAAGGGCGGTGTCGGCAAGTCGATGACGGCGCGGGTGTTGGCGCAGTACTACATCGATCACGAGCGGCCATTTTTAGGCTTTGATTGCGACGCTTCCCACGGCACGTTTTCACGATTTTATCAGGAGTACGCCTCTTCGGTAGTGGTGGGCGATGACGATAGCCTTGATGGCATGCTATCGGCCGTAGAAGAGGCGCCAGACCGGGATTTGATTATCGACTTGGCCGCACAGTCCGCCCAGCCCATCAATCGCTGGATTGAGGAAACCGATGTGTTTGGGCTGCTCGAGGAGCTGGGCATGCAGGTCGTGTGGTGGCACGTGATGGATGATGGTGCTGACTCTGTGACGCTACTGTCTCAGGTGCTAACCCGTTACGCGTCGCAGCCGGTGGATGTCGTGGTCGTTCAGAACCTTGGGCGTGGCGAAAGCTTTGAGCGCTTTACGCAGTCAGAGGCGTATCAGCAGGCCCGTGTGCAAGGGACTACTCTCATAGAGCTGCCTCGTTTGCATGCCAAGCTCACCCAAAAAATCGATTTCAATGACAGCAGTTTCTGGGCGGTGGCCAACGACCGGCGCATGATGAACATCGCCGAACGCCAGAGGATGAAAGTGTGGTTGCGTCACGCCTATGCACAGTTGGATCAGGTCCCGGGGCTTGACCGCTAAATGATGGTATAGAAACGACGCTGGGCTAGTTCCAAAAAATAATAAGCAGGCGGTTTATTATTTCTTTTTTGCTGGTATCTTGTCGGCATTGCGCTGGTGATGACGGAGTCAAAGCCAGCGCCATCCGTATAAGCTGTGGGTTGTATGACCCAATGAGGAAATCCGTATGGCAAATTTGAACCGTTTGAAGAAGATCGCCGCTGCTCTCGCCTTAGGCGTGGCAGGGGTAGTCTCCGTGGCTGCCCAGGCCGACACACTGCGGGTGGGCATGTCCGGTGGCTACTTCCCGTTTACTTATGTCGAGCAGGATGAGCTGAAAGGCTTCGAAGTCGATGTGATGAATGCGGTAGGGGAGATCACCGGCGACGAGATTGAGTTCGTGACCGCGAGCTTCTCGGGCTTGGCAGGTATGTTGGAATCTGGCCGCATTGATACCATTGCCAACCAAATCACTATTACCGATGAGCGCAAAGCCAAATATGCCTTTACCGCGCCTTATGTGTACGACGGTGCCCAAGTGGTCGTGCGTGAAGGTAACGACACCATCAACGGCGTTGAGGATTTGTCCGGCAAAAGCGTGGCAGTGAACTTAGGGTCTAACTACGAGCAGCTGCTGCGTGAGCAGCCGAATGCCGACGAGATCGATATCCGCACTTACGAATCCAACGTCGAGCAGGATGTGGCGCTGGGCCGTGTCGATGCGTTCGTGATGGACCGGGTGAGCGCTAGCCAAGTGATCAGCGAGCGCGGTTTGCCGCTGGCGTTGGCGGGGCAGCCGTTTACCACTATCGAAAACGCGCTACCGTTCCGTGACGATGAAGAGGGACGAGCGCTGCGCGACCGTGTCGACGCCGCGCTTGAGGAACTGCGCGACAACGGCACCTTGGGTGAAATATCTCAGAAGTGGTTCGATACTGAAATCACGCAGCCATAAGTACGGCTAACCTCTGATGATGGCGGCCGTGGCATTGCCACGGCCGTTTTGCTTATAAGCGATACGACGATGCTAAACGTGGAGTATATGTGGGGCCTGTTGCCGGTCCTGCTCAGTTATTTACCGCTGACGCTGCAGATGGCGAGCATCGCCATGGTGTTTGCGCTGATCATTGCCTGCTTGTTAGCGGTCGTGCGGGTATCGAAAATCCCCGTCTTGAACGGCGCGGCGCTACTGTTTATCTCGTTTTTTCGCGGTACGCCGCTGCTGGTGCAGCTGTTTCTGTTTTACTACGGTCTGCCGCAATTGATTGATGCGCTGATTTCCATCAATGGCGTCACCGCGGCGGTACTGGGCCTGACGCTGCACTTTTCGGCGTATATGGCGGAATCCATTCGTGCGGCAATTGTCGGTATCGACCGTAGCCAAACCGAAGCGGCGCTCTCGATTGGTATGACCCAGTCGCAGCTGATGCGGCGGATTATCCTGCCCCAGGCCACCCGCGTAGCCACGCCCACGCTGATGAACTACTTCATCGATATGATCAAGGCGACCTCGCTGGCTTTCACGCTGGGCGTGACGGAGTTGATGGGCGCGACCCAAAAAGAGGCATCGGGCAGCTTTTTATACTTAGAAGCTTTCTTGCTGGTGGCGATTATCTACTGGGTGGTGGTGGAGGCGCTCTCTTGGGGCCAGCGCCGCTTAGAAACGTATCTGAATAAGGCGTACCAGCGATGATCACGCTTGAATCCGTCAGTAAGCAGTTTGGTCAGCAGCCGGTCTTTACCAATGTCGATTTACACCTTGAGCAGGGCGAAATCATCGTCATTATCGGCCCATCGGGCACCGGTAAGTCCACCTTGCTGCGCTGTATCAATTTTCTAGAGCGCCCAGAGGCAGGGTGTATCACCGTCGGTGATTTGCGTGTCGATGCGCGTAAAGCCAGCCGGGCGGATATTTTGGCGCTGCGCCGCCGCACTGCCTTCGTGTTTCAGAACTACGGCCTGTTCGCCAACAAAACGGCGCTTGAGAACATTAGCGAAGGCATGATTGTGGTGGATAAGCTGCCCAAGGCGCAGGCTCATGCCCGAGCAAGGGAGATTCTGGAGCGCATTGGCTTGGCGGATAAAGCGGATGCCTACCCCGCATCGCTTTCCGGCGGCCAGCAGCAGCGGGTAGGCATTGGTCGTGCCATGGCGGCGAATGCCGATGTCATTTTGTTTGATGAGCCGACCTCGTCACTTGACCCTCAGTGGGTGGAAGAAGTGCTTGGCCTCATGAAACAGTTGGCTGCCGAGCAGCAAACCATGATTGTGGTCACCCACGAGATGCAGTTTGCTAGAGACGTTGCCGACCGAGTGGTGTTTATGGATGAAGGCCAGATTGTCGAGCAGGCGCCTCCCGAGCAGCTGTTCACGAACCCGCAGGATGAGCGCACTCGGCGCTTTTTGCGCAAGATTTTGGCGCCCACTGGGCAGGCATTGCCTTAGCGGCGAGCTTGAAAAGGATTGACAGCGGCTAGTAAGCCCTCTCTACGCGTGATAGACTACGCCATCCTCTCAGACAAGACCCGTGAGCGGGCAGCCATAAGACTGCTCGTTACACTATTTGGCAGAGTTAGAAACGCTGCTGAATCAATTGGTTGTTAAGGAAATGTCGTGACTTGGCAATGCCAGCCGACAAACACATAGTAAATTCGTTGCCGTTTTTAGGCAGCCCTTATTCTCCAAGGAGATACCTGTGGCGAACAGCAAGCAAGCACGCAAGCGCGCCCGCCAGGCCGAGACTCGTCGCGTCCTGAAAGCCAGCCAGCGCAGCATGGTCCGCACCTATATCAAGCGTGTGATCAAAGCGATCAACACTGGCGACCATGGCAAAGCGATGGAAGAGTTCAAGGCAATGCAGCCGGTCGTTGACCGTATTGCTGATAAAGACGTTCTTTCTAAGAAGAAAGCTGCACGTCTGAAAAGCCGCTTGAACAAGCGCATTAAGGCTCTGGCGGCGTAAGCCGGCAGGCGCCATAAAAAAACCGGCTGCGGCCGGTTTTTTTGTGCCTGAGCGTCGCCTACCGGGCGATATGTGTATCTCTATTTAGCCTGTAGGGAATAACCTGATGAGCGCCGATACACCACAGCATGCCAATATGCCGCCGCCACGCCGCGGGCTCATGCGTTCGGGGTTGGTGGTCAGCGCGATGACCATGCTCTCCCGGGTGATGGGGTTGGTGCGCGATGTGGTCGTGGCAACGTTTCTGGGCGCGGGCAACGGCTCAGACGCCTTCTTTGTGGCGTTTAAAATTCCCAATTTTCTGCGCCGTTTATTTGCAGAAGGGGCGTTTAACCAGGCATTTGTGCCGGTGCTCTCTGAGTACTCCACCCAGCGCACCAAGCAGGAGATCCGTGAACTGCTGAATGCGGTGGCGGGGAGCTTAACCGCGCTGCTGGCGTTAATCACCGCGTTGGCGATGCTGGGCGCACCCTGGCTGGTATGGCTGTTTGCCCCTGGTTTTGGCCGCGACCCGGAAAAGCTGACGCTGACCGCCGATATGCTGCGGCTCACCTTTCCCTACCTGCTGCTGATCTCGTTAACCGCCTTCTCCGGCAGTGTGCTAAACACTTGGAACCGCTTTGCAGTGCCCGCATTTACCCCGGTGCTGCTGAACTTGTCGCTGATCGGCGCGGCGCTGTTGTTAATGCCGCTAATGGAAGAGCCTGCCATGGCGCTGGCCTGGGGCGTGCTGATCGCTGGGGCGGCCCAGCTTGCCTTTCAGGTGCCGTTTTTGCTGCGTTTGGGGCTGCTGCCGACGCCGTGGCCTAACTTCGCCCACGATGGCGTGAAGCGCATTTTGAAGCTGATGGTGCCGGCTTTGTTTGGGGTCTCGGTATCCCAGATCAACCTGCTGCTGGATACGGTGCTGGCATCGCTGTTGGCCGCGGGCAGCGTCTCATGGCTTTACTACTCTGACCGTTTGGTAGAGCTGCCGCTTGGTGTGTTTGGCGTGGCGATTGGCACCATTATTCTGCCTGCGCTTTCCAAACGTCATGCGGAGCAGTCCACCGAGCACTTTTCCGCCATGTTGGATTGGGCGATTCGTGTGGTGCTGCTGTTGGGCGTGCCCGCAGCCCTAGCGCTGGCGATACTGGCTGAACCGTTTTTGATTACCCTGTTCCACTATGGGGCGATGACCGATAACGATATTCAGATGGCGGCCATGAGCCTGCGTGCCTACGCCTTTGGACTGGTGGCCTTTATGCTGATTAAGGTGCTAGCGCCTGGTTTCTTCGCCCGCCAGGACACCAAAACACCGGTGAAGGTAGGCATTATCGCCATGGTCGCGAACATGGTATTCAACCTACTGCTGATTTGGCCGCTGGCCCATGCGGGCTTGGCGTTGGCCACTGCGCTATCTGCATTTTTAAACGCGGGGCTGCTGGGGTATCTGCTTTATCGACAGCAGGTGCTGGTATTTCAGCCGGGTTGGGGGCGTTACGCGGTGCAGTTAGTCGGCGGCAGCGTGCTGATGAGCGTGGCGCTTATGTTAGTCTCACCTGATTGGCAGGTGTGGTTAGAGTTTGGGCTATGGCAGCGCGTCCGCTGGGTGGCCGGGCTAGTAGCGCTCGGGGGCGGGCTCTACTTTATCTGGTTAACGGCGCTTGGCCTGCGGCTTCGCCACTTTAAAATGAACGGCTAGGCAAGGGGCAGGCGCGTGAGCGCTATTATCTTCTTCTGCACCAGAGCAGCGCGTTCGTTATAATCAAACGCTTTGAAAACGGCTAGCGGCCTTAAAACGGAAAACGCTTTTAAAACAAGCTTTTAAAAAAGAGGTGCCATGCACGTCATTCGAGGTCTGCACAATCTGACAGCGTCCCATCGTGGCTGCGTGGCGACCATTGGTAATTTCGATGGCGTGCATCGCGGCCATCAGGCGATTCTACAGCAGTGCCGCGAGCACGCTGCGCGCCTGAACGTACCGCTGACCGTGGTGGTGTTTGAGCCTCAGCCCCGCGAGTTTTTTGCCGGTGACCAGGCGCCGCCGCGCTTAACGCGCCTGCGGGAAAAAGTGCGCCTGCTGCGCGACCACGGTGCCGAGCAAGTGCTTTGCCTGCCGTTCAACGATGCCTTGCGCAGCCTCACCGGGCGCGAGTTTATCGATCAGGTGTTGATTGATGGGCTGGGCGTTAAGCATCTAGTGGTGGGCGACGACTTCCGCTTTGGCTGTGATCGCCGTGGCGACTTCAGTTTGTTAGAAGCCGTGGGGCGCACTCATGGCTTTGGCGTAGAGCATACTCGCACCTTCAAAGTCGATGACGAGCGGGTATCAAGCACCCGAGTGCGTACGCTGCTGGCCAGCGGTAACTTTGAAGTGGCCGCCCGCCTGTTGGGCAGGCCTTATTCGCTGCATGGCCGCGTGGTGCGCGACCAGCAGTTGGGGCGCACCATTGGTGTACCGACCGCGAACCTACCGCTATTGCCCCAGCCGCTGACGCTACGGGGGGTGTTTGCGGTGGTGGCCGAATTGGCGAATGGCGAGCGCCACCCCGCCGTAGCGAACGTCGGGTTTCGGCCTACGGTGGGGTCTAAACGCCCTACGCTGGAAGTGCACCTGCTGGAGTTTTCTGGCGATCTGTATGGCCAGCGGCTGACGGTTTACCCCTGCACACGGCTGCGGGGAGAAGTGAAGTTTGACGATTTTGACGCGCTAAAAGCACAGATTCACCAGGACCAGGCCAAGGCACGCCGCTACTTTGCGACCGCCGACGCTGATCTAACGACCTCTCTTCCGCTGGCCTCGGCCCCGCTTGGGCGTGAGACCGCTTCTTCTGATTTCACTTCGGCGGATGACGCCGCCGATACTAACGACGGCTGACCGGACTATGGACTATAAGCACACGCTAAACCTGCCAGAAACCGACTTTCCCATGCGCGGCATGCTGCCGAAGCAGGAGCCAGGGCGTGTTTCCCAGTGGCAGGATATGAACCTGTACCAGCGCCTGCGCGAAGCCCGTGCGGGTGCGCCGCTGTTTGTACTGCACGATGGCCCTCCCTACGCCAACGGCAGTATCCATATCGGTCACGCCGTTAATAAAATTCTCAAAGATATTATCGTTAAGTCCAAAAACCTGGCGGGCTTTGATGCGCCCTACGTGCCGGGTTGGGATTGCCACGGCCTGCCCATTGAGCACAAGGTCGAGACCACCCACGGCAAGCACCTTCCGGCGGATAAAGCCCGTGAGCTGTGCCGTGAGTACGCCGGTGCCCAAATCGAAACCCAACTGGTGGACTTTGTGCGCCTGGGTATCATCGGTGACTGGGATCATCCATATCGCTCCATGGATTACGCCAACGAAGCGGGCGAGATCCGCGCGCTGGCGGATATGGTCGATGCGGGCTACGTCTTTAAAGGCCTGAAGCCGGTGAACTGGTGTTTCGACTGTGGCTCGGCGCTGGCCGAGGCGGAAGTCGAGTACGCCGATAAAAAATCCGATGCCATCGACGTTGCCTTCCCCGTGGAAGACGCCGACAAGCTGGCGGCAGCGTTTGGCTTAAGCGAGCTATCAAAGCCCGCCGCCGTGGTGATCTGGACCACCACGCCGTGGACCATTCCTGCCAACCAGGCGCTGAACGTTCACCCGGACTTTACCTACGCGCTGGTGGATACCGGCGAGCGCCTACTGCTGTTGGCCGAAGAGCTGGTCGAGAGCTGCTTAGAGCGCTTTGGTTTACAAGGTGAGGTGGTCGCGACGACCCAAGGTAAAAACCTTGACCTGATCAATTTCCGCCACCCGTTCTACGACCGCCTCTCGCCGGTTTATCTGGCGGATTACGTGGAGTCTGAGGTGGGCAGTACCGGTATCGTTCACTCTGCTCCGTCTTACGGTATGGATGACTTTGTTACCTGCCGCGAGCACGGCATGAGCTTTGACGACATGCTGAACCCGGTGCAGGGCAACGGCGTTTACGTGGATGACCTGCCGTTCTTCGGCGGCCAGATGATCTGGAAAGCCAACCCGAACATCATCGAGAAGCTGCGTGACGTCAACGCGCTGATGGCACATACGCCTATTAAGCACAGCTACATGCACTGCTGGCGCCACAAAACGCCGGTGATCTACCGCGCAACGGCCCAGTGGTTCGTCGGTATGGATATTCAGGGTAAAGATGGCAAAACCCTGCGCGAGCGGGCGCTGGCCGGTATCGAAGCGACGGAATTCACCCCTGCCTGGGGGCAAGCGCGCCTGCACAGCATGATTGCCAACCGCCCGGACTGGTGCATCTCCCGCCAGCGTAACTGGGGCGTGCCGATTCCGTTCTTCCTGCATAAGCAAACCGGTGAGCTGCACCCCAACACCGTGTCGCTGATGGAAGAAGCCGCCAAGCGCGTGGAGCAAGAGGGCATCGAAGCGTGGTTCAAGCTCGAACCTTCCGAGCTGCTTGGCGCGGAAGCCGCTGACTACGATAAAGTCACCGACACGCTGGACGTGTGGTTCGACTCGGGCACCACCCACCGCCACGTGCTGCGTGGCTCGCACCCCCACGGCCATGAAAGCGGCCCGCGAGCTGACTTGTACCTGGAAGGTTCTGATCAGCACCGCGGCTGGTTCCACTCATCGCTGCTCACCGGCGCGGCGATTGATGGCCATGCCCCGTATCGCCAACTGCTGACCCACGGCTTCACGGTGGATGCCCAGGGCCGCAAGATGTCCAAGTCCATCGGTAACGTGGTCGCACCGCAAAGCGTGATGGATAAGCTGGGTGCCGATATTCTGCGCCTGTGGGTAGCGTCTACCGACTACTCCGGTGAAATGGCCGTCTCGGATGAAATCCTCAAGCGCACTGCGGATGTGTACCGTCGTATCCGCAACACCGCGCGCTTCCTGCTTTCCAACCTGAACGGCTTTGATCCCAAGCGGGACCAAGTGGCGTTTGGCGATATGCTGGCATTGGACCAGTGGGTCGTGGATCGCGCCGCACAGCTTCAAGGCCGCATCGAAACCGCCTACGAGGAGTACCGTTTCCTGGATGTGTACCAGCAGGTACACGGCTTCTGCGCCCGGGAATTGGGCGGTTTCTACCTGGACGTGATCAAGGATCGTCAGTACACCACCCAAACCGACTCGCTGGCCCGCCGCAGCGCGCAAACCGCGCTTTATCATGTGGTGGAAGCGCTGAGCCGCTGGGTGGCTCCAATTCTGTCGTTCACTGCCGAGGAGATCTTTGAACATATCCCCGGCGAGCGGGGCGATAGCGTGCTGCTGGAGACCTACTACACCGGGCTTTCCACGCTGGAAGAGGGCGCTGATATGGGCCGCGCGTTCTGGGAGCAGGTGCTGGAAGTGAAGCACTCGGTGAACAAATGCCTGGAAGACGCCCGTAACGCCAAAGTAATCAAGGGTAGCTTGGCGGCGGAAGTGACGCTGTTCGTCAATGATGAACTGCACGCGACGCTGGCGAAGCTCGGTGACGAGCTGCGCTTCGTGATGCTCACTAGCGAAGTGCACCTAGCGCCGCTGGCGGATGCCGCCAATGCCGAAAGCACCGAGCTTGAAGGCTTGAAGGTTGCGGTGAGCGCCAGTGAGCATGCCAAGTGCGAGCGCTGCTGGCACCACCGGGTGGACGTGGGCAGCGTTGCCGAGCACCCCGACCTGTGCGGCCGCTGTGTGAGCAATTTACCCGAAGGCAGCGGTGAGATTCGTTACTATGCCTAACTCTTCTCCTGCTCATAAAGCACCTCAGTGGCCGCCCATGCGGCGGCCACTGCGCTGGTTATGGCTGGCCGTCGCCGTCATCGTGCTAGATCTCGCCACAAAATACTTGGCCAGCCACTATTTAAGTTATGCACAGCCGGTTGAGGTGTTGCCGTTTTTCAACCTCACGCTGCTGCACAACACCGGCGCGGCGTTTAGCTTTTTAGCCGAGCACCCCGGCTGGCAGCGCTGGTTTTTTGCTGCGATTGCCATTGGTGCCAGCATTGGCCTCACCGTTTGGTTATCTCGGGTACGTGCGGATGAGAAGCTGCTCGCTATCGCCTTGCCGCTGATTATCGGTGGGGCGCTGGGTAACCTATACGACCGCTTGATTCATGGCTATGTGGTGGATTTTCTCTCCTTCCATGCGGCGGGCTGGTACTACCCCGCCTTTAACGTGGCGGATATCGGCATTACCCTGGGGGCCGTGGGCTTAATTTGGGAGTCGATTATGGGTGAGCGGCGGCGTAAGAAAGCTGCGCAGTCATCATCTTCTTAGTATCAATGAGCGAGGCACCATGGATTACCTAATTGACGAAGGTATGGAAATTACCCTGCACTTCACGCTGAAGTTGGAAGATGGCACGGTCGTCGACTCCACTAAAGAGAAGGCCCCAGCCACGTTTCAGTATGGCGACGGTAACCTGCCGCCGGGGTTTGAGCATCCGATCAAAGGCATGGCAGCTGGCCAGAGCGGGACGTTTCATATCACCCCAGAGCACGCCTTTGGTCAGCACAACCCGCAGAATATTCAGACATTGAAGCGGGCCGACTTTGGTGATGAAGCGCCTGAAATCGGTATGGTGATGTCGTTTGCTGATAAAGCAGGAACGGAATTGCCGGGCGTGGTCAAAACCATTGACGGTGACCGCGTAGAAGTTGACTTCAACCATCCGCTGGCAGGGCGTACATTGACGTTTGAGGTTGAAGTGCTCAACGTCACGCCGATCACCACACACTAATTTCCTGAGCGATGCAGGTTGCATCAAGGCGCTTTTATGCAGTCATCAGAGTCATCTCAGCCCGTGCAGATCAAGCTAGCCAACCCGCGCGGGTTTTGTGCGGGGGTCGACCGCGCGATCGATATCGTCAACCGCGCGCTGGATGTCTTCGGCCCGCCGATTTACGTTCGCCATGAAGTGGTGCACAACCGTTTTGTAGTAGAAACCCTGCGCGAACGCGGCGCGGTCTTCGTGGAAGAGCTCCACGAAGTGCCCGACGATGTGATCGTCATCTTCTCTGCCCACGGCGTTTCCCGTGCGGTGCAGCAAGATGCCGAGCAGCGTGGCCTGAAAGTGTTCGATGCCACCTGCCCGCTGGTCACCAAAGTGCATATGGAAGTGCTTCGCTACGCAAAGCGTGGGCAAGAGTGCATTCTGATTGGCCACGAAGGCCACCCAGAAGTAGAAGGCACCATGGGGCGCTACGACACCTCCCACGGCGGCAAGATTTATTTGGTGGAAGATGAGCAGGACGTTGCCAATCTGGTCGTCAACGACCCCTCGGCGCTGGCATTCGTCACCCAAACCACGCTCTCCATGGATGACACCGCCAAAGTGATCGACGCGCTGCGGGAGAAATTCCCTGAGATTCAGGGGCCACGCAAAGACGATATTTGCTACGCCACTCAAAACCGCCAGGATGCGGTGCGGGAATTGGCAGCAGATAGCGACTTGGTGCTGGTGGTCGGTAGCCCCAACAGCTCGAACTCTAACCGTCTACGTGAGCTTTCGGAACGGATGGGCACCCCCGCGTACTTGATCGATAACGCCGAGCAAATCGAGCCTTCTTGGTTGGAAGGCGTGAAACGCATTGGCGTCACCGCTGGCGCGAGCGCCCCCGAGGTGCTGGTAAAAGGCGTCATCGACCAACTGCAAGCGCTGGGTGCCGAAGCGCCGGTCGAACTGCAAGGACGTGAAGAGACGATTACGTTCTCGATGCCGAAAGAGCTTCGCGAGCGGGTGATCGTCAGCGAGTAATGCTGTTAGACGAGAATGGATGTGCTGAAGCGCTCATCGGTGAAACAGCGTGAGTGAATAGACGTAAGCGAGTGATGCAAAGCGTATCGGTTTCCGACATACTCGAAGTATGGTTTAACCGATACAGGAGCAGACTCGGTGCCTAGCCCTTCATCTCCCCTTGCTGGTGAGCAGGAGACTCACCAGCAAGGTTTTACTCTCATCGAAATGCTAATTGCCGTGGCGATCA
This sequence comes from Halomonas sp. CnH100-B, assembly GCF_024124605.1. Taxonomy (NCBI): domain Bacteria; kingdom Pseudomonadati; phylum Pseudomonadota; class Gammaproteobacteria; order Oceanospirillales; family Halomonadaceae; genus Halomonas; species Halomonas sp. CnH100-B. Next base: position 24,348 of record NZ_JAMXRX010000004.1, on the reverse strand, counting down.
TCGGGATTGTCGCAGGCATTGCCTACCCTAGCTATACCCGCTACGTAGAACGTTCTCTACGAACCGATGCTCATGCGGGCCTGCTTCAAGCCGCGTCTGAGTTGGAGCGCTGTTACTCCCGTCAATACAGTTATGCCGGTTGTGCCATTACCACAACATCCCCCGATGGTAACTACACCATTTCCGTCGCGGCCGGCGGTGCAAATGACGGCGGTTTCATGCTGACAGCAACCACGTCACAGGCCGATGGTTGCAGTGATGACATTCGATTCAATGCGCGTGGCGAACGCACGCCGGTGGCGTGCTGGTAATGAAGGTGCGTCAGGGAGGGTTCTCTCTGGTAGAAGCGTTAGTGGCGCTAGTCGTTCTGTCGCTAGGAGTACTCAGCGTGGCAGCGATGCAGTTCAAAGCCATGCAGAGCGTTCGCAATGGCTATCAACAGTCGCTTGCTTCCGTGGCCGCTTTGGATGCGCAAGAGCGTGTTTGGGCTGCTATTGCCCACGTGGAAGGGTGTCAGAGCGTACCGGTTGCCTCGATTGAAAGCGCTTGGCGTGACGCATGGTTTTTGGATGAAGAGGCACCGCTGAAACGCAGTGTTGATCCGGCGCAGAGTGCGATTGGCCGGTCCGGTTGCCAGTTCGATGTCACGGTCAAGATCGATGTCCCTGACGATGAGAACGGTATCAGGCTGGAGTATCGGTTTTTACTGCCGCTTTAAATGTGTCAAAGGGAGTTGTTCGATGCCAGTGGAAAGGCAGCTTGGTTTCACGCTAACCGAAGTGATGGTCGCGATGGCCATTGGACTGGTCATCGTATTAGGCGCTGGGCATCTCTTTCTGGGGACGCTGCAAACCCACCGCCATGTCGATATGCTTAGCCGTCAGCAAGAGGCATTGATTTTTGCGGTCACCACGATGACGGAAACGCTGCGTCAGCATGGCGCCTACGATGCGTCGGGGCAGGCGTTTTATCATTTACGCTGCCGCCAAGTAGAAGAAGCATGCCGCTGCACGCTTCAAGACATGTCGCGTGCTCAGCCAATGGTCAATTTCATGATTCCATCGATCCACAGTTGTGAGCGCGATGTGCCAGTGGGGCGCCAAGCGGCGGACGGTGTCGACAGTCTCGTTACCTTGCCACTAGGCCCTGGTGGGAGAGATCTGAGTTTCCACGTCGCTCACCGTGCTGTGCTATTTCCGTCCTCGGATGACTGATCATGTGGACCGAAGTGAATAAACAGCAAGGCGCAGCGCTGGTTATCGTGATGGTACTGTTAGCCAGCGCCTTGGTCATGGCGCTGATAGGCATGCAGGCGGCGTTGGTGGATGAGCGCTTGGCAGGCAACTTTCGAGCGTCGATCCAAGCCCAGATGCGTGCTGAAACGGCGGCTTCGGAAGCGCTGGTCGGGTGGGATGAGCTCGATTGGCAGGGCGCACCCGTGTTAGAGACGCCTAAAGCGACGCGTTTTGATGACGTCGGCACGTACTCGAACGCATCTGTCTCTCACCGTTGTCCCCATCAAAGCTGCTTTTACATGCCGATCATCTACCATGGTGAACGGTGGGTCATGGCTTTGGGAGCCACCTTTGATGGGAATGGCGCGTTGATTGCGCAAAGCTTGCCGCTGCTAGTGGCCCGAAAAGCGAGTGGCGACGCCGTTGCAGAAGCAGCGGTAGTTTGGCAATAGGCGTACAATAGCGTATCGTTTTTGACCTTTATTCAGTTGGATCCAGATCATGAGTCAGACAGCCAAAACCCGTGTGCTGACCGGGATTACCACGACCGGAACGCCGCACCTTGGTAACTACGTGGGCGCCATCAAGCCCGCTATCGAAGCAAGCCAAGATCCGAATGTGCAGTCGTTCTACTTTCTTGCTGACTACCACGCGCTTATCAAGTGCCAAGACCCCAAGCGTGTGCAAGCTTCTCGTTTGGAGATCGCGGCAACGTGGTTGGCACTTGGCCTGGATACCGACAATGCCATTTTCTACCGTCAGTCGGATATTCATGAGATCCCCGAGCTGATGTGGATGCTCTCCTGCGTATGCGCAAAAGGGTTGATGAATCGGGCTCACGCTTATAAAGCCGCCGTCGCCGAGAACGAAGAAGCCGGCGACCAGGATCCCGATAAAGGCATCACCATGGGGCTATTTGGCTACCCGGTGCTGATGGCTGCCGACATACTGATGTTCAACGCCAATAAAGTACCCGTGGGTCGTGATCAGATTCAGCATATCGAAATGGCACGGGACATCGCTGGCCGCTTTAATCATCTGTTCAAAGGCCAGTACTTCACACCGCCTGAAGCGGTGGTGAGTGAAAAGGGCGAAGTGCTCAAAGGCTTGGATGGCCGCAAGATGTCCAAGAGCTATAACAACACGATTCCGCTGTTTGTAAGCGACAAAAAGCTGCAAAAGCTAGTGAGAAAAATTAAAACCAACTCGCTCGAGCCAGGGGAGCCGAAAGATCCCGACACCTGTACGCTGTTTCAAATTTTCTCAGCGTTCGCGATCGACTCAGAAGCGGCGGCCATGCGTCAGCAATACGCTGAAGGCATCGGTTGGGGCGAGGCGAAGGATCGCGTATTTGAATATCTTAATGCCCATCTGAGTGCTCCTCGTGAACGCTATAACGCGCTGATGGAAGACCCCGGCCATATCGAAGCCGTGCTCCAGAAAGGAGCCGAACGTGCTAGAGAGGAGGCAGCGGCCACCATGGACCGTTTACGCTCTGCGGTAGGTCTGGGGCGGTTTGTGTAATTTGCATCGGCTCTATGCTAAGCATGAAAAAGGCCCTCCATTTAGGAGGGCCTTTTGCATACTGAAAAGCCAAGGGTTTTAGCCTTCGATGGGCGCGCGCCAGTCGTCGGATCCCGAGGTGCCAGCAACGGTGTGTTCCCAATCGATCTTGCGGTAAGCCAGAGAAACATCCATGAGCTGGGTGAATTCTGATTTCGTCAGATCCTGTGCGTGCGGCATGCGCAGGTTGATATCGACAATCGTGGCATCGGTCAATGTCGTGGTGAAGAAGTGCTCTTGTTTGCCTTCTACAGAGGTGCGATACCACTTCAGTTCCACGTTTGGCAGCATCTCGCCTGATGCCAGTGCGTTATACATAAGCGGCACGGCTTTGTTCAGGGCGACGGTAAAGATGAACGGCTTATGTGCACGTTGACCAGACGGTTGACCAGACTGAGGGTCAGTCGGAACCGTTACCACATGTTTGAATTCTTGCACCAGCATTTGATCTTCGTGGCCTTCCACATAGATATTGCCCACGGAGTCAGGGGTAAAGGCACCGGCAGTTATGTTGCCCTGAGTCTGACCTTCAATACTGATATAACATGGAGTTGGCATAGTCTGCTCCTTGACGGATAAAGTGTAAGTTGTCCTAAGGACACAGTAATGACTGCAAGACAAATGCCACTTTTTTTATTCCCATAAAAAACAATAATTTGTTTTGTTTTAATGGAATTTGCTATTTTTTATTAGGCAATTTTTTGCCTGTTGTCAGGCAAGGCGTTGCCATTGGCAATAGATTGCCTAACTTATATAAGCCATATCCTTGTTGTTTATTTAGATGGTTTTGTCGTGTTAATAAATGTAGTTTTGCAGTGCGACGAATAGCACCATTAGTCGCTTTTAAGCTCAATATTGATGAAGTCAAACGGTCGTTTCGCAAAGGTGCTTGTAAGCGATTTCTGTCTATTACGTTAAGAGATTGCCGATAGTTTTTGTAAGAAATATCTTACAAATTATAATTTGATTTTATTTTTGATCTATAAAGGGGGGTAACGTCTAAAAAAATGAGTTAAACAGCCTGCATCTTAAAAAAAGGCGGTGTCCGTGATGTTGGCATTGATGTTTAGGCTGATTGGCATGGAGGAGAGGAATTCGTTAACTTCCCGTGATTGAGAACCGTTCGCGGTTACATTCGGTCACTTCTCTCTAGGGCTTATCCGCATGGCTAAACAAGGAACTGTCGCGCCGAAAGAGCGCATCAATATCAAGTATGTGCCGGCAACAGGAGACCAGCAATCAGAGACGGAGCTTCCGCTCAAGCTGTTAGTCGTTGGTGACTTCAAAGGCGGAGAGGAGGAGACGTCGATTGAGGAGCGGCAAGCGGTATCCGTCGACAAAAACAATTTTCAGTCGGTCATGCGCGAGGCGGGCCTAACGCTTCAGGCCTCTGTGCCGAACCGTTTGGAAGAAGGCGAAGAGCCTAGCGATATGGCTGTCGACCTATCGTTTAAGTCTTTGGAAGATTTCTCACCTGATGCGGTGGCGAAGCAGGTGCCCGAGCTACGCAAGCTGGTGGAGCTACGTGAAGCGTTGGTTGCGCTCAAGGGGCCGTTGGGCAATGTCCCTGCATTTCGAGATCGTTTACAGAAGCTGCTGGAGAACGAAGACGCTCGCCAGCAGCTGTTCAGCGAGTTGGAACTACTGGAAACAGACCGTAAGGGCGATTGATGCCCGCGTAGTCGACTTAGCGATTCCACTGTCAACGATTTCGAGGCACGACAATGAGTAAAACGGCAAAGCAGCAGTCAACAACCGCCACTGAGACAGAATCAGAGCTTTCCCTGCTCGACCAGGTGATGGCTCAAACGCGCATGGCGCCGGCCGATGAAGGCTATGATGTTGCCAAGCAGGGCGTCGCAGCGTTTATTGCGGAGCTGCTGAACAGCAATGATTCAGTACAGAGCGTTAATAAATCGCTCGTCGATGGGATGATCGTTGAACTTGATCGTAAAATCAGCCATCAAGTGGACGAAATTCTCCATGACAGCAGCTTTCAGCAAATGGAGTCTGCTTGGCGTGGTTTGAAACTGTTGGTAGATCGCACGGATTTTCGTGAAAACATCAAACTTGATGTGCTGCATGCCACGAAACAAGAGCTGCTAGAGGACTTTGAGTTCGCTCCTGAGATCAGTCAGAGCGGGCTTTATCACCACGTCTACAACGCGGGTTATGGGCAGTTTGGTGGTGAGCCGGTTGCGGGGATTATCGGTCATTACGACTTTTCACCCTCGACCCCCGATATGAAGCTGCTGCAGTACACGTCTGCCGTTGGGGCCATGTCTCATGCGCCGTTCATGTCGTCTGTTGCGCCCTCTTTCTTTGGTATCGACAGTTTCGAAGAACTGCCCAATATCAAAGATTTCAAAGCGATTTTTGAAGGCCCCAAATACGCGCGCTGGCGCAGCCTGCGTGAGTCCGAAGATGCCCGGTATCTGGGTTTGACGGCACCTCGTTTTTTGTTGCGCACGCCTTACGATCCCATTGAAAACCCGGTTAAAACGTTTAATTACCGCGAAAATGTCAGTGAAAACCACGAGCACTATTTGTGGGGCAATACCGCCTACCTGCTCGCAGAGCGACTGACCGATAGCTTTGCCAAGTATCGCTGGTGCCCCAACATCATTGGCCCGCAAAGTGGCGGCGCAGTAGAAAACCTGCCCGTGCATACGTATGAAGCATTTGGCCAGCTGCAAGCCAAAATTCCGACGGAAGTTCTCATTACAGATCGTCGTGAGTTTGAAATGGCCGAAGAGGGATTCATTTCTCTCACCATGCGCAAAGGAAGCGATAATGCCGCTTTCTTCTCCGCTAACTCTGTACAAAAGCCGAAAGTGTTTCCCAATACGGCTGAAGGAAAAGCTGCAGAAACCAATTTCAAGCTGGGAACCCAGCTGCCTTATATGTTCATCATCAATCGCTTGGCTCACTACGTGAAAGTGCTCCAGCGTGAACAAATTGGTTCATGGAAAGAGCGACAGGATTTGGAACGTGAGCTGAATGCTTGGATTCGCCAATACGTCGCCGACCAGGAGAATCCGCCTGCTGATGTTCGTAGCCGTCGCCCTCTACGTGCTGCTTCTATCCAAGTGTCTGAAGTCGAAGGCGATCCGGGCTGGTATCAAGTATCTATGGCTGTGCGCCCCCACTTCAAATACATGGGTGCCAACTTCGAGCTTTCCTTAGTCGGTCGACTCGACAAGGAATAAAGGGATGTTAGCGCTATGGCAATGGAGAGCAGTAGACGACTAGGAAGCCGGTTGTTTGAACGTCTCGCGGCACCTCAACAGCTAGGGCAGTACGTAGAGGAGAGTCCGCTGGAAGAAGTCGTTGAGTCAATCAAGCGACACCTAGTGGACTTGCTCAATAGCCATCCGGGAAACAGCGCTAGTGTGCCAGAGCTTGGCCTGCTGGATTTCAATGACGCCACCATTGGTGTGTTGGATTTGGAACTCAATATCAAGCAGGCCATTAGGCACTGCATTGAGCGCTATGAGCCACGCGTGCAGCGCGTTGACGTCGAGTCTTTGCCGAACGCAGGAGACCCCCTTCAACTGCGCTTTCAGGTTCATGCCACGGTAGCGCTGGGTAACAGCAGCACGCATACCACTATCGACCTGTTGCTCAATAATAAGCGTTATCAGTGTCTCAACTGATAGACCGACGAGGCACTCATGCTTAACCGCTACTACCGAGACGAGCTCAATTTTTTAAAGAGGCAAGGGCGAGAGTTTGCAGATGCAAACCCTGGCCTTAGCCGTTTTTTATCGGAGCGCAGTACCGATCCTGACGTTGAGCGCCTGTTGGAAGGCTTCGCCTTTCTAACGGGGCGCATGCGAGAAAAAGTCGAGGACGAGTTTCCTGAGCTAACGCACTCACTAATCAGCATGCTATGGCCGAACTATCTGCGTCCGGTGCCTAGCATGACCGTCGTGCAATTTATCCCAAAGCTACACGCATTGAGTCAGCAACAGACCGTTAGCCGGGGGACTGAGCTTGCCAGCGTGCCTGTGAACAATACGGCCTGCCTATTTCGCACTTGTCATGATGTTGCACTTTATCCACTGGCGCATAACGGTGTAACGGCGCGACATACCCGAGAAAGCTCGGTAGTTGAACTAGCGATGACCGTACATAGCGACCAGCCCACGGATACATTGGGTATCGATGCACTGCGGCTGTATTTGGGCGGGGATGCGTATACCGCTAGAACGCTTTATCTATGGATGAGCCACTACTTAGAGCGTCTTGAGCTGGAGGTCGATGGGGTTAAGCAAAGACTTCCCGCGGACACGTTGCAATCGGTTGGTTTCGATGGCGACCAAGCACTTCTGCCGTATCCGCGTAACGTCCACCAGGGATACCGAATCCTGCAGGAGTACCTCTGCTTTCCTGAAGCCTTCCATTTTTTTGATGTGAAAAACATGGGCCAAGCGCTTCCTTCGACCCCCAGTCGTCATGTCACGCTGCGTTTCGAATTTTCCCGGCCCTTGCCGACGGATGCGCGGGTGCAAGACGAGCACTTGGCGCTGTATTGCACGCCCGCCATTAATCTCTTTAAGCATGACGCGGAACCCGTTGACCTGACCGGAGAACGGAGTGAATACCGTATTCGACCCAGCAGTCAAGCGCCCTCGCACTATGAAACCTTTAGTGTCGATGAGGTGGTGGGCCGTTTAGACGGTGAAAAAAGCAGCGTGCAGACAGCCGCGCGACGCTACGTTCCTTTCGAGAGTTTCCAGCATCAAATTGAGCGTGACCGGGGGCGTGAAGCGCTTCACTACCGGGTACGGGTGTGTAACAGCCTGAGAGGAGATGGGTTTGATCACGATATTGCGTTCATCCGAGGAGATGAGCAGCAGTGTTTGGGGATGAGAGAGACAATTTCCTTAAGCCTTACATGCAGTAATCGTGAGTTACCTGAACAGTTAACGATCGGTGATGTTTGCGTGGGAACCGAGAAAAGTCCCACGTTCGCGGAGTTTCGCAACATTACCAAACCCACGCCGGTGCTAAGACCCGCCATTGACGATGGTTTGTTGTGGGTGCTGATTTCAAATTTATCGCTGAACTACCTGTCGCTACTGAACAGGGATGCGCTGTGTGCCGTACTGAAAGCCTACGACTTTCGGGCATTGGTGGACCGTCAAGCAGAGCGCATCGCACAGAAGCGCCTGACCGGGATTGTGGATATTCAGACGCAGCCGGTGGACCGGTTACGTAAAGGCTTGCCGGTACGTGGTTTGCGATCGGTCATGACGCTAGATCAAGACGCTTTTGGAGATGAAGGCAGCCTCTATCTCTTTGGCAGTGTGCTAGCACGCTTTCTGTCTTTATACGCCAGCATCAATTCGTTCCACGAATTGCAGGTGGTTAATCGGCACAACCAAGAGCGCTATGTATGGAGCTTGCAAGTGGGGCAGCAGCCTCTGATGTAGCGTTGGCGCCCTTGTTGAATGGCGCGCGTCGCTACGAATTTTTCCAATTGGTAGAGCTGTTGCATCGTCATCATGGTGATGATTTAGAGCAACGGCGTGGCGGTAGCGTGCCTGCTTTTCAGCGAGTTCGGTACACCGCCTCGGCGTCGTTAGGGTTTCCGGGCAGCGATGTGCTGGCCTTAGATGTGAACGAGCAAGGCCAATATACGCTGCAAGTCAGCTTTCTTGGCTTACAAGGGGCGCAATCGCCACTGCCGAGCTACTACCTGGAGGCACTGGCACATGAGTCGGCGCATAAAGAAGGTTCAGCTGGTGACTTCCTAGATTTTTTTAATCACCGCTTGCTGACATTGATGCACCGGAGCTGGCGGAAATATCGTCACTTTGTGCGCTATCAAGACGATGCGAAGGATGGTTTCTCTGCAGCAGTCTTTGCCCTAGTGGGGCTTGCAGATGACAACTTGCGCGGTGAAACACCGATCAACTGGAGCAAGATGCTGGCCTATGCCGGGCTGCTTGCCGGTCGGTCACGCTCGCCGGACGTTGTCAGCGGCATTGTCAGCCACTGCTTTGACCTGGCCACCGTGGAAATCGAGCAATGGGTGCATCGCTGGGTAGACATTCCGCTCGACCAGCGTAGTCGTACCGGCGTCTCTGGAATGACGCTCGGTGACAACATGGTGGCCGGTGAGCGTGTTGCTGATGTGAATGGGAAGTTTGCTTTGTGCCTGCGAGGGCTAAGCCTGGAAAGGTTTCGCGACTTTCTGCCAGACGGCGTTGAGCACCAGCCGTTGAAGACGCTGGTGAGCTTTGTATTGCGTGAGCCGCTTGCTTACGACCTGGAGCTGGAACTGCTCGAGAGTGACGTGAAACCCATGCAGTTGGGAGAGGCTGGCTCCTGTCAGTTGGGCTGGACGACGTTCGTAAACCCCGACGGCGACGGCAGTGCGACGCATCGCCGTGTCCGTATTCAAATGACGAGTTAAACCATGCACGCCGATCCACTTGATGCCATTACGTTGGTTGTATTGAACAGTGAACAGCTTGAGGGGCGCTCCTCCAGCAGCCAAGTGTTTTATGAAGAGGGCGGCTCGCTGGGGAGCAGTGATGCTGACGATTGGCTTCTCCAAGACCATGTTGGCCTCATTCGCCCTCAGCACGCAGAAATCATCAAGATCGATGGCAAGTTCTGTTTAGTGGATGCCAGCGGCCACACCTATATCAATCGTGCGACGTTGCCGGTGGGGAGAAATCGCAAAGTCGCCCTGCGCGATGGCGATGAGCTGATCGTAGGAGAGTATCAACTGAAAGTGCATTTAGGCGACCGGCATGGATGGCAGCCGGGCGTTCACTCAATCACGACGCTGATTGATGAAGAGCACGAAGATATGACCCGCCAGCACGACAGGGCACCTATCGGCAGTGAGCACTCGCTTCGTCAGCAGGCAAGGCAAGACGACCCCATCGAGGCGCTGGGGGGCGTCATGCCAGGCTCGTTACAGCACGATCCTATGGTAGCGCTAGATCAAGGAGCGGCATCGGCATCGGCGATAGAGCCCCTAGATGAGCTGCCGTATAGACATCATCAGCCGCGTGGCGAAGCGGTAAACCTTCCTGATATTCAAACCTTCAACGGCACATTTAGGCAGAGGAGCAGTGACATGGATGAACGGCAGCTTAACGACTTAGAGCGCTCGGTTGGTGAACAACTCGAAGATCGCTGGCAAACACCAACGACACAAACGCTTGGTCATGTAGGTGCTGACCCCTTGTTGCGAGGAATGGGACTTGATCTGCCATTTCGTGATAGTGAAGAGCAGCAGGCCTTTTTAGAGGAGGCAGGCCAAACACTGCGCGCGGCCGTTGATGGTTTGCGGTTACTACAGCAAGTACAAAACGATAGTAAGTACCCACTTCGTGATCGTCGGCTGCAGCCAATTGAAGATAACCCGCTGCGCTTGGGGCTCTCCTATGATGAGACGGCACAGACCTTGTTTTCCGCGCAGCGTAGCCTTGTTCATCTATCAGCCCCAGAAGCCGTTGCCGAAAGCTTGCGCCACCAAGGGCAACATCAGGCGGCCGTAGAAGAGGCCATTGGCCAAGCGCTTGGCGCCATTCTTGATGCGTTTTCCCCCGATGCACTGCTCAAGCGTTTTCATGCTTACCGAGGTGCAGGCACGCGTATTGACGATGAGGGCGGTTGGGCCTGGGAAATGTATCAACACTACTACCGCGAGCTAAATTCTGGCCGTCAGCAGGGCTTTCAAAAACTCTTTTGGGAAGTGTTCGAACAGGGCTATGACCAGTCCGTACGTCGCCAGCAGCGGGAGGAAGCATGAGCACCTCCAGCATGGTCCGGTTAGCGGGAGTGGCGTGCCTCTGCCTTGTGCTGGCCGGCTGTGCCTCGACTCGGGAAGCCACTGGCAAAGCGTGGCAGGTGATCCGCGATCCTTCTATACCGGTTGGCTATCCAGAAGAGAGGCCAACCCGTGTGGATCTCAGCATGGTGGCAGAGCCTAACGTCAACCCTAACGCGGAGGGCGAGGGTACTCCGCTGCGCTTTCAGGTACTTCAGCTCAAAGATGACTCCATGCTGATGGCGGCGGATTTAAGTCAGTTACAGCGTGACCTGGAGGAGGCGCTGGGCACCAACTACTTGACCCATGACGACTTCACCCTGCTACCCGGTCAGTGGAAGTTCTACGAGCCCTTCGAGGTAGATGAGGATACGCGCTATATCGGCATCATCGCTTTTTACGCTTCACCTAATGAAGCGGAATGGAAAAAAGTCGTAAAAGTGACCAGTCAAGGCGAGCACTACCATTTGCTGGTTCACCTGCGTGACAGCGAAGTAGAGCTAAGGAAGGAAGAGTAATGGCGACCCGCAACCGAGTAGTGTGGAGCGAAGGGCTCTTCATCAAACCACAGCACTTCCAGCAACAGCAGCGCAGCTTGGAAGGGTTGTTGGATACCCGTCTGAAAGGCGTCAGCCACTATTTATACGGCTTTCTCTCCCTGGAGCTGAACAACGAATTCCTCAGCTTCGGACGCGTGGCGATTAGCCGAGCCAGTGGTGTCATGCCTGACGGCGTGGCTTTTCACTTACCGGCCGATGATGTTGAACCAACCCCGCTGGAAATTAACGACTCCAGCATTACGAATCAAGTGGTTTACTTGGGATTGCCGCTAGCAACGGACGGCGTGGGAGAAGTGCGCTGGCCAGGCGATGACTTGCCCGCTCGTTATCGGTTGCTAAGCCGTAGCGTACGCGATTTACATTCACAGGAGGGGGCTACTGCCGAGCTAGAAGTGGCACGTGTGTCGCCACGTTTATTGTTAGAGAAAGAAGATCGTAGTGGCTACGCCTGTTTGGCCGTTGCCAGGATTGTCGAACGACGCCCTGATGGCAGCTTAGTGCTAGATGAGCAGTTTCTTCCCACCCTGCTCAACGTTCAGGCAGCGCCAGGGTTACAGCGGTTTGTCGGTGAAATGGCAGGGTTAATGCGTGAACGCGCGCGCAATATTGCTCAGCGGCTATCGACGCCCCATCAAGCTGGGGTGGCGGATGTGTCTGATTTTATGCTGTTGCAACTGCTGAACCGCGCTCAGCCGCGTTTTCAGCACCTCGCGCGCCTGGGGCAGCTGCACCCTGAACGTCTCTACGACACCATGCATGAAATTGCCTGCGAGTTGGTTACGTTTACCGACGAGTCGCGTTTCCCCCCAGAGTGCCCAGCTTACGATCACGACCACCCCGAGCGCGCATTTCGTCCGCTCATGAAAATGCTTCGCCAAGCGCTCTCGACGGTGCTTGAACCACGCGCCGTGGCCATTCAATTGCAGGCGCGCCGCTTTGGCTTATTGGTCGCGCCGCTGTCGGATCTCAGTTTGATCGAATCCGCTGAGTTCATTCTGGCCGTGCGGGCCGACATGCCCAACGAGCGGCTGCGTAAGCTGTTTCTTCAGCAAACGAAAGTGGCCAGCGTTGAGCGTATCCGCGACCTCATTAGCCTACAGCTCCCCGGCGTGCCGCTTGAACCTTTGCCGGTGGCACCTCGCGAATTGCCTTATCACGCTGGCTACACCTACTTCCAGTTAGACCGCCAAAGCGAAGCGTGGGGAATGCTCAACGGTGCCAGTGGCTTTGCGTTCCACGTGGCGGGCGAGTTCCCTGGGTTGGAAATGCAGTTCTGGGCGATCAGGAGTTAAACCATGCAGCAACTTGTGAGTGATGGACAACATGTCTCCCGCCAGCGTGCGTCTCACCAAAAGGGACGTCACGAAGATTTGATCAATGAGCGTGGCTTAGAGCATCTCATCCACAGCCATGCCGAGCAGTTGGATGCTGACGAAGATTACTGGTTTCGCTTGCGTGGGCACAATTTAAATCCATTGGTTGATGCGGCCAGTAGCCTGTTAGGCATGGTGGTCAGGGTTCGCCAGTTGGACAGCGCGGGAGATGTAGAGCGCTTGTATCGCCAAGTCGTTGATGAAATTGCGGCAATTGAGATTGAGCTGACCGAGCAGGGGTATGACAGGGCAACGCTACTGGCTTATCGCTACGTGCTTTGCTCGTTCATAGATGAGGCGGTAATGGGCATGCCTTGGGGCCGCCAAAGTAAATGGGCGGAGCACTCGCTACTCACGCGCTTTCACAACGAAACCTGGGGGGGAGAAAAAGTTTTCTCCATCCTGGCGCGCCTCCAGCAAGAGCCGCAGCGTTACCGGGACATGCTGGAGTTTATCTATCTATGCCTCTGCCTTGGTTTTGAAGGCCGTTACCGAGTGATGTCTCACGGTCGCGAAGAGTATGAGCAGATTGTACGCGCCTTAGGTGACCAGTTGGCAGGCCTTGAAGAGCCCGCCGAAGAGTCGTTGACGCAGCCGCTGAAAAATATTGTCCACGGTCGCCAACGCATGGGAACCCGCTTCCCGGTGTGGGGGATTTTTGCGCTCTTTGGCATTGCGATGGTAGCTGTATATCTCGCCTTCTCCTGGTCGCTAGATCAGCAAGCTGAACAAATCACTTCGCTTCTTAACCAACTTTATCGCTAGGAGTCACCATGCTCAGGGTAGAGCTACCAGCGCTTATTGGCCGCCTAAATACGGTGGCAAGACAAGGGCTTGAACAGGCTGCCGTGCTCTGCGCGCAGCAACAGGCACCAGAAGTCACGGCCGGGCATTTGTTGCAAGCCATGCTCGATCAGCCGCTGTGCGATGTACGCAGTATCTGCGAGCATGTGGATCTTGATACAGCGCTACTGCGTGCCCAGTTAGCAGAAGAGTCGCGTCCGCCGCGCACGTTAGACGTGGCCACCCCCAGCTTTTCACCGCTGCTCATTGAGCTATTACAAGACGCTTGGTTGCTAGCATCAACAGAGTATCAACATGTGACGCTGCGCAGCGGGGTGATTTTTACCACGCTGCTGCACAGCACCGACCGCTACTTGGCCAGCGGATCAGTACGCTTACTCGCCGAGATCAATCGTGAGCATTTGCGTCGCCACCTGGACCGTATAACTGCCGAGTCAGCAGAGGCACCTCAAGAAGCGTCGGCCGCCACATCGCGCCGAACGCCAGCAGAGCAAAACGATGACAGTGCATTGGCGCGATTTGCGACGTCCTTAACAGAGCAAGCCCGCCAGGGGGAGCTAGACCCGGTACTGGGAAGAGACCCTGAAATCGATCAAATGCTCGACATTCTCGGGCGGCGTCGTAAAAACAACCCGATTGTGATTGGCGACGCAGGGGTGGGTAAAAGCGCCGTGGTAGAGGGCTTGGCTGCCCGTATTGTGGCAGGCCAAGTGCCCTCCGCCCTGGCCGACGTTGAGCTTTTGACCCTAGATCTGGGCGCATTGCAAGCAGGTGCGGCGGTCAAAGGAGAGTTTGAAAAACGCCTGAAGGCCGTGATTGATGAAGTTAAAAGTGCCCCACGGCCGACGCTGCTATTTATCGACGAAGCGCATACGTTGATTGGTGCCGGTAACCAGGAAGGCGGTGGAGATGCGGCTAATTTATTGAAGCCCGCACTAGCCCGGGGCGAGCTGCGCACTATCGCAGCCACCACATGGCGTGAGTATAAAAAATACTTTGAAAAAGACCCCGCCCTGTCGCGTCGTTTCCAACCGGTGGCGCTTTCTGAGCCCAGTGTCGAACAAGCGCTGGTCATATTGCGTGGCCTACGGGATGTGTACGAGCGTGCTCACGGTGTTCTGATTGGTGATAGCGGGTTACGCGCAGCGGCAGCTCTCTCTGCACGTTATCTTGCCGGACGCCAGTTACCTGACAAAGCCATCGACGTGCTGGATACCGCCTGCACACGGCTGGCGCAGGCGCTGGATACACCGCCACGCAAGCTTAGCCATCTGCAGAGCGAGTATACGGCGGCGCTTCGTGAGCGTGATCAATTAGACCGAGAGTCGCTACTAGGTCGCGACCCAGACGCCACGACCCGCCAAGCGCTGGATGAGCGCTTAACGGCCCTCGAAAACGAGCTATCGACCCTTGAAGACGCTTGGCAAGAGCAGCGCGAGTGCGTTGACGCCATCGTAGCGCTGCACCGCCAATTGCTTGAGCATGATCAGCAAGATGCTTCTCCTGAGCAGTGGAAAAGTGAGCTAGCAGAGCGAGAGCAACAGCTAACCCGCCTCCAGCAGGAATTTGCGCTAGTGAACCCTAGCGTCGAAGAAGCGCAGATCGCTCAAGTGATCGGCGACTGGACCGGCGTGCCCGTAGAGCGAATGACCAGTGATGAACTTACGCGGCTGACTGAATTACCGCGCTATCTGGGTGAGCAAATTCAAGGGCAAGCGACGGCCATTGAGCGGATCCATCGTCATCTTTTAACCGCTCGGGCCGACTTACGTCGCCCAGGTCGACCATTAGGGGCGTTTCTCTTGGTCGGCCCTAGCGGCGTGGGCAAAACCGAGACGGTCGTGCAGATTGCCGATCAGCTTTATGGCGGTCGCCAGTTTCTGACCACCATCAACATGTCTGAATATCAGGAGAAACACACGGTGTCTCGCCTGATTGGCTCGCCCCCGGGCTATGTCGGTTTCGGTGAAGGTGGGTTGTTAACAGAGGCTATTCGCCAGCGTCCCTATTCAGTGGTTCTGCTAGATGAAGTCGAGAAAGCCCACCCGGATGTGCTTAACCTCTTTTATCAAGCGTTCGATAAGGGTGAGCTTGCGGATGGAGAAGGGCGGCTGATCGATTGTAAAAATGTCCTCTTTTTCCTGACATCAAACTTGGGATATGAAGCCATCGTCGCGCATGGTGATGATGCCAACGCGTTAGATGCAGCGCTGTATCCTGTCCTCGCAGAGTTCTTTAAACCTGCCTTGCTAGCCCGTATGGAAGTCGTTCCTTATCTACCGTTGGCGGGTGAAACGCTGCGCAATATCGTTCATGCCAAGCTGGCGACGCTGACCAAACGCATCCAAGAGCGCCACCGTGAGGCAGAAATCACTCTCGATGATGCCTTGGCGGATGCCATCTGTGGTCGTGCAACGCGTAGTGAAAACGGAGCACGAATGCTGGAGTCCGTGATTGATGGCGAGCTGTTGCCGCCTCTTTCACGAGCGCTGTTAGCGCGCATGGCCAAACGCGAAACGGTTACGCGCGTGGCGTTAGGCATTGATCAAGAGCATGGCACCTTCACTGCGGAGGTGGCTTGACACCATGACGTTGCCTGCCGCTTCGCAACATCGGCTGCCTGTTGAACTGGCGGGCATGCCGTTAGCCCTGACGTTAGTTGAGAGCAGCTCAACCGTTGCGCTACGTAAGCAAGCTGCCCAGTTGCTGCAGGAACACCTGGGCCTGGTAATGGCAGAGTGCCTGTATGTAGAGGGTAGTGGCCGCTGGCTGGGTCGAGACAGTGACGACTTACAGTTTGATTGTGCCGACTTTAACCATCCCTATGCGCATGCCATTCGCAGCGGTAAGCCGTTAACGCTCAGCGTGGCGGATGCGCGTATTCGGCTGGATCATCCAGGTTTTCAATCGCAACTGGCCGCGCTGAAAGGCGCGTTGCAACTGCATGTCTTGCCGCTACGCGCCGTTGATGGCCCACGGGAGTGGTTAGGCGCGCTATTGCTGGTAGGGCAGCCAACGATCTTAGCTGCGTTGGCGAATGACCCGGGTATGGTGGCTTTTGAGGCGCTGCTTTGCCGCTTATGGTCGCGACTTGCACGAGAGCAAGGCGAACGTCAGCGCTCTCAGGTACTCAAGGACTCTCTGGCGAAATTGAACGATGGCGCACGCCGTCAAACGTTAGCAGACCAGTTGGCGGATGATCTGCTAGGGCAGTCGTCGGTTATGCAAATACTTCGGCGGCATGTTATCCGGGCGGCGGAAACCAATTTAGCCGTACTGCTGCAAGGAGACACCGGCACCGGCAAGGACTGCGTTGCTCGTGCGATTCACCAGTTTTCAGGGCGCTCAAGTGGCCCGTTCATGGCGATCAATTGCGCTGCGATTCCAGAGGCGCTACTGGAGTCAGAGTTATTTGGTCACTCCAAAGGCGCGTTTTCAGGGGCCGACCACGCTCGGGAAGGCCTGATTAGCCAGGCAGACGGTGGCACGCTGTTTTTGGATGAAATTGGCGATATGCCACTGGCACTTCAAGCAAAACTGCTGCGGGTTCTCGAAAGCGGCCGCTATCGCCCGCTGGGCGCCAGCGAAGAGCGGTGCGCTGATTTACGCTTGGTGGCGGCAACCCATCAACCGCTCAGAGAGCAGATCAAACAGCAGCGCTTCCGAGCAGACCTTTATTACCGGCTAGGCCAGTTTCCCATTACTGTTCCGCCGCTCTCCGAGCGTCGAGACGATATTGCTCAATTGGCCCAGTCGTTTATCGCTGATTTTTGTCGGCGGGAAGGGCGTGATGAAATTGGGATTACGCCAGCGGCACTGCGCCTATTACACCGGCGTGAGTATCCCGGTAACGTGCGCGAACTAAAAAATATAGTGGATTACGCCTGCGCTATGACGCCTGAAGGGGCGGATATCGACGCCTATTCACTGCCTGGCGAGCAGCAAGACACCGCGTCGCCTCAACCGTCTGCCACGACTACTCCTCATGGGCTTCCCCTGGCGGATGATATTGATGATCTTCGCCAAGCACTGCGCGATGTGGAGTCCGCGATTATCCGTCAACGGTTATGCCGTTTTGGGGGGAATCGTGCCCAAGCGGCGCAAAGCCTAGGCCTACCGAAGCGAACGCTGGCGCATAAATGCCAGCTACTCGAACTGGATACCAAATGAATACGATGCTGCTTAAACATCAGTGGCTAGTCGGTAGCCTACTCATCGCCAGCGTGCTGGTTAGCCCAGCCCTGCAGGCCGACACCCAGGCTGACATGCTGGAGCAAGCCCGCGCCTGTGGCGAAGAGTCATCTCGGCTGGAGCGCTTGAACTGCTACGACGCAGTGTTTCAAACAGACGGTGACACCGGCGAAAGCACGGATATGCCCGCCTTGTGGTACGACATTGAGCGCCAAGAGGCAGCTCGTCGAGAAGATGACGTGGGGCTGATGGTGCAAGAAAGCGGCGACAACGTGCTGATCAGCGTGCCCGCGCTGGGCACAACGCCGCCTCGTCCCATTCTGGTGATGGCCTGCGAAAAGCTCATTACCCGTTTTCAACTACATCTTCCCACGTCACTGAATGACGCCCGAGTAGACCTGCAGCTAGTGGGTAACGGTGGCACCGTGCAGCAGCAATGGCGCGTGCGTGATGGCGGCCAAGTGGTTAGTGGTGGGCGAGGCCTGCCTGCCATCGAAACGCTGCGTCAACTGCTCAATGCAAGCGAGGTCACCCTGCGCAGCGATGTCAGTGCTTTGGACGGCCTGCGGTTTGATGTAACGGGGCTACGTCAAGACATTCAACCACTGCGCAATGCGTGCCGCTGGTAAGGGAGCAACGAACGATGCGCATCACGTCGGAACCTCATTTAGACCCGGTGCTAGCACCGCTCTCCGCAAATGCTGAGGGCGCTCTGGTCGGCGAGCCAGTAGAGGATAGCCACGACTATCTCGCCCTCGATGAAGAGATGATGAAAGTGGGTTCGCTACAGCACGCGCACGTTGAATGGGAAACCGCTGAAGGGTTGGCCATTCGCATGCTGAGTGAGCGTGGTAAAGATCTAAAAGTGCTGGGCCACCTGATCCACTGCTTGCAACACGGCGGTAATGGCGTGCGTTTTGCGCTTTCGCTACGGCTATTGGCGCGCAGCGCTGCACAACCCTGGTGGGAGCATGCCTACCCCTTTACAGGAAAGAGGGGCGAAAAATTACGCCCGCGGTTGTTTCAACAGTTCATCCAACGCAGCGTCAAGCTGGTTGCCGGGTTGGATTTCCATAACGCGGAAGATGAGTTTGAGGCTTGCCAAGCGTCGCTAAAGGAGTTGCAGCACCAAGCCGCTGAAAAGTCGTTGCCACAAGAGGGGGTTGTTGAGCTCAGTCGTCAATTACTGGCGCTGCGCCCGGCAAAACAACCGTCGTCTGCTGAACAGTCAGCACCGCAAAGCGCGTCCACTTCGCCAGCGGGGCAACGTCAGTCAACGGGCTCAGCACCAGTAGAAACCTCCGCCAACAAAGCACCCGAGCTTCGCCTGGAAGCGGGAAATGAGCGCTCCAATCGCCAAGCGCTGCTCAAAATGGCGGAGTTTCTGGGTGAGCAATCCGTTGGTGAGCCGCTGGCGTATCGCCTGCGCCGTTATGCGGTCTGGAGCACCATTCAAGCGCTCCCTGCCGCAAAAGAGAATGGCAAAACAGAGCTGGCCCCGGTTTCTGCCGACAGGATTGCCGACTACCGCGAAGCGCTCGCAAAAGGCGGTGATAACGCGCTTTGGCAGCGTATTGAAAATAGCTTGGCACTTAGCCCGTACTGGCTTGAGGGCCATCGTTTGAGCGCTGGTTTGGCCAAGCAGCTAGGGCATCTGCGCTGTGCCGAAGCCATTCGTGATGAAACGCAGCGTTTTGTAGAACGGTTGCCCGGTATCGAAGCGCTGACGTTCAACAGCGGAGCGGCGTTTCTTGATGGAGATACGGCGCGTTGGTTGCAGAGTAATACGGGCAGTAGCGACAGCGCTGGGGGCGGTAACGATGCCTGGCATGCAGGGCTAGACGAAGCACGTGAGGTGATGGAAAACGGCGATTTGGGCGCGGCACTCAAGGTACTGGATCAAGGGCTGAGCCGTGCGCGTTCTCCGCGTGACAGCGCCTACTGGCGGTTAGCCAGTGCAGAACTGCTGCAAGAGGCAGGCCTGGAGAGCCTGGCCCAGCAGCATTATCACACGTTGCATCAACTCGTCACGTCGCTGGCGCTAGAGCAGTGGGAACCTGCCTTGGTTTCACGCCTAAAAGCGGCGATTCAAGAGACGCATTAACAACGGACATCATCATAAGGGACGAGGGATAAAGGCTCATGTGGTCAACTTTCATGTCGAAACTAAGTCGCTGGGTGCCGGGGTTATCGCGGGCACAGTCAGCGCAAAACCAAGCGAATGCGCACGGCAATAAAGCGAAAGGCTTGCTTAGGCTGTCTACGCTACTGTGGTCAGTACTGCTGATCGCGCTAGTCGTCGCTATTTGGTGGCTGGGGCCAAACTGGGAAGTTCGCGGCATGATGCCGCTGGCGCCGCTCACTAATCGCTTGTTGGCAACGCTGGCTGTCGTCACGGTGGCCGTCATTGTGTGGGGCGTTCGCCTCGCCCGCCGTCTGCGGGAATTGGATGAGCAGCGGCAGTTAGAAGATGCGCGTCAGCAAGATCCCATCATGAGCCAAGTTGAGCGGCAAGAAGCGTCGCTGAATCGCGTGCTGAGCGAACTTACCGATAGTTTAGGCGGCGGTGCTAACAGTCGGTATCGCCTACCCTGGTACCTCGTTATGGGCGTGGAAAACGCGGGTAAAACGAGTCTGATCAACCGTTCCGGACAAAACTTTGCGCTTACCCATGTGATGAAGGCCTCTGGGCAGAGCAGCAAGCAAGGCCAGTTAGGCTTCGATTGGTGGATTGGCGATCAAGCCGTTTTGATCGACCCGGATGGCGAGCTATTAACCCAAGGCGCGATGGAAGAGGGCGAGCCGCAAGCGCTGCAGAGCCGCCTCTGGGACCACTTTGTGGGTTGGCTTGAGCGCAACCGAGCCCAGCGACCGCTGGATGGCGTGGTGTTAGTGCTAGACCTTGCCCGTTTAAGCCATGCCCAAGTGGCCGTTCGTAAAGCCTACGCGGCGCTGCTGCGCAGCCGTTTGCGAGAATTAATGGAGCGCCACGGCACACGGCTGCCTGTGTACGTCACGTTCAGCAAAATGGATTTGCTGCACGGGTTTGATGATTTCTTCCGCCATTACTCTCGTGCCGCCCGTAAGGCTCCGCTCGGCTTTACCTTTACACCAGCTTCTATGCACACCCCAGGCCAGTGGGAAGCCGAGTTTGAAGCTGACTACGATGCGATGTTATCGCGCTTGAATCAGCTGCTACCGACGATGCTTTCCGAGTGTCGTGACCGCGAAGAGCGCGAATCGGTCTTCCGTTTTGTTCGCCAATTAGCAGGGCTGCGTGACGTACTGCAGGGCTTTTTAACCGAAGCGCTCTCCAGTGACCGCTTTTCGACGGCTGCCATGGTACGCGGCACTTACTTTACCTCGGTGTATCAGCAGGGTGTGCCAGAAGACCCCTTCGTGGATGCGGCGGCACGCCGTTATGGCATGGAAGATAGCGTTCAGCCCGCGCATCGTGCCACACGCAGTGCGCTGTACTTTACCGAAGAGCTATTTGAAAAAATTATTTACCCCGAGGCTGGGCTAGCCGGTGATAACGCCCGAGTGACCCAGCAGCGCAAGCGTATGCGAACGCTCAGCCTCGTTGCCTGTTTGGTGATGGGGGTAGGGTTAGTCGGTGGCTGGGCACATTTCTACCAGAAAAACAGTGTCTCGTTGGCGGCCGTGGAAGAGCGTGCCGAGACCTTCTTAGCGACCCAGCCAGAAGCATTTCAAAGCGATGATCCTTCCGGTTACGAGTTATTAGAACCCCTCGACCGGTTGCGCTATGCACTGGAAACCTTTGAGGGCTACCAAACCCATACGCCCTATTTGGCAGACATGGGCTTATACCAAGGGCATATTATTGGCGCGCAGGTCGAGCGAGCTTACCTAGCCATGCTCGAGCATCAGTTCTTGCCTGCCTTGATGATCGGCATCATGGATGACATGAACCGGGCCGAGCCGGACAGTAATGCCAAGTTGGCGCTGCTACGTGTGCTGCGGATGATGTCGGATGCCAGTGGGCGACAACCTGAACGCGTCGAGCGTTATATGGCGCAGCGCTGGCAGAGCTTCTTTCCCCAGCAGGGGGACGTTCAGCAGCGGCTGTTGACGCACCTAGACTACGCCATGGCGCATAGCGATTTGGAAGGGCGCATAGCGGCAGGCAGCCCCCGCGCTGAGCAGGCCATGGCGCCGCTTCAAGGCAGTATTGCCGCTGCGCAAGAGGAGTTGGCACGCCAGCCCATCGATGAGCGAGTTTACGCCGCGCTTAAGGCGGCAGGCAGCCGCCGCGGGGAGCCGCTGGATTTACGCCGTAGCGTGGGTACGCTGTTCAATACGGTGTTCATGTCTCGCAATGATAATCCCGAGCACGTTCATTTACCGCACCTCGTGACGCGTAACGGGTTCGAGAACTACTTTCTACAAGAGCTAGACCGTGCCACCGAGCTGGCGCTTATTGACGCGTGGGTACTCGGCCAGCGCGATAACATCAACTTTAGCGATGCAGACCGTCAGCAGCTACAAACCGCTCTGCGTGAGCACTACGTGGCGGATTATCACGTCAGTTGGCGTGACGCCCTGCGCGATACACAGTTGGTGCCGCTGCCCGATATTCGTCAAGCCATCGTTGTGGCCGATGCACTCGTCGGCGCGCAGCGCCCGTTGGATCGGTTGTTGGATGCGGTGGCTCGCAATACCAGCCTTTATCCTGAGTTGCCCAGTGACGATGAGCAGGCGCGAGAAGCGCTGAGACAGTCTCAGCGCTACCAGTTGGCGCTGGCCATTGAGCAGCCTTTCACGCCCATTAATCAGCTCAGTCAGGCGCGTAACGATAACCCCTCTTCGCTTGAAGAGATCAAATCAGCCGTCACCGCACTGCGTGATTACCTGATGGGCATTGAAGAAGCGAACGACTCAGGGCGCGCTGCTTTCATCACCGTTCGTGACCGCCTCTCACTGCGTGGTAACGACCCTATCTACAACTTACAGCGGATAGCCGACAACACCCCCGAGCCGGTTGGCCGCATGCTGCATAACTTGGCCGACCAAAGCTGGCAACTCATGATGGTGAGCGCAACACGCCATCTTGAAAGCCAGTGGCTGGACGAGGTGGTGGCCCCCTATCAAGAGCGTTTAGCGGGCCGCTACCCGCTATCGCCTAGTGCGAATCGTGAAGTGGCGCTCAGTGATTTTGAAGAGTTCTTTGCGCCTGAAGGAACCTTGGATGCGTTCTATCAAGACAGCCTCAAGCCCTTCATCGAAGGCGCGCCGGAATACTTGGTGGATGCAGAAGGAAACTCCCTGCTGCGCGACAGCCTCTACACCGCTGTTCAGCAGGCCGAGCAGATTCGCCGCGCCTACTTTAGCCGCGACGGCGCGCTGGATGTGGAGTTTGCCCTAGAACCTATCAGCTTAAGCCCCGACAAGCGGCGCAGCGTGATCAGTGTCGATGGTCAGCTCATTGAATACGCGCATAGTGCCAGCCAGCGGGTGTCGATGATTTGGCCCAATGCGCTGCGCAGTGGCACAGAAAGCCGCATCACCATGGTGCCCAGTGAAGTGAATCGTTCGCCGCGCAGCATCAGCCAGGATGGTGCTTGGGCCTGGTTCCGCTTGCTGGAACAAGCGGATATCACCAGCGTCAGCGAGCGTGAACTGGAACTGCGGTTCAACGTTGATGGCGGCAGCATGCGCTATCGCCTGTTCGCTGATAGCGCCCCCAACCCGTTTACTCGTCCGTTGGCATCTGGTTTCCAGCTGCCATCGGCGCTCTATGCAGAGCGGAGGGATGATGCTGACCAAACTTAAGCAGATGTTTGGCGCGCAACCCTCGCCCACGCGACCAGCGCGCCATGGGGGTAAACGCTCGCGCCCTTTGGAAGAAGCGCGGCCAGAAGACATCGATCGCTTTATCGAGGCCGTTTACCAAGCCGATGCCAAGGGCAACTCGCCGTGGGTGTTACGCGATGAGAGCGTACTGGACACCTTACGGCGGGCATTGGAATTCACCGTTCACCGCGGCCTTTGGCTTCAGCGCGAAGAGGGGCAAGTTGCCCGCTGGCAAGGGCGCTTGCTTGCCCTTCGTCATGGAGAAGGGCCACCGCTGGGCATGGTGTTAGCCTGCCGCCCAGATGACGAAGCCGCGTGGCAGCTACGGTTTTTCTATATCAGCCAAGAGTGGAAAGGCAGCGGCCATGGCACACGTTTACTCATGGCCGTCAGGCGGAGTTTAAGCGGCGTGCCGCTACAGATACGCCTACCGCTGACCTGCTACTCGGCCGTCGATAGCCTCGAAGCCGCTGGCTTCACGCGTCAATACGTCGATGCGTTCGAGGTGGCCACCTATGAAGCGCCCGCCAAATGGGATGAATAGTCGTCGGGTATAACGCGCGACACAGGAAAAGGAGAACCAACAATGGGCCAGAAATTTGTACTCGTAGGCGATACGGGCACCGATCACGACGGTTTCCCTCCCACTCCCGTCACTGCGGGGAGCGGCACGGTCATCATGGATGGTAAACCGGTCGCTCGCGTAGGCGACCCGCTGGAACCTCATGATAAGCCCAACCATCCACCACACCCGCGCACGATTGCCCAGGGCTCAAGCTCCATACTGATCGATGGCAAACCCGCAGCGCTGACAGGCCACGCGGTGGACTGCGGCGGCGTCGTCATCGGTTCTGGCACAGGAGAGGGAAGCTGATATGCAAAGCACCGGACTGCACTTTACCGTGACGCTACCCGGCATTGACGAGATCGCCGTGGTCGACTTCACCCACCGTGAAGCCCTCTCCCAGCCCTTCGAGCTGGCTCTGAATCTAGCCAGCCGCGACGGCAACCTG